>OZ024666.1:2400000-3000000 GCA_964016415.1 Erwinia sp. | reverse complement strand
TTTGCCAAGGTTAATCAGCATGGTAACTCGTCCTCATTTTCCATCTGCCTTTGATATAATCGGTATGCTACCTGACCCGCCTGTTTTTCGCGGTGTAAATGCCAGTTTGCTGGTACATCGGGTAATCCCGCTTCAGTTTCGCTTTCAATATAGACCATCGCCGTCTCAGCGAGCCACTGATGTTGTTCAAGCAAAGATAACGTCTGCTGTAAAAGCCCCTGACGAAAAGGCGGGTCAATAAAGACAATATCAAAAGGTTCGCCCGTCTGAGCGAGCCAGGTGAGGGTATTGGTATTAATGACTCGTCCTGTGCTTTCAGCTACACCCAGAGTCGCGAGGTTTTTTTCCAGTTGCCTGGCGACCGGGCGTTCAAGTTCCAGCAGGGTTGCGCTCGCCGCATGGCGCGATAGTGCTTCCAGCCCTAAAGCACCACTGCCTGAAAAGCAGTCAAGGCAACGAGCCCCCTGAATATCAGCCGCCAGCCAGTTAAACAGCGTTTCACGTACCCGATCAGTGGTAGGACGAAGCCCGCCACTGTCCGGGACAGGTAATTTTCTTCCACGCCAGAGCCCTCCGATGATCCTGATCTGGCCACCGGAGCTGGTGCGATTTTTTTTATTCATAGTGTAAAACCCATCATTATTTGCCTTACAGTTTAGCGGTCTTCACAGAGAGAGGAAATGTAAAAAAACAGGGCAGTGGTGCCTTAACAGGAAAGTGGTAAACTATGACAATTACACCTATTCAGAACAGACCAATGTTTCCCATGAGGAGTGTGGTAGTAACATGGCAAAAAATAAGAAACGCGGTTTTTTCTCCTGGCTGGGATTGGGTAGTGAAGAAAAACCATCAGCAACGCAGGAACAGAGCTCCCACACCGTAGAGGAAGAGTCCACATTTCCCACTCATGAGGAGACTGATCAGCAGAAAGATGCCGGGTATACCACTGACGCTGAGCACCAACCTGAGCCAGAATCAGAACAGAGTGCTGTGCCCGCTGTTCCCCCTGCCGCCAGTGATGACAGTGAGCGCAATGCTGTTCAGGTTGAGGAGCCGATTGTACCGCAACCCGTTGTCAGTGCTGAGGTGACCGCGACAGAAGAGGTTCCTACCGAGAGTCATCCCGCGCAGGAAACAGAACCGTCTCTGCCGCCAGTCAGTGCAAGCGACCTGGTTGAGGCCGATGACGCTAATGAACCCGACAAGAGTGTGGAAGCACCGCAGCCAGCAGCTCCGGCTAAAGAGGGTTTTTTCAGCCGACTCAGGAAAGGATTACTCAAAACCCGTCAGAACCTTGGTGCGGGCTTTATTGGCCTGTTCCGCGGTAAAAAAATCGATGATGACCTGTTTGATGAACTGGAAGAACAACTGCTGGTGGCCGATGTGGGGATGGAAACCACCCAGAAGATCATTAGTCATCTGACACAGCAGGCGAGTCGCCAGCAACTCAAAGATGCTGAAGCGCTCTACGGTTTACTGAAAGAGAAAATGGCCGCTATTTTGGCGCCTGTCGAAGCTCCACTGGAGGTAGAGGGTAAAACCCCCTTCGTTATTTTGATGGTGGGTGTCAATGGTGTGGGGAAAACCACCACGATAGGTAAGCTCGCACGTCAATTCCAGGCACAGGGAAAATCAGTGATGTTAGCGGCGGGTGATACGTTTCGTGCTGCCGCGGTAGAGCAGTTGCAAGTGTGGGGAGAGAGAAATAATATCCCGGTAATTGCGCAACACACCGGTGCAGATTCCGCCTCAGTGGTGTTTGATGCGATTCAGGCGGCGAAAGCCAGACAGATAGATGTCCTGATTGCCGATACAGCGGGTCGTTTACAGAATAAATCGCATCTGATGGAAGAGCTGAAAAAAATCACCCGTGTGATGAAAAAGCTTGATGAGCAGGCACCACACGAAGTGATGCTCACTATTGATGCCAGCACAGGACAAAATGCTATCAGTCAGACCAGACTGTTTAATGACGCGGTCGGCCTGACAGGCATCACGCTTACCAAGCTTGATGGTACGGCAAAAGGGGGGGTGATTTTCTCTATCGCTGATCAATTTGCTATTCCTCTGCGCTATATCGGGGTTGGTGAGGGTATTGATGATTTACGCCCTTTCCGCTCAGGTGAGTTTATTGATGCACTTTTCGCTCAGGAGGAGTCAGGAAAATGATTCGTTTTGAGCAAGTGAGTAAAGCCTATCGCGGCGGACGGCAGGCGCTTCAGGGGGCTGATTTTCATCTGCAGGCGGGTGAGATGGCCTTTCTGACAGGCCATTCAGGGGCCGGTAAAAGTACTTTACTTAAATTGATCTGTGGCATTGAGCGACCCAGTGCAGGACACATTTGGTTCAGTGGACATGACATCAGTCGTCTGAAAAATAACGAAGTGCCTTTTCTCCGTCGTCAGATTGGGATGATTTTTCAGGACCACCACCTGTTAATGGACCGTTCTGTGTACGACAACGTCGCTATTCCGCTGGTGATAACCGGCGCCAGCCGTGAAGATATCCGTCGGCGGGTGTCGGCGTCACTCGATAAAGTTGGATTGCTTGATAAAGCAAAAAGTTATCCTATTCAGTTGTCCGGCGGTGAGCAGCAGCGCGTGGGTATTGCCAGGGCGGTGGTGAATAAACCGGCGGTTTTACTGGCCGATGAGCCAACCGGTAACCTTGATGATGCGTTGTCGGAAGAGATACTGCGGCTTTTTGAGGAGTTTAACCGGGTGGGCGTCACCGTGTTAATGGCGACCCATGATAAAGGATTAATTGCCAGACGCCATTATCGACTGATGACCCTCAATCAGGGACGGCTGGATGGAGGGGAACGTCATGAATAAGCGTCGCACAACAGCGTCTGCCAGCCAGAAACCCAAAGCAAAGCGTTTGCAGGGAGGATGGGGTGAACAATGGCGCTATGCACTGCATGGCACGCTTTCAGATATGTGGCGGCAGCCACTGACAACGCTGCTGACTGTTGTTGTTATTGCCATTTCACTGACGCTGCCCAGTGTCTGTTTTCTGGTCTGGAAAAATGTCAGTCAGGCGGCTGAACAGTGGTATCCGGCACCGCAAATTACCGTTTATCTCAGTAAAACCCTTGATGATAATGCCGCGCTGGGCGTGGTGGACACACTGAAAAAAGAGCAGGGTGTGGAAAAGGTGAATTACCTGTCGCGGGAAGAGGCGATGGGTGAATTTCGCAACTGGTCGGGTTTTGGTGGGGCGATGGATATGCTGGAGCAGAACCCTCTTCCTGCCGTGGTGATCATTACCCCTGAACTGGCTTTTCAGGGTGCGGAGGTGATGAAGACACTGCGCGACAGAATTGCCAAAGTTGATGGTGTCGACGATGTCAAAATGGATGACAGCTGGTTCGCCAGGCTGGCTGCATTAAGCGGTTTGGTCGGGCAAATTGCAGTAATAATAGGGGTACTGATGGTTGTAGCGGTGTTCCTGGTGATTGGTAACAGCATTCGGCTGACCATTTTTGCCCGGCGCGATACCATCAATGTACAGAAATTGATTGGTGCTACCGATGGGTTTATTCTGCGGCCCTTCTTGTATGGTGGTGCTCTGCTGGGGTTGAGTGGTGCATTGTTGTCACTGCTGTTATCGCAAATACTGGTTTTTCGCCTCGGCAGCGTGGTGGCTGAGGTGGCAACTGTCTTTGGTACAACCTTTACACTACATGGACTCGCCTGGGATGAAAGCCTGTTGTTATTACTGATTTCCGCCATGATTGGCTGGATTGCGGCCTGGCTCGCAACAGTACAACATTTACGTCAGTTTACGCCCGACTAGCTTTTGGCCTGTTATTTTTTGCTATAATGTCTTATTATCACGCTCTGTTTTATGCGCTAACACTCAGAAAAAACAGACTGTTGAAAACTTTATTCACAGGAAGATTGAACTTGTGGATAACTTTATCGTCAAAGTAGCACAGAGTGTGCTTCTTCATTCCTTAGCCCGGCGAAGTCTGGTGTAAGTAGTCAAGGGATGATTAAGCAACCAATCATGCTTACTTAGGAGAGGATTTGAATGACCAAAGAAATGCATACTTTAGCTATTGCTCCTTTAGGCAACATTGATGCATATGTGCGGGCTGCTAATGCTTGTCCTATGCTGACTGCCGAAGAGGAAAAAGCGCTGGCTGAACGGCTGCATTACCAGGGTGATCTGGAAGCAGCCAAAATGCTGATTCTGTCTCATCTGCGCTTTGTTGTTCACGTTGCTCGTCACTATTCCGGATATGGATTACCGCAGGCAGACCTGATTCAGGAAGGGAATATTGGTTTAATGAAAGCGGTACGTCGCTTTAATCCTGAAGTGGGTGTGCGTCTGGTTTCTTTCGCTGTTCATTGGATCAAAGCAGAGATCCATGAGTACGTTTTACGGAACTGGCGGATTGTTAAAGTAGCAACCACCAAAGCACAGCGTAAACTGTTCTTCAACCTGCGCAAATCTAAACAACGTCTTGGCTGGTTTAATCAGGACGAAGTAGAGATGGTGGCCCGTGAACTGGGCGTTTCCAGCAAAGATGTGCTGGAAATGGAGTCACGTATGGCTGCTCAGGATATGACGTTTGATCCGGTGCCTGAGGATGAAAACGAAGGCCGTTCTATGGCTCCCATGATGTACCTGCAGGATAAATCTTCTGATTTTGCCGATGGTATAGAAGAGGACAACTGGGAATCACATGCAGCCGATAAACTCAGCGATGCGATGCTGGGGCTGGATGAACGTAGCCAGGATATCATCCGTGCGCGCTGGCTGGATGACGACAGTAAAACCACATTGCAGGAGCTGGCTGACAAATACGGTGTTTCTGCTGAGCGTGTTCGTCAGCTGGAAAAAAATGCCATGAAAAAACTACGTGTCGCCATTGAGGCCTGACAGATATCCGCTGGTTTCTCTTCTGACACCGCCTGAGGGCGGTGTTTTTGTTTCCGGTAAGTCGCAACTAACGCGATAAGAGATCCCTATGACCGGGTCGCTCTCAATCCTGGAAGCTTTCCGTTACGATGTCTGATTCTCTGTCTGATAACGGGATCGACGATGGCGATTTCACCTCTCCCTCCTTTGCACTGCCTGCTGGCATTTGAAGCGACGGTACGTTTAAGTAGTTTCACCCGTGCTGCCGCAGAATTGAATCTGACACAAAGCGCGGTAAGCCGGCAAATTGCCCTGTTAGAAACTTCGCTCGGACGCACCTTGATTCAGCGTAAACGTAATGCATTGGTGCCGACCCCTGCGGGTGAACAATATATACAGCATGTCCGTTTCCTGCTGCAGGAGTGTGCTGAAGCTACCGCTGCGATCATGAAGCACAACAGTGAGAATGAACTGACGATTGCCAGTTCCAGTGGCATTGCACAATTCTGGATCCCCTATCACCTGACACATTTCAGGCGCGCCTGTCCGGAAATAAAGATCAATTTCATAGTGCGCGACAGAATGGCATCTTTATCAGAATTTGAGTTTGATGCAGGGATCTACTATCTGCAGGGAGAAGGGCTGCCACTGTATGAGAGTATTAAGCTGTTTGATGAACAAGTGATTGCTGTATGTTCGCCGGAACTACTGCCGGATGGTAAACTGGTATCTGCTGAACAGCTGGCTGATTATCCATTACTGGTACTGGACGATGCACAATCGCAATGGATGAGCTGGCAGTGCTGGTTTCAGGCGCAGGGGGTGATGATCGAACCATCAGTTAATACTATGAAAGTGAATCACTACCCGGCGTTGATTGCATTAAGCGTGATGGGAAATGGCATTGCGCTCGCCTGGCGGGGGGTTATTGATGATCTGCTGGATCAGAAAAAGTTAGTGCTTGCTTCCGACGCAGAGGCCGGTCAGAAAGGAGGTTTTCACCTGATAACGCCCCGGCATCGTTACGAAAAACGTGCGGTAAGAATGTTTAAAAACTGGCTGCTAACACGGGGTAAACGATGAGTACCTGGCGATGAAGTATGCCGGATATGCATGTCAGAATGCTTTTTTTTCATTTTTCTGTGTTACAGAATTGTGATTATTCTCCAGTGTTCACCTTGATCACGCATTGTGATCCATCAGGGCCATTAAACGGCCTGTCACTGGGGGTATTATGTCTTTGTTTGCCAGCGATCATTGCCACTCTTATTTATTTATCAACTCGACACTTCCTGATAGTGATTACCATCGACTCACCGCTGGCTATCAATTGCTGGTGCGTGATGGTGTCATTGCTGCGATTTCAACAGAACCTGTTGAAGCACCTGATGCAACTGTCATCGGCTTACAGGGTAAAACCGTATTACCCGGACTGATTGACTGCCACGTTCATGTTATCGCAACCACTGCTGATCTTGCCAAAAATGCACTCTTACCCGACTCATTGGTAACTGCCCGTGCCGGAAAAATCATGCACGCCATGTTGATGCGAGGTTTTACCACTGTACGCGATGTCGGCGGTGCAGATTACGGGTTAAAACAGGCCGTTGATGAACGATTACTCTGCGCACCACGGCTGATTATTTGTGGTAAAGCCCTCTCACAGACCGGAGGGCATACGGATTATCGTGGTCGCTATGACAGCCGTAGTGCCGATTTTTACCAGAGTAAACTCGGTGCGCTTGGACGGGTATGTAACGGTATTGATGCGGTGCGTCTGGCGGTGCGGGAAGAGATAAAAGCGGGGGCTGAGTTTATCAAAGTGATGGCCAATGGCGGGGTTTCTTCGCCCAGTGATCCTATCGATTTTCTCAGTTTTTCCGTTTCCGAGCTGCAGGCTATCGTTGAGGAAGCGGCTAATGCTCAGACGTATGTCAGTGCGCATCTTTATACTGATGAAGGTATTCGACGGGCGGTACTTTGTGGCGTCAGATCATTAGAACATTGCAATCTTATCTCCCCTGTAACCGCTGCACTGGCGGCAGAAAAAGGCGCAATCGCCTGTCCGACCTTGATAACCTATGAAATGTTGCAACAGGAAGGTGAAAAGTATGGTTTACAGCCTGATTCTGTCGCCAAGATCGATCATGTGCGTTTAGCGGGTTTACAGAGTTTGCAGGTGATGTCTGATGCTGGTTTACCGATGGCTTACGGCAGTGATTTGTTAGGTGATATGCATCAGTATCAATCCGATGAGTTAACTCTCCGCGCCACTGTGCTGCCAGCGGCAGACATTTTACGTAGTGCAACGACCATCGCTGCCCGTTTATTGCGTATGGAGGGCGAAATTGGTTGTCTGGCGGTGGGGGCCAGCGCTGATTTGCTGGTAGTGGAGGGTAATCCGCTTGAGGATATCTCGTTATTAACCGGACAGGGCAAACATCTGCCTTTGATCATGAGTCGTGGTGAGATCGTGAAAAACAGACTCACAGCATGACGGTAATGACTGTACCCGTCAGGCATTACGTCTGTAGTGCCGTCGGTGAAAGATGCATTCCGTAAGGGGAGAAAACCATGTCGTTATTGATGAGATTAGACAGGCTACCTTTGAGTAGTCCCCACTGTAAGCTATTGCTGATTGGTGGCCTTGGTTACGCATTTGATGGCATGGATGTTGCGATGGTGGCATTTTTATTACCCGCCCTGAAAGGAATCTGGTCGTTGTCTTCTGCTGAACTGGGGCTAATCGGTTCAGCTTCTCCGATAGGCGTATTGATTGGTGCGCTGCTTGCCGGATACCTCGGTGACAGATTTGGCCGTAAAGTGGTGATGTGTTGGGCGCTGGCGATTTATTGTCTGATGACGCTGGTGGCGGCAATGTCACCTAACTTTACGGTTTTTCTGGTGGCGAGAGTGCTTGCTGGGGTGGGAACTGGTGCTGAGAGTGTCATTATCGCCCCATTCCTGAGTGAATTTATTCCCCCTAAAAAACGAGGCTGGTTTATCGGGGCGCTGGCCGGATTTTTCTCTTTCGGCTTCGTCGGTGCAGCACTGATCGGTCGTTTTGTGGTGCCTGAATTTGATGAAGGATGGCGCTGGGCTCAGGTTATCACGGCACTGCCGATTATTATGCTGTTGTGGTGGCGAAGAGGTTTACCAGAATCACCACGGTTTCTGTTGAGTAAAAACCGGGTAAAAGAAGCGGAACAGGTTGTGAAGACTCTGGAACAACAGGTTGAAAAGGCAACCGGTCGCGCACTACCTCCGGTTGCGGAACAACCGTCACTGCCTGTCCGTGAGAACAGCGAGAAAATCACTCTCTGGGGAGCGCTGTGTATCATGTTTTCTCCTCAATTACGTAAGCAAACGCTGGTTATCTGGGTGATCTGGCTCGTTATCACCTTTTGTTACTACGGTTTCTTTGCCTGGATACCCTCACTGCTGGTGGCTAAAGGGTTTACGGTAACACGCAGCTTTGAATACTCCATCCTGATCTATCTGGCACAAATTCCGGGTTATTTCTCTGCGGCATTATTGCTCGACAGACTGGACAGAAAACGCATCATTGCGCTGTATTTGCTGGGAAGTGCCGTGAGTGCATGGTTTCTCAGCCAGGCGGGCGATCCACTCTCTATTCTCTGTATGGCGGCAGTTTTGTCGTTATTTCTCAATGGCTGTTATGCCGGGTTATACGCCTATACACCAGAGAGTTTTCCAACTCCGATCCGTGCTATGGGCTGTGGTTTTGCCAGCGCGTTTGGGCGAACCGGGAGTATCCTGGCGCCGTCGATTATTGGTGTTTTTTCTGCATCGCTGGGCTTTGCCGGGGTCTTCACGATGACCACAACCGTACTGATAATTGGGGTACTGGTAGTGACGCTGTTTGGTGTGGCAACACAAGGGCACTCGCTCGAAGCGATAACTCAGCGAGTAAAAAAAGAGTCATAAAAGCGGAAGGTAGATATTGTCTGGCAGAACAGACCCTGCCTGCCCCCTGGGACCACAGCGAGCGAGGTCCCGGGGGATTATCATGATGCTCAGAAGTGGTTTTTAATGCCCCTTGTGCCCTGTGTGTCGCGGAGATTTTCAGAGCCCATCTGGTGAGTGTCCCACTCAAGCTTGACGTTGTGGCGTCAACCGGCACGTTACTGCTGCTCTGTAAGTAACAGTCTCCATCAATCATTCGCGCACCATAGTTTTTCTGACTGTAGCATGGGTGTGAGAATCGACCCGAAACTCTGTAAAGCTCATAGCAGGTGTCACTGCCAGTGCTACCCGGGATTTTGCTTTGCAACGAAAAGAACAGACCACCGGTGATAACGCTCTCTGAGAAGGGATTGAAGATAAGGGGTGTCGTCGGTGTTCTTTTTGTTCCCCTGAATGGCATTATTGCTCCCCGCGCCCGTATCAGAGAGAGCCTCATAAGTATCACCGGCACTGATAAGTGCCATCCTCTATTATCTGGTCAACGAGTTTTGATGCAGGCAGGTCATTAAGGCTTTATTTAATTGTAAAGTTGAATGCATCTAATTGTGATAAATTTACATTAATACCGGAAGTTGAATCACGTAACGCACTTTATTATTTCCTGTTGAAATATCTGTTTTTTATTCGCAATGTGCGTTTTGGCGTGACCTGTTATTTGACACGGATAGTGAGTATTTCGGCAATTTATCTTGTGGTTGTCACAAAAACTAAAGGTGCAGATATGGGATATTTCAGGAATGTTTCAATCAGAGCAGTATTGTTTGGCATGTTAGGTTTTTTCTGCCTGTTGTGGAGCTGTGTGGGTATCTACAGCGTTTATTCACTGAACGCGCAGACTGAACGAAATAAAACAGACCGCATACTGGTAACCCAAATGAAAGTACTCAGTATGGGCAATGATCAGTACTTTCGTTTTATCACCCGTCTGGCACGCGTAATGGACAATAAAGCCGCGGGTAAAGTGCTTACTGACAATGATTTTGCATCTGCGCAGCAGGCAGCGAACGAATATGCTGCAACAGTTATCTTTGTTTAAAAAAGATCATCCAGACTCGGTTGATGATGCGACATTTAATGCGCTGGTCATAGCATGGCAGAAATTGTATGACGAAGGCGTTTTCCGGCAGATGGAATTAGCGCGCAATGGCACCTTCGAGCAATATAAAACTCATGCCACTGATATTACGCCCGGCCTGAGCCGTCAGTTCGGAGCCATGGTAGATAAGTATAATCAGGCGGCAGAAAAGCGACTCGATAGTGCCCGCGAACAGGTCGATTCTCTGATGATAGTCACCAGAAACATTATCATAGCCGCCATGTTAGCAGGATTGGCGCTGTTACTATTTACTGACCGTTATCTGGTGCGTTTTCTTGTGAAACCCCTGTTTCGTCTTCGCCAGCATTTTCAGCAAATTGCCGATGGCGATCTTAGTCAGCCACTGCATGATGAAGGACGTAATAATGTCGGCCAGTTGGTGCCGCTACTGCGTAATATGCAGGAGAGTTTGCGCGAGGCTGTGGGGGCGATACGTTCAGGTACTGAAAATATCTGTCGTGGTGCCACTGAGATTGCTGCCGGGAATAATGAGCTCTCCTCCCGCACAGAACAGCAGGCGGCCGCACTGGTGGAAACAGCGACCAGTATGGAGCAGATTACCGCAGCTGTGGAATTGAACGCAGAGAATGTCAGAGATGTCAGCGCACAGGTTTTGTCAGCCAGTACAACGGCCAGTAAAAGCGGGCAGTTAGTGAACAGTCTGGTGAAGACAATGCAGGAGATATCGGACAGTTCAGAAAAAATAGTAGAAATAACTACGACGATTAATAGTATCGCCTTTCAGACTAATATTTTGGCACTGAATGCTGCTGTTGAGGCGGCCAGGGCTGGCGAACAGGGTAAAGGTTTTGCTGTCGTCGCCAGTGAAGTCCGTCATCTGGCTCAGCGCAGTACTGATGCGGCGAAAGAGATTGAGGCCTTGATCCATAACTCGGCCACCTGTGTAGATAAAGGTTCCCGTCAGGTGAGTGAAGCGGGAGATATCATGAATCAGAGCGTGGAGGCTATTTCCAGTGTCACGCAGGTGATGAGACACATTGCTGAGGCATCAGCTGAGCAGAGTAAAGGAGTGACTCAGGTGGGTATCGCGATTACACAAATGGATGGGAGCACTCAGCAAAATGCAGCCCTGGTGGAAGAGATCTCCGCGGCGTCTCATGCGCTGGAGCATCAGACTGAATTATTGCAGCGTTCAGTTGAAAAATTCCGCCTGGCAGCGGTTGAGTCGGACGATTTTTCTGGTATTCGTTTTGATGGCAGGCTAGATGTTAGCTACGTGCATACGGTGTGAAACGGGCTATCCTACCTAGGCCTGGATTGAAACATCCAGTGCAGATACCGCCTCGTCGCAATAATCATCCGCGGCTTTGGCGCCATGGCACGTGCAATAGCAATACGCTGGTGTTGCCCCCGGAAAATTCATGTGGATAACGCAATGCATGTTCCGATAGCCAGCCGGGGAAACGACCCTGTCCCACACACTGCTCAGGTCGCCAGATATGAACGCCGTGCTCGGTTTTTGCTGCCAGCGGATCGGTAACGTCGCCGAGAAATAACAGAGAGGGTTGGGGGATCTGATCGATGTGTCTTTTATCATCAGGCGTACGACAGGACTCTTTTATGCACCGCCATCATCGGGTGATGTTTGTTTATTGGCAGGGTATGGGTATAGCCGCAGGTTATCGCTCTGGTTTCTGAGAAGGCGCTTGGTTAAGATGAAGCGATTACTTTGATAAGTGAGATTGTGATGACCTATTTTTATCTGCTGATTGCCATTGTTGCTGAAGTAATCGCCACCAGTTGTCTGAAACTCTCTGTTTCTTTTACTCGTTTGTGGCCGACACTGGCGACCTTGTGTGGCTATGCCATCTCATTCTACTTCCTCTCCCTGGTGCTGCGGAGCATGCCGACGGGCATCGCTTACGCAATTTGGTCAGGTGTCGGCATTATCCTGATCTCGCTGGTCAGCCTTGTCCTGTTTAAACAACGGCTTGATCTACCAGCGATGATTGGACTGGGGTTTATTATTGCCGGGGTTTTAATCGTTAATCTGTTTTCAAAAAGCGTCGGGTATTAATGCCCCTCCGGCCCTCTGTCCTGTACAGGTCAGTAAATGAGGCGGCAGGAAGGGGATTATCGCTGTTTTACCCAGCAATGGTGTTGCGGTATGAAGCCTTCAGCGATTAAAAACGCTTCAGCCGCGCAGGATAAGGGTTCTGTGGGGGGGGTTACAGACCAGCGGGTTATCGCCGGGTGACTTTGCATCACCTCCTGTAACAGATAGTGCCCAACACCGCGTCGCCGTGTCGCTTCGCGTACGGCAAAGTGCTTCAACTCACCTTCGGTTTTGTCACACACCACCTGCACCGCTGCAAGCAGACGTGCATTGAAACGTGCCGCATACAGCTCAGAAAATGGATTCAGCCACAGTGATGAGGCTTCGTTGTCATCGCCTGGCCAGATTTTTTGTAAATCCAGCTGGTCCTGGGGCGCGAGGTGTTGCAGTCTGATTATGGTGAGCTTCATCAGGTATTTTCACAAGAAAAAGGGCGAATAATGTAGCTTATTTTCAACGGTTAAGGCAGGTTAAAATTGCGGGTAAAAACAGCGTTCTTTTTCTCTGTTATCTGCTTGTTTTGGATTTTAATCCTGAATATAAAACAATAAAAAGTGATATTAACTGTGTATTCCCCTTGCATCCCCCCTGCCATTTGGTTTTTTATGCTAAAAGATGCCCGATTTTATCGACGAATGGGTTGATCTATCGAAGATAACTCCTGTTTAATGGCAGCCAAATAGAGTTTTCCCGGCGCAGGCACGACAGAAACTCACGGTTCAGGAGGGGAATCTATGTGGTTGCGGGATACAATGAACAGACAGCGAAGAGGATAGTTAAAATGAAAATCAGTAAAGGTAAAGCCTTACTGGCAGGTTGTGTAGCACTGGCAATGAGCCACACAGCGATGGCAAAAGAGATTAAAGTGGCGATTGTTGGTGCCATGTCCGGACCGGTTGCACAGTATGGTGATATGGAGTTTATCGGTGCTAAACAGGCAATTGCTGATATCAATGCCAAAGGCGGCGTCAATGGTGATACGCTGGTTGGCGTAGAATATGACGATGCCTGTGACCCCAAGCAAGCCGTAGCGGTAGCCAACAAAGTGATCAACGACGGTATCCGTTATGTCATCGGGCATCTTTGCTCCTCTTCCACTCAGCCAGCTTCAGACATCTATGAAGATGAAGGTGTGGTGATGATCACTCCGGCTGCGACCAATGCCGGTTTGACCACCCGTGGCTATAAACTGATTATGCGCACCACCGGTCTTGATTCCGATCAGGGACCGACTGCTGCTAAGTATATTCTTGATACTATCAAACCTGCACGTATCGCGGTGATTCATGATAAACAGCAGTATGGTGAAGGTCTGGCGCGTGCGGTACAAGATAGCCTGAAAAAATCCGGTGGCAACGTCGTGATGTTTGAAGGGGTTACCGCGGGTGATAAAGATTTCTCGACGCTGGTAGCACGTCTGAAAAAAGAGAATGTTGATTTTGTTTACTTCGGCGGTTACTACCCTGAAATGGGACAAATTCTGCGTCAGTCGCGGGCAGCTGGTTTGAAAACCCAGTTTATGGGGCCGGAAGGGGTAGGTAATGCCTCGTTGTCTAACATCGCGGGTGCCGCATCAGAAGGCATGCTGGTGACGTTGCCAAAACGCTACGATCAGGTTCCGGCTAACCAGGCGATTGTTGATGCTCTGAAAGCGAAAAAACAAGATCCTACCGGCCCGTTTGTCTGGACAACCTACGCAGCTCTGCAGTCTCTGGTAACGGGTATGGAACGCAGCAAAAGCGATGAGCCTGAAAAAATTGTCGAAAATCTGAAGAGTGGCGCGCCGGTTCCTACTGTGATGGGTGATCTGAGTTGGGATGCGAAAGGTGACCTGAAAGGCTTTGAATTCGGTATCTTCAAATGGCATGCCGACGGTTCCTCTTCCGTGGTAAAGTAAGCTATTGTCGGTTTTCAGAGCCATCAGGCGGCTCGTTGCTTGTATGATGCGCTCTGTATTTCCGGTAACAGTGAACGTCTGGTGACTACTCACCAGACGTTTTTCGTTCTCTCCATCTGGATGGACAGAAGTGTAAGGTATTAAAAGTATGTCCGAGCAGTTCCTCTATTTTCTGCAGCAAATGTTCAACGGTGTGACGTTGGGCAGCACCTACGCGCTGATTGCCATTGGGTATACCATGGTTTACGGCATCATCGGCATGATCAACTTTGCTCATGGCGAAGTGTATATGATCGGAAGCTATGTCTCTTTTATTGTCATCGCTGGTCTGATGATGATGGGCATTGATGTCGGCTGGATACTGATAGGCGCCGGTTTCATTATGGCGCTGGTGATTGCCAGTGCTTATGGCTGGAGTATCGAACGCGTCGCTTACCGTCCGGTGCGCGCCTCCAAGCGTCTGATCGCGCTGATCTCGGCAATAGGAATGTCCATTTTCCTGCAAAATTATGTCAGCCTGACACAAGGCTCGCGTGATTTGGCACTACCCAGCCTGATTACCGGCCAGTGGAAACTGGCGGAAAGTAATGGGTTCGCGGCGACCATCTCTACGATGCAGGTGGTCATTTGGGTGGTGACTATACTGGCAATGCTGGCTCTGACGCTGTTTATTCGCTACTCGCGCATGGGGCGGGCTTGTCGTGCCTGTGCCGAAGACTTAAAAATGGCCAGCCTGCTGGGTATCAATACTGATCGGGTCATCTCTTTGACTTTCGTGATTGGTGCCGCGATGGCGGCGATTGCCGGGGTACTGCTTGGTCAGTTCTACGGCGTGATAAACCCTTATATTGGTTTTATGGCCGGAATGAAAGCCTTTACTGCTGCAGTACTTGGCGGCATAGGCAGTATTCCTGGCGCGATGCTGGGTGGCCTGATTCTCGGTATTGCCGAAGCGCTAACGTCAGCCTATCTGAGCACAGAATATAAAGATGTAGTCTCTTTTGCCCTGCTGATAGTGGTATTGCTGGTGATGCCAACTGGCATCCTCGGACGTCCGGAGGTTGAGAAAGTATGAAGTCTCTCAACATCGTGAATGCCGTGGTGTCGGCGTTGATGCTGCTGGTGCTGGCGGCGTTATTTGTGGGCATGCAGCTTAATCTTGACGGCACTCGTCTGGTGGTAAATAACGCCGGAAGTGTGCGCTGGGACTGGATTGCCATCGGTTGCGCTGTGGTGTTCTTTTTCCAGCTGTTCAGACCACTCTGGCAGAAAGGGTTAAAGAAAGTCACCTTACCCGGTGTGGTGTTGCCAGGCATTGATGGTTCGACGGCCAAACAGAAAATCTTCCTCTTAGTGCTGGTAATTGCGGCGATAGCCTGGCCTTTTTTGGTTTCGCGCGGCACGGTGGATATCGCCACCCTGACACTGATTTATGTCATGCTGGGGCTGGGGCTGAATGTGGTCGTCGGCCTGTCAGGCTTACTGGTGCTGGGTTACGGAGGTTTCTATGCAATAGGGGCATATACCTTTGCATTGCTCAACCATTACTACGGTCTGGGCTTCTGGCAATGCCTGCCTCTGGCGGGATTAGTTGCGGCACTGTTTGGCCTGTTGCTTGGTTTTCCGGTGCTGAGGCTGCGTGGTGACTACCTCGCGATTGTGACGCTCGGTTTTGGTGAGATTGTGCGTATTCTGTTGCTGAATAACACGGAAATTACCGGCGGGCCGAACGGTATCAGTCAGATACCGAAGCCTTCACTGTTCGGATTAGAGTTTAACCGCAGTGTCCGTGATGGCGGCTGGGACACGTTTCATAACTTCTTTGGTCTGCAATATGATCCTGGCGATCGGATTATCTTTTTGTATCTGGTCGCGCTGCTGTTAGTGGTAGCCACTTTGTTCATTATCAATCGGTTACTGCGTATGCCACTGGGCCGGGCATGGGAAGCCTTACGTGAAGATGAAATTGCCTGTCGGGCACTTGGCCTCAGTCCGACGCGGATTAAACTGACTGCGTTTACTATCAGTGCGGCGTTTGCCGGTTTTGCCGGCAGTCTGTTTGCTGCCCGCCAGGGCTTTGTCAGCCCTGAATCTTTCACCTTTGCTGAATCAGCGTTTGTGCTGGCGATTGTGGTGCTGGGGGGGATGGGTTCACAATTCGCGGTAATTCTTGCCGCCGTTCTGCTGGTGGTCTCGCGGGAATTGATGCGTGACCTGAATGAGTACAGCATGTTGGTGCTCGGTGGTCTGATGGTACTGATGATGATCTGGCGTCCTCAGGGATTACTGCCGATGAAACGGCCTCACTTGCAATTGACGCAGGATAAAAAAGGAGAGTCATCATGATGCCACTCCTCTCCGTCACCGGCTTAATGATGCGTTTCGGTGGTTTGCTGGCGGTGAATAATGTCGCACTCGAGTTGCGGCCTCAGGAAATTGTTTCGCTGATTGGCCCAAATGGTGCAGGGAAAACCACGGTCTTTAACTGCCTGACTGGTTTTTATCGTCCGACCAGCGGCAAAATTATGTTGCGTGATCGCGATATTGCCGGACTACCAGGGCAAGAGATAGCCCGTATGGGAGTGGTTCGCACTTTTCAGCATGTGCGGTTGTTCCGTGAAATGACGGTGGTGGAAAACCTGCTGGTAGCCCAGCATCAGCATCTGAAAAACGGTATTTTTTCCGGTTTGTTCAAGAGTCCTGCATTCCGCAAAGCGGAAGCCGGGGCACTGGATAATGCTGCCAGCTGGCTGGAGCGTGTTGGTTTACTGGATCTGGCAAATCGTCAGGCTGGGAACCTCGCTTACGGGCAGCAACGTCGTCTTGAAATTGCGCGCTGTATGGTCACCCGACCTGATATCCTGATGCTCGATGAACCTGCTGCCGGACTGAACCCGAAAGAGACCGATGAGCTTGATGAGCTCATCGCTGAACTACGTAGCGAACATAAGGTCTCGGTGTTATTGATTGAACATGATATGAAATTGGTGATGGGTATCTCTGATCGCATTTATGTGGTGAATCAGGGAACACCACTGGCTGAAGGAACACCGGATGAAATTCGCCATAACCCGGATGTGATCCGCGCCTATCTGGGAGAAGCGTAAATGCAGCCAATACTGTCTCTGAAAAATGTAAGCACTCACTATGGTAAAATTCAGGCATTGCATAATATCAGCCTGCATATTAACCAGGGTGAAATAGTCACCCTGATTGGGGCGAATGGCGCCGGGAAAACGACGATTCTTGGCACACTTTGTGGTGAACCGCGTGCCAGCGAAGGTGAGGTCACGTTTGACGGTAAGGTCATTACTGACTGGCAAACGGCACGGATTATGCGTGAGGCGATAGCCATCGTTCCGGAAGGACGCAGAGTGTTCTCCCGCATGACGGTGGAAGAGAACCTGGCCATGGGGGGCTTCTTTGCCACCCGCCAACAGTATCAGGAACGGATTCAGCGTGTTTATGCGCTTTTTCCACGCCTGTATGAGCGTCGTATTCAGCGTGCCGGTACAATGTCCGGTGGTGAGCAGCAGATGTTAGCTATCGGCCGTGCGTTGATGAGTCAGCCCCGTTTGCTGCTGCTGGATGAACCCTCGCTTGGGCTGGCACCGATCATTATTCAGCAGATCTTTGACACCATTGAGCAGTTGCGTCAGGAAGGGATGACTATCTTTCTTGTGGAGCAAAATGCGAACCAGGCACTGAAACTGGCTGATCGTGGTTATGTGCTGGAAAATGGCCATGTTGTGCTTGAAGACACTGGCGATGCACTGCTGGCTAACGAAGCGGTGCGCAGCGCGTATCTGGGGGGATAACTCCTGCCCTGGCAGAGGGGGATTTCCCCCTCTGTACCTTTTCTTCCCCGGCACCCCGATTTACTCCTATGAAATGTTCTCTTCCCCGGTCACTTCGTTGTCATCGTTCTGTCATTTTTTCTCTATTAAAGTGTCATTTCTGCATGTCATGTTACCCCGCGAACCTCACAAAGCGCGATCACGCGATTAAAATCACTGGGTACAGGAAACCGCTATATCATTTTTATCCTTTCGTCGTACCACACTGGGTATTGCCTTATGTTTAACGCTTAGCGGCCAGGCGCTGGCTGCTACCGAAATTCCTTTCTGGCATTCAATGGAAAGTGAGTTAGGTGTGGAAGTGAATAATCTGGCGACACGATTTAACGAGTCACACCCTGATTACAAAGTTGTTCCGGTTTACAAAGGAAAATATGATCAAAGTATGGCTGCAGGTATTGCCGCTGTGCGTCCCGGAAAAGCGCCAGCTATTCTGCAGGTTTACGAAGTAGGTACTGCAACCATGATGGCGTCAAAAGCCATTGTGCCGGTGTATCAGGTTTTCAAAGAGACGGGAATCCCGTCTGATGAAAAGCAGTTTGTGGCTGCCGTTGCCGGTTACTACAGCGATTCAAAAACCGGCCACTTGATCTCTCAGCCCTTCAACAGTTCAACGCCGGTGCTCTACTACAACAAAGATGCCTTCAAAAAAGCCGGTCTTGATCCTGAGCAACCGCCTAAAACCTGGAAGCAGTTAGCGAAAGATGCCGAAGCATTGCGTAAAGCCGGCGTCCGTTGTGGTTATGCCAGTGGCTGGCAGGGATGGATTCAACTGGAAAACTTCAGTCCCTGGAATGGTCTGCCAGTAGCCACACAGAATAATGGTTTTGATGGTAATAATGCCGAGCTGCTGTTTAACAAACCCGCTCAGGTGCAGCATATCGCGCTGCTCGAAGAGATGAATAAGAAAGGTGATTTCACCTATTTTGGTCGTAAAGATGAATCAACCGCCAAGTTCTATAACGGTGATTGTGCCATGACAACAGCCTCTTCCGGTTCGCTTGCCGATATTCGTCACTATGCCAAATTTAATTATGGTGTAGCGATGATGCCTTATGACGCCACGATCCCTAATGCACCACAAAATGCCATTATTGGTGGTGCGAGCTTGTGGGTGATGAAAGGTCAGGATGCGAAAGTGTATAAAGGGGTTGCTGAGTTTATGCAGTTCCTGGCGAAACCAGAGAACGCGGCTGAGTGGCATCAGAAAACCGGCTATCTGCCGATTACCACCGCGGCGTATGATCTGACACGTCAGCAAGGGTTTTATGATAAAAACCAGGTGCCGATATCGCTATCCGTCAGATGATGAACAAGCCACCGTTGCCATTTACCAAAGGGTTGCGTCTGGGCAATATGCCACAAATTCGCACCATCGTTGATGAAGAGCTGGAAGGTGTGGACAGGTAAAACCACACCTCAGGCGGCACTGGATAGTGCAGTGACGCGGGGTAATGAGCTGCTACGTCGTTTTGAGAAAAGCGTACAGCAGTAACAGCCAGTCGCCTTAAGCTTTCAGCCAGCATAAAGTCATCTTGCTGGCTGAAAGTCATTTTTCTTTTGCTCAGAGTGGTGCCATGTCCTCTTCCCGTCCTGTTTTTCGCTCCAGGGGGCTCCCCTATCTGCTGGTATTGCCGCAACTGGTGATTACTGTGGTTTTTTTCCTCTGGCCAGCCGCCGAGGCGTTGTGGTATTCGGTGCAGAGTGTTGATCCTTTCGGTATATCAAATACGTTTGTCGGCATGGAGAATTTTACCCGTCTCGCGGGTGAAAAATATTATCTGGATACATTCCTCACTACCCTGATTTTCAGTGGGTTGGTCACCGGGATTGGTTTAGTAGTCTCTCTGTTTTTTGCTGCGCTGGTGGACCACGTTTTGCGTCTGAAAGCCTTTTACCAGACGCTGTTTTTACTGCCCTATGCGGTTGCCCCGGCAGTGGCGGCGGTGCTATGGATGTTTCTGTTTAGTCCGGGGGTCGGATTGATTACGCATTTCCTGGATGTAGCGGGCTACGACTGGAATCATGCGCAAAATAGCGGTCAGGCGATGTTTCTCGTGGTACTGGCCTCGGTGTGGCAACAGATGAGTTATAACTTCCTCTTTTTCTTCGCTGCGCTGCAATCGATTCCTAAATCCTTGATTGAAGCGGCGGCGATTGATGGCGCAGGTCCGGTACGGCGCTTTTTCACGCTCTCGCTGCCATTGATAACACCTGTTGGTTTCTTTTTGGTCGTGGTTAATCTGGTGTATGCCTTTTTTGATACTTTCCCGGTGATTGATGCTGCAACAGGGGGAGGGCCGGTGCAGGCGACAACCACGCTGATTTATAAGATTTACCGTGAGGGGTTCACCGGTCTTGATCTCTCGTCCTCATCAGCGCAATCAGTTATTTTGATGGTAATGGTGATTGCACTGACGGTGTTGCAGTTCCGTTATGTCGAGAAAAAGGTACGCTACCAATGATTGAAAATCGACGTGGGTTGGATCTGTTTTGTCATGTGATGCTCGGGCTGGGTATCCTCACCGTATTGTTCCCGCTCTATGTGGCAGTGATTGCGGCGACACTGAGCAACAGTGAAATTTTTCAGGTGCCGATGTCCCTGATACCAGGCACACACTTGTGGGATAATCTTGGCCATATCTGGCATAACGGTGTGGGGCAAAACAGTGCGCCGTTTGGCGTGATGCTAATGAATAGCGCCATAATGGCCTTATGTATCACCACCGGAAAAATCGTCGTTTCGATCCTTTCCGCATTTGCCCTGGTCTGGTTCCGCTTTCCTCTGCGCACTCTGTTTTCTGGATGATCTTTATCACCCTGATGCTGCCTGTAGAAGTGCGTATTTTTCCTACCGTCGAGGTAATTTCTAATCTCAATATGCTCGACAGTTACAGTGGTCTGACGCTGCCATTGATGGCCTCTGCCACTGCGACGTTTTTATTCCGGCAGTTCTTTATGACATTGCCTGATGAACTGATCGAAGCGGCGCGTATTGATGGTGCCAGCCCGATGCGCTTTTTCCGCGACATTGTGCTGCCACTGTCAAAAACCAATCTCGCGGCGCTGTTTGTCATTACCTTTATCTATGGCTGGAATCAATATATGTGGCCGCTGCTGATTATCAGTGACAGCTCATTGGTTACAGCTGTAGCCGGTATTCGTAGCATGATTGGTAATGGCGATGGTTCCACGCAGTGGAATCTGGTGATGTCAGCGATGTTATTGACCATGTTACCGCCAGTGGTGGTGGTGTTAGTGATGCAGCGTGCGTTTGTCCGCGGGCTGGTGGAGAGTGAGAAATAGATTATGGCAGGCGTCAGAATACAGGCAGTCACAAAATCGTATGATGGAAAAACACAGATAATTCAACCACTGGATGTCACCATCCATGATGGCGAATTTATGGTGATGGTTGGCCCTTCAGGATGTGGTAAATCGACGTTGTTGCGTATGGTTGCCGGGCTGGAAAGGGTAACCAGTGGTGATATTAACATCGATACTCAGCGAGTCACTGAACTGGAGCCGAAAGATCGCGGTATTGCGATGGTATTTCAGAACTATGCACTCTATCCGCATATGACTGTGGCGCAGAACATGGGCTGGGGATTGAAAATCAGAGGGATGGGAAAAGCACATATTCAGCAACGGGTAGCGGAAGTGGCTCGCAGCCTGGAACTGGAAAATTTATTACAGCGCTTCCCCAGAGAGCTTTCTGGCGGGCAACGACAGCGTGTGGCGATGGGCAGAGCGATTGTGCGTACAAATGCGGCTTGAACTGCAACAGCTCCATCGCCGGCTGAATACCACCAGTTTATACGTGACACATGACCAGGTTGAAGCGATGACGCTGGCACAACGGGTGATGGTGATGAACAGAGGTGTACTGGAGCAACTGGGTACCCCGGTGGAAATCTATGAACGCCCGGCAACACGCTTTGTTGCCAGTTTTATCGGCGCTCCGGCAATGAATCTTTTAGACGTGGATGTCAGTGATGATGGTTCCCTGCTGCAACTGGCCCCGGGTATAACCCTGCCGCTGAGCCATGCCATGAAGGGCTGGGCGGGAAAGTCGATCATCCTCGGGATCCGTCCGGAACATATTCAGCAGCTCCCCGCGGAGGCGCAAGGCATACCGTTGCAGGTAGAAACCCTGGAGATGCTGGGTGCGGATAATCTCGCACATGGAAGAATTGGTCAGCACCGTGTGGTGATCCGTCTGCCACACAACGAACGTCCCGACCCAGGCACTGTGCTGTGGCTCGACTTTCCACTGGCATCATGCCATTTCTTCGATCCTCAGCAAGGAGTAAGACGGTTATGACAGAAAAGCAATGGCCTTACCCCTCAATTGTCGCTCATCGTGGTGGTGGCGATCAGGCTCCTGAAAACACCCTGGCAGGTATTGACACTGCGGCATTGCTCGGGCACCGGATGATTGAGTTTGATGTCAAGTTGTCAAACGATCGGCACATTTTTCTGCTACATGATGACACACTGGAACGCACCAGCAATGGCACAGGTATTGCTGGCAGCCAGACCTGGGATGCGTTATCGCATCTTGATGCAGGAAGCTGGTTTGATACGCGTTTTACTGCTGAGCGATTACCGCTTTTGTCTCAGGTGGCCGGGCGTTGTGCAACGCATCGCATGATGGCAAATATTGAGATAAAACCGACCACTGGTGAAGACGAAATCACCGGCGCGACTGTGGCGGTTGCTGCGGAAGAACTGTGGCAGGGACAACCTCTGCCGCTGCTCTCTTCTTTCTCTTATGCTGCATTACTCGCTGCCAAAGAGGCAGCCCCCTCCCTGCCGCGCGGGTTACTGCTGGATGAGTGGCGTAGTGACTGGCGCGAGCTGACTCAATCCCTTGGTTGCGTGTCTGTTCACCTTAATCATCACTCGCTGGATCAGGCACGTATCGCTGAACTCAAAGAGGCTGGTTTGCGGATACTGGTATATACCGTGAATCAACCGCTCAGGGCACGTTTATTGTTACAGTGGGGGGTTGATGCCATTTGTACCGATAATATAGTTAATATCGGCGCTGATTTTTCCTGAGGATGTGAATTCGCACTGCACGATATTTCGCCAGCAATCGGTCAGCGCGATTGCAGTACACTGGCGGAGGCATTCAGACGTTTATTCAACAGACTGGCGACGATCTCAAGCGTCAGACAAAAGATGAAATAGACAAGTGCGACGAATAAGAATATCTCCATCGGGTACACCATACTACGGTTATTCACCTGTGTGGCGAGGAAGGTCAGTTCACTGACACCAACGATATAGGCCAGTGAGCTGTCTTTAATCAACGAAATCCATTGATTAATGAACGATGGCACCATCATACGCAATGCCTGGGGAAGAATGATCAGCCGTAATACTTGCCATTGCGTTAATCCGAGTGATAACCCGGCCTGCCATTGGCCAGGGCCCATGGCAACAATGCCAGCTTTTACTGCGTGAGCCAGATAGGCCGCTGAGATGAGGCTTAAGGCGCAGATAACGGTAGTAATTTCCGGGATATCAACGCCAAACAGTATTGGCAGTAAAAAATAGATCCAAAAGATCAGCATCAGTACCGGTATCGCGCGGAAAAAACCTAAGCATGCGGCTAACAATCCAGCCAGTACCCCCCGCGACATGGCAAGCGCAATCCCCAGAAGAGTTCCTGCTACTGCAGCTGAGAAACCCGCTACCAGGCTTATCACCAGAGTTAATGCGGCTCCGCCTAAAGGTCCTTCAGGGAAAGTACCCAGTAACAGATAACGCCAGTTATCGTGAATAACAGTGAAATCCATTTTATCGCTCTCCGCCAGGCTTACGTTGTTGATACCACATACTCCACGCCTCTATCAGCGCAATACTCGCAATGTAGAGTATTGTGGCAACACCGAATGCCTGGAATGTCCGCAGTGTTTCAGTTTCAACCTGACGGGAAGCGTATGAGAGTTCTGCGACACCGATAGCCATGGTTAATGATGAATTTTTAATCAGATTCATGTACTGGCCTGACAAGGGAGAAAAAGCAATTTTTAACGCCTGCGGTAACACCACATAGCGCATGGATTGCCAGCCGGTTAACCCGAGGGCGAGTGCGGCTTGTTTTTGCCCCCTGGCGACTCCCCGAATACCTGACCGCAACTCCTCAGCAATGAAAGCACCGGAATAGAGGGTAAGGCCGATAAAACCAGCCAGAAACTCAAACGATGGCCATGAAAGTCCTCCCCAGGAATGCGGGGTATTAAGCCATTGCATCATCCCCGCCGGCAGGATTTGTCCGGCAGCAAAATACCAGAAAAACAGCTGCACGAGTAATGGCGTGTCACGAAACAGGCTGCTGTAGGCAATGACCAGTCCCCGTAAAGGAGCAATGGCACTATCACGTGAACTGGCAAGTGCCAGCCCCAATAGTGTTGCGGCTACTGCACAACAAGCTGAGAGCCATAAAGTGATCAGAAAGCCATGCCATAACCACCCCAGATAGTGTGGTGCCAGTAGCCAGTCTGGGGTAGATTGCAAAATCATTAATCAGGCGCCTTATCCAGCAGAGTAAATTATGCTTTGGGTTGTTGTGCTAAAGGCGCGATTTTGAAGCTGCCTCGTGGTTGAGCTGCGTTAGTCTGCGGTCCAAACCAGTGGTCGTAGATCTTCACTGCTTCACCGTCTTTCTCGAGTTTGATCAGGGTATCGTTGACGAATTCAGTTAAGCGTGCCTCGCCTTTTGGAATGCCAATCCCCTGATACTCTTTGGTGATGCTGAACGGGGATATTTCAAATTCAGCTTTTTGTGCGGCTGGCAGATTACCCAGCAGGCCGACCAGTTTTGCATCGTCCTGCGTAATTGCCTGTACATTGCTGTTACGCAATGCGATAAACGCCAGTGGCGTATCATCGTACGAGATCACTTTAGCCGTAGGGTAGTGATCCCGCAGGGTAATCTCTTGTACCGTACCTTTATCAGCACCTATGCGCAGATTTTTAATATCATCAGGAGTTTTGAGTACCCCTTTGCGGGCGATAAATTTTTGCCCTGTCGCGAAATAAGGAATACTGAAATTCACTTCTTTAGCTCGCTCATCGGTGATGGTGAAATTCGCGGCAATCAGATCAACTTTCCTGGAAGCGAGAAGGGGAATACGGTTTGCCGGGTTGGTTGCACGGAGTTCGACTTTTACGCCCAGGGCTTTACCTATGGCATCTGCGACATCTACGTCATAGCCCACCAATTTTTTACTTTGCGGATCAACATAACCAAAAGGCGGATTACTATCGAAGACCGCAATACGTACCACCCCGGCTTTTTTGATATCGTCGAGTTTATCGGCGTGCGCTGTGGTGGCGATGCCAGCCAGGCTGGCGAATAACGTAAAGGCAATAGTTTGTTTTTTCATCGTTTTTACCTGCGTATTGGGTGTCGTTATACCTAATAAATTAGCAAGCCTTTTTTATTCCTATAAATAATATAAAAAATATATTTATATCAAAATTGCATTAAAAATGCAGGCATCGACAGCACAATGCCAGAGGGCACGCGCGCTGAAACATCCGGTTATTTGACGTAGGGTGAGACACTCTGATTATTCGGCGTTCCTTTCTCGTGTTTCGTTCTCGCGTTCCAGGGGCGTGCTGGCTGATATGACGACCTGCAATTGATTTTTCATTTCATCCTCCGGTAACGTAGCGTTCGGGGCATGCGTTATCGATTGTCTGGTGTTTGGCAGAGCATGAGGTTCAGGAAAGGGATGCAAAATTCATCTTCTGAAGTGGTTTATCGGCGGTGGTGTGCGGGCGACGCGCAGCAAAAGCTGGCGGTATTTTTTAGCGCTGTACGCGAGGTAGCCTGCCGGGATTATTCACCAGAGCAGATCCGTGTCTGGTCTGCTATTGAACCCGTAACTTTCACTCATCACTGTCAGCAGGCTTCCGGCTGGGTGGCAATGGTGGCTTCGCGAATGGCGGGATTTATCACTCTCGACAGTCGCTGGCATCTCGATAAGTTGTTTGTCTCTGCTGATTTTCAGCGTCAGAGTATTGCCTCAGGGTTGCTGGTACTAGCTGAACAACATGCCAGGGCACAGCATGCTGAAGCTATCACTGCCGATGTCAGTATTACCGCGCAGCCTTTTTTCTCGGCTAAAGGTTTTGAGCAGACAGCAGCGCAATATGTTGAGCGAGGCGGTATCACCCTGATGAATCACCGCATGGAAAAAACCTTACGGTAGGGGAAAACAGGCAGAAGCACCTGGCCGTAAGATGGCATAGATACAATAATCATTTACTTAATGATGGAGATAATGCTGATGATTTATATCATTATGGGAAGCGTGCGTACCCGCCGTTTGTGCCCTGACATTGCGGTGTGGATAGCACAGTTATGTCAGCAAGTTGCACCACAAACAGACGTAGAGATAATTGATTTACGTGACTGGCCGTTATCAGGGGAGGGTGAACCGGCTATTCCAGCTCAGGGCGACTATCAGACAGCCGGGACTCGTGCATGGAGTGAAAAAATCGCTCAGGGCGACGGGTTTATTTTCCTGACGCCGCAATATAACTCGGGTTACCCCGCCGCATTGAAAAATGCCATTGATCATCTCTACTGCGAATGGCAACAGCGCCCGGCGATGATTGTCACCTATGGTGGTCATGGTGGGGGGAAATGTGCCGAACAGCTGAATCAGGTACTCAGTGGATTGAAAATGCGTCTTGTGCCAGAGATGCCGGGATTAACACTGCCGAAATCCATCATTACTGATAATCCTGGTGCTATTGATGCGGCAGCATTATTCGGTACAGCGCGTGAAACTATCTGCAGCGCCATCATCGCGTTGCTCTCTCTTGCTGCTCAGCCAGCAGACTGAGCATCTTAATTTTTGAAACAACCTCAATTACCCTGTTCAACTATTTTGAATACAGCAGACAGTTTTCTCCGCTATCAGCAAAGGTAACGATTTGACACACTGAGACTCAGCCCGCCAGGGTATCTGTGTGACACCAGATAGCCCCGGCATCTGGGGGCATTACGGTTTAATCTACCCGGTGGCCGAGCCATCTTTTTTCTGCGTTTTTGTAACTGGCCGCAGTAACGAGGCACGCCGGGTCTGCTGCTGAGATAAATAAATGGAGGAATATTGTATGATTTATCACCGCAAGGGGCTTCAGCGCGGTCATGCTCAGCATGGCTGGCTTGACAGCTATCACACTTTCTCTTTTGCCGAATATTACGACCCGCAGTTTATGGGATTCTCAGCCTTGCGGGTGATCAATGAGGATGTTATTGCACCGGGACAAGGTTTTGGTACACATCCCCATCAGGATATGGAAATTCTCACCTATGTGCTCGCTGGTACGGTAGAACATCAGGACAGTATGGGCAATAAGACACAGATCCCTGCCGGGGAGTTCCAGGTGATGAGTGCAGGTACCGGGATTCGTCACTCAGAGTACAATGCCAGCGAGACAGACGCTTTGCATCTGTATCAGATATGGATATTGCCGGAAAAGAAAGGGTTACCGCCACGCTATGCCCAGCGTCGTTTCCCCGATGCACCTGGTATGCAACTTATTCTTTCGCCGGATACGCGACAAGGATCCCTTCAGGTGTGTCAGGACATGACGTTATCCCGCTGGCAAATAACCGGTCAGGAAGCGCAGCAAATCACCCTGACAAGCGAGCGCAATTACTGGATTCAGGTGGTGAAAGGAGAAGTGACCATCAATGATATCCGGGTGCAGGCAGGTGATGGTATTGCGTTATCAGAGTGTGATTCACTGATTTTGGCAGAGGGTGTAGCCAGCGAAGTTTTACTTTTCGATCTGCCAGCATAAGCAGCCATTATCGGTAATCAGTTCGCTGCCATCATCGCCCCGGAAGCATGATGGCAATGCCATTCTGGCGAAGAATCTCCCCGGTTTAACTACCCAATGTGAGCATTTTTGTTACACTCACGGGTACCATTTCCTCAATTTGATGCGCAATGAAGAAAAAAAGACCAGTGCTACAGGATGTTGCTGATCGTGTTGGCATCACTAAAATGACCGTCAGTCGCTATTTGCGTAATGCTGATCAGGTTTCTGAAGCCCTGCGCGGCCGCATTGCACAGGCGCTGGATGAACTGGGATATATTCCTAACCGTGCACCTGACATTCTTTCTAATGCCACCAGTCGTGCGATAGGTGTATTACTACCTTCGCTGACCAATCAGGTATTCGCTGATGTATTACGCGGTTTTGAGGCCGTTACTGATCAATCTGGTTATCAGACAATGCTTGGTCACTTCGGCTATAGCGCTGCGAAAGAGGAGCAGCAAATCCGCTTATTACTCGGGTGGAATATTGATGGACTGATTCTGACAGAACGAACTCACACTGCCGCCAGCTTACGAATGATTGAAACAGCGGGAATTCCGGTGGTGGAAATGATGGACAGTGTGTCACCCTATCTGCAACATGCGGTAGGTTTTGATAATGCAGAAGCGGCACGACAAATGACGCAGTGTATTATCCGTCAGGGACATCAGCATGTGGTCTATCTTGGCGCCCGTCTGGATGAGCGTACCCTGCTAAAACAGCAAGGCTATGAACAGGCGATGCGGGAAGCAGGATTAATGCCACACAGCATTATGCGGGAAGGTGCATCTTCTTACAGCATGGGGGGTGAGCTGTTACGCGAAGCCCGGCAACGTTTTCCGGCGACAGACAGTCTGTTATGTACTAACGATGATTTGGCTATCGGTGCCATGTTTGAGTGTCAGCGGCAGGGGCTGCGTATTCCGCAACAGATGGCGATTGCCGGGTTTCATGGACATAACATTACCTGTGTGACCAATCCGCCATTGGCAACGGTTATCACGCCGCGTGAAGAGATGGGCAGGCAGGCTGCATTACTGTTGCTCGCCCGTCTTCAGGGTAAACCGGTATCGGACCAGCCAGTTAATCTTGGATTTACCTTGTCAATGGGTGGCAGTATCTGACACTGCCTGATACAGGCGAGCGACTCTTATCGTATAAAAGTTGAACCGTATCACATTTAAACATTTATCCTGCCTGATCTGTTGCGTTTATCCCCTCAGGTCTGTCAATGTTACCGATAACAATTGACCCTATTCTGACAGGGAATTCCCCCTTACGACATTCAGTGGAGAGCTTCATATGACAACGTTACCCGTTTCACGCGCACACCAGGTGTTTGTTTTAATGGGCGTTTCTGGCAGTGGGAAATCAGCAGTAGCCAACGCAGTGGCTTGTCAGACGCATGCTGCTTTCCTTGATGGTGATTTTTTGCATCCGCGCAGTAACATAGAAAAAATGTCTCAGGGAAATCCTCTCAATGATGATGATCGCCGCCCCTGGTTACAGGCGATCAACGATGCAGCATTTGCTATGCAGAGAACCAATGCAGTGTCCCTGATCGTCTGCTCGGCGCTGAAAAAAAGCTACCGCGATGCGTTGCGTGCGGGTAACCCTTATCTCACCTTTATCTATCTGCGAGGCGATATTGACACCATTGAACAGCGTTTGCGGGCCAGAAAAGGGCATTTTTTCAAACCACAAATGCTGATGACTCAATTTGCCACTCTCGAAGAGCCAGGGAATGATGAAAAAGATGTGCAAACAGTCAATATCAACCAGACGCTCGACAACGTAGTGGAAGATACCCTGAATGTGATTGAGCATCAACAGAGGATGATGGAGGCAAGCTGAGCTAAGTTATAAGCCCGGCTACTAAAAAATCGCGTGATATCGATTTAAATCGCTTGCCTCTTTTGTCGGTTTTTGTCAGGTTTAGGGAGAGGTTTTTCCTTTAAAGTGGCCATGACAGGCAGTTATAACTCAGGTGAAATAACAGGTGACTCAAGAGAGTCAATTCCGCAATGTCTGGTGTTATCACCTTTTCCAAAGCGTAAAAAACAGAATAATGCAGGGTCATCACTGCAAAAAGAGGCAATATGAAATCAGTAGGACTTGTTGGTTGGCGTGGCATGGTGGGTTCCGTGCTGATGCAACGGATGTGTGAAGAGCGTGATTTTGATGTGATACGTCCGGTTTTTTTCTCGACGTCACAACATGGTCAGGCAGCGCCTGAACTGGCTGGGGTCGCTGCTGGTGTTTTGCAGGATGCCAACGACCTTGATGCACTCAGGGCAATGGATATTATCATCACCTGTCAGGGTGGCGATTACACCTCTTCTGTTTACCCTGAATTACGGGCCAGCGGCTGGCAGGGATTCTGGATCGATGCAGCCTCAACATTACGTATGGAAGATGAAGCACTGATCATTCTCGACCCGGTCAATCGGCAGGTGATTGAACGGGGTCTGGACCGTGGCATCAAAACCTTTGTCGGTGGTAACTGTACCGTCAGTCTGATGCTGATGTCACTGGGCGGTCTGTTTGCTCATGATTTGGTCGAGTGGGCTTCTGTCGCCACTTATCAGGCTGCTTCGGGTGGCGGTGCAAGACACATGCGTGAGCTGTTGTTCCAGATGGGTATGCTGCATGATAAGGTGGCTAAAGAGCTGCAGAATCCGGCCTCGGCTATTCTGGATATTGAACGTAAAGTCACGGAGATGGGCCGCAGTGGAATTTTACCGGTCGATAACTTCGGTGTACCACTGGCTGGTAGTCTGATTCCGTGGATTGATAAACAACTTGAGAATGGTCAGAGCCGTGAAGAGTGGAAAGGGCAGGCAGAGACCAATAAGATTCTGCAACCTGCACAACTGATTCCTGTAGATGGTTTGTGTGTCCGGGTAGGAGCATTACGCTGTCATAGCCAGGCGTTCACACTGAAACTGAAGCGTGACGTCTCGCTCAAAGAGATTGAAATGCTGCTGGCAGAGCATAACGAATGGGTACGGGTGGTGCCGAATGACCGCGATATCACCATGCGTGAGTTAACGCCTGCCGCAGTCACCGGAACGCTAAAAACCCCGGTAGGTCGTCTGCGTAAACTGAATATGGGCCCTGAATACCTCTCCGCGTTCACTGTAGGTGATCAGTTGCTGTGGGGTGCAGCAGAACCTTTGCGCCGAATGTTACGCATGCTGGTGGATTAACCACGTGTACTGGCGGAATGGGGTTTTTGTAAGCTCTCTGTTCCGTCTTTCCCCTCTCATTATTGTGTTAATGTCGATGCTCAGCCTGGCGCATTATCCGTCAGGTTGATTTGCCGGTTAGCTGACAAATAATTTATCTGCTATCTCCCTGCATATTCTCCGGTCATTACTGAACCGGGACAGGTTACAATTACCTGGTGTCCTCTCTTCTTTGTGAGAATTATTATGCGTGATTTCACCTGTATCAGCGTATTACAGGCTTACCAGCAGTTAACCGAACATCAGGCTTGTCTGGTGGATATTCGTGATGAACAGAGTTTCCTTGCCGCACATCCGACAGGCGCATTTCACTTAACAGCAGAGCGTCTTTCACTGTTAACCGAAACCACACCAGTGACCACACCGATTTTAGTGCTCTGCTATCATGGACACAGCAGCCAGAATGTGGCGCAATACCTTTTTTCACAGGGCTTTCAACAGGTCTACAGCATTGATGGTGGCTTTGCTGCCTGGCATCAGGTTTTGCCGCAACATACCACAACAGCCTGAAAGTCAGTGCTGACAGCCCGAACAGGGACAATCAGGATTTAACCGACAGAAGAGAGTAGCGACAGTGAAGGTACGAATCACAGAATTTGCTAATCCTCGTATGGCTCAGGCGTTTGTCGATTATATGGCAACCCAGGGTGTGAAATTAGGGATTGAGCATGATAACAACTATGTGTTGTGGCTCGACGACGAGACTCAGCAGACGCTGGTAACTCAGGAACTGCAGCAATTTTTGCGTGAACCAGAGAATCCCCGCTATCTGGCCGCCAGCTGGCAATCAGGCACTATTAATACGGCCCTGCGTTATCCATCATCTTCATTACTGAGCACCATCCGCCAGCGTGCCGGACGATTAACGATGGTCGTGATGCTGCTATGCATTGGAGTCTTTATTCTGATGCAGTTACTGGGGCGTGACACCGTGATGGCCTGGTTGTCATGGCCTGTGCCTGATCAACGTCTGGAGTTATGGCGCTGGTTTACCCCTGCGCTATTGCATTTTTCGCTGCTGCATCTTCTGTTTAACCTCATGTGGTGGTGGTACCTTGGTGGCATGATCGAGAGGCAGCTGGGGAGTGGAAAGTTATTTGTGATTGCGCTGATCTCTGCACTGCTCAGTGGCTGGTTGCAGGCCAAATTCAGTGGTGTGATGTTTGGTGGGCTATCCGGTGTGGTGTATGCGCTGATGGGCTATGCCTGGTTATATGGTGAGCGAAATCCACAGCGAGGTATCCATCTTGAGCCGGGTCTGATGGTTTTCTCAATCATCTGGCTGGTGGTCGGTTATGTGGGTTGGTTTGGGTTATCCACTGCCAACAGCGCGCATGTTATCGGCTTGGTCGTCGGGCTTGCCATGGCACTGGTTGACACACGTAAGCGATGAATCAGCATACCTCCGGCGGGCAATGACCCGCCGGAAATGCAGCCTGACTCCATCAGAGATCAATAAAATGAGTGTTCGCCACGCTGGTGTTCGGTGAGGTCTTTAACACCTTTCAGCTCGGGAAATGCAGCCAGCAGCTCTTTTTCGATTCCTTCTTTCAGCGTTACATCCACCATTGAGCAACCGTTACATCCGCCGCCAAATTGCAGAATGGCAATGCCATCGTCAGTGATCTCCATCAGCGAAACTTTACCACCATGGCTGGCCAGTTGTGGATTAACTTGCGCCTGTAACTGATATTCAACGCGCTCGATCAGTGGTGCATCGTCGCTCACCTTACGCATCTTGGCATTGGGTGCTTTCAGGGTCAGTTGCGATCCAAGATTATCGGTGACAAAGTCGATTTCAGCTTCTTCCAGATAAGGGGCACTCAATTCATCAACATAAGCGGAAAGCCGGGCAAATTTAAGCTCAGTATCGGTACTCTCCACCGCATCTGGCGGGCAATAGGAGACGCCGCATTCCGCACCAGGGGTGCCAGGGTTGATGACAAACACGCGGATTTGGGTGCCCTCTTCCTGTTTGGAGAGCAGTTTTTCAAAGTGTTCCTGTGCGGCATCAGTAATTGTGATCATGGCTTTTGCTCACTGGTTGCTGGTTAACAATCGATAATACGCCCATCTTCGCGTCGCGACAAGGTACGGCAAAGGCACCAGACCTGTACACTGCTGACGCCTTCAGCTAACAGCAGGCGACTCACTGCCTGCAAGGTACTGCCTGTAGTGACAATATCATCAATTACCACAACATCACGCCCGGTGAGATCGCCGTTAATTGCAAAAGCATTATCCAGATTATGGCGTCGTTCCTGCGCTGAAAGAGTATGCTGAATGCGTGTGCGTCTGATGCGGATAATGGCGGCAGGCAGATACTGGCAACGGCATGCGTGAGCCAGCAGGCTGGCAATCCGCTGTGACTGATTATATCCTCGTTGCCAGGCTCGACTTTTATGTAATGGCACACTGAGGATCAGCTCAGGCCGGGAAAGCTGATAGTAGCGACGTTCCTCAAGCCAGCGCAGGAGCAACAGACGGGCGAGCAGCGGCGCAAGAGTCTGCGCTGAAGAAAATTTCAGTTGTTTTACCCATTCACTGACCGGTGCGTGCCAGCCGCTGACAGCGATTAATCTTGACCATAGCGGTGGTGTGTTCAGGCAGCGGCCACACAATGATCCCCGGTGAGAAGCAGGCAATCCACATCCGTAACAGAGCGGAAAGGGGAGGCGCAAGGTTGCGAGGCAAATGCTGCAACAACCATGATGTGCCAGGCGCAGAGGCACATGGCATAGTGTGCAGCGGGCAGGGATGGTCAGCATTATCACTCCGGCAATCAATATTGATAACAGGAAGGTAACTCATGGCGTCACTCTACTGGCAAACAATCGGTGCAGGAAAACGTGATCTTGTGATGCTCCACGGATGGGGATTGAATGCCGATGTCTGGCAGGGCATGATCCCCCGATTGAGTGCACATTTCCGGCTGCATTTAGTCGATCTGACTGGCTACGGGCGGAGTCATAATTTTCCCGCACTCTCACTGGCGGAGATGGTTGAGACAGTTCACCGCGAAGCACCTGCGCGAGCTATCTGGCTTGGCTGGTCATTGGGTGGACTGGTGGCGACCCAGATGGCTCTCACTCATGCTGACAGTGTGAGTCGATTGATAACGGTGGCATCGTCCCCGTGTTTTGTTGCGCGTGAGAGCTGGCCGGGAATTAAGTCTGAAACCCTGCAGGGGTTTCAGCACCAAATGAAGATGGTTTTTCAGCGCACAGTTGAACGCTTTCTCGCCTTGCAAACTTTGGGTTCAGCCACTGCAAGGGAAGACACCCGTCACCTTCGCCGGGCTATTCAGGATTGGCCTATGCCTTCAGAAGCTGTGCTGGCGGGTGGTTTACAGCTGCTCAGTAATGAAGATCTTCGCGCTCAGCTAAACAACTTAGCCATGCCGTTATTACGTATTTATGGGGCTCTGGATGGTTTGGTGCCACGGCGTATCGTGCCTTTACTTGATGCGCAACTCCCCGGAAGTCGCTCAGTGGTTATCGCTAAAGCTGCCCATGCGCCGTTTATCTCTCATGCGGAACAGGTGTGCGGTGAAGTGACAGAATTTTGTTGTGATGAGTAATGACGTCAGCCGATATGACGGGTAGTTAATCTCGGACTGGTACTTTCTGGCTGCAGGAGTGCAGATACGCAGTCAGTTGTGATTAACCGGGAGATTCATTTTTATTTAAAAAAAAACGCCGTACACACAGGGTGTGCACGGCGTTCTGTCACCAGGTTAAGCTTATCTGCAAATCGCGCCCCTGATTGTAAGTATCCCTGTAAAAAGAACCATTCACTTTTAGAGATCTTCCGACATACTGATTATGTCCCCAAAAGGAGATCACCATGCGTAAAGTACGATTCACCGAACACCAGATTATCGCCGTTTTGAAGTCTGTTGAAGCCGGACGAACGGTGAAAGATGTCTGCCGTGAGGCTGCTATTTCAGAAGCCAGCTATTACAACTGGAAAGCCAAATATGGCGGGATGGAAGCGGCTGATATCAAGAAAATAAAAGAGCCGGAAGACGAGAACCGCCGCCTCAAACAGATGTTTGCCGACCTGAGCCTGGAATGCCGGGCACTGAAAGACGTTATTGAAAAAAAAGCTTTAAAACCAGTGATAAAGCGTGAGCTCGCCAGCTATCTGGTCTCGCAGTTTGCGATGAGCGTACGTCAGGCATGCGGGACGTTATCACTGAGCAGGACGGTATTTTCTATCAGCCTGATACCCGGCGTGACGAATCCGTGGTTCAGGCACTGACGGAAGCGGCTGAACGCTATCCCCGCTACGGATTTGAGAAGCTTTTTCAGGTAATTCACAGACAGGGTAATGTCTGGAACCATAAGCGTGTACACCGGATTTACTGTCTGCTAAAACTGAATTTTCGCCGTAAAGGTAAACAACGCCTGCCGGTGCGTAATCCGGCTCCGCTGGCGACGCCAGAGGCGATGAACCAGAGCTGGTCGATTGATTTTATGCACGACGCACTGACATGTGGCCGACGCTTTCGCACCTTCAACGTGGTGGATGATTTTAACCGTGAAGCGCTGGCGATAGAAATAGACCTGAATATCCCGGCGCAGCGGGTCGTGAGAGTGCTGGACAGGATAGCGGCAAACCGTGGATATCCGCTGAAGATGCGGATGGATAACGGACCGGAACTGATATCACTGGCTCTGGCACAATGGGCTGAAGAGCATGGCGTGATGCTGGAATTTATCAGGCCGGGTAAGCCCAAGCAAAACGCCTTTATCGAACGTTTTAACCGGACGTACCGGACCGAAATACTGGATTTTAATCTGTTCAGAACGCTGAACGAAGCACGGGAAATTACGGAGCGCTGGCTGAATGAATACAACAGCGAACGCCCCCATGAATCCCTGAATAACCTGACGCCGGAGGAATACCGGCTGATGGCTGAGAAACCGAAAATCTCAAAAAGTGCGTGGAACTAATGTTGGGATACTTACACTGGCACTGCTTACACCCTTCAACATCGGCATGATCACCAGCGACGACTGGGGCAGCTATGGCCGGGAGGTGCCGAAGGATAAGCATCTGACCGGCAAAATATTCACCCAACGCATTGAGCGTAATAACCTGACGCTACGCACCCGCATTAAGCGGTTGGCTCGTAAAACAACCTGCTTCTCACGCTCAGTTGAGATCTACGAAAAAGTGATCGGAGCGTTTATCGAAAAACACATGTTCCACTAATTAGATGCACTACCCTTTTTTTTCCGCGGAATACCGCTACAGGATCGAGAATTTGGTAATCTGATCCTGATTACGGCCAAAAGTTCGATCTATTCAAAAAAACCTGTTTAGAGTGTCAATTACGGTCGACGTTTCGATACATTCAACAATGTTCATTGATGAATATAAATTAGCAGGCTATTCAAAGGAACTCACACTCATTCCCAAATTTGGCTTATTACTTTCCACAGTACTTGTATCATTTTGATAAATCCAATCTTCATCTATCGATGTAAGAAATACTTTTTGTCCGAATGTTTTACTTCCCTTCCCATTTTCATCTAAACTATAGTTTACAACCAAAGGAGATGAGGATGTAACTGAGGGCGAGATAACACCTCCAGATATCAATAGCTGATAACCTAATCCATCTTTTCCTGTTTTGAACAAACTATCAGTGGATGAACTATTAGTGTATAAATTCATTTTTACTGTTTTGTTTTTCAGCATGTCTACCGGAGTACAGGAAATTGATGCAGTTCCAACAGCGCTTATAATTTTTCCACTTGAAATTAAATCATCATTTATACTTATTTCATTTGTTTCTGAAGCGCTGTTAAAAGAGTAGGAACACTTCCCTGTTGCAATACTGCTCAGATTTGACAAAGAAAATTTGAAGTTTTTAGCACCAGACGAAGTATTCAGTCCACCAACTCCATCCAACTGATAGACTGGAAGATCACTTTTAAACCCCCCGGAAATATTTCCTGTTTTCTTTATGTAAACCTGAACGTTTATAGTGCCTTCTTTTGAACCATTTTTAGGAACTTCAATATCAGTTTTAATTTTTTCTGTAGTCGATGACAATGGATAATCTGTTCCATTATAAATAATGCCAAATGACATGCCAGCCGGAAGCGTAGAATAATCAACCCGCGGGAATGGGTAAAAATATACATATTCTTTAATATAAGCATTATCGCATTTTACTTTCCTCTCATACTGTGGTGAAGACCATATGACCTGACCATTCTGAGCAGACTCGGGTATAACAATGTCATCGACTTTTACAGTTTCAGAAGTTACATATGAATTATTAACATAAGCATAGCAATTCAACGCAAATGAGAGCTTTGGAATCATAAGAGAGAAAGCCAAGGCCAGTAAAAATGACACCTTCATTACATGTACTCCTAAATTCATTCCTGATTAACAAAATCTTAGTGAACCCACCAAATCTCTAAACGCAAACACTCTACCAATACCTTTAAGACATCCGTTCCACAGAATAACCCAGCACTATTTACCTGCTTTTTTATTTAAAAAACACCTTCATCATGAGCATCTATACTTCATGATGAAGGTAGCCAACGAGTTTCCTCTATAGGGATGGACTATTTATTTTCAAAGTAGCTCTAGAGAATCTTAATGAAACACTCGCTGTCACTGAAGTATTGGTTGTTGATGATATCGTTACATCATTTGAACCTGCAATTGAACTCGAGATCTCAGCTGTAACCGTTCCATCCTCAAGCGTACTCACGTTTTTTGACGTTGTTAAGACTGGTGAAGTCAACTTTAATGAATATGATTTCAGAGCGTTATCATATTTATCTTTGACTGTGATCAAAATTTTATAACCTGCCTTTCCATCAGCCGGGGTCAATTTTTTTCCATTATCGAGCACAGTTGCCGCAATAATTGCACTTGCCGCATCAGCCTCAATATCGTAGGGCTTCGACTCGGCCGCCGCCGTCCAGTCCTTCAGTGTCACCGCCGCTTTCAGCGCCGTGCCGCTGGTCTGCGCCGTGTAGCTGCGGGTGTAAACCCCGGTACTGCTCTCGTCCCAGCTGCTGTCACTGGCAGGAGTGGCATTCGCCACTGTCACCACGCCCGTTTTATCCAGCGCCGTGCTCTGGCCCGGCACCAGTTTATCCTGGGCATCTTTCAGCGTCACCTTCACCGTCATCTCTTCACCCGCGGTATATGCAGTCTTGCTGGTTTCAATACCTGATTTTGACTGTACAGGAGCAATCGAAATAAATGTTATTGCTGCCTGATAGTCCGTACCTGTCTCCTTGTTTTTACCGGCCTTACCCTGGACGGTGATAGTCTGTGCCTTCGTGCTGGTCACATAAAACTCCCCCTGATAAACAGTGCTGCCGGTCGGTTTCGCCGTTATCAGAGTGGTAATTTTGTTACTCAGCGCAGCATCACTGTAGAAACTCACTTTCTCCAGGCTGTCTTTTTCAGAAAGCGTCACTGTCGCTGCTAGCGGGTTACCATACTGGTCCACCGTGTTCAGCGTCACTTTCACGCCTTCACCCACGACTTTTCCGTCAGCCGGCACCGACTCTGTCTTCATGCCGGTAACCCGCGCACTGGCCTCATCGGCTTGCCAGTCAATCGCCAGGGTTGGCTTGATTGCCGGATTCTGACTCGTATATCCTTCCAGCGTCAGCGTCTCCGCTTTGCTGCTCCAGACATAGAAGGTTGCATCACCCGTCTCTTCATCCGTGGTCACCTGATTGTCAGGCAGTACAGGATCTCCGCTGGCAGCCTTGTAGAAGACAACCTGCGCTGCTGTTCCGCTTTTGACACCCACTGTCACCTGAGCGGCCACCGGATTACTCCCTGCAGCAGCCCCGTCACGCACCGACACTGTCACCGGAACACGGGTTCCGACAACCGGCGATGTCGCCGTGGTGGCAAGCGCCCTTACCCTGGCATTCGTCGCGTTTGCCAGGAAGGTCACTTTGACTTCGTTACCCTGACTGTTTTTCGCCGTCAGGGTTTTATTCTCCGTCGTACCAAAGGTTGCCGTGACAGTGATGTCTTTCGCTTTCACCAGGCTGGTCAGCCCGAATGTCGATATACCGGTTGGATCGGTATCAATATCCGGTGATGCCAGGATTTGCGTTTCGCTTCCGTTCTGCCAGCTTGCCTTCCAGGTGACCGTTTTTCCTGCCGTACTTACCCGGTTACCAAATTCATCCTTCAGTGTCGCCTTGTACTCAAATGTATCCGTACCGTTCGCGGTTTTTTCAGTGATGTTACCGCTCAGCAGCACTGACGCCGGTGCCACCGCGTCTGCAGCACCGACGGTCAGGACTGCCGACGCCTGGATATTGTTATCCGTGCCTGCTTTTGCCGTCACGGTAACGCTCCCGGCTTTGGTGACACGCACATACACCTCTGCCTGACCGGTGTCAGATGCACTGCCGTGCCCCGCCGAGCCGCTGGCAATACCGGTCTGCAGCTGATTACTGCTCAGTAGCGTGTAAGTATCATCCTCTGCTTTCGTGTAGAACGCCGCTGTCGAGTCTGCCGGCGCACTGAACGTCACTGCTTTACCCACGGTATTGTCATTATTGTCAGCCGTGGTCACCACAAGCCTGGTGTACGCACCGGCTGTCACTGCCTGACTCTCTGCCAGGCTCATTTTCCCGTTAGCATCACTCGCCCGGACATCGAGGACCTGTGTCTTACCGGTGCTGTCCGAGGTGGTGGTGGCTGTTATGGTGTATTTCCCTTTTTTCTGTGGTGTCAGCTTCACTGAGGCCACGCCCGAGGAATTACTCGTCGCGGTCGGTTTCGGTGTCACGACTGTTCCCTCAGCATTGGTGACAGTAAAGGTCACCAGCACACCATCCAGCAGTGGTTTCTGCGCATTGTTCGCCTGCACCGTTGCTGCCAGTGTGACTTCTGCACCCGCTGTGCTTTGCACCTCAGCAGCAGTGCCGTTCAGCGTCAGCGAGGTCACCCTGGCCTGAGCAAACACCACCTTCTTCGTCGCCAGCACCACGGTCTGACCTGTGCGGACCCCCGACAGCGTCAGCGTTGCATCACCGTCACTGGTGCTCTTCAGTGTCGCGGTCGCTTTGCCGTTATCATCGGTGGTCAGCGACAGGCTGCTGCCACTGTTGCTTCCCCCCGTCAGCGTACCCAGCGTACTGCTCAGCGTGACAGGCAGCTGCTTCAGCAGGTTGCCGTAGATGTCCCTCACGGTCACCGTCACCGCAATCGCATCGACACCGTCTGCCACCGCACTGGATTTGTCGACACTCAGCACTGTCTGCGTCGCATCCGATGACGGACGGGTACTGTCGGCGTTCACCGTCAGGGTCACCGTATTACTGGTGTCCTGCGCAGGAAGCCCGGAGCTCGCCGTCAGTGTCTCGGTCCCGGCCACTTGTGCACTGACCCACACCTTCGCTGTGCCATCCGCACCGGTGGTCACCGTACGTCCGCTCAGCTCCGTGGTGCCGGTACTGTCAGCATAGAACTTCACATTACCGGCCACGCCGGCGTTGCTCAGACTGACGCTCACATTACCCTGTGCCACACCTCCTTTGCTGGTCGTCACCGTCAGACCCACACGCTGACCGGCCGTTACGGTGGTAGCATCTGCTCTCAGCAATGACACATGGGCCATACTGTCACTGGCCACAAAAGTGACTGTCTGACTCGCGGTCTTACTGTTGTCCGCCGTCAGCGTCGCCTTCACGGTGACCTGAGCGATGTTCTGGCTGCTCAGCTGCACTGTCGCACTGCCGCCGCTCGTTTCCACGCTGCTGAGGCTCAGCGTGCCGCCGTTATTCGCCTCCAGAGTTACCGCCATATCAAGCGGATTTTCGTTTGCATCTTTCACGGTCACGGTCATCGTGACACCCGGGCCGCCGGCGGCCACTTCATTACCCACCGGTGACAGCGCAACCTGTGCCGTCGCTTTATTTCCGGTAAAGGTTATCCCTGCCGTCTTCACTTCCGCACCCGAAGACGCCGTCACCGTAATCAGACCGGCTTTGGTACTGTCCAGCGTTGTCGTGAACTCGCCCCTGTCGTTGGTAACGACACCGGTACCCACCACCGCACTGTTGTTCGCAGACACGCTGAGCGCAGTTTTTTTCAGGGGGTTATCGTACTTGTCTTTCAGCACCCCCGAGACCTTCACTCTGTCTATGCCGGCCACCGGAACACTCACCCCGTCAGGCGGAGTCAGTGTCAGCCCGCTTATCACCGGGAAGTTCGGGTTGGCACTGAACGTCACCGTCGTCTTCACCGTACTCTTGTCACCTTTGTTGTTGATGACGGTGGCGGTCACCACCACCGACTCATCCGCCTTCTCACTGCGCAGCGTCACCGGCCAGCCCTCTTTGCCTTTGACTGCCAGTGTTTTCCGCGCTTTCGCTTCATCGGTATTACTCACCGCGCTGGCATCACTGACCAGGAACGCTTTACTGTCTGCCGGTATACTCCAGGTCACGGTAAAGTCATCGCCCAGTACAGCAAGTGACAGCGGACCGCCGTCCGCATCTTTTATCACCGCCGACAGCAGTGAACCGGTGCTCTCGCCACGGTGTCCCGTCAGCGGACCGGCCGACTGTGTCACAGACGTCACTTTTGCCGTTTCCACATCGCTCAGATACTCCACCACAATGCTCCGGGTCACTGACGGAACCGTCTCGGTCGCCGCCGTGACGGTCGATTCTCCCGCTGCGCTGCTGTTAAGACTCAGCGTCGCTTTGCCTGCCTCCGTGAAGCTGTCTGCCGCCACCGTCATTTCCCGCAAATCGTTACTGAAGCGTGCCACCGCCTCATCATCCAGCGTCAGGTTCACCGCACTGCTCACCGGATTATTGTTCGCATCAGCCACCTGCACCTGCAGCGTCACTGCATTGTTCACCACCGCCGTCACACGGGTTACCGTGTTATTCGCCAGTCCCAGTGACACCACGCGCGCTGTCGCGGCATTCGCGATAAAGGTCGCTTTAATCTGCTGTCCCGCATCCTGTGCGTTATTCTTCGCTTTTACTGACACGGTGGTACTGCCCGCACTCTTCCCTGAGAGCACGGCGGTCACCTTACCGTCAGTGCCAGTCTGCCAGTCGCTGTCAGGGCTGAACACCCCCCGCGTAGCGGTAAATGCCACCGGATAGGCGGCTACCGGGTTACCATAGGTATCTGTCACAGAGGCCTTCAGACTCAGCGTATCCACGTCTGCCGTCAGAGACTGACTCAGCGTCACCGGTTGTGAATCACTGACACTGCCACTGCCTTCGACACTGTGCACCCAGTTCAGCAGACGCACTGCTGCCGTGGCGCGGTCAGCCACAAAAGTAACCTGCAGCGTGTTGTTGTTGTCGGCTGCACTCACTGTCGCTGTTACCGTCACCGCCTGCATCCGGGTACTGGTGACATACACTGTCACCTCACCGTTATCGTTGCTGGTCAGGTCTGCCGCTGAAGGCGCGTCATCATCACTCTCTGAGCGGTAAATCTTAACCTCAGCACTGCTGTCGGCGGTCGCTGAGACAGCAACCGCAATGCCCTGAGCCAGGTTTCCGCCCGCATCTTTCACTGTGACCACCACCGGCACCCGTGTACCCGCCGGCACCTGGGTCAGGTCAGTCAGCGTGCTGCTGACATTCGTCACCCGTGCCGAGCTGCTGTCTGCGGTAAAACTGACCGGCTCAGCGCTGTCGAGCGAGCTGCCGTTATGGGACACCGTCAGCCTGATATCCTTCACCGCCTTACTGCTGCTGGTGACTTTCACCTCTGCCATCCCGGAGGCATCACTCTTCCCGACAGTGACCGTAACCGGCGCACCCTCAGGGGTCAGCGTCACCGCCGGCGTCACACCCGCCAGCGGGTTACCGTCAGCATCGGTGAGGCTCACCTGCCAGGTGAAGCTGTTACTGCCGTTCGCCACCTTCTCTGTCACCGTCTGACTGTTCTCCTGCATCAGTGTGACACTCGCCACTTTCCCGCTCAGCGGGTTCGCCACAAAAGCCACCGCACGGTCAGCCGGTGTCGCCACCGCTACCCCGGTCGAGGCCGCCGGGCGCACGTCACTGACCACGGCACCTTTACTGATAACCGTCAGGGTCGCCACACCGTTTTCATCCGTCACGTCACTGCTGCTCTGCAGCGTCACTTTCGCCGGATCGCCCGTCTGCAGTGACCAGTACACCGGCATGCCCGCAACTTCTTCGTTCGCACTGGTATTTTTCACCGTCGCGCGGAATGTGAAACGGCTCAGTTCACCGCCGGCATCACGCACCGGCTGTTCCGTGATGCTGCCTTCAAGCACCACCTGCGATACCTGTGCGGTGGTACGGTCAGCCGTGAAACTGACCCGCTGGTCAGCCGCGACCACCACGCTGCTGGCACCGCCTGTCGTACGGGCACTGACCATCACCCCGGCCGCCGTACGGAACTGGTGACTGAGCGTCACCACCGCCTCTCCGTTTTCACCGCTCACGCCGCCACTGGCTGTCACCCGGTCACTGTCCGCCTGTGCTTCCACCGTCACGCCCGGTACCGGGTTGCCCTGTGCATCCGCCACCGTCGCCGTATAGAGGAAGTGATTATCGCCGCTCGCTTCCTTCACGGTAATCAGCTCATTATTCTCACGCTGCAGCGTCAGTGAGGTGACACGCGCTGTTGAGGCATCCGCACGGAAGGCGACCTGCGCCTCACGCTGGTCACCGTTAATACTGAACGTCACTGTATGTGTGCCCGCCACGGTACTGGTCAGCGTCACCGCCAGCTGTCCCTGTGCATCGGTCAGCATCTGTGTGCTGCTGCGCAGCACCGCACTGCGGCTCACCGCCGCCACGCTCACTCCGGCCGGCAGGGCTATGGTCACCGGCGCATTCGCCAGCGGGTTCTCATTCCCGTCCACCACGCTCACCGTGACCTGGTGTGCGTCACTGCCGTCAGCCAGCTTCTCACCCGTGCTGTCCTGTACCAGCGTCGCTATCTTCGCCGTGGTAATGTCAGCAATAAACTGACCGGTTACCTGCTGCTGCGACCCGTTCAGGGCCACCGTCAGGGTTGAAGCCCCCGATTTCACACTGCTGAACGACACCGTGGTCTGCCCGCGGCTGTCAGTCGCCGTCAGCGGTGTTGCGACCTGTGCGTTGTTATCGGCCACGGCCACCGGCGTCATACCACTCAGCGCATTACCCTGCGCATCCGTTACCGTCGCCACCGCCTGGTTCAGCGACTTACCATCCGCCACCGCGCCGTCTTCCGTCAGGACCAGCGATGCCACCCGTGCGGTGGTCGCGTCCGCTTTAAATGTCAGCTCGGTCACCGCACTGTTGCCGTTCAGCATTGCCGCTTTCAGGCGTACTCTTCCCGCCTGTGAGCTCACCGCCGTGATAACCGCCTGTCCGGCCGCGTCACTGGTGACGCTCACACTCTGCCCGCTCTCACCGCCGGCCGTTCTCAGGGTCACCCGGCTCAGGTCACTCACTGCCGGCTCGCTGCCGGTTGTACTGCGGCTGCTCTGTGCCGCCAGCACGGTGAAGGTCACCACTTTATCCGCCAGCGGCGTGTTCTTCTCGTCGCGCAGCAGCGCGGTCACGCTGTAGTTCTGCTGTTCATCGGCCACCACCGGGGTGTCCTGTGACAGGGCAATGCGGCTGATGGTCTGCAACGACGGCGTGACGTTAATCCACATCACCGCCTGATTCGACAGGTTACCCTCGTTGTCGGTGGCTTCGGCCGTCAGGCGATAGCGCTGAGGGCCGTCCGTGCCGTTCTCCGCCAGATACGGCGGCAGGGTCAGACTGATACCGGTCAGCGAGCTCACCACCAGTTTACCGCCGCGGGCTTCCAGCTCGGGTGCCTGCCAGCTGACGCGCTTCACGCCATACTTCGCCTTGTTCACTGTCAGCGAGACAGGAACCGTTTCTGCCGCTTCCGCCTGCAGACTCTCCGGCAGGGAGATGCTGATCAGCTGCTGTTTGCGGTACTGCATCACAATGTTGTAGTTACGGTCGACAAAGTCATAGCGGTTACCGGCCAGACTGCGCATCAGGTCAACCGCCGCGCCGTCAAGCTGCATCCGCAGCGGCACCCCCAGGCGGTAGGTAAACGCCACGTCGACACGTGTCTCACTGCTGTCACCCACCGACTTCTGCCCCTTGAGGGTCATCAGCGGGAACGGGGTGTAACTGACCCCGGCGGTGGCCCGTGACGGGTTGTTTTTCAGGCTGTCCACGGAAGCACTGTCAGCGAGGCTGACACCCTGACCAAAATACTGCTCATAACGGGTGAAAAAGCCCAGCTGTGGCCAGGCCGGAAGGTAACCCTCCAGACGCACGTCAAACCCGTTAGCCGGGCGTTCATCGTAATCGCGCATCGCATGCAGCGCAGACTGATGCCAGTCGGTCAGGCGGTAATAGCCGTTGGCGGCAAGTTTAAGGTAGTCACGCCAGAGCTCGACCCCGGTCCCCAGCCGGGCGTTGTCCCCGGTCAGGTCATAGTCATAAAAGGAGTTCACGCCCCACATCCAGCCGTCTTCATACTGACGGTAACCGACACCGAGGTTGGTGATGTTGCGCTCGTCGGTGTTGCGCATACCGGCCTGGGCAAACAGCAGGCTGTCAGGTGCATCACGCAGTGGCAGCAGGAAGTCAGCGTCAACACGCCCGTCACTGCCGAGCTGGACACGCGCCTTGCCATACAGGCTCAGCCAGTCATTAATCTGCTGGTTGACAAGGTTCTCACCGATGCTGCGGGCATAGCCGACTGAGGCGCGGGTGATGTCATCAGAGGAGAGCAGCTCACCGGTGCGTGAGAGCCCCTGAGCCAGCGAGTTGTCCGGTGCAGCATGACTCCCTTCCGGCGAACCGAGAGCAGGGAGTGCCACCCCGGTGGTGTGCTGCAGCGGTGTGTTCATGGCGCGCTGTGTCTCATGCCACTGCATGATGCTGTCAGGCGAAGGGGCCTGCAGGACGGTTTGCGGCTTTGCCGGCACGGGTGAAACAGTCGGTACCTGGGGGAGGGTGACTGGTGTTGCCGGGGGGGAGGTGTCATTCATCAGTGCCTGCAGGCCGGCCATGACATCGGGGATGTCGTTCTCCTGCGCGGCCTGGGCCATACCGGAAAAGCCGGCAGAAAGCGGCAGAAAAAGCTGAATAAACAGCAACAGATAAGCCGTCGCCCGCCGGATGCGGGCGTGACACTGACTGACGTCCGTGTTCATAAATGACACCTCAGTATTAAAATAATTAAATATTTTCAGGAATCAATAAAACCATTTCTTTATGAATAGATGGTTTGGTTTTTATATTTTCGAAACACCCATGCTCTGCTGTCAGGCCAGAAAGAAGAACTTCTGATGATTCTCTTTTCGGTGTCGGAGTTAAGCAGTAATCAGAATCTAATGTTTTATAGAGTGTAATGAGTGGTTCAAAAAACTGTTTAATCTCGTATTCTGACATCCCTAATGACAAGAAGAGTCGCATCATCATTGTCAGTGAAGGTTGATTTACTCCTCGTTCGTAGCGGGATATTTGTTGCTGGCTTACACCAAGTTTTTTTGCGAGTTCCGCTCCGCTAATGTGTAACGATTTTCGACGTTTTTTAATCTCATGCCCAATGTGCTGAGAGACGTCTTCATTAATTAACACCATATATTCTCCGGCTTGATCAAAAGTTTTTTTCTGATAAATAAAATTATTTTTTTTGAAAGCATAGGAAATGCGTGGTCATTTTAAATATTGTTTGTCGTGTACTCCAATCGTTATTTGGATTGGAATAACAAAGGATCGATAGCCAGCAACTATCAGTATGAGTTTAACGATCGGAATATACGATATTAATTTTAACTTAATTCATTTAAATCAATAACAAAAAAATATCACTCTTCACTTTCCTATACTGATTGATTTAATGTTTTTTTTTCATAAAAATAACAAAAGAAGAAGGCAAGCAATTAAAAAACTTAAAAAAAAATTTACATCTACCCTATTTTATAAGTCTTTATGTGAGTATTTCTTTATTTTTAAGGTTCATAAAAATATTATATTATCCTTTACTCCAAATAAGTGTTTTATTTTTTCTTAACTGAATGAAAATTTCACCCAACACTCTGCTGGGTGTTTTTTATTCATCCTTCATGGATTATTCTTTTATTTCCGTTTTCGTGTGGTGCTGTAATTTCTGTTGATTTGGGAAAAAAAGGGGAATTTTTAAGTTAATGGTTCAGCCAGCTCTGAGAACTGGCTGAAATGTCAGTGGCAAGTTTTTTTTCTGTTGCAGGTATTACAACCTGAGGTTAACAATTTGACGGGTATCTTTTCCGGCGGGAGTCTAACTAAACGTAAAGAGATACAAAATATGATATTAAGTAGTACTATGACTGTAATAATCATGGTGGACTGGCCAGGTTGTGAAGTGAAACGCGTTAGCTGATAGAAAAGAGTGGCTAATGACCATGCAAGATTTAACCCCCAGAAGATCGAAAAAAACATCCAGCGGCGGCTACTTTCTCGTGCAATTGCCCCCATCACAGAAACGCAGGGTATATAAAGCAGGACGAAAATCAGGTAACTATAAGCGGCGGCATCATTGGCGAACTTAGTATGCATGGTGCCCATCGCCCCGCTTGTCATACTCCCATCACCTTTGCTGGCTTCGATTGGGTTGAGTAAGACGTCAGTGCTGAAGGAATGTTTGATACCGTACCATGTCTCATCAACGGCCTCTTTAAGCTCATCCGTCAGGCTGAATGTTTCAGCATTGAATGTATTATCCTGGAGAGACTCAGCGGTATAGAGAGTATTCAGCGTACCCACGACAACTTCCTTTGCCATTGCACCCGTTACCAACCCTACAGTAGCCTGCCAGTTATCCTGGTGAACCCCCATCGGAGCCAGTAAAGGAGTTAATGCTTTGCTGACACTCGCCAGAGCAGAGTCGTTGATATTGGATACAGGTTTACCGTTGAATGAGAAACTATTTAGGGCGGCAATCACAACACAGACGACAACAATCACTTTACCGGCACGAAACACGAAGCTTTTCAGGCGTTGCCAGGTTTGCAGCAGGATGCTTTTTACATGGGGCACATGCCACAGAGGTAATTCCATCACAAATGGGTTATGTAGTGGCACACTGAATTTGGCCACCTGAGCAGAGGTGATATGCTCACCTCAACATCTTATAGGTGAACCAATGAGCAAAGCATTTACTGCTGAATTTAAAGTCGAAGCGGCAAAACTGGTCCTGGATCAGAACTACACTCACGGCGAGGCGGCTAAGGCGATGAACGTCAGCCTCTCCGCCATCAACCGCCGGGTAAAATCGTTACGTATCGAGCGCCAGGGGAAAACGCCCCCGGGGCTGCCTCTGACGCCTGAGCAGACTGAACTCAGGGAAATGAGAAAACGGATACAACGCCTTGAAATAGAGAATGAAATCCTAAAAAAGGCTACCGCGCTCTTGATGTCGGACTCCCTGAACAGTTCACGATAATAGACAGTCTGAGGGCGCACTACCCGGTAGCGCCATTGTGCCGGCTGTTCGGTGTTCACCGAAGCAGTTATCGCTACATTCGTAAAAATGGCAGGGATTCTGACGCCGAGCGTGCCGTTAAACGGAGTCTCGTCAGTGAAGTCTGGAACGCCAGTGGTGGCTCTGCTGGCGCGAGAAGTATCGCCACGATGGTCAGCGCTAAGGGCGTCAGACTCGGGCGATGGCTGGCCGGTAAGCTGATGAAAGAGCTGGATATCGCCAGTTGCCAGGTCCCGGCGCATAAATACAAACGCGGCGGGAACGAACACATTGAAATACCGAACCATCTCGACCGGCAGTTCGCGGTTACCGCGCCGGATCAGGTCTGGTGCGGCGATGTGACGTATATCTGGACGGGAAAATGCTGGGCTTATCTGGCAGCAGTGCTGGATCTGTTCGCCCGCAAACCTGTGGGCTGGGCGATATCGACGTCGCCGGACTCGGCCCTCACGGTCAAAGCATTGCAGATGGCCTGGGAGCTTCGGGGTAAGCCAACAGGCGTGATGTTCCACAGCGATCAGGGCAGCCACTATACCAGCCGTCAGTACCGGCAGGCTCTGTGGCGCTGTCGGATAAAGCAGAGCATGAGTCGCCGGGGTAACTGCTGGGATAATGCCCCGATGGAGCGGTTCTTCCGGAGCCTGAAGACCGAATGGGTGCCGACGAAGGGCTATAACAGCTTCAACGAGGCTCAGAGCGCGATAATCAGCTACATCACGGGCTATTACAGTGCCATCCGGCCCCACTGGTATAACGGTGGCTTAACGCCAAATGAATCAGAGCGGCTGTTCCACGAACAGTCAGGTCGTGTGGCCAAAATTAGTTGACCACTACATTAGCTTCTCCTTTCAGCAGAGTATGTTTTAACAATAAACCTGTCAAAATAGCAGCAATGATACCTAGCAGATAAAGACTGAACACCACCAGTGATCCATTTTGACCAAAAAAAGATGCCGCAAAGACAGCAAAGATAGCTAAGCGCGCACCGCAAGACATGAAAGGGGCCATCAGAACGGTCATCAATCGTTCACGGGGCGCATCCAGTGTTCGGGCACCCATCACAGCAGGTACATTACAACCAAAACCGACGATCAGAGGAACAAATGACTTCCCTGGCAGTCCCAGCGCCTGCATTAATCGGTCGACCACAAAAGCGGCGCGTGCCATATAACCTGAGTCTTCCATCAGGGAAAGGAACAGGTACATCATGCCTATTTGCGGAATCAGTGGAATGACTGTAGTAATCCCCCCGCCAATGCCCTGAGCGAGAAACAGAGTCAGTGGTACCGGAAAATGCAGCGTTGCCCCCAGCCACTGTACGCCATGAATGAAAATAGCCGCAGAACCAAGGTCAAACATCGGTTGTAGCGCGCCACTAATGTTGATCGCGAGGAAAAACATCAGATACATGACTAGTAGAAACAACGGGATACCCAACCAGCGATTCATCACTATCTTATCCAGTCGCAGTGAGAGCTTATAGGGTGTTATTGCCGGCTGAGAGGAAACAGCCTGACACAGCGCATCAATTTTTTGGTAGCGTGAAGAGACAACCTATAACGCAAGGGTTTCAGCGCCTGATAATAATGTGGGATCTTGCATGATAGTGCCGATGAGGTTTCGACAGTAAATATCACCATCAAGGCACTGCAGACTTAACCAGCGCTGCTGCTGCTGTGGTATCGCTTCAGGAATTTGTGCTGCGAGTGTACTGATTGCCTGTTCGACACTGCGTGGATAATCAACATGCAGAGGGCGATCGTCATGTTGAAAACGGGCAATCGCGTCTTTTAGTGCCTTTATCCCATGTCCGCGGTTAGAGACTAAAGTGACTACCGGGCAGCCAAGTTGCTTTTCCAGGGCTGATGTATCGATGCGGATGTGTTTTTTTTCTGCAATATCAAGCATGTTCAGTGCAATGATGCAAGGAACACCCAGTTCACGTAGTTGCAATGTCAGATAAAGGTTGCGTTCAAGATTACTGGCATCTACGACGTTAATCAGCAGGTCAGGTTCGTCACTGAGGATAAAATGGCAGGCGATCTGTTCATCCAGTGACGTTTCCTCTGAAGCAGTAGTCAGTGAATAGGTGCCTGGTAAATCAACCAAAGTCATCTTTTGATCCGCACAAAGCAACCTGCCCTGTTTTTTCTCAACTGTGACTCCAGCCCAGTTGCCGACATGTTGATGTCCGCCTGTGAGCTGATTAAAAAGGGTCGTTTTTCCGGTGTTGGGGTTGCCGATCAGCCCGATAGTTTTTGATGGTATTTTCATGATGACCACAATTTATCGGTTCAAGTTGCAGGAGCGCTAAATCTTTTTTGCGTAACATCAGACTTACCCGCGACGTATCGATTTGAACAGGTGACCCCAGGGGCGCTACACGGGTAACAGTGAATATCGCGCCTGGTAACAATCCCAGGGACCAGAGTTTCTGGCGAAAACTGTCGCTGACTAACGGGGAAAAATTAATGATCTTGTAATGTTGTTGTGGCTTGAATTGCATGGTTTCACCTGAGGGGCATAATGCCGCACTGTAGTAATGACCCTGCAAATTATAATGAGAATGATTTGTGGAGATATTGACACAAGACAATGCAGGGCGGCAGGGCTGCCGCCCGGGAAGGATTACTATTTTTTTCCGAATGCGGCAGCCAGGGCGTCACCCATCGCACTGTTGCCACTGTTTTTCGCTTCAGGCCGTTTTTTCACTTTACTGGTGCGATTGTCTTGTACTGATGTGGCGTGACGTTTACCGCTTGTTTCACCTGGCTGTTCATCCAGTCGCATGGAGAGAGCAATACGTTTACGTTGCAGGTCGATCACCATCACTTTTACTTTCACAATATCACCCGCTTTGACCACCTTGTGCGGGTCATCAATAAATTTGTCTGAAAGTGAAGAGATATGCACCAATCCATCCTGGTGGACGCCGATATCAACAAAAGCCCCAAAATTGGTGACGTTAGTGACAGCCCCTTCCAGGATCATACCTGGAAGCAGATCTTTCATGGTTTCGATACCTTCAGCAAACCGGGCAGTTTTAAACTCAGGACGTGGATCACGACCAGGTTTTTCCAGCTCTTTGATGATGTCTGTTACGGTGGGAACACCAAAGCGTGGGTCTGTAAAATCAACCGCCCGTAATGCCCGTAATGCAGTGGTGTTGCCCATCAATGTTTTTAACTTTTGCTGTGTTGCCGCAATGATGCGTTCAACCACCGGGTAAGCTTCCGGGTGCACTGTAGAGGCATCAAGGGGATTATCGCCCTGAGTTATACGGAGAAAGCCGGCGCACTGTTCAAATGCTTTTGGCCCGAGGCGGCTGACATCCAGCAACTGCTGCCGATTTTGAAAACGACCATGCTCATCACGCCAGGCAATGATATTTTGCGCCATCGCTTTGCTAAGACCGGCAACGCGGGTGAGCAAAGGAACAGAAGCGGTATTGAGATCGACGCCAACCCCGTTGACACAGTCCTCCACGACCATATCCAGTTTTTTAGCTAACTGGCTCTGGCTGACATCGTGCTGGTATTGACCGACGCCAATAGATTTCGGATCAATTTTTACCAGTTCTGCCAGCGGATCCTGCAAACGGCGGGCAATAGAAACGGCACCGCGTAATGAGACATCCAGATCCGGGAACTCTTGTGCAGCTAATTCAGATGCAGAATAGACCGAGGCACCAGCCTCACTCACAATCACTTTTTGCGCCTGAATCTGGGGATATTGTTGCTGAACATCAAGAAAAAAGCGTTCCGTCTCACGCGATGCAGTGCCATTACCGATGGCTACCAGTTCCACCTGATGCTGACTGCATAGCGCTGCAACAATTGTCGCCGCCTTTGCTGCCTGCCCGGTGTGTGGATAGATAGTCTCGGTGGCGACCAGTTTGCCGGTGGCATCGACCACGGCCATTTTTACCCCGGTACGTAATCCTGGATCCAGCCCCATGGTAGCGCGCATTCCGGCCGGCGCAGCCATCAGTAAATCATGCAGATTTCTGGCAAATACGTTAATTGCTTCCGTTTCAGCACGCTCACGCAGGGTGCTCATCAGCTCTGTTTCAAGATGCAATAATATTTTGATACGCCATGTCCAACTGACCACCGATTTTCGCCAGCTATCCGCTGGCGCATCGTGTAACTGCACGCCAAGGTGTTCAATGATCAGGTATTCACCGTGACTCTGTTTAGGCGGCTCTTCATATTGCGGGTCGGGATTTAACGAGAGTTGTAACAGACCTTCATTGCGTCCGCGAAACATGGCCAGGGCGCGGTGAGATGGGACGGAGGCGAGAGCTTCCTGGTGTGAGAAATAGTCACGGAATTTAGCCCCTGCCTCTTCTTTACCCTCTACCATGCGTGATACCAGTTGGGCATTTTTCCATAAATAATCACGGACTTTAGCCAGTAATGAAGCATCTTCAGAAAAACGCTCCATCAAAATATAGCGGGCACCATCCAGAGCTGCTTTCACGTCAGCAACTCCTTTGTCTGTATCTATGTAGTCGGCTGCCAGTTGTTCGGGGAGATATGCAGGCGAGCACCATAAGGCATCGGCCAGTGGTTCAAGCCCCGCTTCAATCGCTATCATTGCCCGGGTGCGACGTTTGGGTTTATAGGGTAAATAGAGATCTTCCAGTTCTGCTTTATTCAGTGTACTGGTAATGGCAGCAGAGAGTTCATCGGTGAGTTTGCCCTGTTCACTGACAGATTTTAGTATTGCCTGCCGGCGTTCTTCAAGTTCCCGCAGATAGCCGAGACGGCTCTCTAACAGACGCAGTTGCGTGTCATCCAGCCCACCGGTCATTTCCTTACGATAACGTGCGATAAATGGCACGGTGTTCCCTTCATCCAGCAGACGGACGGCCGCATCCACTTGCTCAGTTCGCGCGTGCAGTTCACCTGCAATAATTTGGCTCAGTGATTGTTTCATTATTGATGGATAACTTTGTCGTGTTAAAGAAAGTGGACATTTATACGGATAATGCAAAACAATTTCCAGTACCGTAACCAGTCATTTGTCCAATTACAAGCTGCTTGTGTTTACTGTACATAAACGATATCAACGACGTACCAGGTAGCTTCACCGGTCGGAACTGTGACGATCACTTGGTCACCTACTTCTTTTTTCAGTAAGGCACGAGCCATAGGCGCATCAATCGAGATGTAATCTTTGCGTCCGAAAATTTCATCATAGCCAACGATACGAAAACGTTTAGTCTCGCCCGCATCGTTTTCGATGGTCACCCAGGCACCAAGAAAAACTTTACCCTCCTGTTGCGGCGAATAGTCAACAATTCTTAATGTTTCCAGGCTTTTGGTAAGATAGCGTACCCGCCGATCAATTTCACGCAGACGCTTTTTATTATATTGATAATCGGCATTTTCACTGCGGTCACCAAGGCTGGCAGCCCAGGTCACTTTGCGCGTCACCTCGGGGCGCTCTTCGCGCCAGAGATAATCCAGTTCTTGTTTGAGGGGATCATAACCCTCGCGAGTGATCAGTTTTGTTTTCATGCTGTTACTCAATGACCTGTCAGCCAGGTGATGTCAGGTTAAACTGAACTGCGGAGAAGTTGTTTCAGAGTGTTGCCTGAAATAACGTTTTTTCTCAGCAGATTAAGTGAAAGATCGCTTTTGATTTAAAGATAACCTTATGTTTAATATGCTTTGTAACAATTTCAGCTAGAATATAAACCACTATTGCCTGTTACATTCAGGCATATTTCTCAAGAATAAGCGTACAGGCAATTGCGCCTTTGGGAGTAGTAAAATGCAAGAGAACTATAAAATTCTGGTTGTAGATGACGATATGCGTTTACGTGCACTGCTGGAGCGTTATCTGACTGAGCAGGGATTTCAGGTGCGCAGTGTGGCCAACGCTGAACAGATGGACCGGTTACTGACGCGTGAATCGTTTCATTTGATGGTGCTGGATCTGATGCTGCCGGGCGAAGACGGGCTCTCTATTTGTCGTCGTTTGCGTAGCCAGAGTAATCCAATGCCGATCATTATGGTGACGGCAAAAGGCGAAGAAGTTGATCGTATTGTCGGGTTAGAGATTGGCGCAGATGATTATATTCCAAAACCTTTCAATCCGCGGGAATTACTGGCGCGAATTCGGGCTGTTTTGCGGCGACAAGCCAATGAACTGCCGGGAGCACCTTCTCAGGAAGAGGCGGTGATTGCGTTTGGAAAATTTAAACTCAATCTTGGTACCCGGGAGATGTTTCGTGAAGATGAACCTATGCCATTAACCAGCGGTGAGTTCGCTGTTTTAAAAGCCCTGGTCAGTCATCCTCGTGAGCCTCTGTCTCGCGATAAGCTAATGAATCTGGCCCGTGGGCGTGAATACAGCGCGATGGAGCGTTCTATTGACGTCCAGATCTCCCGTCTGCGTCGGATGGTGGAAGAAGATCCCGCCCATCCGCGTTATATCCAGACAGTTTGGGGCCTGGGTTACGTATTTGTGCCGGATGGCAGTAAGGCATGAGGTTCATCCGCTTCTCGCCGCGCAGCGCGTTTGCCCGTATGTTGTTGTTGATTGTTACGCTGTTGTTTGTCAGCCTGGTCACCACCTATCTGGTGGTGCTGAATTTTGCGATTCTGCCGAGTTTGCAGCAGTTTAACAAGGTTCTGGCTTACGAAGTGCGGATGTTGATGACGGATCGACTACAGCTCGAGGATGGTACGCAACTTGAGGTTCCCCCGGCATTTCGACGTGAAATTTACCGTGAATTGGGGATTTCATTATATACCAATGCGGCGGCGGCGGAGGGGGGCTTGCGCTGGGCGCAGCACTATGAATTTCTCAGTCACCAGATGGCGCAGCAACTGGGTGGGCCAACTGATGTGCGTGTTGAAGTCAATAAAAACTCCCCGGTAGTGTGGTTGAAAACCTGGCTGTCGCCCGATATCTGGGTGCGTGTGCCACTCACCGAGATCCATCAGGGAGACTTCTCACCGCTGTTTCGTTATACCCTGGCAATTATGTTACTGGCAATTGGTGGAGCCTGGCTGTTTATTCGCATTCAGAATCGGCCATTGGTGGAACTTGAAAATGCTGCCTTACAAGTAGGAAAAGGGGTGATACCGCCACCATTACGTGAGTATGGTACTTCTGAAGTGCGTTCTGTTACCCGGGCTTTCAATCAGATGGCATCAGGGATAAAACAATTAGCAGATGATCGTACGTTACTGATGGCCGGTGTCAGTCATGATTTACGTACGCCGCTTACGCGTATCCGTCTAGCAACAGAGATGATGTCAGAGCAGGAAAACTACCTGGCAGAGTCAATTAACAAAGACATTGAAGAGTGTAATGCCATTATTGAGCAGTTTATCGATTACCTGCGCACTGGCCACGAAATGCAGAGAGAATATGCTGACCTCAGTTCCATTCTTGGCGAGGTGATTGCTGCCGAAAGTGGTTATGAAAGGCGGATTGAGAACGATATTATGCCAGGCGAGCTGATGTTGCATTTTGACCCACTCTCTATTAAACGAGCAGCAGTCAATCTGGTGGTAAATGCCAGCCGTTACGGTAACGGATGGATAAAGGTCAGTAGCGGGACTGAATTACAGCGTGCCTGGTTTCAGGTAGAGGATGATGGTCCAGGTATAAAACCTGAACAACTACCGCATCTTCTGCAACCTTTCGTCAGAGGGGATAGTGCACGCAGCACCAGCGGGACAGGGCTTGGGCTGGCGATCGTGCAGCGTATAATCAACGCACATCATGGCTCGCTGGACATCGGTGCCAGTGAACGCGGAGGGCTGCGTATTCGTGCTTATTTGCCGATGGTAAATATACCATCGCTGCCCGGCTAAGCACAGCTACCGCCAGGGAAGACGGCAGCTGTGTAGTGACTAGTGACTCAGTGAAGATTATTGTTACTGGCAGGAGCGCTGTTGTTGCGAATGTTGGCAACATCGACCTTATCGTAGAGATACTGTTTGCCACAGTAATCGCAATGCATATCGATATTGCCATCCTCTTCAAGGATCTGGTCAACCTCAGCGGTTGGCAGTGACTTAATAATCTCACTGCAGCGCTGATAGGAACATGAACATTGAAAACATACGGATTGCGGATCATACACAGTGACTTCTTCCTGGTGATAAAGCCTCCATAGGATTTCTGTTGCTGGTAACTCCAGTAACTCTTCTGTTTTGATAGTTTCTGTCAGGGTGGCCAGGTGTTCGAAATCACTCTCACCAGACTCGCCGCCGGGCAGGACCTGCAGTAAAATTCCCCCTGCTGCCGGTTGTTCAGCGGCAGTACCACTACGAATAAATAAACGGGTGGGGAGCTGTTCTGAACGCATAAAATAGTCTTCCAGGCATGCCGTCAGGGTTTCACCCTCTAAACCGACAACGCCCTGATAGCGTTCTCCTCCTTTGGGGGCAATGGTGATCACCAGATACCCATTACCTACCATCTCTTTCAGGCTACTGTCAGGAGCGATGTCACTTTTCACACGTGCAATCCCCCGCATCTGAAGATCGTTATTACCATTAATAACTACCAGATTAAGCGGGCCATCGCCTTGTAATTGCACAGTAATATCACCTGAGAATTTTAGTGTGGCAGTTAGCAGGCTGGTTGCGACTAATAATTCAGCGATCACGTGTTGCACAGGTAACGGATAGTCATGTCCTTCGAGAATACCTTGCAGTGTTTCGGAAACATTCACTAACTCGCCGCGCACGGCATAATTTTTAAAAAGATAACGGTGGAGCTGGTCTGGCAATGTCATGGCGATCTCTCAGTCAGGTTTACTCACCTGAATATTTGAATTTCATTAAATCCCGACGTTCTTTTTTATCGGGACGTCTGTCCGGGTGTGGCATTGTTAGTGCATTGTTTTTTCTCGCCTCGGCGATTTTTTCACGTTTTTCTATGCTGGCTGGTGTTTCTGCATACATTTTTTGCGCTTCACTGGCAGGGCCTCGCCGATCACTGATGCTGGCAACAATCACTGTACGTTGCTCACTGCCTTGCCATAACGTCAGCGTTGCACCTGTTTCCACCACCTTGCTCGGTTTGCTGCGTTGTCCGGCATAATGCACTTTGCCGCCCTCAATCATCTCACGGGCGATAGCGCGGGTTTTGTAAAACCGGGCAGCCCACAGCCACTTATCAAGGCGAACGGCCATTTCTGGTTTTTCGTTCATATTGACTCCTTCATCAGTGAAAGAAATATATGGGTGAGCTGTGAAAAATCAAGGTTCAGCATCTGTCAGCTACGCTGCGCAGTCCTTACAGAGCCATTGACTGATTTCAGTCGTGGATAAGGCTGGCAAATGAGTCTGATAGTAGTGATGAATAGCGCGCTTGCGCCGTCTGTGGTGGTAAAAACCCCGTAGCGCCAGGATGGTGCAGATGATAGTCAGCAGTAAGGTCAGCAGCAAGAGTATTGTCGTGGTCAGATGACGAATCAGTATTACTTTATCAGGACGATTATGTAGCATGATGTGCCGGGTACCATTATCATCAATCGTGATACTGGTAATTACACCACTGGCACTGAAAGGAACGGCCAGCAGCGATTGTGCCTGCTTTTGTAGTGCTTGGTATTGCTCTGTTGCCGGATAAGCAAAAACAGGAATCGCGGGAGATGTTGCAGTGACCAGCGATTTGCCTTCATCGTTGTAAATTAAAAAACCACCTGGTGGATAGGCACTCAATGCATGTGCTGCGTGCTGCGTTTCGCTGAATAAGAATGACGATGTGGCACTTTCTACCAGATTTCTCAGCGCTTCTGCACTCACTGGCCTCAGTAGCACATTCATTCTGTTTAGTGACCCTTTATTGGCTTTACGGGCCAGGGATTCCCAGTTCTTCGCATTATTCAGATTAACCAGTGCGCTCTTCAGACGCAAACACTGTTGTTTTTCCTGACAAAGTTGTTGTGTTTTGACGATTAAATCACCAACATCATCCAGTAAAACCATTCCTGAAACCTGTACGGCTGTTGCCAGTTGCGGAGTCAGATTGACCTCATCGCGGTTTTTTGTTTGTAGTTGCCGCGCAGTGGTTTCCAGCAGAGCCATACTTCTTTTTACGGTTTCAGAAATTAAAAATGGTGGCGGAGCAATTGTATTCCAGTAGATGGCCGAACAGTCAAAAGGTGAATATGAGGATAATTGTTTTACCGGATATGCTGAAGGTACAGAACAGCGGCCATTGCCGCTGAGGATTAGCTGATCACCTACTTCCAGAGAACTTTTTTCCAGTGTCTCAACATCGTTGATTTGCACATTCCTGGAACCGTCCAGCCAGGCAACAGTGAGTTTCAGCGGTATGGTTAAAGGCACAAAAAAGATCAAAAGCAATAAGGTAGTCAACGCCCCGATAGCCAAAAGTCGGTATTGACGCCATGGATGCGGAGGAAAAAGCCGCACTTCATTGCCTATTGAGAGCAGAGTTCCCTGACGAACTACGTGATGATCCTGATAGATCTCAATATCTGTGACTTTTTCCGGACACTGGGATAAAAAAGGTTGCCAGTGCTTTGGATAATGTAAATCAATATTTCCCAAGGACAGTGAAGCCGCGTTTTCACGACCTGAAACCCCAAATAATTCCCAGCGTTTCAGCGTCCCTTGCAGGTGAAAAATATCTTTTATGCCACCGGAGACAGCGTGAAACCAAAATATTGCCACTGCGGAAAGTGTGGTAGCCAGTGCCGCCAGCATAAGCCAGAACATTAAATTACCGGGGGCTAACTGACTGAAAAAAAGCAGTAATAAAGTGGCATTCAGCAGAATCACTGCACCATAGCTATGATGCCGGCGTAGCCTGTACTCTTCCGCTGATTCTCTGCGTTTGCCTATATTTTCAGTAAATTGATCTTCGCGAATCGCCGCCGTAGATGCCGATTTTTGCACAGATATGGTTTCGCTACCCTGTGCTCCGGTTTCGGTTTTCGGGAGTAATACATGGCCATTTAAGCGGATAATCAGCGGCATGGCAGTGGTTTGGATAACTTCCAGTGAGTTTTGCTCGGCTATATAACGCTCGCCATTTGCTGGCAAGTGAATCTCATTATTATCAATGTAGTAGCGTTTCTGCTGTGGTGACTCATGGGAGAGTGCATAGCACGTTATGGCGGCTTGTTGTGTCAGATAGACATATACATTTTTAGCCGGTAGCCGTAAATGGCGAATGGGGGCACCAGAGTGTAATCCATCCTGAGGCTGGTTGCGATTGACGGTTATCAAATACCGTTCAACACTGTGACGTTCATCCGGTGTCAGTTTACGCGAGCGGGATCCCGGCCAGTCAGATACGCGACGCCCTGCCGACCGGCGTGAACGCCGTAACAGGTAGCGAATAACAACGGTAGTGACTATCACGCTGGCCAGTAACAAAATCAGCACGGTAACTATGGTGCCCATGTTCCTCTCATTCAGGCAGTAATTTTTTTACCATCAAATGGCCCGATGGCTACTGGTGTGAGAATTTCGCGGGTTACAAAGCTGAATGTAACCTGAAACGGCAATCTGCTTTTTTTAAAAAGCGTAGAACTGTATCAGGAACCTGTTTTTCGTGGAATCGGTTTTTTCTGATTTTATACAATCATTAATCTCAGATTTATACTATCCCGCCAGTTAAAGTTGATGAAGATTATGTTATTCGTTTCATTGCCGGACAGAGTGCACCCCGAAGGCAAGTGAGATAGACTCAGAGCTTCAGTGACCATAGGATGTTTCACTCACTATTTATTGGTGCACCATGCGCAAACAACCCGAAAAACCACTCATACAATATGTGACAACAATCGCGTGTTCCGGTCGTTTCAAAATAGAGGAAGTGGCGCTTCGTTTCAGTAACGGAGAGGAGCGCCTCTATGAGCGTCTGAAATCGTCCGGGCGTGAAGCGGTGATGATTGTGCCTATCATTGATGGCGAGGTCATTTTAATTCAGGAGTATGCCGTAGGTGCGGAGCGTTACACCCTCGGCTTCCCTAAAGGACTTATCGATGAAGGTGAAACGCCATTTCAGGTTGCGTCGCGTGAGTTGCAAGAGGAGATTGGTTTTAGTGCCAGCGAACTGAACGCTTTGGGACGCTTAACATTAGCACCCTCTTATTTTTCCAGTACGATGCACATCGTCGTCGCTGAAAAACTGTATGAGAGCAGGCTTGAAGGGGATGAACCGGAGCCACTCATTCTACATCGTTGTCCACTCGGGTCATTACTGAGTTTGCTCGAAGAACACGATTTCTCTGAGGCGAGGAATGTCAGCGCACAGTTTATGGTCAGAGAGTGGCTGGTTAAACAGGGGCGATTAAACTATTAATTAGTCAGCTCACCTGTGGAAAATTATTCCTGCAGGTGAGCTGACCAACAATCAAAGCCGTCCCTTCTAAAACAGTTCCTTTGTCTCGCCGTTGTCCATCAATGTGGTTCCACTGTCGCTGCTGGTATACTCCGTGGGCTGCGTGCCATTCAGGAAGTATTCCTGACGCGTATTACCGCCCCCATTAGCCAGTTTTCCGGTGGAACGATCAATGGTGGCGGTCACCACGCCTTCGGGAGGAGTCAATGGTGCTACAGGCACACCTTCAAGCGCTATCTTCATATAGGCATCCCATGCAGGCTGCGCACTCTTTGCGCCGCCTTCATAACCCGAAATCTGATCTTTTATCACTCCGGAAGCTGTTGAACGGCCAAGATCACGTCGGTGATCGTCAAAACCAATCCATACTGAAGTAACAACCCCCGGGCCAAAGCCAGAGAACCAGGCATCTTTAGAGTTATTGGTGGTACCGGTCTTTCCGCCAATATCATTACGTTTCAGGTCACGACCCGCTCGCCATCCGGTACCCATCCAGCCCGGTTCACCAAAGACATTTGAATTCAACGCGCTCTTAATCAGGAATGCCAGGGGAGTGCTGATGACATGCGGAGCATACTGTGATGCATCACCTTCGTTTGAGAGCGTAGGTGTGGCGGGTATCAGCGAAGGCACAGGGACACTCGTTCCCTGGTTTTCCTGAGAAACGGAAGGATTTTCAACATTTTCTTCATTCATTGCCAGCAGTTTAGGCGTATCACCATACATCACCGGAATCTGGCATGCAGCACAGGCGATTTTAGGTTGTTCCGCAAATACCACGCTATTCTCTTCATTTTCGATTTTGCTGATAAAGTATGGTGTGATTAAAAAACCGCCGTTACTCATGACAGAATATCCTCTGGCAACCTGCAGAGGAGTAAATGCTGCTGATCCTAATGCCAGTGACTCGGTATGAACAATATTTTCGGCTGGAAAGCCGAAGCGTTGCAAATAATCGGCGGCATAATCGACACCCATCGCCCGCATGGCTCGTACCATCACGACATTTTTTGATAGCCCTAATCCCTGGCGCAAACGGATGGGGCCGTCATAGGTGGGTGGGGAATTTTTTGGCCGCCAGTCAGCACCAGCACCAGCATCCCAGCGAGATATAGGAACATCATTTAACATGGAGGCCAGCGTTAAACCGCGATCCATCGCTGCGGTATATAAAAAGGGTTTTATATTGGAACCAATTTGTCGTACCGCCTGAGTGGCGCGGTTAAATTTGCTTTGTTCAAAATCAAACCCGCCCACTATGGCGAGTACGGCACCATTGTTCGGGTCGAGAGAAACCAGTGATGAGTTGACATCCGGTATTTGACCGAGCAACCAGTTGTCATCTTTTTTCCTTACCCATATCTGTTGACCGGTTTGGAGGACTTCGCTCACGGTTTGTGGTGTGCGGCCTTGTACAGTATCTGTTCGGTAAGGTCTCGCCCAGCGTACACTGGCCAGAGTGAGTCTGCCACGAGTGCCATCACGCAAGATAAATGCGGCTTCTGTGTTATTAACCTCTCTGACTACCGCAGGGACAAATGGGCCATAACCCGGTTGTGTTTTTAACACCTTAAGGATTTGAGCTTCACTTTTTGCCACCTCTCCTGGCTGCCATAACACAGCGGTTGCTCCGCGATAACCATGGCGCATGTCGTAATCAATGACATTATTTTCTACAGCATCCTGAGCGGCTAATTGTAAGCGGCGGGTGATGGTTGTAGTTACTTTGTAACCATCATTGTAAGCATTTTCACCGTACCGTTTTATCATCTCCTGACGCACCATTTCAGTGAGATAAGGAGCTGAGAATGCAATTTCAGGCGCATGGTAACTGGCGACAAGAGGAGTATTCACTGCGTCATTGTATTCAGATTGAGTGATGTAATTCTGATTTAACATCCGCCCCAGTACCGTATCACGACGTTGTAACGCACGGGTATGTGAATAAATAGGGTTATAAGTGGAAGGGGCTTTAGGTAGCCCGGCAATCATCGCCATTTCGCTTAAGGTCAGTTGGTCAATGTTTTTACCGAAATAGACTTGCGCTGCTGCCGCTATGCCATATGCCCGGTTCCCCAGGTAGATTTTGTTCAGATAAAGCTCAAGGATCTCATCTTTGCTCATCGATTGTTCGATCAGGATGGCCAGGAAAACCTCTTTGAGTTTCCGTGAGAAGGTACGTTCAGGGGTAAGGAAAAAGTTACGTGCCAGTTGCTGGGTAATCGTACTGGCTCCTTGCGAGGCATGCCCTGATGTCATTGCAATGGTTACGGCACGGATAATGCCTACCGGATCAACGCCGTGGTGTTCATAAAAGCGACTATCTTCAGTAGCGATAAACGCATTTAGCAGCCGGGGAGGAATCGCTGACAGCGTGACAGGGATGCGCCGTTTTTCACCGTACTGCGCAATTAATTCATTATCCGCACTGTAAATCTGCATCGGGGTTTGCAGGCGAATATCTTTCAGGGTCGCAACATCAGGTAACTGAGGCTCGACATATTTATAGAGACCATAAATAGAACCGATACCCAAAAAAATGCAAAAAAGTGTGATGAGTAATAAATACTTTACGAACTTCACCTGATCTCTTCCATTGTGAGCCGATTGGCCAGTTTATAAACAATTGCCGCGTAGTATAAATGCAAGCCTATATCTTTGATACGTCATTTTGTCTTTGACGCATAACGGAGGGCAGGGCTAATGGCATTTCATACCTGGCAAGTCGGGTTAGATATTCAGAATGGTATGCTTTGTGCCGTAGCTATTAAGCGGCGACGTCAAGGCTGGCAACTTTGTCATTGGTGGTCACATGCACTACCTCTCGATACACTGCATAACGGTTTTTTTCAGCACCGTGTCAGTTTAGTAGCTTTACTGCAACGCTGGCGGCAGATGCTACCACATCGTTTGTCATTGCGAGTAGGCCTGCCGCCTCAATCGGTGTTACAACATCGTGCATCGTGGCCTGTCCGCGAATTAGCAGAACCGATGCGAAGCCAATATGTCACGGCAAACGCAAAACGTCTTTTCCCTTTGGCACTTGAAGAGCTAGTGGTCGATTATCGTACGGCTGGGAAGGAAAACACCCTGCTTACCATGACGGCAATCCGTCAGGAGACGCTAAACGACTGGCTTGCCTGTTTACATCAGGCTCGATTGTTTCCCGATGTGATGGACATTGCGCCTTCGGCATTATTTGTGCTGTCTGGAGCTCTGGCGATTCCCCCCGGGGCCGTGTTGGTTCACCGTTTGTTCGATCATTGGCTATGGTATGGGGCTGCTCAGCAGGAGCCGCATTGGGGGTGGTGTCCGTTACAGGATGCTGAGGATTTTTCCCATTTGAAGTCGCGTTTTTTTCCTCATGTGCATCAGTGCTATTACAGTGGTATTGACGAACAGACTCCCCCGGCAGGCTCATTTACTTTACCTGTACTCGATGCACTGACATTTAAACATCCACCACTTCCCTCGCAATCCGGTGCACTGGCGCTGGCTATCGGGCTGGCATTAAGGCCGGAGGAACAGGCATGGTGTTAGTTAACTTTTTACCGTGGCGAGCGAAGTTGCTTCGTCAACGGATACAGTGCGATCGCCTGTTGTGGGCGTCAGCATTGATTGCGGTTCTGGCTGGTAGCATCGACCTGATAGCCCGGCACCAGGCCATACAACTGCAGCGTAGTCTTCTCAGTGCGTGGCAGCAGGCTCATCAGCATATTGACAGCATTTTGCAACAACGCATTGAGTTACAGAAACAGATCGAGCGTTATCAGCGTGAAACTGATCGGTTGCACCAACGACAGCAGCGGTTAGCATATCTGCTCGATTTTATCGCCGGTCTGGGCAAAACCCTGCCGGCTGTATGGCTCAATACGCTGACCATGACTCCGCAGAAGATTACCATTCAGGGAAATGGCCGGCAGGTTGATGAACTTGTGCAGTGGAAACAGAGCCTGCAGCGTTTTGAAGGATTACAACAGGTTCAGTTGATGAAAGTTGTGCAGGAGATGCCCGGCATATTGCATTTTATTCTGTCGGCGACACCAGTAACACATACAGCGAAGGAGCGTTAGGTGATCAGCCAGTGCTTTTGCGTTGGTTATATTTGTCACTGTCTCTGCGGGTGTTGAGTGTGATGCTGATACTTTTTCTGTGCTGGCTGGCTGGCGACAGACTGGTCGTCTTTCCTGTGTCGCAGCAGGTAGCCTCCATTGCTGCCCGGCAACAGGCTCAGCAGAGAGCCTGTATCCATGCGCTTGCCTCGCTGCACCAGCTAGGCGCAGCCAGATTATTGCTTGCCAAAAGGGCAGTGTCGCAAACTCTTCTTCTTGCGCACCATACCGCCGTCTTTGCGCTTGAGGAGCTGGTCAGTCACAGCCGCGGGGGGAAGCTACTTTCGTGGCAACCAGACCGCCAGGGGGAGGTATTGATCCTGAAGTTAAACTGGTCGCAATTGCAACGTGTGCTGGCTTATTTGAAAACGCTGGCGGCACATATTGAGATACCCCATTTGATTATCAGGCAGGACGCAGGTGATCTCATCTTGACGATAACGGTGAGCAGGCCGGATGAAAAAGAGTAGTCGACGGGGAGCGCCGTTTTTGATCCTGCTGCTTTCTGGCATGGTTACAGCAGAGAGGGGCGAAGTTCGTAATCCATTCATCCCTCCCGGGCAATCTTTATGCACGAAAGTAACTGCCCAGCCTCTTCCCTGGCAAGTTACTGGCGTGGCAGGGAGAGCTGATCGTTATGTTGCGTTACTGCGTTCACCAGATAAACGCTGGCAGCGTCGTCTTGAAGGAGAGCAACTTGATAGCCAATGGCAATTACTGACCATTACGCCATCTCGGGTGACGTTGCGCAGAATAGGGTGCGATGAAATGATAAATGTGATGTTATCCGGAGGACGGTATGCTGAAATTCTTCAGCCTCACTATGTTACTGTGGTTGCCCCTTAATGCGGTGAATGCAGAGGTTGAACCTGTCTCTCTGACCTTCGATCAGGCTCCTGTGGCGCAGGTTATCCAGACGCTGGCTGAGTGGAAAGGGTTAAATGTGCTGGTGGCGCCGGAAGTTGAAGGCACCATCTCACTGCGTTTGCAGGGCGTGCCCTGGGAGCAAGCGTTGTCATTGATCGTGAAAATGGCACGACTCTCGGTGATGAAAGAGGGTAATGTCCTGATGGTTTATCCCAGTATTGCTGAGGGTACAGGGGGCCAGCTGTATGGCAGTGACTCGCTCCCTGCGGCGCTTGAGAATCGCATTATCGAGCTGGCTTATGCTAATGCTGATGAAGTGAGTCGTCACTTTACTGCTAATGGTAAGCAGTTAATGACTTCCCATGGTAGTATCACTGCTGACAGTCGGGCGAACCGAATATTGTTGCGCGATACCTCACAGGCGCTGGATGATACTGAACGTTGGATTAAGGCGTTAGATGTGCCAGTTGAACAGGTCGAGCTGGCAGCGCATATTGTTACTATTGGTGAGGAGAGTCTGCGTGAATTGGGTGTTCGCTGGGGAAATCGCAGTGATGAACAAGTGAGTCAGGCTCTGCGCCGCAGCCAGTTACGTGTTGATACCCCGGTTGCAAACCCTGCGTTTTCTGCCGGATTCACCGTGGCAAAGATGAGCGGTGCGTTGTTGGATCTGGAACTCAGCGCGCTCGAACAGGAGCACAAGCTGGAAATTATAGCCAGTCCCAGATTGTTTACCTCCCATCAACAAACGGCCAGTATCAAGCAAGGTACCGAAATTCCCTATGAAGTTGCCAGCGGCAACCAGGGGAAAACCAGTATCGAATTTAAAGAGGCTGTATTAGGCATGCAAGTGACACCGCTGGTGCTTCCTCATGGAAGGATCACGTTAAAGTTGCATATCAGCCAAAATGTACCAAGCAAAACGGTGCGTAGTGGTGGAGGTGAGTATCTGGCGATAGATAAGCAGGAGATACAAACTGAAGTGACGATAACTGATGGTCAAACGCTGGCGCTTGGGGGCATCTTTCAGCAACACCATAAGCAGGATGAACGGAAAGTTCCGCTGATGGGAGATATGCCCGGTATCGGTGCGCCGTTTCGTTATACCGCCGACGAGCAGAAGCGTCGTGAATTAGTGGTTTTTATCACTCCAAGGCTGGTGCGTGGTAGCTGATGAGTCAGTCGAGGGATAAAAATCTCTGTACTTTTTCCTCAGTTATGTTCATCTGCGTTTGACGCAGAGACAGATTTAGCTTACAAGGTTTAGCGATTTTCATTTTGTGGAGCGATGCTCCGGCAGGAAACTGTATATCCCGCTTCATTTTTTCTTTATACAGCAGCGCATCACCTTGGCTAAAGTATGAACAGTGAGGCGCACTGAAACTTTGCATAATGTGGTGTCTGAGTTGCCGTAGGTAATTTAATCGGTTGCCAAAACACCTTGAGTATTGAGATAATTTTTATCTGATTCTCGCACTATCGTTTATGAGGTTTCAGTTCATGTCCTACCCTGAGAGGTGGGGTATCATTAACACATTGTCTTAGTAATACCGAAAAAATGGCAGAGAAACGCAATATCTTTCTGGTTGGGCCTATGGGTGCCGGCAAAAGCACTATTGGGCGTCAATTAGCCCAGCAACTCAATATGGAATTTTTTGATTCTGATCATGAAATTGAGCGACGCACTGGCGCAGATGTGGGCTGGGTTTTTGACGTTGAAGGCGAAGAAGGTTTCCGCGATCGCGAAGAAAAAATCATCAATGAACTGACAGAACAACAAGGCATCGTCCTCGCAACCGGAGGAGGATCTGTTAAATCACGTGAAACACGTAACCGTCTTTCCGCGCGTGGCGTGGTGGTTTACCTCGAAACGACTATTGAAAAACAGTTGGCAAGAACCCAGCGCGACAAGAAGCGTCCGTTACTTCAGGTTGAGTCGCCACCAAGGGAAGTTCTGGAAGCCCTGGCGGATGAGCGTAATCCCTTATATGAAGAGATTGCCGATGTGACTATTCGCACTGATGATCAAAGTGCGAAAGTGGTCGCCAATCAAATCATTCATATGTTGGAAAACAATTAATTCTGATGGTTGCCGCTTTGATGGGACAGTTAATGTTGAGGTCGCAGTAATGGAGAAGATTGACGTCATCCTGGGGGCGCGTAGCTACCCGATAACGATTGCTGGCGGTCTGTTTAACGACCCCGGGGCCTGGGCGCCGCTGAAAAAAGGTGACCGGGCAATGCTGGTGACTAATCAGACGCTGGCACCACTTTATCTCCACACTGTCAGGCAGCAACTGGAGCTGGTGGGGGTCAAGGTTGATGAAGTGATTCTTCCTGATGGAGAGCAATACAAAACCTTACCTGTCATGGACCAGGTCTTTACCTCATTGCTCGAAAAGCAGCACAGCAGAGACACTACCCTGATCGCCTTGGGTGGCGGTGTGATTGGTGATCTGACCGGATTTGCAGCGGCCAGTTATCAGCGTGGCGTACGTTTTATACAAATGCCCACAACTCTGTTGGCTCAGGTTGATTCTTCCGTCGGTGGAAAAACTGCCGTTAATCATCCTCTGGGCAAAAACATGATAGGGGCGTTTTACCAGCCGGCCTCCGTAATCATCGATATTCACTGTTTGCGCACCTTACCTGCAAAAGAGTTAGCCTCGGGGCTGGCTGAGGTGATCAAATACGGTATTATTCTCGACGGCGAGTTTTTTAACTGGCTTGAAACACATCTGGATGCGTTGATGGCGCTTGATGAAGCTGCATTAGCTTATTGCATTCGCCGCTGTTGTGAGCTGAAAGCTCAGGTGGTTGCAGCAGATGAGTGTGAACATGGTGTTCGTGCTTTACTCAACCTTGGTCACACTTACGGCCATGCTATTGAGGCCCAGATGGGATACGGAAACTGGCTTCACGGCGAAGCTGTGGCAGCTGGCATGGTAATGGCTGCCAGAACTGCCGAGCGATTGGGCTCCTTCTCTGCCAGCGATAGCGAAAGAGTTATTCATTTGCTTACTCGTGCAGGGTTGCCAGTGTCCGGGCCTGAAGAAATGAAGCCAGAGGATTATCTCCCGCATATGATGCGAGATAAAAAAGTACTGGCTGGTGAGTTACGGCTGGTATTACCTCGGGCTATCGGCGAAGCAGAAGTGCGTGGTGGTGTATCGCATGACCTGGTATTGAGTGCGATTGCTGATTGTTGCTAGTTCCATATTGTGGTTGCCATTAGTGAACTGATCGTCAGTTGTGTGGAACGACAGGTTTGCTGTACTGGATGTTGTTTGCTTTACTGGAGGTGGTTTAATGGAAGATTTTAAACCCGAAGATGAGTTAAAACCTGATACCAGCGATCGTCGTCCTACCCGGCAGCGTAAGGTATCGACGGTAGCGAAATTTTCCTTTTCCCGGCAGCATCTGATGATGGCAGTGGGAATTTTAGTGCTTTTACTGCTGGTGCTTGGGATTGGTGCGGCATTGACCACTCCGGCCAGCCAGCCTTCAGGAAATACGCAAACAGCGGCGAATGCTACTTTACCTGGTAATGGTAGCAGAAGTATTAATCTTTCAGGTTCATCTTCAATGACCACGGCTCCGTCGGTACAAGGAAATACTTCAGAAGGTCATCAGCAGATCAGTTTTCCTGCGGTATCACCAACCCCGACGCAAGCTGCCGTGTTGCCAGAACCGGCTAACCAGCAACGTGTCGAAGTGCCAGGCGATCTCAATCGGGCTCTGGAGAATGTGCAAGATCAGGAGCAACTGAATACGGTAGCTCAAGGTGCACAAAACAGCCTCAGTTCGCTTCCTACTGCCGCTGCAACGGTCGCTTCTCCTGGCGCTCGCACTGGCAGCTCTGGGAATAATAAACCGGCTTCTGTTGCTACAAATACGGCAGCTCCAAAAGAGCCCGCTCGTATTGTCACCAGAGCGCATCCTGAAGCTCGTCGTGTTGATCGTCAGTCTCATGCAACCGCACCTTCACCAGCGTCATCCCAGGGTGCAAGTACTCCATTAAAGGGTGAGTACACACTGCAGTTAAGTGGAGCGTCGCAGGCTGAATCACAACAGCGCTGGGCAAAAAACCAGCAATTAACCAACTACCATGTTTATAAAACAGAGCGTAACGGCCAACCGTGGTATGTTTTGATCAGTGGTGCTTATGCCACCCCGGCAGAGGCAAAACGTGCAGTAGCTGCTCTACCTGCAGAGGTTAAGGCGCAACAACCTTGGGTCAAATCTGTAAGCCAGGTGAAAAAAGAGATAAAAAAATAGCGGCAGCATGAAAGCTATATAAAACGAGTATTTATCAACGTGTTATGTTGAAAGTATAAAGCGCAGTTCTGCTGTCGGATTATCCGCAGCCCGAAGAGTAAGTAAAACTAACGACGGCATGAAAAAAAATCGCGCTTTTCTTAAGTGGGCAGGGGGGAAATTTCCTCTTATTAGTGATATCCAGCGTCATCTTCCTGAAGGGAATTGCCTGGTAGAGCCTTTCGTTGGTGCGGGCTCCGTGTTCCTGAATACCTATTTTCCGCACTACATTTTGGCTGACATCAATAGCGACCTGATCAATCTCTATAATATTGTTAAGCACCGGGTGGTCGATTTTGTCAGCGATGCAAAACTTTTTTTTACGCCGGAGGCGAATCAAGCTGATTTTTACTATGCACATCGTCTGGAATTCAATAATTGTAGTGATCCCTACCGGCGTGGCGTGCTGTTTCTCTATCTGAATCGTCATTGTTATAACGGACTCTGTCGTTATAATTCAAAGGGTGAGTTTAATGTCCCTTTCGGCAGTTACCGTCGGCCTTATTTTCCTGAAGATGAACTGTACTGGTTTTCTGAACGTGCGCAGAATGCCACCTTTGTATGTGAATCGTATGACGTGACACTGGCTCTTGCCTCTCACGGCTCGGTCATCTATTGCGACCCTCCTTACGCTCCTTTGTCTGCAACAGCAAATTTTACGTCATATCACACAAATAGTTTTAGTTTGCGCCAGCAGGAGCATCTGGCAGAGTTGGCTGTTAGACTGTCGAAGGAGAGCAATATTCCGGTATTGATATCAAACCACGATACGCCACTGACACGATTATGGTATCAGGCGGCACAATTACATAAGATCAAAGCACGTCGGTCAATCAGTCGCAGTGGTTCAGGGCGAAATCAGGTTGATGAGCTGCTGGCGTTGTTCAGTATTGACTGACTTGTATTGCTAATAATGTCTGTTGTCAGGACGCTTACCCGGGAGAAATGGATGAAACAGTTTTTAATTGCCCCTTCGATCCTCTCTGCTGACTTTGCTCGTTTGGGGGAAGATACCGCCAAAGCCATCGAGTCCGGTGCTGATGTGGTTCACTTCGATGTTATGGATAATCACTACGTTCCCAACTTAACGATGGGACCTATGGTGCTCAAAGCATTGCGCGATTACGGTATCACTGCACCGATTGATGTGCATCTGATGGTAAAACCGGTGGATCGCCTGATTCCTGACTTTGCTGCTGCAGGTGCCAGCTATATCACTTTCCATCCTGAAGCTTCTGAGCATATAGACAGAACACTACAGTTGATCAAAGAGCATGGCTGTAAGGCCGGATTAGTATTCAACCCGGCAACACCGTTAAGTTATCTTGAATATGTGATGGATAAGCTTGATGTCATTCTCCTGATGTCGGTCAATCCAGGTTTCGGCGGTCAGTCTTTTATTCCGGCAACACTGAACAAGTTACGTCAGGCTCGTCAGCTGATAGATAACAGTGGCTATGATATCCGTCTGGAAGTCGATGGTGGGGTTAAGGTGGATAACATCGCTGAAATTGCGGCGGCGGGAGCGGATATGTTTGTCGCCGGATCAGCTATCTTTCAGCAGACCGATTATAAAAAAGTTATTGATGAGATGAGAACAGAACTGGAGAAGTCACGTCATGGCACTTTTCACTGAAGTAAAAGCATTAGCGTTTGATCTTGATGGTACGTTGATTGACAGCGTGCCAGGCCTTGCCAGTGCCGTTGATACGGCGCTGGCGGCTTTCCATTTACCTCCTGCAGGCATTCAACGTGTGGCTACATGGATAGGTAATGGTGCTGATATTTTAATTACGCGCGCGTTGACCTGGGCTTTGAATAAAGCACCAGAGCCGGAGATGGTGGCAGAAGCGCGTCAGCTGATGGATGCCCGCTATGCCATCAGTGTACGCACTGGCAGTATTCTTTTTCCTCAGGTGAAAGAGACGCTGGCTATTCTGGCTCAGAAGGGCTTGCCAATGGCTATCGTTACCAATAAACCAACGCCATTTATTGAGCCACTCCTGAGTGCGCTGGATATTGCTGACCATTTCACTCTGGTGTTGGGTGGCGATGATGTGGTGGCTAAAAAGCCACATCCGGCACCGCTGTTTTTTGTATTGGGAACATGGGGACTCCTGCCACAAGAGTTGCTTTTTATTGGTGATTCCCGTAACGACATTTTAGCGGCGCAGGCTGCTGGTTGCCCGAGTGTTGGCTTTACTTATGGCTATAACTATGGCGAACCGATTGCGGATAGTCATCCGTCTCTGGTACTTGACCACTTTAATGATTTATTGCCCGCACTAGGGCTGTAATAGCAGGAAAAAAAATGAGCAAACCCGTCGTATTTAGTGGCGCACAGCCTTCAGGTGAACTGACAATTGGCAATTATATGGGCGCGCTGCGGCAGTGGGTAAACATGCAGGATGATTACCACTGTATCTACTGTATTGTTGATCTGCATGCTATCACGGTGCGTCAGGATCCGGAGGCCTTAAGGAAGGCGACGCTGGATACACTCGCCCTTTATCTGGCATGCGGTATTGACCCTAAAAAAAGTACTATTTTCGTGCAATCGCATGTCCCTGAGCATGCACAATTGGGCTGGATTCTGAATTGCTATACCTATTTCGGTGAGCTGAGTCGTATGACGCAGTTTAAAGACAAGTCAGCACGTTATGAAGAGAATATCAACGCTGGTTTGTTTGATTATCCGGTACTTATGGCTGCTGATATTTTGTTATATCAGACAGCGCAGGTGCCTGTAGGGGAAGATCAGAAACAACATCTTGAGTTGAGCCGGGATGTCGCTTCACGTTTCAATGCCCTGTATGGCGATATCTTTAAAGTGCCGGAGCCATTTATTCCAGCTTCCGGGGCCAGGGTCATGTCTCTGCTCGAACCGACCAAAAAAATGTCAAAATCTGACGATAACCGTAATAACGTTATTGGTCTGCTGGAAGAGACAAAATCAGTAGTGAAGAAGATTAAGCGCGCGATGACTGATGGCGATGAACCGCCGGTAGTGCGTTATGACACTAAAAATAAGCCAGGCGTCTCTAATTTACTGGATATTCTTTCAGGTGTAACCGGTCAGTCTATCCCAGAGCTGGAACAGCAGTTTGCCGGGCAGATGTATGGGCATCTCAAAGGGGCAGTCGCTGAGGCTGTGTCGGGTATGTTGGGTGAGTTGCAGGAGCGTTATCATCGTTACCGTAATGATGAGGCTTTGCTGCAGCAAGTCATGCAGGAAGGTGCTGAAAAGGCTCGTGCTCAGGCACAGACAACATTGCGGAAAGTGTATCAGGCGATTGGATTTGTTACCCCTCAGTGAGTAAAGCTACCCTGCACAATTGTACGGTGCAGGGTAAGCCGTCTTTAATCCGAAGTGGCGGACTGTTTTGCCAGTGAGACTACGTCACCGACAATGATTAAGCTGGGACTGATCACTGTGCTGCAGAGCGCTGTAAGTTGTCCCAGAGCACCAACGATTGTGCGTTGAGTGGGACGTGTTCCATTCTCAATGACTGCCACTGGTGTAGAGGCTGGCATCGCGTGGTTTGTCAATTGCTGCTGGATCTCAGCGGCCTGAGATAACCCCATATAAATTACCAGTGTCTGGCCAGGTGTTGCTAATTGCCGCCAGTTGAGACTCTTTTTTTCCTGCACATGACCGGTGATCAACCGTACACTTTGCGCATGATCGCGATGCGTTAATGGGATACCTGCATAAGCAGCACAGCCTGAAGCTGCTGTGATACCGGGAATCACTGTACATGGAATCCCCTCATGCTGTAAGGCATCCGCCTCTTCAGCTCCACGGCCAAAGATAAAAGGATCACCACCTTTCAGGCGAACCACGTGTTTGCCTTGTTTAGCCAGGCCGATTAATAGCTGATTGATGGACGTTTGTGAGTGGCTATGCCGGCCAGCCTGCTTGCCAACAGGAATGCGTTCGGCATCTCTGCGTATCAGCTCAAGAATCTCATCGGATACCAGTCTGTCATAAACCACGACATCCGCCCGTTGTAGTTGCTGCAACCCGTTAAGTGTCATGAGACCTGGGTCACCTGGGCCTGCACCGACAAGGGTGACAAAACCAGTCGGTTCATTTTGCGCAGTGATCAGTTGTTCACTCAGTTTTGCCGCGCGAGCGTGATCACCTGTTGCCAGGGCCTGAGCCAGAGGGGTATGGCTCAGCAGACGTTCCCAAAAACGGCGTCGTTGAATACCACATGGGATAGCAGTTTTTATCTGTCTCCGTAGTGTACCCGCAAAAGTCACGACAGGGCCGAGTGTATGGGGCAGTAATGCTTCAATTTTTTCTCTCAGAAGGCGGCTCATCACCGGGGCTAATCCACCACTGGCAATAGCGACTGTCAGTGGTGACCTGGCAACAATCGAGGGCATAATGGCACTGGCATGTTCCGGCGCATCAACAACGTTACAGAAACACTGTCGTGCTTCTGCGGCCTGAAAAATATCCTGATTAACTTGACGATGCTGTGTAGCGGCAATTACCAGCCAGCAACCGTCCAGCAGTGCCGGATGGAAAGCTTCGGCGTGCAGTGTAACTTTGCCTTGCTCGGCCCAGCGCAGAAAAGCAGCATTAAACGACAGGGCACAGACATGCAGGTCTGCACCTGATTGTATTAACAAACTGGCTTTACGTTCTGCAATTTCGCCTGCACCCACCAGCAGGCAGCGGCGCTGTTTCAGCTGACAGAATAGAGGGAAGTAATCCATCGTAAGGCTTCCATAAACAAGAGAAGAACGCATCAGGCAAATACTTCGATAATGCCCTGGCTGACCCTGACCGGGTAGGATGCAATTGACATGCTTTCATCTTCCAGACAGAAACCATCGCTAAGACGAAAATGTTGTTTCTTTAGCGGGCTGGCTACCCACAGTGTTTGCTGGTGTTCGGCAATCAACCCACGGGAGAGAACACTGGCCTGCGCAAAGGGATCGATATTACACAACGCAAAAAGTTGATCGTTATTGGCTGGTCTGAAAATCGCTACCTGCAGGTCACCTACCAGCGCACAGACTCCGGTTTCCGGTAAGATTGCGTTTAGCGGGCAAAGTGGATACCACTGACTCATTGTATCTCCTTGATGGTGAGACGCGAGCGGCGTTCTTCCGGCCGGGCAGGACGGTGCTGTTCGCGTTCGTTGATGAATTGCACCAGAGGATCGCGTTGTATGTTATTGATAAAGTGGGCAAAACGCTGATGCTGGCCGGCATCCTCAACCGTTTCTTTCCATTCGCAACGGAAATGCGCACGTAACGTTGCCAGCTCTTGCTCCATGATCTGATTTATGCCCAGAGAGTCATCAATGATCACCGACTTAAGGTAGTGAATGCCCCCCTCCATATTTTCCAGCCATAGCGAGGTGCGTTGCAGTTTATCGGCTGTACGTATGTAGAACATCATAAAGCGATCAAGGTAAGTGGTCAGTGTGGTGCTGTCTATATCGCTGGCGAGCAGATCTGCATGACGGGGGTTCATCCCTCCATTACCGCAGACGTAGAGATTCCAGCCTTTTTCTGTCGCAATGACCCCAACATCTTTACCCTGAGCCTCTGCACATTCACGGGTACATCCGGAAACGCCAAATTTCATTTTATGTGGGGTGCGGATACCCTTATAACGATTTTCCAGTGCCACCCCCAGCGCGACACTGTCTCCGACACCAAAACGGCACCAACTGCTACCGACGCAGGTTTTTGCCATACGTAGTGCCTTGGCATATGCATGGCCAGTTTCAAATCCTGCCTCAATCAGCCGTGACCAGATAGCTGGAAGATCATCTTTTTGTGCACCAAACAGACCAATGCGTTGCGACCCGGTAATTTTTGTATAAAGCTGGTACTGACGAGCAACTTCACCAATGGCAACCAAGCCCTCTGGTGTAATTTCTCCGCCTGCTGATCGCGGAATGACTGAATATGTACCATCTTTTTGGATGTTACCGAGGAAGAGGTCATTACTGTCTTGTAAGCCCACGCGTTCAGGATCGAGTACGTAACCGTTCCAGCACGAGGCAAGCAGTGAGGCCACCGTTGGCTTACATATTTCACAGCCGTAACCCTGACCATGCTGCTTGAGTAGTTCTGCGAAGCTGGTTATCCCTTCAACCCGGATAAGGTGATAAAGTGCCTGACGGGAATAATCAAAGTGTTCACACAGGTGGGTATTAACCTCAATACCTTGTTTTGTCAGCTCGCTATTCAGTAGTTGTGTCATCAGTGGAATACAGCCACCACATCCGGTTCCGGCTTTGTCTCTTGTTTTAACGCTGCTATCGTGTGGCAACTATTTTTGATTGCTTGCTGTAAGACGCTTTTGGTGATATCGAAACAGGAGCAGATTTGGGCGTTGTCGGGTAAGGCATCTACACTGTTGGGGGGTTGGTTTCCGGCACTGGCAGGCAGGAACAATACCGCAGGATCTTCAGGCAGTACCACGTCGTTTAGCATGGTTTGTAGCAACGTGTCGTAATCACTGGTATCGCCTACCAGTACCGCACCGAGTAATTTTTTGTGATCAGCACTGACAATCAGGCGTTTATAGAGTCCTTTCTACTCATCCAGATAAACAAAGCTGGTGGCTCCCGGCGTGCGAGCATGTACATCACCAATCCCTCCGACACCCACCCCGAGTAATTTTAGTTTGGCGCTCATATCTGCACCCGTGAAAGCACGCTCAACGCCAGCTAACTGATCAGCAACCACTTGTGCCATCTTATATCCAGGGGCAACCAGACCGAAGGTACGCTCCCGCCAGCTGGCACATTCACCGATAGCATAAATACTTTTATCTTCAGTCTGGCAATAGTCGTTGATACAGATGCCACCCCGGGTGCCGATCAGTAAACCACACTGTTTTGCCAGTGTATCCTGTGCCCTGATCCCAGTGGAGAACACAATGAAATCGGTATCCAGACAGGCGCCATCGGCGAATTCAAGCCGCTTTTGACCATTCGGTAAATCGATGATAGCACGCGTATTTTTTTGCGTATGAACCTGTACCCCCATCGCTTCAATCTTGCGATGAAGTTGCTCCCCACCCAGCGTATCAAGCTGTTCTGCCATCAGTACCGAGGCGAACTCCACGACATGGGTTTCTACTCCCAGATTTTTAAAGCACCGGCGGCCTCCAGCCCTAACAGACCGCCTCCGACTACTACACCCCGCTGGCACACCGTGGCACAGCGTTCGATAGCGTCGAGATCGTCGATAGTGCGATAAACAAAACAGTGTTGACCTTCAGCGCCGGTAATCGGAGGAACCCAGGGATAAGAGCCAGTTGCAAGCACAAGAATGTCATAGGAGAGATGACGTACCTGCGACGAAATAACCTGCTTATTTTGACGATCAATTTGTGTTACCTGCTCATTAAGTAACAATTCAACCAGGTGTTGCCCATAATAGTCATCCTCAACCAGCGAGAGCTTGTCAGCGTTATGATGTGAAAAATAGGCAGAAAGATGGACGCGGTCATAAGCGACTCGGGATTCACCGCAAAATACGGTAATTGAAAATGTTCCGGGTGTGCTTTCGCAGAGTGTTTCAATCAAACGATGGCCAACCATACCGTTGCCAATGACTACCAATCGGGTGCGCATGTATGCCTCATTGCATTATCTTTTAGCGCTACAATAACCCACCAGCACCCCTGATTATTGATATAAATCAATCTGTTTACTAAATACCCACTAATGATTATACATATGATTTGTATCATTTTTTATGGGTACTCTCTCAGGTGACATGATAAAAACCCACATCACACAACAGGAAGACGTGCATCATTGATGCTGCTTACCTGGATAATCATTCAGGCTGAGATAAATTTCACGTAAATAAAAGTAAAGCGCTGGCATGAGTTAACAAGGCTCTCTACAATCGGTAACCATATTTCCGGTGACCATTTTCAGTAAGGGATTTGTTATGATAAAACGTATGTTGGCAACGGCTGCCACACTCCTGGCCTTATCCTCTCTCTCAGCTCAGGCCCTGGCAGCTAAAGGTGATACCCATGTTTTACTGACAACTTCTGCTGGGAATATCGAGCTTGAGTTAAATGATCAGAAAGCCCCGATATCGACAAAAAACTTTGTTGATTATGTGAATAGTGGGTTTTATAACAACACTGCTTTTCACCGAGTGATCCCGGGTTTTATGGTTCAGGGGGGCGGTTTCACCACTGAGATGCAGCAAAAATCAACAAATGCGCCAATTAAAAATGAAGCAGATAATGGCTTGCTCAACAAACGTGGCACCATCTCTATGGCGCGCACTGCAGATAAAGACAGTGCAACCAGCCAGTTCTTTATCAATGTCACTGATAATGCTTTTCTCGATCACGGGCAACGAGACTTTGGTTACGCAGTATTTGGCAAGGTAGTGAAAGGGATGGATGTTGCCGATAAAATTTCACAAGTGAAAACCCATAATGTGGGACCCTATCAAAACGTTCCTGTCGAGCCGGTGGTTATCCTTTCAGCCAAAGTGCTTCCTTAACAGCTGCAGACTTTTTTTGAAAAAGTGCCTGATGCAGGCGCTTTTCATCCCTCTCGTTGGTTTTACTCAAACTTCGCTTTATGAGATCATTTCTCTCTGATTCACACCTTAGCCTGCCATTATACTGCGTGAGTATTATTCAGAAGGCTTATCCGTGTTTTTGACCTTAATTCGTTATAGGCTGGAGTGGTCATGTTACTGCTGATTGATAATTACGACTCATTTACCTGGAATCTCTATCAATACTTCTGCGAACTGGGTGTTGAGGTTCAGGTTGTGCGTAATGATGTGATCACACTTAATCAAATAGCTGCATTACAGCCCTCTCATTTAGTCATTTCGCCGGGACCGGGTACTCCCGATGATGCAGGAATATCGTTATCGGCTATCCGCCATTTTGCCGGAAAATTACCGATTCTCGGAGTCTGCCTGGGTCATCAGGCTATTGTTCAGGCCATGGGGGGAAAGGTGATTCGTGCCCGGCAAGTGATGCATGGGAAAACGACAGCTATCAGACACAATGGTGAGGGTGTTTTTGCCGGATTACCCGATCCTCTGACGGTGACCCGTTATCACTCATTGATTGTTGACGCACACACACTGCCTGATAGCCTTACGGTCACAGCATGGAGTGAGCCGCAAGGTGTTGATCATGAAATCATGGCCGTACGTCATCGTCATCTTGCACTGCAGGGGGTACAGTTTCATCCGGAAAGTATCCTGAGTGAGCAGGGGCACCAGCTATTAAAGAATTTTATCCTGCCGGTTTGTTAGTTGCATTGATGTGATTTTTTATGCATATTAAATGACTATGTTTTCATTGTAGTGCAGTATCTGTGATGTTGTGACTATGGCATAACAATTGGGGCAATCGCCTAAATTATCGTGAGGGTAAACAGTATGACAACGGAAAAAGGGGCGGTGACGCGGGCAACGTTTGATGAGGTTATCCTGCCGGTTTATGCACCTGCTCAATTTGTTCCGGTCAGGGGGAAAGGCAGCCGGGTCTGGGATCAACAGGGAAAAGAATACATTGATTTCTCTGGCGGTATCGCGGTGACGGCGCTGGGTCACTGTCATTCTGCACTGGTCGAAGCATTAAAAAAACAGGGTGAAACGCTCTGGCATATCAGTAACGTATTTACCAATGAGCCAGCCTTGCGTCTGGCCAGGAAGCTGGTCGATGCCACGTTCGCTGATCGTGTTTTTTTCGCCAACTCTGGTGCCGAGGCGAATGAAGCTGCCTTTAAACTCGCACGATATTATGCAGCCAGTCGATTTACCCCATATAAGAGTAAAATTATCGCGTTCCATAATGGGTTTCATGGACGTACCTTGTTCACTGTGTCGGTGGGCGGACAGCCTAAATACTCCGATGGTTTTGGTCCTAAGCCGGCAGATATCATCCATGTTCCATTCAATGATCTGGCTGCTGTCAAAGCTGTGATTGATGATCACACTTGTGCGGTGGTGGTAGAACCGATCCAGGGGGAAGGTGGTGTGATGCCAGCCACTCCCGAGTTCTTGCAAGGATTACGTACTTTATGCGATGAGAATCAGGCATTGTTGGTGTTTGATGAAGTGCAGAGTGGTATGGGACGCAGTGGCAAACTCTTTGCCTTTGAGCATTATCATGTTGTGCCTGATATTCTGACGACAGCAAAAGCACTGGGTGGCGGATTCCCGGTCAGTGCTATGCTAACTACCGAGGCGATTGCCGCAGTCATGGCGCCAGGGGTGCACGGTACCACTTATGGTGGCAATCCTTTAGCCTGTGCTGTTGCTGAAGCCGCACTGGATATCATCAACACGCCAGAGGTGTTAGATGGGGTTAATATCCGCCGTACCCACTTTGTCAGCCAGCTGAATAGATTGAGTGATGAATTGGATCTGTTCAGTGAAATAAGAGGGCAGGGATTACTGATTGGTGCTGCGCTTAAGCCTCAGCATACGGGTAAGGCCCGGGATATTCTTAATGCTGCAGCAGAAGAAGGGCTGATGATTCTGAATGCGGGAACCGATGTGTTACGTTTTGCGCCATCTTTACTGATCGAACCTCAGGACATTGAAGAAGGCATGATGCGTCTGGAAAAAGCCTTGAAACGCCTGTTTTAAGCGTTTTTTTAATCCAAGTACTGTTGTTTTTTTTCAGCTGGCGGATTAGCCAGCGACCATGATGAGGCCTGGCATGCCAGGCCAGTGAAGAAATGGTGTGCATGACGTTCAGATGGTCAAGAATGCGTTGCAGATGTCTTTCAAGGATGGTGACCGGGCCTTGTCGGGAGGCTTGCTGCGATGACATGATATCGATCCCGGAACCAGGCCCATCATACTCCAGCCGCTGCTGACAGCGTTGAAAAGCGACTTCACAAGCCTCCAGGTAGCGTGCAGCCAAATCGGCAGTAAGCATAGTATGTTCGCGGGCTAAAATCGTCATAGCATTAATGTGTTCAACAATAAACTGACTGTGTGTTACCCACAATTTCATATCCGCCAGATAGCGATCATCAAATCCGGGTTCTGCCATCGCCTGATTCAGTGAATTGAACAGGGCGTTGTGCGCCTGATTGACGAGAATGCGCTGACAGGCAAGTTTTACACTATCCTGCTCATTTCCAAGCAGTTGCCGGACTGCCTGTTGCCCGGTTTCCAGCGCATCGTGTGCATTTTGTCGTAATAAGCCACTCTGCCATTGAGGCCATAACCAGATCATACCAGCAAAGGCTATCAGGCATCCCAGTAGCGTATCAAGTAGGCGAGGTAACAGAAATTCTGCCCCGTTTAACGACAGGAGTTGTAACGAGTAGACGGCGGTAACGGTGAACCCAATCATTGCCCAGCCATAAAACTTGCGGATAAACAGGTAACTGATAAAGGTGATAAGCAGCATCAGCGGCAGGGTGATGGTTTCAGGGGCTTGAAAACGTAGTGCAAAGGCGGCAATAATTAAGCCAGCAACCGTACCTAATGCACGGTGCTGAATCCGAACACGCGTTGCGCTGTAACTATTCTGGCTGACAAACATTACTGTCATGAGTATCCAGTAAGGTTTGGCAAATTAAAAAAAAGCGCCAGTGAACTGGCAAATGCCAGCATCACTGCAAAGCGACCCGCAGTGCGTAGTGCGGTCGATTTCAGGGAGAGATAGTTACGTATTGCCGGTAACAGTGGTAAGCGTCTCTGTTGGTCAGCCATCAGGTCCCGCTGATAAAGCGGGCGCTGTGTCCGTAATACCCGTGCTATGCGGCTGAAATGATAATAGCAGAATTGCCCTACCGGATTGTCGCTATGCTGGCGGGCGATTTTTTCCAGTGCCTGTAAAGGGGATTCCATAGTGAATCGCTGTGGTAACTGATGGTAGAGAATGTCATCACCAAGTTTGCGCAACTGCGCAGCAATTTGCCTGGCATTCCAGCGAATGACTGCTTCTGCATGGCTCTGTTCCACCTATTTCTGCACCTCTTCGGGCTGATGCAGACTGACTGAAATATGTTCCTGCAAATCCAGGGCAACCTGGAATGACCGGGTCAGACGTTTGTGATGATTTTCACGGCTTGCCGCCAGCATATACATCTGCTGGTAGCAGGCGCTGATCAAATCTACCACTTTTTGTTGTCTCGCCAGCAGAGGCGGTAGCGCTTTATCAGGGTCAGTTAAGCGGGTTAACAACGTATATTTTTCTTCACAGTAGCAGGCCAGTTCGCGGTAAAGCAGGCTCAGGCTCTCCCTCATCGGTTGTTCTTTCCACAACCAAAACCAAAACGCCTTGAACAGACCATACAAGACCGTTACCAGAATATAGAGTGCGGGTGGTTGCCAGATGGGTACTTTTCCCGTCAGGCTGAGAGTGAAGATAGCGGCGATCAGTGCGCCAGGTAGCAGTCGCCCATGTAGTGGACTGAGTTCGCCGGTGATCCCCAGTAAAAGAGTCATGACCATCAGGATAACTGGCAAAGGAATAGCGTGTTCACCTGCATACTGGATGAGAAAACTGCTGCCAGCAAAAAGCAGACCGCCAATAATGAGTCGTTAGAAAAAACGTTTATGGGGGGTGTCGAGACCAGCGATGTTACAGCAGGCGGGTATCAGCGAAAACAGTAGCCCTTTTTGCAGATCTCCGAGCAACCATCCCAGAGCAACCGGCAAGCATAGCACCAGAGTCTGGCGCAGTGCATAATTCACTTCGGGATGATAAATGACTCTGCGCCACATTATTCTCTACCAGAAAACACCCTGCTGTAAACCGGCACACCCGGTTGTGTGCCAGAGTGGAAGCAGGATTTAGCGTGTGCCGTAAACCACAATAGTTTTACCATGCGCTGAAATCAAATTTTGATCTTCGAGCATTTTCAGAATACGTCCCACAGTTTCGCGTGAACATCCTACTATCTGACCTATTTCCTGACGGGTAATCTTGATTTGCATGCCATCAGGATGGGTCATGGCATCAGGCTGTTTCGCCAGATTCAGTAATGTCTGAGCAATGCGTCCGGTGACATCAAGAAAGGCGAGATTACCGACTTTTTCAGAAGTAACTTGCAGACGACGCGCCATCTGTGCCGAGAGTCGCATTAAAATATCCGGGTTGACCTGGATCAGCTGGCGAAATTTTTTATAAGAGATCTCAGCAACTTCACAAGCAGATTTGGCCCTTACCCATGCGCTGCGTTCCTGGCCTTCCTCAAACAAACCAAGTTCACCAATGAAATCACCCTGGTTGAGATAAGAGAGGATCATCTCTTTACCTTCTTCATCCTTAATCAACACTGCCACTGAACCTTTGACGATATAGTAGAGTGTCTCTGCCTTTTCTCCCTGATGAATCAGGGTACTCTTGGAGGGATACTTATGAATATGACAATGTGACAAGAACCATTCAAGAGTAGGGTCTGTTTGCGGTTTGCCAAGCACCATTCGCGATTATCCTCTGTTGTCATCGAGCCAAACACAGAGTTCAGTGACTCTGTCAGCGTCGAAAATAGTCATACATTTTCCATCAGGAAATTTCTCCAGCCCTGGGACTGACTCATTATATCATCCTGTATCGTCGCGTTTACTGTGTACTGACGAATGTCCTACAAAGATGTTTGTAACATAGCTTGCGGGCAGTGTCTCCTATTGTCTGTCATCTGTTGTGTTGTATTCTTTCCGCGCGTACGTTTCCCGTAACATTTTTCGCGAGGATATAACATGCAGGCGAGAGTCAAGTGGGTAGAGGGATTAACATTTCTGGGAGAGTCGGCATCCGGTCACCAGATCACTATGGATGGCAACTCAGGCGAAAAAGCCCCCAGTCCTATGGAAATGTTACTGATGGCCGCAGGCGGGTGTAGCGCGATTGATGTGGTCTCTATTTTGCAGAAAGGCAGGCATCATGTCACTGATTGTGATGTTCGGCTCTCAGGCACGCGTCGTGATGAGGTTCCCCGGGTTTTCACGGAAATTAATCTGCATTTTGTTGTTACAGGTAAAGCGCTCAGCGAGAGTGTAGTGGCTAGGGCGGTTGCTCTCTCCGCAGAAAAGTATTGCTCGGTGGCGCTCATGTTAAACAAAACAGTGGTTGTCACGCACAGTCATGTAGTGGTCAACTAATTTTGGCCACACGACCTGACTGTTCGTGGAACAGCCGCTCTGATTCATTTGGCGTTAAGCCACCGTTATATCAGTGGGGCCGGATGGCACTGTAATAGCCCGTGATGTAGCTGATTATCGCGCTCTGAGCCTCGTTGAAGCTGTTATAGCCCTTCGTCGGCACCCATTCGGTCTTCAGGCTCCGGAAGAACCGCTCCATCGGGGCATTATCCCAGCAGTTACTCCGGCGACTCATGCTCTGCTTTATCCGACAGCGCCACAGAGCCTGCCGGTACTGACGGCTGGTATAGTGGCTGCCCTGATCGCTGTGGAACATCACGCCTGTTGGCTTACCCCGAAGCTCCCAGGCCATCTGCAATGCTTTGACCGTGAGGGCCGAGTCCGGCGACGTCGATATCGCCCAGCCCACAGGTTTGCGGGCGAACAGATCCAGCACTGCTGCCAGATAAGCCCAGCATTTTCCCGTCCAGATATACGTCACATCGCCGCACCAGACCTGATCCGGCGCGGTAACCGCGAACTGCCGGTCGAGATGGTTCGGTATTTCAATGTGTTCGTTCCCGCCGCGTTTGTATTTATGCGCCGGGACCTGGCAACTGGCGATATCCAGCTCTTTCATCAGCTTACCGGCCAGCCATCGCCCGAGTCTGACGCCCTTAGCGCTGACCATCGTGGCGATACTTCTCGCGCCAGCAGAGCCACCACTGGCGTTCCAGACTTCACTGACGAGACTCCGTTTAACGGCACGCTCGGCGTCAGAATCCCTGCCATTTTTACGAATGTAGCGATAACTGCTTCGGTGAACACCGAACAGCCGGCACAATGGCGCTACCGGGTAGTGCGCCCTCAGACTGTCTATTATCGTGAACTGTTCAGGGAGTCCGACATCAAGAGCGCGGTAGCCTTTTTAGGATTTCATTCTCCATATCAAGGCGTTGTATCCGTTTTCTCATTTCCCTGAGTTCAGTCTGCTCAGGCGTCAGAGGCAGCCCCGGGGGCGTTTTCCCTGGCGCTCGATACGTAACGATTTTACCCGGCGGTTGATGGCGGAGAGGCTGACGTTCATCGCCTTAGCCGCCTCGCCGTGAGTGTAGTTCTGATCCAGGACCAGTTTTGCCGCTTCGACTTTAAATTCAGCAGTAAATGCTTTGCTCATTGGTTCACCTATAAGATGTTGAGGTGAGCATATCACCTCTGCTCAGGTGGCCAAATTCAGTGTGCCACTACAGATAGCCATATGCATTTCCGGACGGGTATAACGGTGAAAGCTGTCACCTTCAATCTCTGCAGCCTGAACATTGAGACGCTGGAAAAGCTTACTGAACGCCAGGCTGGTTGTGGATGTACCCGCCCCACTTGAACCGGTAACCGCGATAACGGGATGTTTCACTGACATACTCAATTACTCTGTTAGCAATGAAAATGATTCAACGGTAAAGCGGGGATGACCGCCATTAAGTCATCAACCCTCTTTCTGCTCAGCCACGAAATTGACTGTGGGGCACGATATTAATCGTCTCATGCAGTTCTGACCAGACTAAAACGACATCGCCCTGTTGGAGCTGTTGCAGTATCTCAGCGCTTTTTTCTGCCAGAGACAGCTCCTGTTCACCATAGTCAGTGCCTTCACGTAACACAAAACTATCAATCACATTATTCAGTGTTTCTCTGTCTAGTGCTGTCCAGGGAATGATCATTATTTAGTACTCTGACACAGGGTCAGCCTCGTATTTCATAGAGAATCAGTGGGTAACCGTGTCACCAATCTGCTTGCTGACTTCAGTTGCATCGGTGGAAACTGCTATTCAGCCTATAGTAACTGCTTTTGAATTTCGAGTGGGCCAAAACGCTGCTGATCACAAGCTGGCGTTGATTGTCGATTCACAGGCTGAGGGTCGTTCAGCCGAATGGTTTTTTCTGAGGCGGAAAATTTACTGCAGCAGCTATTGTAGGATTTGTTACGCCTTGTTAGCCTCTGTGACTGTTTCTCTTTTGTGAATCAGGAGTCTTCACTCAAATGGAGCTGAGTCTGTTTTTTTCGATGCTGGGTTTTTTGTGGGTGGCTGCGATTACACCCGGTCCGAACAATATGTTACTGACCGCTGCAGGTGCAAATTTTGGCTTTCTGCGTTCACTCTGGTTGCTCTTTGGCATCATGCTGGGTATGCAGACCATGCTGCTTATGGTGGCTTTTGGTGTCGGAGGTTTGATCCTGCTTTATCCCTCCCTGCATCTGTTTTTGAAAATAGCCGGCAGCCTTTATTTGCTATGGCTGGCATGGAAAATTGCCACGGCCGCTTATGAAAAACTGGATACAGAAGTAACACAGACAACCCCCATGCCTTTCTGGCAGGGTGGGATACTGCAATTGATCAATCCTAAAGCCTGGTTGATGGCGCTTGGTGCAGTGAGTAGCTTTAGTTTAGCGGGCGATGCTTATCAGGGTTCGGTAATCGCCATCAGTTTCGGTATGGCGCTGGTGAATCTGGTCGCGGGCATTGTCTGGCTCGGCTTCGGGACGTTAATTGGTAAAATTCTGCGTAGCCGCCGAGCCTGGTTGATCTTCAATGTCACGATGGGGGGATTAACTGCGGCGTGTGTACTGTTGATCTGGCACTGATCGTTGTTCGGAGACAGATTGTTGCGTGCTAATCTTTTAGCCGGGTAAAACCTAAAGGTAAAACTCACCTGGTGATGTGTCGTTTTCACCAGGTGGTAGCGCTTATCGTATTATGCGCTGATTAACGCCTCCAGTTGCTCCTGGGCGTCAAGCCAGGCTTGTTCTTTGCTTTCCAGTGAAGTACGCAGTATTACCTGTTGTTGCAACGTCTCGGTAAGCAATTTCTTTTGTGACTGTTCATACAGTGCAGAGTCAGCCAGTTGTTGCTCGAGGCTGTCGAGTTGAGCATTGAGCGCATCAATTTCCCGTTCGAGTTTCTCAATTTGTTTACGCAGTGGCTGAGTCTTTGTGCGTAACTCGGCTTCCTTTCTTTTTTGATCTTTACGGGCCTGGGCTGTGTGAGTCATGTCTGCAGAGACGTTCTCATTAGCGTCGTTGTGGAGGTTTTTTTGTTGATCGCTAAGCCATTGCTGATAATCATCCAGGTCTCCCTCGAAAGGTAAGACGTTACCAGCATCGACCAGATAGAGGTCATCGGTAGTGGAACGTATCAAATGGCGATCGTGGGATACAACCACCAACGCTCCGGAGAAGTCGATTAACGCTTCGGTTAATGCCTGGCGCATATCAAGGTCAAGATGGTTTGTCGGTTCATCCAGTAAAAGCAGGTTAGGGCGTTGCCAGACAATCAGTGCCAGCACTAGCCGTGCTTTTTCTCCTCCGGAGAATCGTGCCGTAGACTGACTGACCGTTTCACCCTGAAAACCAAACCCACCGAGGTAGTCGCGTAATTGTTGCTCCGGCACCTGAGGTGCCAGACGCACCAAATGTTGTAGTGGTGACTCATCTGCACGCAAAAACTCAAGTTGATGTTGAGCGAAATAACCCAGTTTAACCCCTTTCGCCAGACCGATATCGCCCGTAAGCGGCGCGAGCTCTCCGGCGAGTAATTTTATCAGTGTTGATTTACCTGCACCATTACGTCCCAGCAGCCCGATACGCGATCCCGGTACCAGGTTCAGCTTTATCGCGTTCAGCACTCTTTTATTACCATACCCTGCACTGACATTTTCCATATTTATCAGTGGGCTTGGCAGACTTTCAGGTTCGCGAAAGTGGAAAGTAAACGGATTATCGCTGTGGGCCGGAGCGATTTGCTCCATCCTTTCCAGCATTTTAATCCGGCTTTGTGCTTGTTTGGCTTTGCTGGCCTTGGCTTTGAAACGATCGATAAAACTCTGCAAATGCGCAATTTTTTGTTGTTGATTGTCAAACAGAGATTGTTGCTGTGCCAGACGTGTTGCGCGCTGTGCTTCAAATGAACTGTAGTTGCCGGTGTACTCAAACAGTGTCTGCTGCTCAATATGGATAATTTTATCGACCACTGGATCGAGGAAGTCCCGATCATGTGAAATGAGCAATAGTGTGCCGGGATAGTTTTTCAGCCAGCGTTCCAGCCAGATAACTGCATCCAAATCGAGATGGTTGGTCGGCTCATCGAGCAGCAGCAAGTCGGAACGACAGATCAACGCCTGTGCAAGATTCAGACGCATACGCCATCCCCCGGAAAAGTCACTGACGGGTTGTTGCAATTGGTGCTGTGAGAATCCCAATCCATGCAGTAATGTGGCCGCCCGTGCCTGAATAGTCCATGCTTGTATTGCATCAAGCTTACTGTGTATCAGGGCGATAGCATTGCCGTCATTTTGGTTGTTGGCATGTTGAAGGGCTTGTTCAAGCTGGCGATATTCGCGATCACCATCAATGACATACTCGATAGCAGGAAGTGGTAATGCGGGGGTTTCCTGATTCACCCACGCCAGTGACCAGTTTCCGGGATAAGTAAAGCTCCCGGCATCGGCACTAATCTCATTTTTTAGTAACGCCAGCAAGGTAGATTTACCACACCCATTTTTTCCCACCAGACCGACTTTTTGTCCAGGGTTAATGGTTGCAGAAGCATTATCGAGTAAGACACGGATACCGCGCCGGATCTGTAACGAAGAAAAGAGAATCATAAGCGCCGCATTTAATAAATATGTTAAATTACATTATAAACTGGAGTGGGTGATGCTATCTCCCTAACTGCCTCGCATGGTAGCGAAATTTCTTGATTGTGACGATGATTTAAAGAGGAACAGTGATGCAGTCACCCAAAATTTTGCTGCTTTATGCCCATCCTGAGTCGCAGGATTCAAGAGCCAATCATCGACTACTGCAACCGGTAAAGCACCTGTCGCATGTCATGGTACATGATCTCTATGCGCACTATCCTGATTTTTTTATCGATATCCATCGTGAACAGCAGTTACTACGTGAACATGATGTGATTATTTTTCAGCATCCATTGTTCACCTACAGCTGCCCGGCTTTACTCAAAGAGTGGTTGGATCGTGTGCTATCACGTGGATTTGCCAGCGGCCCCGGGGGTGATCAATTGCAGGGAAAATACTGGCGTAGCGTGATCACCACGGGTGAACCTCAGACCTCTTATCATCCTGGCGGTGTTAATCATTATCCGCTCACGGAGATTATCATTCCATTTCAACTCACGGCGCAAATGTGTCGTATGCGCTGGATAACCCCACTGGTAATTTATAACGCCCGCCGACAGCCAGCAGAACATTTGCATCACCAGGCCCGTGCCTATGCTGACTGGCTGGCTAACCCTGAACTGGGGGACTTCTGATGATAGGGCATGATTTACTGATGGTGGGGATTGTCTATCTGTTTGCTGCCGTGATTGCAGTGCCGGTGGCTGCACGCCTGGGAATCGGAGCTGTCTTAGGCTATCTGCTGGCAGGGATTGCCATTGGTCCCTGGGGGTTGGGTTTTATCAGCGATGTTGCTGAGATTCTGCACTTTTCTGAAATGGGCGTGGTGTTTCTGATGTTCATCATCGGGCTGGAGCTCAATCCTGCGAAATTGTGGGCATTGAGGCGCTCTATTTTTGGTGTTGGTACAGCTCACGTATTATTCAGTGCCGCGATTCTTGGGGCATTACTATGGTACAGCGATTTTTCGTGGCAGGCCGCGTTGATTGGTGGTATCGGGCTGGCCATGTCCTCTACTGCGATGGCACTGCAGGTGATGCGGGATAAAGGGATGAATCGCAGTGAAGCCGGGCAGCTTGGTTTTTCAGTATTGTTGTTTCAGGACTTAGCGGTAATACCTGCACTGGCACTGGTGCCATTATTAGCCGGAGATGACAATGGCAGGCCAGACTGGCATACGGTCGGCATCAAAGTGTTGGCTTTCGCCGGGATGTTATTGGGCGGACGCTATCTTTTACGGCCGATTTTGCGTTTTATTGCCAGCTCAGGGGTACGTGAAGTATTCACTGCCGCCACGCTGTTATTAGTGCTGGGATCGGCACTGTTTATGGACAGTCTCGGATTGTCGATGGCGTTGGGGACATTTATCGCTGGCATCTTACTGGCGGAAAGTGAATACCGCCATGAATTGGAAACAGCCATCGACCCTTTCAAAGGCTTACTGTTGGGGTTGTTCTTTATCTCTGTTGGTATGGCCCTCAACATAGGGGTGCTATATACCCATTTAAAAGAAATATTGTCAGGCGTTCTGTTACTGGTGAGTATCAAAGCGCTGGTGCTTTATCTGCTGTCGCGTCTCTACGGGATACGAAGTTCAGAGCGATTGCAGTTTGCAGGTGTACTGAGCCAGGGCGGTGAATTCGCGTTCGTGCTGTTTTCCGCCGCCTCATCAGCGAAATTGTTCAAAGGTGATCAAATGCCGTTGCTGCTGGTGGTTGTGACGCTTTCCATGATGACCACTCCGCTGTTGATGCAACTTATTGATAAAATACTAGCCCGTCGTTTCAATCCGTCCGAAGAGCATGATGAGAAGCATTTTGTTGAAGATGATAAACCTGAGGTGATTGTGGTTGGGTTTGGGCGCTTCGGTCAGGTTGTAGCACGTTTACTCATGGCAAATGAAAAACGTATTACGGTTTTAGAGCGGGATATCAGTGCGGTGAGCCTGATGCGCAAATATGGTTATAAAGTCTATTATGGTGATGCCACTGAATTAGAGTTACTCAGAGCAGCCGGTGCTGAAACAGCGCAATCGATAGTGATTACCAGTAATGGTCCGGAGGACAGTATGAAAATCGTGCATTTGTGTCAGCACCATTTTCCTCACTTGCAGATCCTGGCTCGCGCCCGTGGTCGTGTAGAAGCCCATGAGCTGCTGCAAGTTGGTGTCAAATACTTCTCCCGGGAAACATTTTCCAGCGCACTGGATTTGGGAAGGAAAGCCTTATTATCGCTGGGCATGCATCCTCATCAGGCGTTCCGCGCACAACAAAATTTTCGCCGTCTCGATATGCGCATGTTACGAGAGCTGATGCCCAATCATACTGACAGTCAGCAGATATCCCGCGCGAAAGAAGCAAGACGAGAACTGGAAGACATTTTTCAGGCTGAGATGAAAAATGAAAAACGCCAGTTTAATGAATGGGATGAATTGGAGTAGAGGAAGAGACAGGATGCGGAAAAGATTCATTGCTGGCGCGATATGTCCAGCCTGCCAGCATAGCGACACACTGGCATACTGGTTTCAGGATAACCGGCATCACGCCGAGTGCGCCCATTGTGGTCACAGCGTGACTGAAACCATGGAGAAGACTCCCGAGGCATTTGAAAAATTGGCCCCTATTGCACGTTTTCGTACAGAATAGCTCTCCTGAAGGGAGATATCCGTTTCAGAAAGTCGTCAGCTGAGAGACAATCTGATACATTATCTGCGGCATAACGCCAATATACATGCAGAGAGCCAAAGGGACACTTAACGGTTAGGAGTTATCATGAAAGTTGCTAAAGACCTTGTGGTCAGCCTGGCATACCAGGTACGTACAGAAGATGGTGTGCTGGTTGATGAGTCTACAGTGAGCGCTCCGCTGGACTATTTGCACGGTCATGGCTCCCTGATTTCTGGTCTCGAGAAAGCACTGGAAAATCATGAAGTCGGGGATAAGTTTGAGGTCAATATTGCCGCAAACGATGCTTACGGTCAGTATGACGATAATCTGGTTCAGCGCGTGCAGAAAGATGTCTTCATGGGTGTTGATGAACTTCAGGTTGGTATGCGTTTCCTGGCTGAAACAGATCAGGGTCCGGTCCCGGTTGAAATCACCGAAGTTGAAGATGAGCATGTTGTGGTTGATGGCAATCATATGCTGGCTGGCCAGAACCTCAACTTTACCGTAGAAGTGGTAGCGATTCGTGAAGCGACAGAAGAAGAATTAGCTCACGGTCACGTCCATGGTGAGCATGACCATCATCATGAGCATGAACACAGTCATGGCGGCTGTGGTGGTAATGGAAGTTGTGGTTGCCATTAATCGGATGGCATCAAATAAAAAAGGGGCTTCGGCTCCTTTTGTGTATCTGAACATGCATTTCGTGTATTAAGCGTAAGTTTTGTAATGAACTCAATCGGCTGAAGCTCCATTTTTCGAAGTTGTTTTCAGAACAATGATATAACAGGTCAGTAGTGCGGGGGCGGGGTTTCTTCTGCCTGAGAAGCAATCATCGAGGAAGATGCTGAACGCAGTTTATCGGCCATAAGACGTAGCTGCTCTTTCAGCAAACTGATTTCTTTGTGGTGATGGATAATCGTCTGGTTTAATTCTTCAATGGTAAGTTCCTGAAAAGCGATTCGGCTTTCCAGAGCATCAAGTCGCATTTCGACAGAAGATTGTTGCATGATGTTGCCTTTTCTAATGATATACGGTCAAATCTGTTCCTGGAAACAGGAAGTTACGCGAACCGATTGTTTGTAATCGCTGCTTCGTAGTCCTACGGTATCCTGGTGTTAAAATTGCCGGGGAAACTTTTACAAATTAGCATGGTCAGATATTTACTTTATTAAAGTGTATGATTGTATAGTTTTCCCATGCACAGTTATAGTAACAATTCTGGTTGATACTTGTATCCGGGGCTCAGCTTCGGTTTTTTGGAGAGATGGATGAAATCACTGTTTAAGTATACGCTACTGGCCACTGCGATGGCAGTTACTTTCAGTTCAGCAACCGTATTTGCGGCTGACGCACCTGCCCAGGCAGAAGCGGCACCTGCTGAAATTAACAGCGCGTTTAAAACTGCAGACCAGCAGTCAGCGTATGCATTAGGGGCATCTTTGGGGCGCTATATGCATGATGCACTCAAAGAACAAGAAAAACTCGGTATTACTCTGGATAAAACATTGGTTATCTCAGGCGCTCAGGATGCTTTTGCTGACAAGAGTAAACTTAGTGATGCGGAAATTGAGAAAACCCTGAAGAGCTTTGAGGTTCAGGTTCAGACGGCTGCTCAAAGCCGGATGGAGCGTGAAATTAAAGAGAATTCTGAAAAAGGTGATGCCTTTGCTGCCGCATTTGCAAAAGAAGCCGGTGTCAAAAAAACCGATTCTGGTTTGCTGTATAAAGTAGAGAAAGAGGGTGAAGGCGCCTCGCCAAAAGACAGCGACACTGTCGTGGTTAACTATGTAGGTACGTTGATCGATGGGACTGAGTTTGATAGCTCGGTGAAAAATGGTCAGCCTCTCTCTTTCCGTCTTGATGGTGTGATTCCTGGCTGGATCGAAGGCCTGAAACACGTCAAGAAAGGTGGAAAAATCAAGCTGGTGATTCCACCACAACTGGCATATGGCAAAAATGGCGTGCCGGGTATCCCTGTCAATTCAACACTGGTATTTGACGTTGAGCTTCTGGATATTAAACCAGAGGTTAAAGAAAAAAATACTGAAGCACCTGCTGCAGAGAAAAAAGCAGCTAAAGCCAAGTAATGTTCTTCGCCGCCACAGCCCTTGTGGCGGTTCTCCGTGTTTGCCATACTAATCAAGCTGAGTCGCGATCAGTAACACACTATAGCTTAGCACCGCTTCCCACTCTGTCTGTTAAATCACTTGAATCAGAAGAACAGGCAACGTCATAACTATGCTATACAGGATGATAAGCTGATGTCGGGTTTACGTGTTAAAGGAGAGCGTTCAGATTTCACATTGCCGGAGCAGCAGCCATTCGTACAAAGTGATTTTGATATTCTCGCCTCCTATGAGTCAGTCGTCGATGGCCTCGCGATGCTTATCGGATCTCATTGTGAAATAGTGTTACATTCACTGGAAAACCTGAATTGTTCCGCGATCAGAATCGCTAATGGTGAACATACCGGTCGAAAAATAGGATCCCCCATTACTGATCTGGCACTGCGGACCCTGCATGAGATGAGGGGAAGCGAAAGCAATGTCTCCCGCGCCTATTTTACCCGGGCGAAAAGCGGCGTGTTGATGAAGTCCCTCACCATTGCTATCCGTAATGGGCAAGAGCGGGTCATCGGGTTGCTCTGCATCAACATGAATCTGGACGTCCCTTTTTCACAATTTATGGCGACATTTATTCCTCCAGCCGCTCAGGATGTTGCCCCCGCAGTTAATTTCGCGTCCTCAGTTGAAGACTTAGTGATGCAGACACTGGAGTTTACTATTGAAGAGGTCAGTGCCGATCGTACTGTTTCCAATAACGTAAAAAACCGGCAAATTGTGCTTAATCTTCATGAAAAAGGTATTTTTGATATTAAAGATGCGATAAATCAGGTGGCTGAGCGGTTGAATATCTCAAAACACACGGTGTACTTATATATCCGGCAATTCAAGAGTGGTGAAACTGGCGGGCAGGAACGCTGATGCGCTTTGTTTTACTGGTAACCGGACCTGCCTATGGTACGCAGAATGCGACAACAGCCTTGCAATTTGCTCAGGCACTGTTGCGAGAGGGACACTCGTTACACAGCATCTTTTTTTATCGTGAAGGTGTACTGAACGCGAATGAGTTAATTGCCCCGGCAAGCGATGAGTTTCATATCCTTCAGGCATGGCAACAGTTGCAGCGTGAGCATGAGGTCGCGCTAAATGTTTGCGTGGCTGCTGCGTTGCGACGGGGTGTGATAGACAAACAACAGGCTGAACAGCAGCAGAAGTGTGAGGCAAATCTGGCGGAAGGTTTTGTCTTAACCGGATTGGGGGCCCTGGCTGAGGCCGTAATCATGTCAGAGAGAGTGGTGCAATTTTAATGTGTGATATCGCAGTAGTATTTATGCAAGCGCCACATGGCAGCAGTGCCGGTCGAGAAGGTCTGGATGCTGTGCTGGCAATGTCAGCGCTCAGCGAGGATATCGGACTTTTTTTTATCGGCGATGGGGTATTGCAACTACAGTGTAAGCAAGAGCCACAATGTATTTCTGCCAGACATTACGCACTCACTTTCGGGGTATTACCGTTATACGACATTGATAACTTTTACGTGTGCGCTGATTCACTGGCAACAAGGGGAGTTTCTATGCAGACCGAGTGGATTATTCCCGCAGAGATATTGTTTTCTGAAGCGCTGAAAGAAAAATTGTCTGCCAGCAAGAAAGTAATTATTTTCTGAGGTTACTATGCTACACACTCTTTCACGCTCACCTTATCAATGTGATCTGACCACATTACTGCGTCTTATCTCTGCAGATGATGATCTGTTACTGATACAAGACGGTGTGCTTGCGGCTATCGCTGGTAGTACAGTGAGTAAAGTGCTATCAGAACAGGGGATTACCTGTTACGTACTCCGTGAAGATGTGATGGCCAGGGGACTTACAGCACAACTGGCAGAGAGTGTCATATTGACAGACTACTCTGGTTTTGTTGGGCTTACTGTCCGGCATCAGCAACATATGGCCTGGTAATCACTACTTTTTCTGGTTATTTCTTGACACCTTTTCTGCCCAGCTCTAAAATTCTGCGTCCTCATGGTAACGTGAGGCGATTTATTACGTGTTTACGAAGCAAAGCTAAAAGAAATCCAGGAGCTATTTAATGGCAACAGTCAATCAGCTGGTTCGCAAACCACGCGTACGCAAAGTTGCAAAAAGCAACGTGCCTGCGCTGGAAGCCTGCCCGCAAAAACGTGGTGTATGTACTCGTGTATATACTACTACTCCTAAAAAACCGAACTCAGCTTTACGTAAAGTATGCCGTGTTCGTTTAACTAACGGTTTTGAAGTGACTTCCTACATCGGTGGTGAAGGTCACAATCTGCAGGAGCACTCCGTGATTCTGATCCGTGGTGGTCGTGTAAAAGACCTGCCAGGTGTGCGTTATCACACCGTGCGTGGTGCACTCGACTGCTCCGGTGTTAAAGACCGTAAGCAAGCACGCTCAAAATATGGCGTGAAGAAGCCGAAGTCTTAATGGTTCTCCGTTAAGTAAGGCCAAACGTTTTAACTTAAATGTCAAACTAAACTCGTAGAGTTTTGGACAATCCTGAATTAACAACGGAGTATTTCCATGCCACGTCGTCGCGTCATTGGTCAACGTAAAATTCTGCCAGATCCTAAGTTCGGATCAGAATTACTGGCCAAATTTGTAAATATTTTGATGGTAGATGGTAAAAAATCTACTGCTGAGTCTATCGTTTATACTGCGCTTGAGACCCTGGCTCAGCGCTCCGGTAAAAACGAGCTGGAAGCCTTTGAAGTTGCCCTGGACAATGTCCGCCCAACCGTGGAAGTAAAATCCCGCCGTGTTGGTGGGTCTACTTATCAGGTACCAGTTGAAGTCCGCCCGGTTCGTCGTAATGCTCTGGCAATGCGTTGGATCGTTGAAGCTGCTCGTAAACGCGGTGATAAATCAATGGCTCTGCGCCTGGCGAACGAACTTTCCGATGCTGCAGAGAACAAAGGTACTGCAGTGAAGAAACGTGAAGACGTTCACCGTATGGCCGAAGCCAACAAGGCGTTCGCTCACTACCGCTGGTAACAGCTTCGTAGTTGTTATTAACCCAGCGGGCGTCTAAGTCGACCACCTGCTGGGTTTTACTAACTTAGAACGTCCGAGAATCAGAGGAATCAAATGGCTCGTACAACACCCATTACACGCTACCGTAACATCGGTATCAGTGCACATATCGACGCCGGTAAGACGACAACTACCGAACGTATTCTGTTCTACACCGGTGTAAACCATAAAATCGGTGAAGTTCATGATGGCGCAGCCACCATGGACTGGATGGCACAGGAGCAGGAGCGTGGTATTACTATTACCTCCGCAGCGACCACTGCTTTCTGGTCTGGTATGGCTAAGCAGTTCGAGCCGCACCGCGTTAACATCATCGACACCCCGGGACACGTTGACTTCACCATCGAAGTAGAGCGCTCTATGCGCGTACTCGACGGTGCAGTCATGGTCTACTGTGCGGTTGGTGGTGTTCAGCCACAGTCTGAGACCGTATGGCGTCAGGCTAACAAATACAAAGTTCCACGCATCGCGTTCGTCAACAAAATGGACCGTATGGGTGCTAACTTCCTGAAAGTAGTCGGCCAGATCGAATCTCGTCTGGGTGCAACTCCGGTTCCTCTGCAGCTCGCTATCGGCGCTGAAGAGAAATTCACCGGCGTTGTTGACTTGATCAAAATGAAAGCGATCAACTGGAACGACGAAGACGCAGGTGTGACCTTCGTTTACGAAGAGATCCCAGCTGATATGCAGGAACTGGCAGAAGAATGGCGCCAGAAACTGATCGAAGCCGCTGCTGAAGGTTCTGATGAGCTGATGGAAAAATTCTTTGGTGGCGAAGAGCTGTCCGAAGAAGAAATCAAAGCATCTCTGCGTAAGCGCGTACTGAATAACGAAATTATCCTGGTCACCTGCGGTTCTGCATTTAAGAACAAAGGTGTTCAGGCGATGCTGGATGCAGTTATTGAATACCTGCCATCTCCAACTGACGTTACCGCAATTAACGGTATCCTGGATGATGGTAAAGATACTCCGGCCGTTCGTCACTCTGATGATGAAGAGCCGTTTGCTGCACTGGCGTTCAAAATTGCAACTGACCCGTTTGTGGGTAACCTGACGTTCTTCCGCGTGTACTCTGGTGTCGTGAATTCTGGTGACACCGTGTTCAACCCGATTAAGTCTGCTCGTGAGCGTTTGGGACGTATCGTACAGATGCACGCTAACAAACGTGAAGAGATTAAAGAAGTTCGCGCAGGCGATATCGCTGCTGCGATCGGTCTGAAAGACGTTACTACAGGTGATACCCTGTGTGATCCAGAAAACGTCATCATTCTGGAGCGTATGGAATTCCCTGAGCCGGTAATCTCTATCGCCGTTGAACCGAAAACCAAAGCTGACCAGGAAAAAATGGGTCTGGCTCTGGGGCGTCTGGCTAAAGAAGATCCATCATTCCGCGTATGGACTGATGAAGAAACTAACCAGACCATTATCGCAGGTATGGGTGAATTACACCTTGATATCATCGTTGACCGCATGAAGCGTGAATTCAACGTTGAAGCTAACGTGGGTAAACCTCAGGTTGCTTATCGTGAAGCGATTCGCGCGAAAGTTACTGATATCGAAGGTAAGCACGCCAAACAGTCTGGTGGTCGTGGTCAGTACGGTCATGTAGTTATCGACATGTACCCACTGGAGCCGGGTGTGAACCCGAAAGGTTACGAGTTCGTCAACGACATCAAAGGTGGTGTAATTCCTGGTGAATACATCCCTGCGGTTGACAAAGGTATCCAGGAGCAGCTGAAATCAGGTCCACTTGCTGGTTATCCGGTAGTCGATCTGGGTGTTCGCCTGCACTTTGGTTCTTACCATGATGTTGACTCCTCTGAGCTGGCGTTTAAACTGGCAGCTTCTATCGCGTTCAAAGATGGCTTCAAGAAAGCAAGTCCAGTTCTGCTTGAGCCGATCATGAAGGTTGAAGTAGAAACTCCGGAAGAAAATACTGGTGACGTTATCGGAGACCTTAGCCGTCGTCGTGGTATGCTCAAAGGACAAGAATCTAACGCTACTGGTGTTCAGATTCATGCCGAAGTTCCGCTATCTGAAATGTTTGGATATGCAACTCAGCTGCGTTCTCTGACTAAAGGCCGTGCTTCATACTCGATGGAGTTCCTGAAGTATGATGATGCGCCGAACAACGTCGCTCAGGCCGTTATTGAAGCTCGTAGCAAATAAGCTACGGTTTTAAAATATTGATCATATGCTCTCACCAACGCGTGAGAGCATTAAAGTAAGGAATATTTTCGTGTCTAAAGAAAAATTTGAACGTTCCAAACCGCACGTCAACGTTGGTACTATCGGCCACGTTGACCACGGTAAAACGACTCTGACTGCTGCTATCACTACCGTTCTGGCTAAAACCTACGGTGGTTCTGCACGTGCTTTCGACCAGATCGATAACGCACCAGAAGAAAAAGCGCGTGGTATCACCATCAACACTTCTCACGTTGAGTACGATACTCCAACGCGTCACTACGCACACGTTGACTGCCCCGGACACGCCGACTATGTGAAAAACATGATCACGGGTGCTGCGCAGATGGATGGTGCAATTCTGGTGGTTGCGGCAACTGATGGTCCTATGCCTCAGACGCGTGAGCACATCCTGCTCGGCCGTCAGGTTGGTGTACCTTACATCATCGTGTTCCTGAACAAGTGTGACATGGTTGATGATGAAGAGCTGCTGGAACTGGTTGAGATGGAAGTGCGTGACCTGCTGTCACAGTATGACTTCCCGGGTGATGATACACCAATCGTACACGGTTCAGCGCTGAAAGCACTGGAAGGTGACGCAGCGTGGGAAGCGAAAATCATCGAACTGGCGGGTTACCTGGACAGCTACATCCCAGAGCCAGAGCGTGCGATTGACAAGCCATTCCTGCTGCCAATCGAAGACGTATTCTCAATTTCCGGCCGTGGTACAGTAGTTACCGGTCGTGTAGAGCGTGGTATCGTTAAAGTCGGTGAAGAAGTTGAAATCGTTGGTATCAAAGATACTGTGAAATCAACCTGTACCGGTGTTGAGATGTTCCGTAAACTGCTGGACGAAGGTCGTGCAGGTGAGAACTGTGGTATTCTGCTGCGTGGTATCAAGCGTGAAGATATCCAGCGTGGTCAGGTTCTGGCTAAACCAGGTTCAATCAAGCCACACACTAAATTTGAGTCAGAAGTTTATATTCTGTCTAAAGATGAAGGTGGTCGTCATACTCCATTCTTCAAAGGCTACCGTCCACAGTTCTACTTCCGTACTACTGACGTGACAGGGACTATCGAACTGCCAGAAGGCGTAGAGATGGTAATGCCTGGTGACAACATTCAGATGATCGTGACCTTGATTCACCCAATCGCGATGGATGATGGTCTGCGTTTCGCTATCCGTGAAGGTGGCCGTACCGTAGGTGCAGGTGTTGTTGCTAAAATTATCGCCTAATCGCAGATAAATTTTGGTATTTCATCTTCATGGTGAAAATAAAAAGAGCGCTCCGGCGCTCTTTTTTTGTTTAAAGAGTGACCTGGTAAGATTATGCCGAACCTTGCCACGAGGCAAACTGACGTCGGAGAGACAAAGAGGTTGCTTTGCGCGTCAGGGTGCGTATAATGCGCAAGCTTGCCAGGAATGGCATTCCGGCTCAGATTGAGCTACAGACAAAGTAAAACGTGTCTGACAATACTCCCAATTGTGGAGTTATATACTGACGATTACACTCCCCCATCAATCGTAATGGGTGCGGGTAGTAATTTTTTCGTTTATATAATAATTGGAGCTCTGGTCTCATGCAGAACCAAAGAATCCGTATCCGTCTTAAAGCGTTTGATCATCGTCTGATCGATCAATCAACTGCGGAAATCGTTGAGACTGCCAAGCGCACTGGTGCGCAGGTACGTGGTCCCATCCCGCTGCCGACCCGTAAAGAGCGCTTTACCGTTCTGATCTCTCCGCACGTTAATAAAGATGCGCGTGATCAGTATGAAATTCGCACTCACAAGCGTCTGGTTGACATCGTTGAGCCAACTGAAAAAACGGTTGATGCTCTGATGCGTCTGGATCTGGCTGCCGGTGTAGACGTGCAGATCAGCCTGGGTTAATCAGGTCATTGAGCGATTGAGAGGTTGAAACAATGATTGGTTTAGTCGGTAAAAAAGTGGGAATGACACGTATCTTCACTGAAGAAGGTGTTTCAATCCCAGTAACCGTGATTGAAATTGAAGCAAACCGAGTGACTCAGGTTAAGAGCCTGGAGAACGATGGTTATACTGCTATTCAGGTCACAGCGGGTGCTAAAAAAGCAAACCGCGTGACCAAACCTGAAGCAGGTCACTTTGCTAAGGCTGGTGTTGAAGCTGGTCGTGGTCTGTGGGAATTCCGCACTGCTGAAGGTGAAGAGTTTACCGTTGGCCAGAGCATTAGCGTCGATATCTTTGCTGATGTCAAAAAAGTTGATGTGACTGGTACTTCAAAAGGTAAAGGTTTTGCCGGTACTGTTAAGCGCTGGAACTTCCGTACCCAGGATGCAACTCACGGTAACTCTTTGTCTCACCGTGTGCCTGGTTCTATCGGTCAGAACCAAACGCCTGGCAAAGTATTCAAAGGCAAAAAAATGGCAGGTCAGCTGGGTAATGAGCGTGTCACTGTTCAAAGCCTGGACGTAGTACGTGTTGACGCTGAGCGCAACCTGCTGCTGGTTAAAGGTGCTGTTCCCGGTGCTACCGGTAGCGACCTGATCGTTAAACCAGCTGTGAAAGCGTAAGGGGATAGCAATGGAATTAGTATTGAAAGACGCGCAAAGCGCGCTGACTGTTTCCGAAACTACCTTCGGTCGTGATTTCAACGAAGCGCTGGTACACCAGGTTGTTGTTGCTTACGCAGCAGGTGCCCGTCAAGGTACTCGTGCTCAAAAGACACGTGCTGAAGTAACAGGCTCAGGCAAAAAACCCTGGCGTCAGAAAGGTACTGGACGCGCTCGTTCTGGTTCTGTGAAGAGCCCGATCTGGCGTTCAGGTGGCGTGAGTTTCGCTGCAAGACCTCAGGATCACAGTCAAAAAGTAAACAAAAAGATGTACCGCGGCGCGCTGAAAAGCATCCTGTCCGAATTGGTACGTCAGGATCGTCTGATTGTTGTCGAGCAGTTCTCTCTTGAAGCACCTAAAACAAAGATTCTGGTTGAGAAACTGAAAGATATGGCACTGGAAGATGTACTGATCATCACTGGTGAGCTGGAAGAGAATCTCTTCCTTGCCGCACGTAACCTGTACAAGGTTGACGTACGTGATGCCGCAGGCATTGACCCTGTTAGCCTGATCGCCTTCGACAAAGTCGTTATGACTGCTGATGCAGTTAAGCAAGTTGAGGAGATGCTGGCATGATCCGTGAAGAACGTCTGCTGAAAATACTGCGCGCGCCGCACGTATCTGAAAAAGCGTCTACTGCGATGGAAAAAACCAATACCATCGTTCTTAAAGTTGCTAAAGACGCGACCAAAGCAGAAATCAAAGCTGCTGTACAGAAACTTTTCGAAGTGGAAGTGAATGACGTTAATACCCTGGTTGTTAAAGGGAAAGTAAAACGTCATGGACAGCGTATTGGCCGTCGTAACGACTGGAAAAAAGCTTACGTCACCCTGAAAGAAGGCCAGAATCTGGACTTCGTTGGCGGCGCTGAGTAAGTCGGAGGAGAAGAACAATGGCAGTTGTTAAATGTAAACCGACATCTCCGGGTCGTCGCCACGTAGTTAAAGTGGCTAACCCTGAGTTGCACAAGGGCAAACCATATGCCCCGCTGGTCGAAAAGAACAGCAAAACCGGTGGTCGTAACAACAATGGTCGTATCACTACCCGTCATATCGGTGGTGGTCACAAGCAGGCATACCGTATTATTGACTTCAAACGCAATAAAGATGGTATCCCTGCAGTTGTTGAGCGTCTTGAGTACGATCCGAACCGTTCTGCAAATATCGCACTGGTTCTGTACAAAGATGGTGAGCGCCGTTATATCCTGGCACCAAAAGGCCTGAAAGCGGGTGATCAAATCCAGTCTGGTGTAGATGCAGCAATTAAAGCAGGTAATACCCTGCCAATGCGCAACATTCCGGTTGGTTCTACTGTGCATAACGTTGAAATGAAACCCGGTAAAGGAGGTCAGATCGCGCGTTCTGCTGGTAGCTATGTACAGATCGTTGCTCGTGAAGGTTCCTACGTGACCCTGCGTCTGCGTTCAGGTGAAATGCGTAAAGTTGAACTCGACTGCCGCGCAACACTTGGTGAAGTAGGTAACGCTGAGCACATGCTGCGCGTTCTGGGTAAAGCTGGTGCATCTCGCTGGCGTGGTGTTCGTCCTACCGTTCGCGGTACGGCGATGAACCCCGTCGATCACCCACACGGTGGTGGTGAAGGTCGTAACTTTGGTAAACACCCAGTAACACCATGGGGCGTTCAGACCAAAGGTAAGAAGACTCGCAGCAACAAGCGTACTGATAAATTTATCGTACGTCGCCGTAGCAAATAATATTAGAGGATAAACCATGCCACGTTCTCTCAAGAAAGGTCCATTTATTGACCTGCACTTGCTGAAGAAGGTAGAGAAAGCGGTGGAAAGCGGTGACAAGAAGCCATTGCGCACCTGGTCCCGTCGTTCAACGATCTTCCCTAACATGATCGGTTTGACCATCGCTGTCCATAATGGTCGTCAGCACGTTCCTGTTTTTGTTTCCGATGAAATGGTCGGTCACAAACTGGGTGAATTTGCACCGACTCGTACTTATCGCGGTCACGCAGCTGATAAGAAAGCTAAGAAACGCTAAGGCAGGAGGAAGAGATGGAAACTATCGCTAAACATCGCCACGCTCGTTCTTCTGCACAGAAGGTTCGTCTGGTAGCAGATCTTGTACGCGGTAAGAAAGTGTCGCAGGCTCTGGACATTTTGACCTACACCAATAAAAAAGCGGCTGTACTGGTCAAAAAAGTACTGGAATCTGCTATTGCTAACGCAGAACACAACGATGGCGCTGACATTGATGATCTGAAAATCACGAAGATCTTCGTCGACGAAGGCCCTAGCATGAAGCGTATTATGCCGCGTGCAAAAGGTCGTGCAGATCGCATCCTGAAGCGCACCAGCCACATTACTGTGGTTGTGTCCGATCGCTGAGACTCTGGAGACTAGCAATGGGTCAGAAAGTACATCCTAATGGTATTCGACTGGGTATTGTAAAACCCTGGAACTCTACCTGGTTCGCCAATACCAAAGAATTCGCTGACAACCTGGACAGCGATTTTAAAGTACGTCAGTTCCTGATGAAAGAGCTGGCAAAAGCATCTGTGTCACGTATCGTTATCGAACGCCCGGCAAAAAGTATTCGTGTGACTATTCACACTGCTCGTCCTGGTATCGTTATCGGTAAGAAAGGCGAAGATGTTGAAAAACTGCGCAACGTCGTAGCTAATATTGCTGGCGTTCCTGCGCAGATCAATATTGCCGAAGTACGCAAGCCTGAACTGGATGCTAAATTGGTTGCTGACAGCATCACTTCACAGCTGGAGCGTCGTGTGATGTTCCGCCGTGCTATGAAGCGTGCTGTACAGAATGCAATGCGTCTTGGTGCTAAAGGAATCAAAGTTGAAGTCAGTGGCCGTCTTGGCGGTGCAGAAATCGCACGTACTGAATGGTATCGTGAAGGCCGTGTGCCATTGCATACTCTGCGTGCCGATATTGATTACAACACTTCTGAAGCACACACCACATATGGTGTTATTGGCGTAAAAGTGTGGATCTTCAAAGGCGAGATCCTGGGTGGTATGGCTGCTGTTGAACAACCGGAACAACCGGCTGCTCAACCTAAAAAGCAGCAGCGTAAAGGCCGTAAGTAAGGAGAGTCGCTGATGTTACAACCAAAGCGTACAAAATTCCGTAAAGTGCATAAAGGCCGCAACCGTGGTCTGGCTGCCGGTACGGATATTAGCTTCGGCACTTTCGGTTTGAAAGCTGTTGGCCGTGGTCGCCTGACCGCTCGTCAGATCGAAGCCGCACGTCGTGCAATGACACGTGCAGTTAAGCGTCAAGGTAAAATTTGGATTCGGGTATTCCCGGACAAACCAATTACCGAGAAGCCGCTGGAAGTGCGTATGGGTAAAGGTAAAGGTAACGTGGAATATTGGGTTGCCTTGATCCAGCCTGGTAAAGTCCTGTATGAAATGGACGGTGTTCCGGAAGAGCTGGCCCGTGAAGCATTCAAGCTGGCAGCAGCAAAACTGCCTATCAAAACCACCTTTGTAACTAAGACGGTGATGTAATGAAAGCAACAGAGCTGCGTGAAAAAAGCATTGAAGAGCTGAATACCGAGCTGCTTAACCTGCTGCGTGAGCAGTTTAATCTGCGCATGCAGGCAGCATCCGGCCAGCTTCAGCAAACTCATTTGTTGAAGCAAGTGCGTCGTGATGTTGCACGCGTTAAGACTTTACTGACTGAGAAGGCGGGTGCGTAATGACCGATAAAATCCGTACTCTGCAAGGTCGTGTGACTAGTGACAAGATGGAAAAATCTATCGTTGTTGCTATCGAACGTTTTGTGAAACACCCTATCTACGGTAAATTCATTAAGCGTACGACGAAATTGCATGTACACGACGAAAACAATGAATGCGGAATTGGCGACGTGGTGGAAATCCGCGAATGCCGTCCATTGTCCAAGACAAAATCATGGACTCTGGTTCGCGTTGTTGAGAAAGCGGTTCTGTAATAGAATACGACTTTCGTTCACGAATAAACGGCTCGCCAGGGCCGTTTATTTTTTCTACCCATATACAGGATGTGGTGTTATAATGTCGCGCCCTCAATTATGGGGCTATTAACGACCTGATTTCAGGTCCCGAAGTAGTAGTTGACTTTAGCGGAGCACTAAAATGATCCAAGAACAGACTATGCTGAACGTCGCCGACAACTCCGGTGCACGTCGCGTAATGTGTATCAAGGTTCTGGGTGGCTCGCACCGTCGCTACGCAGGCGTAGGCGACATCATCAAAATTACCATCAAAGAAGCAATTCCGCGTGGTAAGGTTAAAAAAGGTGATGTGCTGAAGGCGGTAGTGGTGCGCACCAAGAAGGGTGTTCGTCGCCCTGACGGTTCTGTCATTCGCTTCGATGGTAATGCATGCGTTATTTTAAACAATAACACAGAGCAGCCTATCGGAACGCGTATTTTTGGGCCGGTAACTCGTGAACTTCGTAATGAAAAGTTCATGAAAATTATCTCTCTGGCACCTGAAGTACTCTAAGGAGCGAAAAATGGCAGCTAAAATCCGTCGTGATGACGAAATTATCGTGTTGACCGGTAAAGACAAAGGTAAGCGCGGTAAAGTAAAAAATGTCCTGTCTTCTGGTAAGGTCATTGTTGAAGGTATCAACCTGGTTAAAAAACATCAGAAGCCGGTTCCGGCTATGAATCAACCAGGTGGCATCGTTGAAAAAGAAGCTGCTATTCAGGTTTCTAACGTTGCGCTTTATAACAGTGCCACTGGCAAGGCTGACCGTGTAGGCTTCAGATTTGAAGACGGCAAAAAAGTCCGTTTCTTTAAATCTACAAGCGAAACTATCAAGTAATTTGGAGTAGTACGATGGCGAAACTGCATGATTACTACAAAGACGAAGTAGTTAAAAAACTCATGACAGAGTTTAACTACAATTCTGTCATGCAAGTCCCTCGGGTCGAGAAGATCACCCTGAACATGGGTGTAGGTGAAGCAATTGCTGATAAAAAACTGCTGGATAATGCAGCAGCAGATTTAACAGCGATTGCCGGTCAAAAGCCGATCATCACCAAAGCACGCAAATCAGTTGCAGGCTTCAAAATCCGCCAGGGCTATCCGATCGGCTGTAAAGTAACTCTGCGTGGCGAACGCATGTGGGAGTTCTTTGAGCGTCTGATCTCTATTGCTGTACCACGTATTCGTGACTTCCGTGGCTTGTCCACCAAGTCTTTCGATGGTCGTGGAAACTACAGCATGGGCGTTCGTGAGCAGATCATCTTCCCAGAAATCGACTATGACAAAGTCGATCGCGTTCGTGGTTTGGATATCACCATTACCACTACTGCGAAATCTGACGATGAAGGCCGTGCACTGCTGGCTGCCTTTGACTTCCCGTTCCGCAAGTAAGGTAGGGTTACTTCATGGCTAAGCAATCAATGAAGGCGCGCGAAGTTGTTCGCGTCAAACTGGCTGATAAGTATCGTGCGAAGCGCGAAGAATTAAAAGCTATCATCTCTAGTGTGAACTCATCCGACGAAGATCGTTGGAATGCTGTTCTTAAGCTGCAGACTCTGCCGCGTGATTCCAGCCCGTCTCGTCAGCGTAACCGCTGCCGTCAAACTGGCCGTCCGCACGCTTTCCTGCGGAAGTTCGGGTTGAGCCGTATTAAGGTCCGTGAAGCCGCTATGCGCGGTGAAATCCCGGGTCTGAAAAAGGCTAGCTGGTAATTGTCACCAATTGAATCACGGGAGTAAAGACAGATGAGCATGCAAGATCCGATCGCGGATATGCTGACCCGTATCCGTAACGGTCAGGCCGCACACAAAGTTGCGGTCACCATGCCTTCCTCCAAGCTGAAAGTGGCAATTGCCAACGTGCTGAAGGAAGAAGGTTATATTGAAGAATTTAAAATCGAAGGCGACATCAAGCCTGAACTGGAACTGACGTTGAAGTATTTCCAGGGAAAGGCAGTGGTAGAGAGCATCCAGCGTGTAAGCCGTCCTGGTCTGCGTATTTATAAACGCAAAGACGAGCTGCCAAAAGTAATGGCAGGGCTGGGCATCGCGGTTGTTTCTACCTCTAAAGGTGTTATGACTGATCGTGCAGCGCGCCAGGCTGGTCTTGGTGGCGAAATTATCTGCTACGTAGCTTAACGGAGGAAAGAATGTCTCGTGTTGCTAAAGCACCTGTCGTTATTCCTGCCGGCGTAGAGGTAAAACTCAACGGTCAGGTTATTTCGATTAAAGGTAAAAACGGCGAGCTGACTCGTGCTATTAACGCTGCTGTAGAAGTGAAGCATGCTGAAAACGTTCTGACTTTCGCACCTCGCGAAGGCTTCACGGACGGTTGGGCGCAGGCCGGTACTTCTCGTGCACTGTTAAATAGCATGGTTATCGGTGTTACCGAAGGCTTCACTAAGAAGCTGCAGCTGGTTGGTGTAGGTTATCGTGCAGCGGTTAAGGGCAATGCTGTGAGTCTGGCCTTAGGCTTTTCTCACCCAGTTGAGCACCCACTGCCTGCGGGAATCACAGCAGAATGTCCAACACAAACTGAAATCGTGCTGAAAGGCGCTGATAAGCAGTTAATTGGTCAGGTAGCAGCTGATTTACGCGCCTACCGTCGTCCTGAGCCTTATAAAGGCAAGGGTGTTCGTTACGCCGACGAAGTCGTGCGTACCAAAGAGGCTAAGAAGAAGTAAGGTAACACTATGGATAAGAAATCTGCTCGTATCCGTCGTGCGACCCGCGCACGCCGCAAGCTCAAAGAGCTGGGTGCAACTCGTCTGGTGGTACATCGTACCCCGCGTCATATTTACGCACAGGTGATTGCTCCTAACGGTTCTGAAGTTCTGGTCGCTGCTTCCACAGTAGAAACGGCAATCAGTGAGCAACTTAAGTACACAGGAAACAAAGACGCTGCAGCCGTAGTTGGCAAAGCTGTCGCAGAACGTGCTCTGGAAAAAGGCATCAGCAAAGTCTCTTTCGACCGTTCAGGTTTCCAATATCATGGTCGTGTCCAGGCACTGGCAGATGCTGCCCGTGAAGCTGGCCTACAGTTCTAAGGTAGAGGTGTAAGATGGCACACATCGAAAAACAAGCTGGCGAACTGCAGGAAAAGCTGATCGCGGTTAATCGCGTATCGAAAACCGTTAAAGGTGGTCGTATCTTCTCTTTCACTGCGTTGACAGTGGTTGGTGACGGTAATGGTCGCATCGGTTTTGGTTACGGAAAAGCCCGTGAAGTTCCGGCAGCGATCCAGAAAGCGATGGAAAAAGCTCGTCGCAATATGATTAACGTCGCGCTGAATAACGGTACTCTGCAGCACCCTGTTAAAGGTGTGCATACAGGTTCTCGTGTGTTCATGCAGCCAGCTTCTGAAGGTACCGGTATCATTGCCGGCGGTGCAATGCGCGCCGTTCTAGAAGTTGCTGGGGTTCATAACGTTCTGGCTAAAGCCTACGGTTCCACTAACCCGATCAACGTGGTTCGTGCAACTCTGGATGGCCTGGCCAATATGAATTCACCTGAGATGGTCGCAGCTAAGCGTGGCAAATCCGTTGAAGACATTCTGGGGTGATGACCATGGCTAAGACTATTAAGATTACTCAAACCCGTAGTGCAATCGGTCGTCTGCCTAAGCATAAGGCAACACTGCTTGGCCTGGGTCTGCGTCGTATTAATCACACTGTAGAACGCGAGGATACTCCTGCGGTCCGTGGTATGGTTAACGCGATTTCCTATATGGTTAAAGTGGAGGAGTAACAGATGCGTTTAAATACTCTGTCTCCGGCCGAAGGCTCTAAACACGCACCGAAACGTCTGGGACGTGGTATTGGTTCCGGTCTTGGTAAGACTGGCGGCCGTGGTCACAAAGGTCAGAACTCTCGTTCTGGCGGTGGCGTACGTCGCGGGTTTGAAGGTGGTCAGATGCCACTGTACCGTCGTTTACCTAAATTTGGTTTCACTTCTCGCAAAGCGATGGTGACAACCGAAGTTCGCCTTTCTGATCTGGCGAAGGTAGAAGGTGGTATTGTTGATCTGAATACATTGAAAGCAGCTAACATTATCGGCATTCAGATTGAATTCGTTAAAGTTATTCTGTCTGGAGAAGTTACTGCTCCGGTAACGGTTCGCGGTTTACGTGTCACTAAAGGTGCGCGTGCTGCAATCGAAGCCGCAGGCGGTAAAATTGAGGAATAAGTAGCAGATGGCAAAGAAACCGGGATTAGATTTTCAAAGTGCCAGAGGTGGATTCGACGAGCTGAAACGCAGATTACTCTTTGTTATCGGCGCGTTGATTGTGTTCCGTATTGGCTCTTTTGTTCCAATCCCCGGTATTGATGCCACCGTACTTGCCAAATTGCTTGAACAGCAGCGTGGTACCATCATTGAAATGTTTAATATGTTCTCTGGTGGTGCCTTAAGCCGTGCCTCGGTCTTCGCGCTTGGTATTATGCCTTATATTTCGGCCTCTATTATCATCCAACTGCTGACTGTAGTTAACCCTACACTGGCAGAGATCAAAAAAGAGGGTGAGTCTGGCAGACGTAAAATCAGTCAGTACACACGCTATGGCACCTTAGTGTTAGCTATATTTCAGTCAATCGGTATTGCTACTGGTTTACCGAATATGCCCGGAATGCAAGGCCTGGTATTAAATCCAGGTTTTGCTTTCTACTTCACAGCTGTTGTCAGTCTGGTAACAGGAACCATGTTCCTGATGTGGCTTGGTGAACAGATAACTGAGCGAGGTATCGGTAACGGTATTTCTATCATTATTTTCGCTGGTATTGTCGCAGGACTACCTGAAGCGATTGTTCATACTATCGAGCAAGCACGGCAAGGCGACCTGCACTTCCTCTTGTTACTGTTGGTTGCAGTACTTGTATTTGCAGTGACCTTCTTCGTTATTTTCGTCGAACGTGGTCAACGTCGAATTGTAGTTAACCATGCGAAGCGTCAGCAAGGCCGTCGGGTATATGCTGCACAGGTAACGCATTTACCGTTGAAAGTGAATATGGCTGGGGTAATACCTGCCATTTTTGCCTCCAGCATCATTCTGTTTCCAGCTACCATTGCTTCATGGTTTGGTGGAGGGACAGGTTGGAACTGGTTGACAACAATTTCAATGAATTTGCAGCCAGGTCAACCGCTTTATGTGTTACTCTATGCGACTGCAATCATCTTCTTCTGTTTCTTTTATACAGCGCTGGTTTTCAACCCGCGTGAGACAGCAGATAACTTGAAGAAGTCTGGTGCATTTGTACCGGGTATCCGTCCGGGAGAACAAACGGCAAAGTATATTGATAAAATAATGACACGCCTGACTTTGATTGGTGCGTTGTACATTACTTTTATCTGCCTGATCCCGGAGTTTATGCGTGATGCGATGAAAGTTCCTTTCTACTTTGGTGGCACCTCGCTGCTCATCGTAGTCGTTGTCATCATGGACTTTATGGCACAAGTGCAAACTCTGCAGTATTCAAGTAAGTATGAGTCTGCATTGAAGAAAGCTAACCTGAAAGACACAAGTCGTTAATCAGGGCTTGAGAAGTTACGGAGAGTAAAAATGAAAGTTCGTGCTTCCGTCAAGAAATTATGTCGTAACTGCAAAATTGTACGTCGCGATGGCGTCGTACGTGTCATTTGCAGCGCAGAGCCTAAGCATAAACAACGCCAGGGCTAATATTTTTCTTGCAAAGTTGGATTGAGCTGGCTAGATTAGCCAGCCAATCTTTGTATGTCTGTACGTTACCAGTTGAGTATCCTGAAAACGGGCTTTTCGGTATGGTACGTACTTTAAAATAGTATAGGAGTGCATAGTGGCCCGTATAGCAGGCATTAACATTCCTGATCATAAACATACTGTTATCGCGTTAACCTCGATTTACGGTATCGGCAAAACCCGTTCACAGGCTATCTGTGCTGCGACTGGTATTGCTGAGCATGTTAAGATCAGTGAGCTATCTGAAGAGCAAATTGACATTCTGCGTGATGAAGTCGCGAAGTTTGTTGTCGAAGGCGATCTGCGTCGTGAAATTACCCTGAGCATCAAACGTCTTATGGACCTTGGTTGCTATCGTGGTTTACGCCATCGTCGTGGTCTACCGGTTCGCGGTCAACGCACCAAGACCAACGCACGTACCCGTAAGGGTCCGCGTAAACCGATCAAGAAATAATCGGGGTAAATGAATAATGGCAAAGGCACCAGTTCGTGCACGCAAGCGTGTAAGAAAGCAAGTCTCTGACGGCGTGGCTCATGTCCATGCATCTTTTAACAACACCATCGTGACAATTACCGATCGTCAGGGTAATGCGCTGGGTTGGGCAACAGCCGGTGGTTCCGGTTTCCGTGGTTCTCGTAAGTCAACTCCGTTCGCTGCGCAGGTTGCTGCTGAGCGTTGTGCTGACGCCGTGAAAGAGTACGGTATTAAGAATCTGGAAGTTATGGTCAAGGGTCCAGGTCCAGGCCGCGAATCTACGATTCGTGCCCTGAATGCTGCTGGTTTCCGCATCACAAATATTACTGATGTGACTCCGATCCCCCACAACGGTTGTCGTCCGCCGAAAAAACGTCGCGTATAACGCCCGTTTTTTAAGGAATGTTGGAGAAAGAAAATGGCAAGATATTTGGGTCCTAAGCTCAAGCTGAGCCGCCGCGAAGGTATAGATTTGTTCCTCAAATCTGGCGTTCGGGCGATTGATACCAAGTGTAAAATTGAACAAGCTCCTGGTCAGCATGGTGCGCGTAAACCGCGTTTATCTGACTATGGTGTGCAGTTGCGTGAAAAACAAAAAGTTCGTCGTATCTACGGTGTGCTTGAGCGTCAGTTCCGTAACTATTATAAAGAAGCCGCTCGTCTTAAAGGCAATACAGGTGAAAACCTGCTGACCCTGCTGGAAGGTCGTCTTGATAACGTTGTTTACCGTATGGGCTTTGGTGCCACACGTGCAGAAGCACGTCAGCTGGTCAGTCATAAATCTATTATGGTTAACGGACGCGTTGTTAGCATCGCTTCTTATCAGGTCACTCCGAATGACGTTGTCAGCATCCGTGAGAAAGCCAAAAAGCAATCCCGCGTGAAAGCCGCTCTTGAGCTGGCTGAACAGCGCGAGAAGCCAACCTGGCTGGAAGTTGATGCAGCGAAGATGGAAGGTGTGTTCAAGCGTACTCCTGAGCGTACTGATCTGTCTGCGGACATTAACGAACACCTGATCGTCGAGCTTTACTCTAAGTAAGGCTTGAAGTTTCAAAGAGAGGACAACAATGCAGGGTTCTGTGACAGAGTTTTTAAAACCGCGCCTGGTTGATATCGAGCAAGTGAGTTCGACGCACGCCAAGGTGACCCTTGAGCCTTTAGAGCGTGGCTTCGGTCATACTCTTGGTAATGCACTGCGCCGTATTCTGCTTTCATCAATGCCGGGTTGCGCGGTGACCGAGGTTGAAATTGATGGTGTTCTGCATGAGTACAGCACCAAAGAGGGTGTACAGGAAGATATCCTGGAGATCCTTCTCAACCTTAAAGGGCTTGCGGTAAAAGTTCAGGGCAAAGATGAAGTTATTCTTACCCTGAACAAATCTGGCATCGGCCCTGTGACTGCAGCCGATATCATCCATGATGGTGATGTCGAAATCGTCAAACCGCAGCATGTAATCTGTCACCTGACTGATGATAATGCGTCGATCAGTATGCGTATCAAAGTTCAGCGTGGTCGTGGTTATGTGCCGGCTTCTGCCCGAATTCATTCGGAGGAAGATGAGCGCCCAATCGGACGTCTGTTAGTCGATGCTTGCTACAGCCCTGTAGAGCGTATTGCCTACAATGTTGAAGCAGCTCGCGTAGAACAACGTACCGACCTGGATAAGCTGGTCATCGAAATGGAAAGTAACGGTACTATTGATCCTGAAGAGGCAATTCGCCGTGCAGCTACCATCCTGGCTGAACAACTAGAAGCTTTTGTTGATTTACGTGATGTACGTCAGCCTGAAGTAAAAGAAGAGAAACCAGAATTCGATCCGATCCTGCTGCGCCCTGTTGATGATCTGGAATTGACTGTCCGCTCTGCTAACTGCCTTAAGGCAGAAGCAATCCACTACATCGGTGATTTGGTGCAGCGTACTGAGGTTGAGTTGTTAAAAACACCTAACCTTGGTAAAAAATCTCTCACTGAGATTAAAGATGTATTGGCATCACGTGGACTGTCTCTGGGCATGCGCCTGGAAAACTGGCCACCAGCCAGTATTGCTGATGAATAAACCGATCACAGGTTAAGGTTTCACTGAGAAGGATAAGGTCATGCGCCATCGTAAGAGTGGTCGTCAACTGAACCGTAACAGCAGCCATCGTCAGGCTATGTTTCGCAACATGGCTGGCTCTCTGGTTCGTCATGAGATAATCAAGACAACCCTGCCTAAGGCAAAAGAGCTGCGTCGTGTTGTTGAGCCGCTGATTACATTAGCCAAAAGCGACAGCGTTGCTAATCGTCGTTTGGCATTCGCCCGTACTCGTGATAACGAGATTGTGGCAAAACTGTTTAATGAACTTGGCCCGCGTTTCGCGAGCCGTGCCGGTGGCTACACACGTATTCTCAAGTGTGGCTTCCGTGCAGGGGACAATGCACCGATGGCTTATATTGAGCTCGTCGATCGTCCTGAAGTTCAGGAAGCAGCTGCAGCGGAGTGATTCACTGCATATTGAAAAACCGGGCTCGCCCGGTTTTTTTTCATCTTAGATCCTGCTACGCAGCATTATCATTTTAAAGCCTCACAGCTTACTTATGGTGAAATTATGACAAGCTATAAACATACTAAGGGTCTGATTCAGGATAATGCCATTAACGCATTATTACATGATCCCCTCTTCAGACCGCGAATCGAAGTGAATAAAAAAGGTAAAGGTAGTTATCGGCGTAAAGATAAACACGACTACCGCAGTGAAGAAAAAGGCAGAGCTAAGTCAGTCTTATCTCTGCCTTTTTGATGAAAATCACCAGTATGCAATTTTGAACAGCATTCGGGAGTTTTACTTTTTAAGTAAATCCCTTATTTCTGTCAGTAGTACTTCTTCTGCGCTAGGTTTTGGAGCTGGTTTTTCCACTTCTTTCTTTTTATACAGTTTATTCATCAGTCTGATGGCGACGAAAATTGCAAATGCGACGATAATAAAATCGAAAACATTTTGCAAAAACAGACCATAATCCATGACCACGGCAGCCGCGTTACCTTCCGCAGGTTTCAATACCCATTTGAAGGATTTAAAATCGACTCCGCCAATCAGCAGACCGAGCGGTGGCATAATGATATTAGCGACCAGCGAGGAGACGATTTTACCAAAAGCGGCACCGATAATGACACCAACCGCCAGATCAACTACATTCCCTCGCATCGCAAAGTCACGGAAATCTTTTAACAGACTCATAATACTCTCCAGTAATTAATAATCTGTTAAGTGTAACCATGGCCAGAGAATTTTCCATTTTCTGCGTTAAAAAACATCATCGATCAGTGTGATGCATCTGTTTACAGAAAAAATGGACTCGGCTGGAATAGGCGCTCAACATCAGAAACAAATTTTTTGTCTGTCAGAAACATAACAACATGATCACCTTGTTCAATGCGCACATCGTTATTCGCGATTATAACTTCCTCACCACGGACAATGGCACCAATCAAAGTCCCGGGTGGCAATTTGATTTCAGTGATTTTTCTGCCTACGACTTTGGATGTAGTTTCGTCGCCGTGTGCAATTGCTTCTATTGCCTCAGCGACACCCCGGCGTAGCGAAGAAACACCCACGATATCAGCTTTACGAACGTGACTGAGTAGTGCAGAAATCGTTGCCTGCTGTGGTGATATCGCTATATCTATCACGCTGCCCTGAACTAAGTCTACGTATGCCTTGCGCTGAATAAGCACCATCACTTTCTTAGCACCCATTTTTTTTGCCAACATCGCAGACATGATATTTGCTTCGTCATCATTGGTGATGGCGATAAAGAGGTCAATCTGGTCGATATTCTCTTCTGCCAGCAATTCCTGGTCGGAGGCATCGCCATAAAATACGATGGTATTTTGCAATTTCTCTGCGAGTTCCGCAGCGCGATGAGCGTCATGTTCAATCAGTTTTACGTGATAGTTTTTTTCCAACCGTCTGGCTAATCCGGCACCAATGTTACCACCGCCAACAAGCATAATTCGTTTATAGGGTTTTTCAAGACGTTGATATTCACTCATCACCGCCTTGATATGCTGACTGGCTGCGATAAAAAATATCTCATCACCCGCTTCTACGATCGTCGATCCTTGTGGGCGAATTGGTCGGTCATGGCGAAAGATTGCCGCTACTCTTGTCTCAATGTGTGGCATATGTTCACGCATTACTGACAGCGGATTTCCTACTAATGGCCCGCCATAGTAAGCCTTTACTACCGCCAGACTCACCAGACCTTCTGCAAAGTTTACTACCTGAAGCGCTCCGGGATACTCTATCAGCTTGTAGATGCTGTCAATTACCAGCTGCTCAGGGGAAATGAGATGATCAATTGGTACCGCTTCAGGAATGAACATTTTATCCGCATGACGGATGTAATCAGCAGCCCGGATACGAGCTATCCGGTTCGGTGTACTGAAGAGTGAGTAGGCAACCTGGCATGCCACCATGTTTGTCTCATCTGAGTTGGTCACTGCTACCAGCATATCTGCATCTTCAGCCCCCGCTTCCCGCAGAATACGGGGATGAGACCCGTGTCCCTGAACAACGCGCAGATCAAACTTATCCTGAAGTTGGTGTAAGCGCACTGCATCAGTATCTACAACAGTAATATCGTTGTTTTCACCGACGAGATTTTCTGCCAGTGTGCCGCCAACCTGACCGGCACCAAGGATGATGATCTTCATAAGCTGGTACCCTGATCAGTGCCCGGCTTGGGAGCGTTTGACAATTTTTGCATAGAAGAAACCATCTCCTCCTTCAGCTGTTGGCAGATATTGTAATCCGACGTTGCTGTCATGATGAGTTTCTGGTTGCAATTTTGCATCATCATGCCGGCTGAGAAATTGGGCAATCTGATGGCTATTTTCTTCTGGCATGATTGAGCATGTCGCATAAAGTAACACCCCGCCATCTTTCAGATAAGGCCAGATGGCTTCCAGAATCTCGCGCTGTAATTTTGCTAGTTCTGCGATATCACTGTCACGACGTAGCCATTTGATATCAGGATGTCGGCGTATCACACCCGTCGCTGAGCAGGGAGCATCGAGTAAAATACGGTCAAATTGCTGATTATCCTCACACCATTTTTCTGGTGTTCTGCCATCACCACAAATTAACGTTGCCTGCATTTTCAGTCGATGCAGATTTTCCCTAACCAGGCCCAGTCGGTGGCTATCGACGTCAACCGCAGTGACCTGAGCGCTGGGAGCGCCTTCGAGAATGTGTGTCGTTTTTCCGCCTGGTGCGGCACACAAGTCGAGAATAGTTTCACCTTCCTGTGGAGCAAGCAATGCCACACTCTGTTGTGCTGAAGCATCCTGTACAGTCACCCAGCCTTCTGAAAAACCGGGTAACAAATTGACAGAAAGCGGAGTGGTCAGTCTCACTGCATCTGTGTAACGTGGATCGATTTCTCCCTCGTAACCTTCATTACGCAGTAATGTTAACCATGACTCTGGGGAGTGATAACAGCGATTAATACGTAACCACATAGGAGGACGTTGATTATTTGCTGAAACAATCGCTTCCCATTGCGCTGGCCATGCTTTTTTCAGTCTGTTTAACAGCCAGGAAGGATGAAGATAACCACGTTCTCCGGCTGTGATATTGTCACTGAAGAAATTTTGTTGTCGTTGAAATTGTCGGAGAACACCGTTAACCACGCCTTTGTAAGGTTCTTTTTTTAGCGCCACAGCACCATTCACGGTTTCAGCGATGGCAGCATGAGCGGGCACTCGGGTAAAAAGGAGCTGATAGAGCCCCACCATCAGAAGAAAATGGATAACACGTTGCTTGCCTTTCAAAGGGCGGGTCATCAGTTGCCCGATAACCCACTCCAGTTGAGGCAGAGTACGCAACACACCAAAACAAATTTCCTGCAGTAATGCGGCATCTTTAGCTTCCGGCAGGGCGTGTTGTGCGCCAGGGAGTACCTGGCTGAGCGATTGACCTTGCATGATAACTTTTTCGATCGTCAGTGCTGCCAGGCTTCTTAGGTTATTTTTTTTCTTCATGGACAATGTATTACCTGGCAAATCGCCATGGTCAGATTAGAGGAGCTGTGTACCTGCGAGGAACCACTCCCGGCGGGAATTCAGTAAATCCTGCACCGTCATCGCTTTCTTGCCGGCCGGTTGCAGTGTTTCGAAGTTTAAAACACCTTCAGAAGTTGCGACCTGGAGACCTGATTTATCAGCCAGAATAATCTCACCCGGAGCCGCGTTACTGTGAGGTAATACGCTGGCCTTCCAGACTTTGATGGTTGTCCCTTCGACAGAAAAATAACAAACCGGCCACGGATTGAAGGCTCGGATTGATCGCTCAAGCTGAGCAGCCGGGAGATTCCAGTCCAATTTCGCTTCTTCTTTGGTGAGTTTAGCAGCATAGCAAGCCAGGTTGTCATCCTGTGACTGGCGAATGCAACGATCTTTAGCTAAAGCTGTCAGTGTTTCTATAAGTGCTTGTGGTCCTAGTTCAGCCAGACGGTTATACAGTGAAGCGCTGGTGTCTGTTGGGTGAATTGGACAAGTAATTTTGTGCAACATATCTCCAGTGTCTAAGCCCACATCCATCTGCATGATGGTTACTCCGGTTTCAATATCGCCAGCCCATAAAGCGCGCTGGATGGGTGCAGCACCTCGCCAGCGAGGAAGAAGCGAACCATGCACATTGATGCAACCCAGGCGAGGAAGAGACAACACTGGTGCTGGGAGTAACAATCCATAAGCGACTACTACCATAATATCAGCATTGAGGTCAGCAATAGTCTGTTGCGCCTGGTCGGAGCGTAGAGTGCCGGGTTGAAAAACCGCTACCTGATGTTGTTCTGCTAACTGTTTTACCGGGCCTGGAGTCAGTTTATTTCCTCTGCCTGCCGGGCGGTCGGGCTGAGTAAAAACACCAACAACATCATGCTTACTCTTGAGTAGTGCCTGTAGATGAGTGGCCGCGAAATCAGGCGTGCCGGCAAAAATTATCCTTAGAGAATCAGACACACAGTGCCCCTTTTTCAGTGGTTGGCTGATTAATCACGCGTTTGCTGACGGTAGAGCTTTTCCAGTTTCTGTCGAATGCGCTGCCGTTTCATCGGAGAGAGATAATCGATAAAAAGTTTGCCTACCAGGTGATCCATTTCATGTTGTATGCAAATCGCCAGTAATCCTTGCGCTTCCAGCTCGAACGAGATACCTTCGCGGTTGAGCGCCCGGACTTTGACTTTTTCTGCGCGTGGCACTAATGCTCTTTGTTCAGGAATTGAAAGGCATCCCTCTTCGATACCTGTATCGCCACTCTTCTCCAGTAATTCAGGATTTATTAATACCAGTCGCTCATCGCGCTGTTCTGACACGTCGATGACGATAATTCGCTGATGAATATCGACTTGTGTAGCAGCCAAACCAATTCCTTCCTCAGCGTACATCGTGTCGAACATATCATCCACGATACGTTTGATTTGGGAAGTCACTTCTTTGACCGGCTCTGCAACGATGCGTAAACGCTCGTCAGGGAAATGTAATACCTGCAAAACGGACATATTTTTCCAGAATGATGTTCAGTGAATAGATGGATATTACTGCATATTGTAGACATTTAACCATACGATTGACAGCATTCCAGAGGCTTTTAGTCAACAAGGTGGGGATGGGGAATGACGTTGGTTGAAATTTGGTTACGTCTGTCAGCAATCAACGGGCTGAAAGCGTCGCAGCGAGTAAAACTGGCAACCTATTTACGATCTCATTCTGGGCCGGACGACGAAATATTGCACCGGGCTGGTTTGAGTCCTCTGGCAATAGATCAATTTCAGGGTGTTAATCAACAAGAAATAGATGAGGCATTATGCTGGTTAGAAAATCCGCAACATCATTTTATTACAGCAACAGGCTGTGAATATCCCTGGTTACTGAAACAGACGGCTAATCATCCGCCTTTTCTGTTCGTGGCTGGCGATCCTGCGTTGCTTTCTTCACCACAGCTCGCCATCGTAGGCAGCCGTGATAATTCACTTTATGGACAGCAGTGGGGAGACTATTTTGCCCAGATACTCGCTGAACAAGGATTGACAATAACCAGTGGACTGGCGCGAGGGATTGATGGCATTGCTCATCGCGGTGCATTGTCTGTTCATGGAAAAACGATTGCGGTTTTAGGAAACGGACTCTTAACCTGCTACCCAAGACAGCATGACTCGTTAGCCAGGGAGATCATCGCAACCGGAGGCGCGCTGGTTTCCGAGTTTCCTCTCAAAGCGCCACCCCGTGCTCATCATTTTTCGCGGCGTAATCGTATTGTTAGTGGATTAAGTCTTGGTGTTTTGATTGTTGAAGCGACACTACGTAGTGGATCGCTCGTGACTGCGCGTTACGCTCTTGAGCAAAACAGGGATGTCTACGCCTTGCCCGGTCCATTAGGAAAGACAAATTCTGAGGGCGCACATTGGCTGACCACTACAGGTGCACTGTTAGTCAGCCATCCTGAGACGATACTGGAACAATTACAGAGCGATCTGCATTGGTTACCTTCATCGTCGCAGACAGCACAATATTCTACCGAGTTGGAGAATACACCATTGCCATTTCCTGAAGTGTTGGATAACGTAGGTGATGAAGTTACACCTGTAGATGTCGTCGCTGAACGTGCAGGCCAATCTGTGCCATCGGTAGTTGCTAAACTGCTTGAGTTGGAGTTAGCAGGCTGGATCGCAGCAGTACCCGGCGGCTATGTCCGATTGAGGAGGGCAAGCCATGTTCGACGTACTCATGTACTTATTTGAAACCTATATCCACAATGAAGCAGAAATGCATGTTGATCAGGATAAGTTGACGCACGACTTGGCTGATGCGGGTTTTGATCAGGATGATATTCACCACGCACTCGTGTGGCTGGAAAAACTGGCTGATTATCAGGAAGGGTTATTAGCACCTGTACAACTCGTTTCTGATCCTTTATCTATGCGCATCTACACTGAGGAAGAGAGCCAGCGACTTGATGAAAGTTGCCGTGGATTCATTCTCTTTCTGGAACAAATACAAGTGCTGCAGATGGAAACGCGCGAAATGGTCATTGAACGAATAATGGCCCTTGATACGCATGAATTTGACCTTGACGATCTGAAATGGGTCGTTTTGATGGTGCTTTTCAACATTCCCGGCTGTGAGAGTGCCTACCAGCAACTGGAAAAATTGCTCTTCGAGGCGAATGCAGGAACAGTTCATTGATTGTGCTGAAGCAGTATTGATAAGTTATGACAAAACCCACGCTTTTTGTTGTTGATAAACAAGAACACTGCCCTGAATGCGGGGCAGTGATGGTTTTCCGCACCGGAAAACGCGGCGCATTTCAGGGGTGTTCAAACTACCCTGTTTGTGATTATGTGCGACCCCTGAAGAAATCAGCGGATGGCCACATTGTCAAAGTCCTGGAAGGGCAATTTTGCCCGGAGTGTCAATCCGGCCTGGTGCTCCGTCAGGGTAGATATGGCATGTTTATCGCTTGTAGCCAATATCCTGACTGTCATCATACCGAGATGATCGATAAACCAGATCAGACTGACATCATGTGCCCACAGTGCCAGCAAGGTAAACTGGTCCAAAGGCGTTCTCGTTATGGTAAAAATTTCCATGCCTGTTCAAGTTACCCTGATTGTCAGTTTACGGTGAATTTTACCCCGGTGATGGGCGTGTGTCCGTTTTGTCAGTTCCCATTATTATTTGAGAAAAAGACGGCACAAGGCGTAAAACGGTTTTGTGCCAGCAAAGCATGTGGTAAAGCGGTTACATCGGAAACCATCAGTGAAAAATAAATCTATTCAGGATTCATTCAATGTTTGTCTGCAGGCTCTGCAGCGGGGAGAGGTGATCGCTTATCCCACGGAAGCAGTATTCGGTTTAGGTTGCGACCCTGATGACGAATCGGCTGTGATGAACTTATTGAAATTAAAAAACCGATCTGTCGAGAAAGGGTTGATTCTTATTGCTGCTGATTATCAGCAACTGGTCAGCTATGTTGATGATGCGCTTTTATCAGCAGAGCAAAAATCCAGGATATTCGCTTCGTGGCCTGGCCCGGTGACCTGGGTGTTTCCTGCCAGAACAGATACTCCCCGTTGGCTGACCGGCAAGTTTTCCTCTCTGGCCATAAGAGTGAGCGATCACTTACCAGTTATCGGGCTCTGTCAGGCCTTTGATAAACCACTGGTATCAACCAGTGCCAATCTGACCTCTTTCCCGCCATGTCGAAATATTGATGAAGTACGTCTTCAGTTGGGCACCACGTTTCCCGCCTTGGATGCTGCAACCGGAGGCAGACTGAACCCGTCTGAGATCCGTGACGCGCTGACAGGTCAACTTATTCGCCAGGGATAGCATAATGAGAAAAAGATACGCTGTATTTGGTCATCCTATAGCACACAGTAAATCGCCACAAATTCATAAAATTTTTGCCTTACAAACCGGAGTCTACCATCCTTATGAACCAATTTGCGCTCCCCTTGATGCCTTCGCTGACTCAATCAGCTCATTTATGGCGAGTGGTGGGGCTGGGGCTAATGTCACACTCCCTTTCAAAGAACAAGCTTGTAAGTTTGCAGATACACTGACCGATCGTGCGGCATCGGCAGGTGCAGTCAATACCCTGATGAAAGGTGAGGATGGTCAGATCCTGGGGGACAATACCGATGGTATCGGGTTGCTTACAGACCTGGAAAGACTAAAATTTATCAGAGCTGCATCTCGTGTTTTGCTTGTCGGGGCCGGGGGGGCTGCCCGTGGTGTGATTCAACCATTATTAAGTGCAGGATGTTCGCTGGTTATCACCAATCGAACAGTTGAGAAGGCAACATTGCTGGCTGATACTTTTCGTCATGTCGGTGATATTACAGCCAGTACAATGCACGAAACAATAAATCAAAAGTTTGATTTAATCATTAATGCCACGTCGAGTGGTGTCGATGGTGCAATACCTGAATTACCTTCCGTAATCATCAATCCGCGTGTGTGTTGTTATGATATGTTTTATCAATTTGGTTTAACCCCGTTTCTTCGCTGGTGTCATGAGAGTGGCAGTGAACAATTGGCGGACGGAATGGGCATGCTGGTGGCACAGGCTGCACATTCGTTTCAACTCTGGCACGGCGTGATGCCTGAAATTACGTCAGTTATAGATAAAATGAAACAGGGTTTGCACTCATGAATCAGCAAATACAGTTTCCTGAGCGTGAATGGTGGGATGAAGCTAGTGTCTCAGTTTGTTTTCCGGCTATGGTCGGTGGATTGCAGGTAATATGCGCGATTGGCGCTGATGTATTGCATCAGCGTTTTGGTACTGATGAATCGGCATTGAACCTTTTCCGCTTATATCGCTGGGATATAGAGGATGAAGCAGAGCAGCTCATTCAATCATGTTCAGAGGATGAAAGAGGTTGGTTCTTACTCACCTGAAAGTACAGCTTGTTTCAGTTTCACATAATTGGCGGCGGATGCTACTAACTTCGCTCTCTCTTCCTCAGTTAGCTGGCGAATTTGCTTTACCGGCGATCCAAAATAAAGATACCCACCAACCAAATGTTTCCCTTGTGGTACAAGGCTGCCCGCGCCAATCAAAGTATCGTTATCAACTACCGCGCCATCAAGAATGATACTGCCCATGCCAACAAGCACACGATCACCAATCGTGCAGCCATGCAGTAACACTTTATGGCCAACAGTGACATCATCTCCGATATGTAAGGCATCACCTGAGGGATGCTGAGATGATTTATGTGTGACGTGAAGTACGCATCCATCCTGGATATTACTGCGTTTACCGATGGTGATTTGATTAACATCTCCACGGATGGCGACCAACGGCCAGATACTAACATCATCATCCAGTTGAATATCGCCAATCAGCACACTTGAACTGTCCACCATGACGCGTTCGCCTAACTGAGGCCGCATTTTTTTGAAAGCACGAATGTTATTAGTCATAGTGATCTCCGGTGAGAGTAGGGCATGGACAATTATAAAACGTATAAGTAATCAGCCAAGTTTATCCGTCCCTGCTACTATGACAAGCATCGGGAGTATGAAAAAAGAGCAAACAGCGCATAAGATAAAAGAAAACACTTGTGCTAAGAATTCTGTGCCCTATAATGCGCCTCCACTGACCGGGAACAAGGCTGAAAAGCTGACGGTAAATGAGAGGAAAAGTGATAAATCACTTGACTCTGAAGCGGGAAAGCGTAGTATCTGCACCCCGCGCCACACACGCTGTGGCACTGCTCTTTAACAATTTATCAGACAATCTGTGTGGGCACTCACAGAATTGATATCAGCATCTCCGGATGCAAAAAATATCAAGTCTTGAGTGAACACGTAATAAATTCATTACGACGTTTTTCTCGAGCATCGCTTACCGAGTGTAAGCAAATCAAGCTTTTAATTGAAGAGTTTGATCATGGCTCAGATTGAACGCTGGCGGCAGGCCTAACACATGCAAGTCGAACGGTAGCACAGAGAGCTTGCTCTTGGGTGACGAGTGGCGGACGGGTGAGTAATGTCTGGGAAACTGCCCGATGGAGGGGGATAACTACTGGAAACGGTGGCTAATACCGCATAACGTCTTCGGACTAAAGTGGGGGACCTTCGGGCCTCACACCATCGGATGTGCCCAGATGGGATTAGCTAGTAGGTGGGGTAAAGGCTCACCTAGGCGACGATCCCTAGCTGGTCTGAGAGGATGACCAGCCACACTGGAACTGAGACACGGTCCAGACTCCTACGGGAGGCAGCAGTGGGGAATATTGCACAATGGGCGCAAGCCTGATGCAGCCATGCCGCGTGTATGAAGAAGGCCTTCGGGTTGTAAAGTACTTTCAGCGGGGAGGAAGGGAGTGAGGTTAATAACCTTATTCATTGACGTTACCCGCAGAAGAAGCACCGGCTAACTCCGTGCCAGCAGCCGCGGTAATACGGAGGGTGCAAGCGTTAATCGGAATTACTGGGCGTAAAGCGCACGCAGGCGGTCTGTTAAGTCAGATGTGAAATCCCCGGGCTTAACCTGGGAACTGCATTTGAAACTGGCAGGCTTGAGTCTCGTAGAGGGGGTAGAATTCCAGGTGTAGCGGTGAAATGCGTAGAGATCTGGAGGAATACCGGTGGCGAAGGCGGCCCCCTGGACGAAGACTGACGCTCAGGTGCGAAAGCGTGGGGAGCAAACAGGATTAGATACCCTGGTAGTCCACGCTGTAAACGATGTCGACTTGGAGGTTGTTCCCTTGAGGAGTGGCTTCCGGAGCTAACGCGTTAAGTCGACCGCCTGGGGAATACGGCCGCAAGGTTAAAACTCAAATGAATTGACGGGGGCCCGCACAAGCGGTGGAGCATGTGGTTTAATTCGATGCAACGCGAAGAACCTTACCTGGCCTTGACATCCACAGAAGTTTGCAGAGATGCGAACGTGCCTTCGGGAACTGTGAGACAGGTGCTGCATGGCTGTCGTCAGCTCGTGTTGTGAAATGTTGGGTTAAGTCCCGCAACGAGCGCAACCCTTATCCTTTGTTGCCAGCGATTCGGTCGGGAACTCAAAGGAGACTGCCGGTGATAAACCGGAGGAAGGTGGGGATGACGTCAAGTCATCATGGCCCTTACGGCCAGGGCTACACACGTGCTACAATGGCGCATACAAAGAGAAGCGACCTCGCGAGAGCAAGCGGACCTCATAAAGTGCGTCGTAGTCCGGATCGGAGTCTGCAACTCGACTCCGTGAAGTCGGAATCGCTAGTAATCGTGGATCAGAATGCCACGGTGAATACGTTCCCGGGCCTTGTACACACCGCCCGTCACACCATGGGAGTGGGTTGCAAAAGAAGTAGGTAGCTTAACCTTCGGGAGGGCGCTTACCACTTTGTGATTCATGACTGGGGTGAAGTCGTAACAAGGTAACCGTAGGGGAACCTGCGGTTGGATCACCTCCTTACCTGAAGATACGGTTTTGTGAAGTGCTCACACAGATTGTCTGATGAAATTAAAGAAGAGCGTAAAATGCCTGCAGGCTTGTAGCTCAGGTGGTTAGAGCGCACCCCTGATAAGGGTGAGGTCGGTGGTTCAAGTCCACTCAGGCCTACCAACTTTCTTCTCATGCTGCGTTAAAGCGCCGCTCGTATAGTGAGCTGTACGTCGCGACCTTTTGCTTTGTATGAAAAGAAATTACCGCTTGAAAAAGCGGGACCTCTGGTAAGCGAGTGTTTTGCACAACTCTATGGGGCTATAGCTCAGCTGGGAGAGCGCCTGCCTTGCACGCAGGAGGTCAGCGGTTCGATCCCGCTTAGCTCCACCATCAACGACCCCACGTTGATAACACTTCAGAATGCATTGTTAAGTGCATTGTGAAGTTATTGCTCTTTAACAATCCGGAACAAGCTGAAAATTTGAAACGACATATTGTTCTCATTCTCCGTAATAAGAATGAAGTAATGATATGTTCGAGTCTCTCAAATGCTTGCAGTCTGCAAGCGTGTTAAACGCCTGTGGGTTGTGAGGTTAAGTGACTAAGCGTACACGGTGGATGCCCTGGCAGTCAGAGGCGATGAAGGGCGTGCTAATCTGCGATAAGCGTCGGTAAGGTGATATGAACCGCAACAGCCGACGATGCCCGAATGGGGAAACCCAGTGCAATCCGTTGCACTATCATGTCATGAATACATAGTGGCATGAGGCGAACCGGGGGAACTGAAACATCTAAGTACCCCGAGGAAAAGAAATCAACCGAGATTCCCTGAGTAGCGGCGAGCGAAAGGGGAAGAGCCCGGAACCATCATCATCAGCTGTGTTAGTGGAAGCGTCTGGAAAGTCGCAGGATACAGGGTGAAACTCCCGTACACAAAAGCACAGTTGTTGTGAGTTCGAAGAGTAGGGCGGGACACGTGTTATCCTGTCTGAATATGGGGGGACCATCCTCCAAGGCTAAATACTCCTGACTGACCGATAGTGAACCAGTACCGTGAGGGAAAGGCGAAAAGAACCCCGGCGAGGGGAGTGAAACAGAACCTGAAACCGTGTACGTACAAGCAGTGGGAGCCTACTAGTTGGGTGACTGCGTACCTTTTGTATAATGGGTCAGCGACTTATATTCTGTAGCAAGGTTAACCGTATAGGGGAGCCGCAGGGAAACCGAGTCTTAACTGGGCGTTAAGTTGCAGGGTATAGACCCGAAACCCGGTGATCTAGCCATGGGCAGGTTGAAGGTTGGGTAACACTAACTGGAGGACCGAACCGACTAATGTTGAAAAATTAGCGGATGACTTGTGGCTGGGGGTGAAAGGCCAATCAAACCGGGAGATAGCTGGTTCTCCCCGAAAGCTATTTAGGTAGCGCCTCGTGAACTCATCTTCGGGGGTAGAGCACTGTTTCGGCTAGGGGGCCATCCCGGCTTACCAACCCGATGCAAACTACGAATACCGAAGAATGTTATCACGGGAGACACACGGCGGGTGCTAACGTCCGTCGTGAAGAGGGAAACAACCCAGACCGCCAGCTAAGGTCCCAAAGTCATGGTTAAGTGGGAAACGATGTGGGAAGGCCCAGACAGCCAGGATGTTGGCTTAGAAGCAGCCATCATTTAAAGAAAGCGTAATAGCTCACTGGTCGAGTCGGCCTGCGCGGAAGATGTAACGGGGCTAAACCATGCACCGAAGCTGCGGCAGCGACACTATGTGTTGTTGGGTAGGGGAGCGTTCTGTAAGCCGTTGAAGGTGAACTGTGAGGTTTGCTGGAGGTATCAGAAGTGCGAATGCTGACATAAGTAACGATAAAGCGGGTGAAAAGCCCGCTCGCCGGAAGACCAAGGGTTCCTGTCCAACGTTAATCGGGGCAGGGTGAGTCGACCCCTAAGGCGAGGCCGAAAGGCGTAGTCGATGGGAAACGGGTTAATATTCCCGTACTTGTTGTTACTGCGAAGGGGGGACGGAGAAGGCTATGTTATCCGGGCGACGGTTGTCCCGGTTTAAGCGTGTAGGCTGGTGTTCCAGGTAAATCCGGAGCACTAAGGCTGAGGCGTGATGACGAGGTACTACGGTACTGAAGTAACAAATGCCCTGCTTCCAGGAAAAGCCTCTAAGCATCAGGTAACGATAAATCGTACCCCAAACCGACACAGGTGGTCAGGTAGAGAATACCAAGGCGCTTGAGAGAACTCGGGTGAAGGAACTAGGCAAAATGGTGCCGTAACTTCGGGAGAAGGCACGCTGGTGCGTAGGTGGAGGGACTTGCTCCCCGAGCCGAAGCCAGTCGAAGATACCAGCTGGCTGCAACTGTTTATTAAAAACACAGCACTGTGCAAACACGAAAGTGGACGTATACGGTGTGACGCCTGCCCGGTGCCGGAAGGTTAATTGATGGGGTTATCCGTAAGGAGAAGCTCTTGATTGAAGCCCCGGTAAACGGCGGCCGTAACTATAACGGTCCTAAGGTAGCGAAATTCCTTGTCGGGTAAGTTCCGACCTGCACGAATGGCGTAATGATGGCCAGGCTGTCTCCACCCGAGACTCAGTGAAATTGAACTCGCTGTGAAGATGCAGTGTACCCGCGGCAAGACGGAAAGACCCCGTGAACCTTTACTACAGCTTGACACTGAACATTGAACCTTGATGTGTAGGATAGGTGGGAGGCACTGAAGTGCGGACGCCAGTCTGCATGGAGCCGACCTTGAAATACCACCCTTTAATGTTTGATGTTCTAACCTGGCGCCGTAATCCGGCGTGGGGACAGTGTCTGGTGGGTAGTTTGACTGGGGCGGTCTCCTCCCAAAGAGTAACGGAGGAGCACGAAGGTTGGCTAATCCTGGTCGGACATCAGGAGGTTAGTGCAATGGCAAAAGCCAGCTTGACTGCGAGAGTGACGGCTCGAGCAGGTGCGAAAGCAGGTCATAGTGATCCGGTGGTTCTGAATGGAAGGGCCATCGCTCAACGGATAAAAGGTACTCCGGGGATAACAGGCTGATACCGCCCAAGAGTTCATATCGACGGCGGTGTCTGGCACCTCGATGTCGGCTCATCACATCCTGGGGCTGAAGTAGGTCCCAAGGGTACGGCTGTTCGCCGTTTAAAGTGGTACGCGAGCTGGGTTTAGAACGTCGTGAGACAGTTCGGTCCCTATCTCGCCGTGGGCGCTGGAGAACTGAGAGGGGTTGCTCCTAGTACGAGAGGACCGGAGTGAACGCACCACTGGTGTACGGGTTGTGATGCCAATTGCATTGCCCGGTAGCTAAGTGCGGAAAAGATAAGCGCTGAAAGCATCTAAGCGCGAAACTTGCCTCGAGATGAGTTCTCCCTGAGACTTTAAGTTTCCTGAAGGGACGTTGAAGACGACGACGTTGATAGGCCGGGTGTGTAAGCGCAGCGATGCGTTGAGCTAACCGGTACTAATGACCCGAGAGGCTTAACCTTACAACGCCAGAGGCGTTTAGAGAGACAGAATTTTCAGCTTGATTCACCGGATTTTAGAAAAATTTAGCGGATTAGAAAAATTTAGCGGAAACGAAAGATTTTGTGCTGAAGCAAGGCGGCAACCGAGACGATGAGAAGGAGCATACGCTGGTATGTGACTGAACATCGCGATAGCAGCCAACGCAGCAGCAGTGCAAAAGATTTGTTTCTGGCACCAAGAATTTGCCTGGCGGCAGTAGCGCGGTGGTCCCACCTGACCCCATGCCGAACTCAGAAGTGAAACGCCGTAGCGCTGATGGTAGTGTGGGGTCTCCCCATGCGAGAGTAGGGAACTGCCAGGCATCAATTTAAGACTCACAGAGAGTCATGACTTTCCTGATGACAAGGGAAAGGTGAAACACCTGAATTCAGAAGAAATCTGAACTCAGTACAGAATCGGTGGAGCGGTAGTTCAGTTGGTTAGAATACCTGCCTGTCACGCAGGGGGTCGCGGGTTCGAGCCCCGTCCGTTCCGCCACCCTATTCAGATTTAGGGGCGTAGTTCAATTGGTAGAGCACCGGTCTCCAAAACCGGGTGTTGGGGGTTCGAGTCCCTCCGCCCCTGCCATAATCACAATCCTTTGCTTTGGCAAAGGATTTTTTTTGTTTTAAATCTTCTCATGAAAATCCTTTTCATAACATCTGTGCACCGCAGCTCAATATAGCATATACATCTTTTTGCTATTTTCTGGCCGCTGTTTTTGCCTTAGTAGTGGGTTTCATCGATGAGTTGCTGAATCAATGCATGTTGTAGGTTTTTTTTCCACCAGACAGCAAAGAGAGTGTGGTTCATCACAGGGGCATCAGCAACAGCCTTCAGTTTTTGATCTTCGTATTGCCATTCTATAGGGAGATAGGTACAAGCAGAAAGAGATTGCATTGACTGACGTGCCAGTTTCACTGAGGGGGTGATGAGCACAGGATGATGGATTGAATCAATGTAGGGCAGAGTATCGAAGAGATTATCTTCGTCCCAATCCAGTTTTATGTAATGAAATTTTTCATCCTTTTGTGGCGAATGGAGAGAGAAAAGTGTCATGGTTATCTCGCCTATAGCCTGACTGCACAGTTCATCCATTTTAGGTGGTGTAGTAGTGATAAGCAGGTCGAGATGGCGTTCGTGCAGCTGGTGAACAGAGAGCTGCCTCGGTGTAATTTTAGTGCCAATAGTGGGGCATTTCGGATGCTGAAGTAGTCTGTGTAACCAGGGGCTGAGAAAACCTTCCCAAATCAGCGGGCTTGCGCCTACAGAGAATACACGCTGTTGTTGCGCGCCTGCGATCTCTTGTCTGACCTGAAGCCAGGTATTCATCAATTTTTCGGCATAAGGAATAAGTCGCTCACCTGCGGGGGTCAGCTGAATGTTATTTCGATGACGTATAAAAAGCGCAGTACCAAGCTGATTTTCCAGTTGCCGTATCCTGAAACTGACAGCTGACTGTGTCAGATAAAGTGCTTCCGCAGCGCGACCAAAATGTCTGGTACGACTGACTTGTAAAAATGTTTTGAGTAAATCACTGTCCACAGTTTATTCCTGAAAAAAATTTATCGTCACGATTTAAATCTTTTGTTTTACACTCTGTCAAGCCTATCTAATACTCCGCGCAATTAATAGCTTAGCTATCAGAGAATCAGGAGCGTGTAAAATGGCGGAAAGTTTCGTAACCACTAATCGTTTTTTTGATAACAAACACTACCCGCGCGGGTTCTCTCGGCATGGTGATTTTACAATTAAAGAGGCGCAATTGCTGGAGCGATTCGGTTATGCGTTTAATGAACTTGACCTGGAAAAACGTCAGCCAGTAACGGATGAAGAGCGTCAGTTTGTTGAAGTGTGTCGTGGTGTTCGTGAACCACAGACCGAAACAGAGCGTGTCTGGTCCAATTATATGTCGCGAATTAAACGACCAAAACGTTTTCATACCCTTTCAGGTGGTAAGCCACAAATGGAAAGCGTTGAAGATTATACTGACAGTGATGATTAAATCAGGCTAAAGGGCCCTCAGGGCCCTTTATTCACTGACTGTTATGCAGGTGCTGCAGCAGGCGGTCCATACTGCGATAGCTCAATGCTTCTTGTAAATGTTTGCGCTTTATCGATTTTTCATTATCCAAATCAGCAATAGTCCGGGAGACTTTAGTAAGCGATGCCAGGCCCTGACAGAAAGCCCAAGACGATTGAGGGTATCCTCCAGCCAGCAGGCGTCCTCCTGAGATAATGGACAATATTTTTTTATCATCTTCGCCGTCATACTGGTATTAATGATACCTGCCCGCGCCAGTTGTTTCTGACGGGCAAGGATGACGCGCTGGCGTACCACCTCACTTTTTTCACCTTCTCTTGCTGTCTGACTCAGGGTGCCAGGCGGTAGCAGAGGGACTTCCAGTGAAAGATCAAAACGGTCAAGAAAGGGGCCAGATAATCTGCTGAGGTAACGTAGAACCTGGCGGGGTGAAGCACGACTATGCTGACCATCGTAATGTCCCATTGGACTGGGATTCATCGCTGCAATGAGTTGAAATCGTGCTGGATAACGAATTCTGGCCTGTGAACGTGCAAGATAAATTTCGCCTGATTCCAGAGGTTCTCGCAGAGCATCAGGCGTTTTACGTTCGAACTCAGGTAATTCGTCAAGAAACAGTACACCATTATGCGCTAATGATATTTCCCCTGGCTTCGGCAGAGTGCCGCCGCCGACCAGCGCATTTCTCGATGCACTGTGATGCGGGGTACGAAAAGGGCGTTGATGCCATATTTCCGGGATGCTACAGGATGTGCTGAGGGATGAAATGGCGGCATTTTCTATCGCTTCTGCCTCTGTCAGCGGGGGTAAAAGAGCGATAAGCCGTGTTGCCAGCATGGTTTTTCCTGTACCAGGAGGGCCCATTAGCAACAGATTGTGTCCTCCTGCTGCTGTAATCTCGAGGGCGCGCTTAGCCTGTTCCTGCCCGATAATATCCTCTAAATCATCGGACTCAGGGGGCGTCATTCTTGATCTTTTTGCCGGTGGATGAAGTGAATTTTGTCGGTGAAGAAAGGCGCATACTTCCTGTAAGTGGTGGCTGATTAGGGTGCCGCTTTCCGCGAGTAATCCGGCTTCATGTGAGTTCTCTGCCGGCAGAATCAACTGCCTTCCGGTAGCATTGGCTGCATTGATAGCCGGAATGACACCTCTGACACCACGTAAAGCCCCGCTAAGCGTTATTTCGCCAAGAAATTCATACTGACTTAGAGATTGCACAGGAATTTGCTCTGAGGCAGCGAGAATCGCAATGGCGATGGCCAGATCATAACGTCCACCTTCCTTGGGTAAGTCAGCCGGGGCCAGATTCACCTTCGTTCTTTTTACCGGAAAAGTGAATCCACAATTGATAATCGCACTGCGCACACGTTCCCGTGCTTCTTTCACTGCTTTTTCGGGAAGTCCGACCAGGGTCAGCGCGGGTAATCCGCGGCTAAGATGGACCTCAACTGATACAGCAGGTGCCTCCATGCCGATTGCTGCGCGGGTAAAAATAACAGATAACATAATCAACCTCTTTGTATGTTTTCTTTCTCCTTACAGTGAACCGCTGTTGTTTACGTCTGTTGATGTGAAAATATGCGAGTTTCTTTACAGTAAAACTCTTAGCTTACATTCATTTTATTAATCGTCATGGGGTGTTACGCAGAAACTGATGCTGTAAATACGCGATCAAAGGGGCTGTTTTTGAGGTATGACAGCGCAGCAAAATGCCAGAAGGTGAAAAATTAAAAAGCGAAATTAGTTGAAAAGCCGCGAAGAATTGTGATAACTCTTTAGTCAGTTTTTCAGACAAATGAATTGAGAGAGTCATAATGCAAGCTCTTCTACGAGTCCTAAACGTGGTCGTCATTAGCGTCGTCGTGATTATTATCACGTCGCGCGGGGTCACGCTCGGAGGAAGAAAGGCTTAAAAAGTCTGATTTCAAAAGAACCCCGCACCGAAAGGTCCGGGGTTTTTTTTTGGTTAATAGCAAGGTGAGAGGAGCAGACAAAATGAGCAATAGTGGTGAGGACTGTTACCCTCCCCGGAACAGGGGGATAACACAATGACAGGCGCGCAGTGGGTAGTGCAGGCATTACGGCATCAGGGCATTGAGAGTGTGTTCGGTTACCCTGGTGGGGCAATCATGCCGATTTATGATGCTCTGTATGACGGTGGTGTTGAACATATATTATGTCGTCATGAACAAGGTGCAGCGATGGCTGCAATCGGATATGCGCGAGCAACAGGAAAGGTTGGTGTCTGTCTGGCGACTTCTGGTCCTGGTGCTACTAATTTGATTACTGGATTAGCGGATGCATTGATGGATTCCGTTCCCCTGGTGGCGATTACCGGACAGGTTGCTTCCGGTCTGATTGGGACTGATGCTTTTCAGGAAATCGATGTCCTTGGTTTGTCTCTTGCCTGTACAAAACACAGTTTTTTGGTTTCATCACTAGAATCGCTTCCGGAGGTGCTGGCAGAGGCTTTCTCTATTGCTGCATCAGGCCGTCCCGGCCCGGTGTTGATTGATATCCCGAAAGACATTCAGTTGGCCAGTGGTAACCTGAATACACCTTTATCTGCAACGCCACTGATGGCTGTAGCTGATGAGCGCGCGGTGCAACAGGCGCAGGAAATGCTCGCTGCTGCAAAAAAACCCGTACTGTATGTAGGTGGTGGTGCTGGTCTGGCGAAGGCAATTCCAGCTTTACGCGACTTTATTCGTGAAACAACGATACCGTCTGTTGCGACCCTGAAAGGGTTAGGGGCACCAGAACCAGAGGATCCTTGTTATTTAGGGATGCTGGGGATGCACGGTACTAAAGCGGCTAATTACGCAGTTCAGGAGTGTGATTTACTGATTGCGGTAGGGGCGCGTTTTGATGATCGCGTAACCGGTAAACTGGACTCTTTTGCTCCCCATGCGCAGGTTATTCATCTTGATATTGATGCGGCTGAGTTCAGTAAATTGCGTCGGGCGAACGTGGCGTTATGCGGTGACATCAACGTACTCTTGCCTTGTCTGAGTCGCCGGTTATCTCTTCATTCGTGGCGACAGCATGTACAAACTCTGAAGCAGACGCATCAGTGGCCTTACGATCATCCAGGTGATGCCATCTATGCCCCTCTATTGCTGAAGCAGCTTTCTCAGTCGATGCCTGCAAACACCGTGATTACTACCGATGTTGGTCAGCATCAGATGTGGGTAGCCCAGCATATGCAGTTCTCTCATCCTGAAAATTTTATTACGTCAAGCGGTCTTGGCACGATGGGTTTCGGATTGCCGGCAGCGATAGGAGCACAGGTTGCCAGACCAGAAGATACGGTGATCTGTATCTCCGGTGATGGTTCCTTCATGATGAATGTACAGGAACTGGGAACGATTAAGCGTAAGCAACTACCCGTAAAGATTATTCTGTTAGATAATCAGCGTCTGGGCATGGTGCGTCAGTGGCAACAACTTTTCTTTTCAGAGCGTTATAGTGAAACAACGTTGACAGATAACCCTGACTTTCTGACGCTGGCCAGTGCATTTGATATCCCTGGCGCCCGGATTACAACGAAAGAGCAAGTCAGCGGCGCGTTGGACGCGCTACTATCCTCTACCGGACCTTACCTGCTTCATGTCTCAATCGATGAATATGAAAACGTCTGGCCATTGGTTCCACCAGGAGCCAGTAATGAAAACATGATGGAGAGCACCTCATGATACAGCATCAATTGTCTGTTGAAGCGAAGGCACAGCCGGAAATACTGGAACGCTTGTTTCGTGTGGTGCGTCATCGCGGTTTTCAGGTCATGACCATGAATATGGTTAGTGAAAAGGAATCAGGTACCATCACGCTTGATATGACGGTGAGTAGTCAGCGCTGTATTGATTTATTGTTAACTCAACTTGGCAAGCTGCCCGATGTGTCAGCGGTACATCTCCGGCAAAACACAACACAACAAATCTGTGCTTAGGCACTAAAGGACTCAGAATGACTAAAAAAGCAGAATTCATCTGGTTTAATGGCGAGATGGTAAAGTGGGAAGAGGCGAAAGTGAGCGTTATGTCTCACGCCCTGCATTATGGTACCTCGGTATTTGAAGGTATTCGTTGCTATGATTCCCATAAAGGTCCGGTGGTATTTCGTCACCGTGAGCACATGCAGCGTCTGCTGGATTCCGCAAAAATTTATCGATTCCCGGTAAAACAGGATATTGAGGCATTGATGGAAGCTTGTCGCGAAGTTTTGCGTACCAACAAACTGAGCAGTGCGTATATCCGTCCTTTAGTGTTCGTCGGTGATGTTGGGTTGGGAGTTAATCCGCCGGATGGTTACTGCACTGATGTCATCATTGCCGCTTTCCCCTGGGGAGCCTATCTGGGGCCTGAAGCACTGGAACAGGGAATTAACGCCATGGTTTCTTCCTGGAACCGTGTCGCACCGAACACGTTACCCACCGCAGCAAAAGCAGGTGGTAACTATCTGTCATCGCTGCTGGTAGGCAGTGAAGCACGCCGTCATGGTTATCAGGAAGGGATTGCGCTGGATACACAAGGTTATATCTCTGAAGGCGCGGGAGAGAATCTCTTTGAAGTCAAAGATGGTATTCTGTTTACTCCTCCGTTCACTTCTTCTGCGTTGCCGGGTATTACACGTGATGCCATCATTAAGCTGGCACAGGATTTAGGCATTGAGGTTCGTGAGCAGGTATTATCCCGCGAGTCACTTTACCTGGCGGATGAAGTCTTTATGTCCGGGACAGCAGCAGAAATTACACCAGTGCGTAGTGTCGATGGTATCCAGGTGGGTGAAGGTAAGCGCGGCCCGATAACGGCAAAAATTCAATCTGCTTTCTTTGGCCTTTTCACTGGCGAAACAGAAGACAAATGGGGCTGGCTGGATCCAGTGAATCCCTGATAGCTAATGATTATTTACGGGTATCTGTGGATACCCGTCTATTCTATTTTTCTGGAGTATGAGCATGCCTAAGTACCGTTCTGCGACCACAACACATGGCCGTAATATGGCTGGCGCCCGCGCATTGTGGCGCGCCACCGGGATGACGGATGATGATTTCGGTAAACCAATCATCGCTGTGGTCAATTCGTTTACACAATTTGTACCGGGTCACGTTCATCTGCGTGACCTGGGTAAGCTGGTGGCTGAACAAATCGAAGCCTCCGGTGGTGTGGCGAAAGAGTTTAATACCATTGCGGTAGATGATGGGATCGCGATGGGACACGGCGGCATGCTTTACTCTTTGCCTTCGCGCGAACTGATCGCAGATTCTGTAGAATATATGGTGATTGCACACTGTGCCGATGCGATGGTGTGTATTTCTAACTGCGATAAAATTACTCCCGGAATGCTGATGGCATCATTGCGGCTGAATATTCCGGTAATTTTTGTTTCTGGTGGTCCGATGGAAGCGGGTAAAACCAAGCTTTCTGATCAACTGATTAAACTGGATCTGGTGGATGCCATGATTCAGGGCGCTAACCCTAATGTCAGCGATGCGGAAAGCGAGCAAATCGAGCGTTCCGCATGCCCAACGTGTGGATCATGCTCAGGCATGTTTACCGCTAACTCAATGAACTGTCTTACTGAAGCGCTTGGGTTATCTCAACCTGGCAATGGTTCGTTGCTAGCCACGCATGCAGATCGTAAAACGCTTTTCCTCAATGCGGGTAAACGTATTGTAGGGCTGGCGAAACGTTACTATGAACAGGATGACGTTAGTGTACTGCCGCGCAGTATTGCGAACAAAGCGGCATTTGAGAATGCCATGACGCTGGATATCGCGATGGGTGGTTCAACCAATACCGTTCTTCATCTGCTGGCCGCAGCACAGGAAGGCGAAGTCGATTTCAACATTGCCGATATTGACAGACTTTCCCGCCGTGTTCCCCATCTTTGTAAAGTGGCACCAAGCACCCAGAAATACCATATGGAAGATGTGCACCGTGCCGGAGGCGTGCTGGGGATTTTAGGTGAATTGGATCGTGCAGGTCTGCTTGATAACAGTACCCGTAATGTCCTTGGTCAAAGTCTGAAAGAGACACTGGCAGACTATGACATCATGCAAACCAGTGATGAGGCCGTGAAAATGATGTTCCGCGCGGGCCCTGCCGGTATTCGCACCACGGAGGCTTTTTCTCAGGATTGTCGCTGGGACACGCTCGATGATGACCGTCAGAATGGGTGCATTCGTGCGCGTGAGTTTGCATTCAGCCAGGATGGTGGGCTTGCCGTATTATCTGGCAACATGGCTGAGGACGGATGTATTGTAAAAACCGCTGGTGTAGACGAAGGCAGCCTGATATTCCGTGGCCCGGCTAAAGTTTACGAAAGTCAGGATGATGCGGTGAGCGCTATTCTGGGTGGTAAAGTTGTTGCTGGTGATGTGGTGGTAATTCGGTATGAAGGTCCCAAGGGTGGGCCAGGTATGCAGGAGATGCTCTACCCTACCACTTACCTTAAATCGATGGGATTAGGGAAAAGTTGTGCTCTGATCACTGACGGGCGTTTTTCCGGCGGGACATCAGGTTTATCCATTGGACACGTCTCTCCTGAAGCGGCTAACGGCGGTACTATTGCGCTGATTAATGATGGCGACATGATCGACATTAATATCCCTCAGCGTGGCATTGTGCTGGATGTTTCTGATGAAGAGCTACAGCAACGCCGTCAGCAACAGCTGGCGCGTGGTGAGGCTGCTTATACGCCAGTTGACCGTCAGCGTGAGGTGTCGTTTGCTCTGCGTGCTTATGCTTTACTGGCAACCAGCGCAGACAAAGGGGCTGTACGGGATAAAACTAAGCTGGGGGGCTAATCATCATGGAAGAGTCGCAACGGCTTCCTGCGCAACCCAATGGTGCTGAATATCTGCGTGCGGTACTCCGTTCACCAGTGTACGAAGTGGCGCATGTGACCCCGCTGGAGAAAATGGAAAAAATCTCACAGCGGCTTGATAACACGGTACTGGTCAAGCGTGAAGACCGTCAGCCGGTGCACAGTTTTAAACTGCGTGGCGCTTATGCCATGATCGCCGGTCTGAATGATGAGCAAAAAGCGCGCGGTGTAATAACCGCGTCAGCGGGTAACCACGCTCAGGGGGTGGCACTCTCAGCCGCCCGCCTGGGTATCAGATCATTAATTGTTATGCCTGTCGCCACTGCGGACATTAAGGTTGATGCAGTGAGAGACTTTGGTGGCAGTGTGCTGTTGTATGGCACAAATTTTGATGAGGCAAAAGCGAAAGCTATCGCCCTTGCGGAAAGTGAAGGATACACTTTCGTCCCGCCTTTTGATCATCCGATGGTGATCGCAGGCCAGGGCACGCTGGCGATGGAGTTATTGCAGCAGAACGCACATATTGATCGTATTTTTGTTCCTGTCGGTGGCGGTGGTTTGGCTGCCGGGGTAGCAGTATTGATCAAACAGCTGATGCCACAAGTGAAGGTGATCGCTGTCGAAGCGGAAGACTCTGCCTGCCTGCAGGCAGCGCTGAAGGCGGGTAAGCCAGTGGATTTACCGCGAGTGGGTTTATTTGCTGAAGGCGTGGCTGTAAAACGCATAGGCGACGAGACATTTCGCCTGTGTCAGGCTTATCTTGACGATATTATTACTGTGGACAGTGATGCTATTTGTGCTGCTGTCAAAGATCTGTTCGAAGATGTTCGGGCGATAGCCGAGCCTTCCGGAGCACTGGCATTGGCCGGAATGAAAAAATATGTTCAGCAGCATCAGATCCGGGGCGAAAGGCTGGCGCATATTCTCTCCGGGGCCAATGTCAATTTTCATGGCCTGCGCTATGTCTCTGAACGTTGTGAATTAGGCGAGCAACGTGAAGCACTGTTTGCTGTGACGATTCCGGAACGTAAAGGCAGTTTCCTCTCGTTTTGTCAGATTCTTGGTCACCGTTCAATTACTGAGTTTAATTACCGTTTTTCTGATCGTGAGCAGGCCTGTATTTTTGTCGCTGTCAGACTGACAAGGGGGCGTGAAGAGCGTGATGAAATTCGTCTGCAGCTGCAGGAGTCGGGCTACCAGGTGGTCGACTTGTCTGACGATGAAATGGCAAAACTGCATGTGCGTTATATGGTTGGTGGGCGTCCTTCCGGTAAATTGAGCGAACGGTTGCTTAGTTTTGAATTCCCCGAGGCACCGGGTGCCTTGCTGCGTTTTCTTGAGACACTGGGTACATATTGGAATATCTCTCTGTTCCATTATCGCAGTCATGGCACCGATTTTGGTCGTGTTCTGGTGGCTTTTGAAAAAAATGAATGTGAACCTCAATTTGAAACTCATCTTGATGCGTTGGGTTATCCTTATCATGATGAAACGGATAACCCGGCATTTCACTTTTTTCTGGCGGGTTAATCCTGGATAAGCCGCCAGAATGCGCTGATAAGCGGCTCGTTATGCCGCTTTTTCTGCACACAGACACCCAGTTCAAAAGGGGCTACCATTTCGACGCTATCCAGCTGCAGAATGCGTTTACGCACCAACTCTGGTGAATTTTCCAGTACAACCTCCGGGAGAAGTGCAATACCGCACCCTAGCGCCACCATTGAGACGATCGCCTCATGGCCAGAAACTGTGGCATAGATCAAAGGATTGGTAAGCTGGCGCTGGCGTAGCCACAGGTCAATTCGCTGTCTGGCTGGCCCCTGGTCCGGTAAAATAAACGGAATTTCAGCCCAGTCTGGGGAAGATTGTGTCGCCTGGTGATATACCGGGCAGGGCAATGCCGGGGCAATTAACACCAGCGGTATTAGCCCTACCGGCGAGAAATCCACATTGGCAGGTAACGGTTGCGGACGCCCGGCGATAGCGAAATCCGCTTCTGCGCTCTGTATTTTCGCCAGTGCGTCAGCGGCATCACCGGTGGTCAGCTTTATCTCCACCAGAGGATGCGCAGCTCGAAAACGGTCAAGCAGGGGCGGTAAATGACTGTAAGCTGCAGTTACTGAGCAAAAAAGACGCAATTCACCATTCAGCGCCGGGCCATTGTGCCCAATGGCATGACGAAGCTGCTGATATTGCAGCAAGGTTTGCTGAGCGAACAACTGTAATTTTTCGCCAGCATCAGTGAGAGTCACGGTGCGATTGTCACGCAGCATCAGCGTCTGACCCAGATCGTTTTCAAGACGCTGAATCTGACGTGACAGGGTTGAAGGGCTGACATGGAGCGCCCTGGCTGTGCGGCCAAAATGACGGCTTTCCGCCAGATGCATAAACAGTTTCAGGTCGCGTAAGTCCATAAGCTTCAAGCCTTGCGTTATTGTTGCATTTTTTGCAATGTGTGATTGTTAATATATCAATTTAAGCAATACATTTCCTGTCATATGATGGGGGTAATAAGAGGGTATCATCAGCGATGTTGCCTCACTCACTAAACAATGCCACATATTTTATAGGGAGTTTCCATGGCAAATTATTTTAATACACTGAATCTGCGTAATCAGTTGGCTCAACTGGGTAAATGTCGTTTTATGGCGCGTGATGAATTTGCTGATGAAGCAAATTACCTGAAAGGCAAAAAGGTCGTCATCGTCGGTTGCGGTGCTCAGGGGCTGAACCAGGGGCTGAACATGCGCGATTCCGGACTGGATATCTCCTATGCATTGCGTAAAGAAGCGATTGCTGAGAAACGTGCTTCATGGCGCAAAGCGACTGAAAATGGTTTTAATGTTGGGACTTACGAAGATCTGATCCCGCAGGCTGATTTGGTTGTCAACCTGACGCCAGACAAACAGCATTCTGATGTTGTGCGTTCAGTGCAACCGCTGATGAAAGAAGGTGCCGCTCTGGGCTACTCACATGGCTTCAATATCGTTGAAGTGGGTGAGCAAATCCGTAAAGATATCACTGTTGTCATGGTGGCACCGAAATGTCCAGGTACTGAAGTGCGTGAAGAGTATAAGCGCGGTTTCGGTGTGCCAACGCTGATAGCGGTTCACCCGGAAAACGATCCGAAAGGTGAAGGTATGGCAATTGCAAAAGCCTGGGCGGCAGCAACAGGTGGTCATCGTGCCGGAGTGCTGGAGTCTTCTTTTGTTGCAGAAGTGAAATCTGATCTGATGGGTGAGCAGACCATTCTGTGTGGTATGTTACAGGCGGGTTCACTGCTCTGCTTCGATAAGTTGGTGGCAGAAGGGACTGATCCGGCGTATGCCGAGAAACTGATCCAGTTCGGCTGGGAAACAGTCACTGAGGCGCTTAAGCAGGGTGGTATTACCCTGATGATGGATCGTCTGTCAAATCCGGCAAAACTGCGTGCTTATGCGCTCTCTGAGCAGTTGAAAGAGATTATGGCACCGCTGTTCCAGAAGCATATGGATGATATTATTTCCGGTGAGTTTTCTTCCGGAATGATGGCTGACTGGGCAAATGATGATAAAAAACTGCTTGGCTGGCGTGAAGAAACAGGCCAGACAGCCTTCGAGAATTCACCACAATATGAAGGTAAAATCGCTGAGCAGGATTATTTCGACCGTGGTGTGCTGATGATTGCGATGGTAAAAGCCGGGGTTGAGCTGGCATTTGAAACCATGGTCGCGGCTGGCATCATTGAAGAGTCAGCGTACTATGAATCGCTGCATGAATTGCCGCTGATTGCCAATACCATTGCACGTAAACGTTTGTATGAGATGAACGTGGTGATTTCTGATACCGCAGAGTATGGCAACTACCTGTTCTCTTATGCTGCCGTGCCACTGCTGAACACCTTTATGACCACGTTGCAGGCGGGTGATCTTGGTGAACCTCTGTCGGGCTCGACTGCGGTTGATAACACACAATTGCGTGAAGTTAACGAAGCTATTCGCCAGCATCCGATTGAGTCTGTTGGTCGTAAATTACGTGGCTACATGACAGATATGAAAAGAATTGCTGTTGCAGGTTAATTGCCTCTTGTAGTGGCAAAAAAAAGAGCGGAAATCCGCTCTTTTTTTATCCCTGAAATGCGCTGATTTCTCCGGCGTCAGGGATGAGGTGGCCCGAAGTTAGTTGCGATAGAGCACTTTGATGATATGGTAGCCAAACTGTGTGTGCAGCGGTCCATACGGCTCCAGCAATGGGCAGGAAAAAACCACCTTATCAAAAGCTGGTACCATCGCACCCTGCTTAAACTCACCTAAATGCCCGCCTTTTTTCCCGGAAGGACAGATAGAGTGTTTTTTTGCCAGCTTTTCAAAGTCAGCGCCTTGTTGTAGCTGTGCCAGAAGATCCTGCGCCAGTTTTTCTTCTTTCACCAGAATGTGGAGAGCGGCAGCATTTTTTGCCATGCGGAGAGTTCCTTGAGTCATCGATATGCTGCTGGCTATACTAGCACGCTGTCATTTGTGACATCAGCCCTTTTATTGAGTATCTGCTTATGCGTTTGAATCCTGGTCAACAGCGTGCTGTTACGTTCGTCACTGGTCCTTGTCTGGTACTGGCAGGGGCTGGATCCGGTAAGACCCGAGTGATTATCAATAAAATAGCGTATCTTATTCGCGAATGTGGCTATCAGGCCAGACACATTGCAGCAGTGACTTTTACCAACAAAGCTTCGCGTGAAATGAAAGAGCGCGTAGCGCAAACACTGGGCCGTAAAGAAGCCCGTGGGCTGATGATCTCAACCTTTCATACCCTGGGGCTGGAGATTATCAAACGTGAATACGCGGCATTGGGTATGAAAGCCAACTTTTCGTTATTTGACGATCAGGATCAGCTGGGTTTGTTGAAGTCACTGACAGAAGAGTGGCTGGAGAATGATAAAGATTTACTGCAGCAACTCACTTCAGCCATCAGCAACTGGAAGAATGCGTTGCTGGATCCACAGCAAGCGTTAGCCTCTGCGGTGTCTGAACGTGATCAATTATTTGCCCGTTGTTATGCACGTTATAATCTACATTTACGCTCGTGTAATGTGCTTGATTTCGATGATCTCATTTTACTGCCTACCTTACTATTTCAGCGTAATGATGAAGTGCGCGAACGCTGGCAACAACGCATTCGTTATCTGCTGGTGGATGAATATCAGGATACCAATACCAGTCAGTATGAGTTAGTGAAGGCGCTGGTGGGAGCCCGGGCTCGATTCACCGTGGTGGGTGATGACGATCAATCTATTTACTCATGGCGCGGAGCCCGACCACAAAATCTGGTGCTACTTAAAGAAGATTTTCCTGCACTGGAAGTGATCAAACTCGAACAAAACTACCGTTCGTCACAACGTATTCTTAAAGCTGCTAACATTCTGATAGCCAATAATCCTCATACATTTGAGAAAAAGCTGTTCTCAGAGTTGGGTTATGGTGCAGAACTGAAAGTTGTCAGCGCTAACGATGAAGAGCATGAAGCAGAGCGTGTGACAGGGGAGTTGATCGCCCATCATTTTATTCATAAAACCCGATATAAGGATTATGCGATCCTCTATCGTGGCAATCATCAGTCACGGGTATTTGAAAAAATGCTGGTGCAAAATCGTATTCCCTATCGTATTTCTGGTGGGACGTCCTTTTTCTCTCGCCCTGAAATTAAAGATCTTCTGGCCTATTTACGCGTGCTGACCAATCAGGACGACGACAGTGCTTTTCTGCGAGTGATTAATACACCAAAAAGAGAAATAGGACCGACGACAGTGCAGCGGCTGGGAGAGTGGGCAACTCAGCGGCAGAAAAGTCTGTTCAATGCCAGTTTTGACCTCGGGTTGGGGCAAACTGTCGCGGCAAAAGGATTAACTGCCTTGCAACGGTTCACCCAGTGGTTGCAGGCGCTCTGTGTTCTTGCGGAAAAAGAGCCGATCACCGCAGTGCGTGATTTAATTCGTGGCATTGATTATGAAAGTTGGTTATTTGAAACCTCAACCAGTCCGCGCGCCGCTGAAATGCGCATGAAAAATGTGAATACGCTGTTTCAGTGGATGAGTGAGATGCTTGAAGGATCGGAAATCGATGAGCCGATGACGCTGACACAAGTGGTAACGCGTTTTACACTGCGCGATATGATGGAGCGAGGGGAAAATGATGAAGAGGCTGATCGGGTGCAGCTGATGACACTGCATGCCTCTAAAGGTCTGGAATTTCCCTATGTCTATCTGGTTGGTATGGAAGAGGGATTATTACCGCATCAAAGTAGCATCGATGAAAACAATATCGATGAGGAACGCCGTCTGGCGTATGTTGGCATCACCCGAGCGCAAAAAGAGCTGACATTCAGTTTATGCCGTGAAAGGCGGCAGTATGGTGAGCGGATCAGACCTGAACCTAGTCGTTTTTTACTCGAATTACCACAAGATGATTTGTTATGGGAGCAGGAACGCAAAGTGGTCAGTGCAGAACAACGTATGCAAACCGGCCAGAGCCGGGTTGCTGGTTTGAAGGCAATGTTGGAAAAATCCCGCGGGCAGAAAGGCTGACGAAAGCGCTGTTGAGCTGCGGTATTCAGCCCGAGATCGCCAGTTGCCAGTTAACACGCTGTTGCAGCTGACTTTCCTGTAACAAGAGTTCATAGCGCAGAGGAAAATTTTGTTGCCATGCCGCGGGCAAAGTCAGTTTAAGCATCAGCGACGAGTTTGTTTCCAGCAAGCTGAGTGGGCTTTCTGTATTACATCGGTCACTGGCAAAAATGATTGCCAGACGCAGTAAACGGCAGAGTTTTTCCGCACTTTGAGGTGAAATAGCCCGCTGTTGCTGCAGGGCGGTGATGTTGATATGTGATGCCTGATTTTCAAGCAAGGTTGCCAGACAGACCTTCTCTGCAGGCGTAAACCCGGGCATATCCAGATGGCGTATCAGATATGCTGCATGCTCAGGTGCTGATTTAAATGTGATGCTCAGACCAATTTCATGGAGTAAACAGGCGCTCTCCAGCAGCTCCCATTCACGTGGATTAAGCCACCAAAAAGCCTGCACATTTTCAAAAAGCGTCCTGGCAATGTTGCGCACATGGTTAGCCTGACAGATATCCAGAGCAAAGCGTTGTTGTAGAGTTTGCAACGTGTGGACTCGGGTATTTCTGCCCGCAGGGAAGTGTAGCATGCCGTAAAGCACACCTTCCCTCAATGCGCCGCCAGCCAGTGTCATACTGGTCAGCGAAAGGGTACGAAATATCGCAATTAAAATAGCAAGTCCACTGGGAAACACCTGAGCCCGCTCCGAGGTTAATCCGTTAATTTCCAGAGTTTCGAGTTTACCGCACTGAATGACTTGCTCTCTGAGCTTCAGGAGTTTGTTCAGGGTGATATGTTCATCCATTCCCTGGGCCAGCATAATATCCTGCAATGCCTGAACAGTACCTGAAGCGCCCACGCATGCCTGCCAGTGTTGTTTCTCCAGCAAATGAGTTACCGCCTGCAGCTTGGTTTTTGCTGCATTTTCGGCCTGTGTGAAATTCTCATCTGTCAGCTGGTGGTTGGCAAAATAACGACTCAGCCAGGTCACGCATCCCATGGACAGACTGAGTAGCGCGGTAGAATGTTCACCGTTTCCTGTTACCAGCTCGGTACTGGCGCCACCGATGTCGACCACCAGGCGCTCGTCAGGTCCACCAGAGGTGTGTGCAACACCCTGATAGATTAACTGTGCTTCCTGCTCCCCGCTGATGATGGTTATCTGATGGCCGAGTATTTGCTGTGCTTTTTGCAGAAAAAAATCCGCATTTTGCGCCATACGCAGCGTCGCCGTTGCGACAACACGTACTTGTGCAGGTGTCAGCGCGGTAAGCGGTTCAGCGAACAGCCGCAGACAGTCCCAGCCTCGTTCCATTGCTTCATCAGAAAGCATGCCCTGCTCATTAAGCCCCGCAGCCAGACGCACTTTGCGTTTGATGCGTGACACGGTCTGCAGGCTACCAGCCACTTCACGGACAACCAGCATATGAAAACTGTTTGAACCGAGGTCGATGGCTGCATAAAGCGAGGATGCGCTGTTCATAGGCAATTTACGCCGGACGTTTTATGTTAGTGTGACGGGAAGGACCACTCCTGCGATGGTTCGTGCTGCGCCGTGCTGTGTTGCTGTTACGCGGGCGGCTTAAACGCTTAGGGGCAGGAAGATCATTCATGAGTGCTTCACTATCATAACGACTGACAGGAATACTGTGGCCGATATACTCTTCTATCGCAGGCAGATTCAGGGCATACTCTTCACAAGCCAGAGTTATCGAATGGCCTTTTGCACCTGCGCGTCCGGTACGCCCGATTCGATGCACATAATCTTCACGATCGTCAGGAAGATCGTAATTGAATACGTGAGTGACTTCAGGAATGTGTAAGCCACGTGCTGCGACGTCGGTAGCAACCAGAATATCAATATCCCCTTTGGTGAAGTCGTCGAGAATACGTAAACGTTTTTTCTGTGCCACATCACCAGTCAGAAGGCCGACACGGTGGCCATCTGCTGCCAGATATCCCCAAATCTCTTCACAACGATATTTAGTGTTAGCAAAAATAATCGCTCTGTCAGGCCACTCTTCTTCGATGAGTGTCTGCAATAGGCGCATTTTCTCTTCGTTAGAGGGATAAAACAGCTCTTCTTTGATGCGGTGCCCGGTTTTTTGCTCGGGTTCAACTTCGACATATTCAGCGTTATTCATATTTTCAAACGCCAGTTCGCGCACCCGAAACGAGAGCGTAGCAGAAAATAGCATATTCAACCGTTGGTCTGCGGCAGGCATGCGGCGGAACAACCAGCGAATATCTTTAATAAAGCCAAGATCAAACATCCGATCAGCTTCATCAAGCACAACCACCTGAATGGCTCCCAGGTTGACGTGGTTTTGCTTTGTGTAATCGATTAAACGGCCTGTGGTAGCGATCAAAATATCGACACCACTTTCCAGTACTTTAAGTTGCTTATCGTAACCATCACCGCCGTAAGCCAGACCGACAGTGAGTCCGGTGGTCTGGGCTAAAGGCTGTGCATCGGCGTGAATTTGCACGGCTAATTCACGCGTCGGAGCCAGAATCAGCGCCCGTGGTTGGTTAGTTTGCCGGGTCTCTGCGGCAGGGTGTGTGAGTAGATAATGAAACGTTGACGTGAGAAACGCCATCGTTTTACCGGTACCGGTTTGCGCCTGACCAGCAACATCCCGCCCATTCAATGTGAAAGGCAGGGCGAGCGCCTGAATAGGCGTACAGTTATGAAACCCTTTTTTTTCAAGGGCTTCGATAACCTGCGGGTGCAGGGCGAAGTCGGAAAACTTCTTTTCAGTTAAGTGTGTTTTGCTCATAGTATGGTAGAGTATCAGCTAACTATTGCTTTACGAAAGCGTATCCGTTGAAATAAAGTCAACCTACGTTGGCAGATTTTACGCCAATCGGCCAGACATAATCTTTTGGAGTAAAACATGAGCAGCGATAAAATTGTTCACCTGAGCGATGACAGCTTTGAAAATGATGTATTAAAATCAACCAGTTTAACGCTGGTCGACTTCTGGGCAGAGTGGTGTGGCCCCTGTAAAATGATTGCCCCCATTCTGGATGAAGTGGCTGAGGAGTACGCCAGTAAACTGGTTGTTGCCAAACTGAACATTGATGATAACCCGGCAACTGCGCCCAAATATGGCATTCGTGGTATTCCTACTTTGCTGTTATTCAAAAACGGCGAAGTAGCGGCGACCAAAGTGGGCGCACTGTCTAAAGGGCAGCTCAAAGATTTTATTAACGCCAACCTCGGCTAGCACTAAGCTGGCCGTCTGGTATCTGCGTTTTTTTTTGCATTGCTGGACGGCCATCAAGAAGTATGATACATTTAATTCAACTGCACGTTATGCACTTACCTTTTTTGAATCTGTTTTTTCCTTGTTGAGCGCCTCTTATTTTTTACAATCAGTGGCATTCAGCAATCTGACGGTTAGTATCAACAGCAATTTCGGCGTCTTATTCTTTGTAGTCTTCTTGTTTCAGATACGCTCTTTCTGTGCGTATTTATCATGGGAAGCGGCGAATAAGAACACCATGAGCAGGCATGGAATTTTCACCATACCACTGACGACAAATACTTCGAGATTTACCCCGAGTTTAAGAACCCACCACTATGAATCTTACCGAATTAAAAAATACGCCGGTCTCTGAGTTGATCACTCTCGGCGAAAGCATGGGACTGGAAAACCTGGCGCGAATGCGCAAACAGGATATTATTTTCTCTATTTTGAAACAGCACGCCAAAGGCGGCGAAGATATCTTCGGTGATGGCGTGCTGGAAATTTTACAGGATGGCTTTGGCTTTTTGCGTTCGGGTGACAGCTCTTACCTTGCCGGCCCTGATGATATTTATGTTTCACCGAGCCAGATTCGTCGTTTCAATCTGCGTACCGGGGATACCATCGCCGGTAAAATTCGCCCTCCTAAAGAAGGTGAACGTTATTTTGCACTGCTGAAAGTTAATGAAGTTAACTTTGACAAGCCTGAAAATGCCCGCAGCAAAATCCTCTTTGAAAACCTCACTCCTTTACATGCTAATTCACGGTTACGAATGGAGCGTGGTAATGGGTCAACTGAAGATTTGACCGCACGTGTGCTTGATTTAGCGTCACCCATTGGTCGTGGTCAGCGTGGCCTGATCGTTGCACCACCTAAAGCGGGTAAGACAATGCTGCTGCAAAATATTGCGCAGAGCATTGCTTATAACCATCCTGACTGTGTATTGATGGTATTGCTCATCGATGAACGTCCGGAAGAAGTGACCGAAATGCAGCGTCTGGTCAAAGGGGAAGTTATCGCATCAACCTTTGATGAGCCAGCCTCGCGCCATGTGCAGGTAGCTGAAATGGTTATCGAAAAGGCGAAGCGTCTTGTTGAGCATAAAAAAGATGTGATCATTTTGCTCGACTCTATCACTCGTCTGGCCCGTGCTTACAACACTGTTGTGCCTGCTTCCGGTAAAGTGTTGACTGGTGGGGTAGATGCAAATGCGTTACACCGTCCAAAACGTTTCTTTGGTGCTGCACGTAATGTGGAAGAGGGCGGAAGTCTGACGATTATCGCCACAGCATTAGTGGATACAGGCTCTAAGATGGATGAAGTGATTTACGAGGAATTTAAAGGTACAGGTAATATGGAACTGCACCTGGCACGTAAAATCGCGGAGAAACGCGTATTCCCGGCAATCGATTATAATCGTTCAGGAACACGTAAAGAAGAGCTACTGACTACGCCAGAAGAGCTACAAAAGATGTGGATACTGCGTAAGATCATCCATCCGATGGGCGAAATTGACGCGATGGAGTTTCTGATTAATAAGCTGGCCATGACCAAGACCAATGATGAGTTTTTCGACATGATGAAACGCTCGTAATTTTTACAGTCTGCTGACAGCGAAGCTGAACGCCACGTTAATACGTGGCGTTTTTTGTTGGCGTGGTTTGTAAGACAGAAATCAAGGAAGCCTTTTCTCACTGCAGGGATGACATGAGAGTTATACATCATCGACAAATTAGGAATAAACCTGAACAGAAAGGCGTAGTTATTTTTACTTTAATGGCATAATAACATTGTGAAATTTTATGCTTATCTGAGAGCGGATTAATGTGAATTTACTCAACATGAGTACGGAGCTGGCGTTAGTTTTTCTGTTTTCGCTGTTTTTTCTTTTTTGCGCCCGCCGGGTGGCAAAAAAAATTGGGTTGGTCGATAAACCTAATTATCGGAAACGCCATCAGGGTGTAATCCCATTGGTGGGCGGCATCTCAGTCTTCGCTGGTATGACATTCGGTCTGTTACTCAGTCATGCATACATCCCCAATTTATGGTTGTATCTCACCTGCGCCGGTGTACTGGTGCTGGTAGGAGCCCTTGATGACCGTTTTGATATCAGTGTAAAAATTCGCGCTGTGGTACAGGCCGCAGTGGCGGTCATTATGATGTCATATGCGCACCTCCACTTACTCAGTCTGGGGTTTATTCTCGGGCCGTGGGAACTGGTCGTCGGCCCTTTTGGTTATGTCCTTACACTCTTTGCTGTCTGGGCAGCGATCAATGCTTTCAATATGGTGGATGGCATTGATGGCTTACTTGGGGGGCTATCCTGCGTCACGTTCGTCGCGTTGGGGATTTTGTTGTGGTGTGACGGACAGCAAAGTCTGGCGATGTGGTGTTTTATGGTGATAGCAGCGATTGTGCCTTACATTTTACTTAATGCCGGCATCCTGGGTCACCGTTACAAGGTATTTATGGGAGATGCCGGAAGCACGTTGATTGGCTTCACTATTATTTGGGTTTTGCTGGAGTCAACTCAGGGGCCTGCGCATCCAGTGACACCAGTGACGGCGTTATGGCTTATCGCTATTCCCCTGATGGATATGGTAGCGATTATGTACCGACGTCTGAGTAAAGGAATGAGCCCTTTTTCTGCCGACAGGCAGCATATCCATCATTTGGTTATGCGAGCCGGGTTCACCTCCAAACAAGCCTGCTTACTTATCACGCTGGCTGCCGTGATACTTGCTGCAATTGGCATTGCTGGTGAGTCAATTTCTCAGATGCCAGAGTGGGTCATGTTGATGTTATTTTTAATAGCATTCGCTCTTTATGGCTACTGTATAAAACGGGCATGGCGCGTGGCAAGGTTGATTCGCCGGCTAAAAAGAAAACTCAGACAGCGGCTCTAGCCGCCAGATGATAACGATAAATCGCTTGATTGTTACTCAGGGAGCATAACGTGAGCCATTACGATGATAGTGATAATGCCTTAGATATACCGGCACTCTGCGAAGCATTATGGCGCGGCAAAGGCTGGATTTTTGGCTTTGCAGGGGCATTTGCTGTCACCGCTTTGTTGGTCTCTTTTTGGATGACTCCGCGCTGGAGTAGTGTGGCAGTGACAGATAAACCTTCACTGAGCGAACTGGGTGGCTATTATCTGCAGCAGCAGTTTTTACAGCAGCTTGAGGTTGTTCCCGGCGACCTGCCGGCAGCCCCTCTTTCTGTATCCGACGTCGCTTATCAGGAGTTCCTGAAACAGCTCGCATCCTGGGACACTCGTCGTGCATTCTGGCAAGCTTCGGCCTACTATCAGCAACTATGTTCTGATGAAAAATGTACAGATAAGCAACTGCTGGCGAAACTGATCGGAGATATTCAGTTTCAACCGGCGGATGCAGCGAAAAACAGCATGGATACGATCCGTTTATCGGCGCAAAGCGCGTCACAGGCGAATCAGCTACTGCGTGACTATATCGTTTTTGCTAATCAGCGCACGGTTCTTTATCTCAATGGCGAACAGCAGGCAATGTGGCAGACCAGTAAGCAACAGTTACAGGCTCAGCTGTCACGTCAGGAAACCACTGCATCTGCACAATATACCCAACAGATAAAACGCATTCGTCAGGCACTGCTGATAGCGCCCCGACAACAGATTGAGCAGCCTGAAGTGACTGCACCGGTGTCTGGAGTGAATGATCCTGTTCTTTATTTATCAGGGCGTCCATTGTTGCAGGCCCGGCTGGAGAGTCTGGAAAATAGCGGCCCTGATTACAATAGTGAGTATTACGCGACAAAAGCACTGCTGGCGACGCTGAGTGCCGCAGTACCTCCGGGGGAACATTTCCTGACTTACCGTTATCTGCGGACACCCGAAATGCCAGTGAACCGTGACTCCCCCCGTCGTCTGCTCTGGTTGCTGATGTGGGGGGCTACCGGCACATTTGTTGGTGCAGGGGTAGCGCTTTATCGTCGAGGTAAAAGGTGTTCTGCTCAATCATGAACACAGAGATAAAGAGAGAGAAAGTGAAGGTTCTGGCGGTTTTTGGTACCCGGCCTGCAATGTCAGAGGCGGGAACCGTAATGTTGTTGGGGACAGACAGCAGCAAAATTGTCAGTGAGGTCACCAGGCTGCTGACAGAGCCTCTGGCTTATCAGGCTGTGGCACGGGCTCATAACCCCTATCAAGATGACTCTGGCTGTCAGCGCATTGTGCAGGTCCTCAAAAAACATGGATTTTATGATGAACTTTAACACGATATCGATTATTGGACTGGGGTACATTGGTCTGCCCACCGCTGCTGCTTTTGCGGCTAAACAGACCCAGGTCCTTGGGGTAGATGTTAATCCTTATATTGTGGACACCATCAATGCCGGGAATATTCATATTGTTGAGCCTGAGCTGGCTGATGCAGTGAAACAGGCTGTGGAAACAGGCTTTTTACGGGCAACAGCTACGCCGCAAGCAGCGGATGCATTTTTGATTGCTGTCCCTACGCCATTTCGGGACGGTTACCTGCCTGATATGAGTGCCGTCGAGGCCGCAGTGATGGCGATCGCTCCGGTTCTCAAGTCCGGAGATCTGGTGGTACTGGAATCGACATCACCGGTGGGTACTACTGAACAGGTCGCTCAATGGCTGGCATCTGTACGCCCTGACCTGACTTTTCCTCATCAGCAAGCCGATACCTGTGATGTGCATATTGCATATTGCCCTGAGCGCGTGCTGCCTGGGCGCATTATGGCGGAAATTATCAATAATGATCGGGTGATTGGTGGCATGACAAAGCGCTGCTCAGCGCGTGCCTGCCAGTTATATTCCCGCTTTCTGATCGGTCAAACAGTGATTACAGATGCACGAACTGCAGAGATGTGCAAGCTGACCGAGAATAGCTATCGTGATGTCAACATTGCATTTGCAAACGAATTATCGCTGATCTGTGCCGCACAGGGGATCAACGTGTGGGAGCTGATAAAGCTGGCAAACCTGCATCCCCGCGTCAATATTTTGCAACCAGGACCAGGGGTAGGTGGACATTGTATCGCTGTCGACCCATGGTTTATTGTGGCGCAAAATCCGCAACTGGCACGTCTGATTCGTACGGCACGTGAAGTGAATGACGCAAAACCCGAATGGGTAATAAACCAGGTGAAAAAAGCACTGGCAGAGAGTCTGGTCAACAGTGATAAGCGAGCCAGTGAGTTAACTATTGCCTGTTTTGGTCTGGCTTTTAAAGCTGATGTTGATGATTTACGGGGGAGTCCGGCTCTGGATATTGCAGGCACACTGGCACAGTGGCACAGTGGTCTGACACTGGTGGTAGAACCCCACATTAAGACACTGCCTGCAGGATTCCCCACTGCAACGCAATTAACTGATGCACAGACGGCGTTACAGCAGGCAGATATCCTGGTGATGTTAGTTGACCATAGTCAGTTTAAGGCAATGGCGACTAAAGTGAAGGCTGTTCATACCGTAGTGGATACGCGTGGTATCTGGTGTCAGAGAGACGGCATCGCTGATCGGGCAGTGAAATAATGATGAGAGAGACAATGACTCTGGCAATCGAGGTTAATCCACAGCCCTGGGAAAGTGCGTTTTTTGCACAACGTATCGGTCGTCTGACCATCACAGAAACCCGGGACGGCGCTGCAATTATCGAACCTGATAACGAGTACGATATTTTGCAGGCTAAAGTGGCGGCACAGCAAACCGCCCATATTGATGCGCTCGGGCAGCTTGGTTTTCAACTGGTTGAGGGCGAAATGGAGTATGTATTCAGTGTAAATAATACCGAGCGTCCTGCGGGGATCCGCATCGCCCGCGAAGCGCATATTCCATTTTTGCGTCAGTCAGCCAGTGAGGCATTTGCTTTTAGCCGTTTTCGTCAACCCTGGTTTAAGCCCGGAGAGAGTGGCCGTTTTTATGCGCAGTGGGTGGAAAATGCGGTTCGCGGTTGTTTCGATGATCAATGTATTCTGGCGGTTGCCCCTGATGATGAAATACAGGGGTTCGTGTCATTACGCCGACAAGCTGAAGGGAGCGGGAGAGTTGGACTGTTAGCAACATTGCCACATGCTCAGGGGGCGGGCGTAGGACAAAGACTGATACATGCCGCGACGGATTGGTGTCGGGTTCAGGGGCTTTCCCGCCTCTTTGTGGCGACACAGTCTGCTAATCTGGCGGCGTTACGCCTTTATCAGCGTTGTGGTGGCACAGTGGCCAGCGCCTCCTACTGGTTTTACAGGTGAGAGCATGATCCCTTTTAATTCCCCGCCTGTAGTGGGGTGTGAGATGGCTGCGATGCAGCAAGCCATGGCAAGTGGAAAATTGTCCGGTGACGGAGAGTTTACCCTACGTTGTCAGCAATGGTTACAGGCACATTGTCACAGTGAACGGGTATTACTGACCCCCTCCTGTACGGCAGCACTTGAAATGGCAGCGATACTTATCGATATACAACCCGGTGATGAAGTGATCATGCCGAGTTATACCTTCGTTTCAACAGCCAATGCATTTGTGTTACGCGGTGCCCGTATAGTTTTCATCGATATTCGCCCTGATACCCTCAATATGGATGAGACGCTGATTGAAGCGGCTATTACGCCGAAGACGAAAGCCATTGTGCCTGTGCATTATGCGGGAGTAGCCTGCGAAATGTCCGTTATCATGTGTATTGCCTCAAAGTATGGTTTATATGTGGTGGAAGACGCAGCCCAGGGTGTCATGGCACAGTATGGTGAACAGGCGCTGGGAGCGATAGGTCAAATTGGTTGTTTTAGTTTCCATGAAACGAAAAACTACACGGCGGGTGGTGAAGGAGGGGCGATTTTGGTTAATGACCCGGCACTGGTGATGCGCGCCGAGATTATTCGCGAAAAGGGAACTAACCGTAGTCAGTTCTTTCGTGGTCAGGTGGATAAATATACCTGGCGCGACATCGGATCAAGCTATCTGATGTCAGATTTGCAGGCGGCGTATTTATGGACTCAATTACAGGCTGCTCAACTAATTAATCAACGTCGTCTGGCATTATGGCACAACTATTATCAGGCATTATTGCCTTATGCTGAAGCAGAAAGGGTCGAACTCCCGTCCTGCCCAATTCCCTGTCAGCATAATGCACATATGTTTTACATTAAATTGTCTGATCTGCATCAGCGTACTCAGTTGATTAATACCCTGAAGCAGCAGGGTATTCTGGCAGTATTTCATTATATTCCTCTGCATACCTCACCTGCCGGTAAGCAGTTTGGTTATTTTCACGGTAGTGACAGCGTGACGCGGCGTGATAGTGAACGTTTGTTACGGCTGCCGCTGTTTTACAACATGACCGATGCTCAGCAACAGCGGGTGATCACGGTCCTGCAGCAGTTCTTCGCCTGATATGTCACTGGTACGTGCCTCTGTCTGGACTGCCTTGTCAATGTTGATCAAACTGATTTCAGGTTTGATGGTAGTTAAACTGTTTGCCTTATCCTTTGGACCTGAAGGCATTGGACAGGCGGGTAATTTCCGGCAAATGATCACGGTGCTGGGGGTTCTGGCTGGTGCTGGCATTTTTAATGGAGTGATTAAAGCGGTTGCTGGCACTGAACAAAACCCGCAGGCACTCAGGAAAGTCACTGGAACGGCATCAACTCTGGTTCTGCTTTGTTCACTGTTGCTGGCGGTCATCTTTCTTCTTTTTGCATCACAAATAGCCACACTTCTGTTTGGTGATGATCGTTTTAAAAATGTGATTCGTGGTGTGGCTGTTTTTCAGTGTGCTATTGCCTGGGCGAATTTATCTCTTTCTGTCATTAAAGGATTTCGCGATGCCAGAGGAAGTGCGCTGGTAGTGACGGTCAGTAGTGTACTGGGAGTGGTTATCTGGTATTTGCTTTTTAGCCTGTGGGGATACGCCGGCGCATTGGCAGGATTAGCCGCGATTCCCGCGGTAGTTTTACTTCCGGCATCCTATTATTTATTACGCCATCCGGTGATTACATGGCGTGTTTTTTTGCCGTGTTGGGATGGTGTGATTGCCCGTCATCTGAGTAAGTTTATACTGATGACGCTGCTCACTGCGGTAACACTGCCTGTGGCCTGGGTGATGATGCGTAATCAGCTTGCTGCCAGCCATGGCTGGCACCAGGTAGGGTTATGGCAGGGGGTGACAACGCTCTCAGATGCCTATCTGCAGTTAATCACCGCCACATTTACTGTCTGGTTGTTGCCGACACTGGCTAAGCTAAACGATCGTCGGCAAATTGCGATTGAAATTCTGCGAACCTTAAGTTTTATTTTGCCCGTGATGCTGCTGGTCAGTGGTGTGCTCTGGTTATGCCGTGACTGGGTTATCCTGCTGTTGTTTTCCGCTGAGTTCACGCCTATGCGCGATCTGTTTATCTGGCAGCTGACGGGGGATATTTTCAAAATTGGTGCCTATGTGTTTGGTTATCTAATCATCGCGCATGCTTCGTTGCGTTTTTATCTGTTGACTGAACTGACCCAATTTCTGTTGTTAGTTCTGTTTTCACGTTGGTTGATCCCGCAAGGGGGGACCGTTGGTGCAGCACAGGCCTACATGTACGCGTACTTGCTCTATTTTATGCTGTGTTGTGGCTGTTTTTATCTTTATTGTCGAAAAATACCGTCATGTTAATTCACGTCCTGAGTGCCGATATCCCCCATCATAACCAGACTGTTCTGGCTTTTTTTGATAGGCAACTGACAAGCAGCCACAGAGAGAAACCTATTTTTTGGGTTGTCAGTAGTGAAAATCAGCAAGCGCGTTATCCTCAGCTGAAGGTTGTCTGTTACCCCACAAAACGCGCTATTGCCAGGGCAGTGATTGGCTTGGCAATTAAATCGCGGGAAACACGATTTTTTTTTCACGGCTTGTTCAATCTGTTGTTGTGGGTAGGCATCCTGAGTGGTGCAGTCAGATCCACGCAGTCATTCTGGCATATCTGGGGCGCAGACCTTTATGAACAGGCTAAAGGAATTAAATTCAGGTTATTCTATCAAATGCGTCGCCTTGCACAGCGACGTATAGGTAGGGTTTTTGGTACTCGCGGTGATCTTTCTTTGTTCCGGTTACGCTGCCCTGAGGTGGCGAAACAACGGCTCTATTTTCCGACCCGTATGCCGTCAGAATCTCCGGTGTTAACAAAAGCCACACAGGCTACGCCAATGACAATACTGCTGGGTAACTCAGGAGATATCAGCAATCGCCATCCTGAGGCGTTACAGGCCATCCACCAGCAGTGTGGTGATCGGGTTAATCTTATTATACCCATGGGGTATCCCCCCGATAATCAGGTTTTTGCAGACCGTGTAAGACAACAAGCCTGTGCACTTTTTGGCAGTGGAAATGTTCACATTATCACGCAGCAGATAGCTTTCTCTGAATATTGCCAGTTACTCTCACAGTGCTCGCTGGGCTATTTTAATTTTGCACGTCAGCAGGGGATTGGGACACTGTGTTTACTGATTGATATGGGTATTCCATTTGTCATTAGTCGTGAAAATCGTTTTCAGGAGGATCTCAGGGAACAGCAGATCCCGGTACTTTTTAACGATGAACCACTGGATGAACAGCGTGTTCGCATGGTGCAGGAGCAGTTACGTTTACGGGACAAAAGTACTATCGCCTTTATGCCCGCGGCTTATCTGGCGGACTGGCAGGATTTGCTGAAGAACATGGAAGGAGATGCAACATGACTCTGGGATGGTTTTCTGGCTTGTTAATTGTGTATTTGCTGGGATTATGTTTTGTTGCGATACTGACCTGGCGTGAATTTGCCCGGGTGCGTTTTAGTTTTCATCTCTTCTTTTGTCTGCTCTATCTTCTGACTTTTTTTGCTGGTTTTCCCCTGACGTGTTTACTGATCTTTCGCTTTGAGGTGCAGAGCGTACCGCCGGAATATTTGTTGCAAACTTTGCTGGTGGCGTGCGGTTTTTTTGCGGTTTACGCGGTCAGTTACAACACAAGGTGGTTGAAAATCAGTTACCGTCGTGGTCAGCAGATAAGCAGTGTTACTCGGGTTGAGGCGCAGTTGATCATCGGACTGCTGGCGGGTATTGCTATTGTGTCAGCAGCAATTTTCTTTATCAGTAATGGGTTTTTATTATTCAGACTGCAGAGTTATAGCCAGATATTCTCTTCTGCTGTGTCTGCTGTTGCCCTGAAGCGGTTTTTCTACTTTTTTATCCCGGCGATGCTGATTGTCTACTTCCTTCGTCCGGGAATTAAACGCTGGTTATGGTTTTTAGCTGCCACTCTGGCATTCGGTGTGTTCACTTATGTACTGGTTGGTGGCACGCGCGCTAATATCATCATTGCGTTTGCACTTTTTCTGCTGATTGGTATTTCCCAGCGCTGGGTAACACTCTGGATGCTACTTGTCGCCGGAATGCTGGCGATTCTGACCATGTTCTGGCTGGCATTACGCCGTTATAACCTCGATGTGAGCGGTGATGAAGCATTTTATACTTTCCTCTATCTTACCAGGGATACCTTTTCGCCCTGGGAAAATCTGGCCTTGTTGTTACAAAATTACACTGCTTTAACGTTTCAGGGGGTTGCCCCGATATTCCGTGATTTTTATGTATATATTCCTTCATGGTTGTGGCCTGCCAAGCCATCACTGGTCTGGAATAGTGCGAATTACTTCACCTGGGAAGTACTGAATAATCATTCTGGCCTGGCGATATCACCCACCTTACCGGGCTCATTGATCGTGATGGGGGGCATGGGCGCACTGATCCCCGGCGCCATCGTTGTCGGGCTGATTATTCGCGGATTTGATGCGCTGTATTTGCGCGGAAAACAAGCGGTTAATCGTTATCAGGGGGCGGTGTTGCAGGGTTTTTGCTTCGGTGCGATTTTTAATATGATTGTCCTTGTCAGAGAAGGAATGGATGCCTTTGTTTCACGTGTTGTCTTTTTTTCACTGATTTTTCTGCTGGCAGTGATGGCGGCTAAGTTGATAAGCCATTTCCTGGTCTGGGCCGGGGTAGTTAAATGTCGCTCTGACCAAAAACAGGGATAAGCTAATCAGGTGAAAGGATAAAAAGATGAAGAACACTGATGCTCAACAAACAACTTCGGCCGACGATGCCAGTACGCCATGCTATACAATTCGTGGTTTACCCATCCGGGGTTTTCGAGATCTTCCCGCATGTGTTGATTTTCTTTATCAAAATGAGATACCCCGGGTGGGAACGCTGATTGCGATTAATGCCGAGAAGGTGCTGGCTGCAGAACGGGATCCGGCCTTATTTGAGCTGATTACGGCGGCGGGGTATTGCTACGCGGATGGCATCAGCATTGTGCGTTCTGTCAGGAAAAAATATCCCCAGGCGGAAGTGTCGCGTATCGCTGGTGCCGATCTTTGGGAAGCACTGATGGCCAGGGCGGGAGAGCAGGGGACACCTGTATTTTTGGTGGGAGGTAAAGCCGATGTACTGGCCCGGACAGAAGAAAAATTACGTGCTCAGTGGCAGGTAAACATTGTCGGTCGACAGCATGGTTATTTCTCTCCTTCTGCTCAGGCTGCGTTGTTTGATGGAATAGCCAGCAGTGGTGCAAAAATAGTGACAGTGGCGCTGGGATCACCACGACAGGAGTGCTTTATGCGTGATTGCCGTCAGTATTACCCGCAAGCTTTGTATATGGGGGTAGGCGGTACATACGATGCCTTTACCGGGCGCGTGAAGCGCGCGCCTTTGTGGTGGCAAAAGCAGGGGCTGGAGTGGTTGTACCGCTTGCTTTCACAACCGTCACGAATACGTCGCCAGCTGAGATTACTGAAATTTCTTGGTTATTACTGGCGGGGCGATTTATAAAGCTGACAGGCGACAACGTGTTGTATCAGTGAAGAAATTGATGAGTAAGACGGAGATTAATTCGGCGTTGATGGTGCAGAATGCACAAAGCGTAATCAAACGGTGTTTTTTTATAAAAAAGCGCTGGACAGCTTCGGCGCAAATCCGTAGTATGCGACTCCGCAACGGCGCTATGCGCCCGTAGCTCAGCTGGATAGAGCGCTGCCCTCCGGAGGCAGAGGTCTCAGGTTCGAATCCTGTCGGGCGCACCATTAAGTTGTGTGCAAGAGCTTCGGTGGTAGAAACCGCGTTAGGTAGTAAAGTAACAAAAGTAGTAGTGATGGTGGCTATAGCTCAGTTGGTAGAGTCCTGGATTGTGATTCCAGTTGTCGTGGGTTCGAGTCCCATTAGCCACCCCAGATTTTGTCGGGGACGCGAAGGTGGCGGAATTGGTAGACGCGCTAGCTTCAGGTGTTAGTGTTCTTACGGACGTGAGGGTTCAAGTCCCTCTCTTCGCACCACAAAATCAGTAGCAGGATATTTATATCGGCGAGTAGCGCAGCTTGGTAGCGCAACTGGTTTGGGACCAGTGGGTCGGAGGTTCGAATCCTCTCTCGCCGACCACTTCCTGATTATCTTGCATCAGATATTTTCTCTTCAACTGATAGTATACATTATCTCGTATCGGCGAGTAGCGCAGCTTGGTAGCGCAACTGGTTTGGGACCAGTGGGTCGGAGGTTCGAATCCTCTCTCGCCGACCACTCTCTTAATTTTTATTCTCTCCATTTTTTTCCTGTTATTTTTATCAGTACACAGTACTCCCTTACCGTTTAAAGCCAGAGCTACATCGCGCTGGTCAAATTATTACGCTGAGATTTCTCTTAACCAGGCTAACAAAGCCGCTGGTGCGCTGTCTGCTGTCATTGGTTCAGGTGTCAGTAAACAATAACAAGCACCCTCCCTCAACAAAGCCGAGAGGGGCTACCAGTAGCCCACTGGCAAGGTCATCCTTAACCAGTTCTCTGGGGGCGATTGTAATCCCCATACCTGCAATAGCTGCCTGCAAAGTGAAGTAAAAATGTTCAAAACTTATGCCATTATTCTCTGGTTCACGGTGGTGAGTGATGGAACACCATCTCCGCCAGCCTTGTGGCCGGGTCTGTGAATGAAGCAGGGGAGCCTCAGCTCGTATGCTGCCAGAGGCGAACCATTCAGCCTGTTTACCCGGCTGACATACTGGCCCTATCCATTCCTGAAAGAGTGTTTCTGCATGGTAGTGTTCAGGCCAGCTGAAATCATTTCGCCGGATAGCCAGATCAATTCCTTCAGAGAACGAGACGGCACCGCCGCCGGCGACAAGATGTATATGAATATCCGGGTGACGACGGGTGAAATCGTTCCAGCGTGGAATCAGCCAGCGCATTAACAGTGTCGGTTCACAAGAGAGTACCCACTGGCGTTGATGATGTTTCCTGCGGTGAAGTGTCTCCACGGCATGGCTGATCATGCTAAATCCTTCCCTGACTGCCTCAGCCAGCAGATGTGTAGTGGCACACTGAATTTGGCCACCTGAGCAGAGGTGATATGCTCACCTCAACATCTTATAGGTGAACCAATGAGCAAAGCATTTACTGCTGAATTTGAAGTCGAAGCGGCAAAACTGGTCCTGGATCAGAACTACATTCACGGCGAGGCGGCTAAGGCGATGAACGTCAGCCTCTCCGCCATCAACCGCCGGGTAAAATCGTTACGTATCGAGCGCCAGGGAAAACGCCCCCGGGGCTGCCTCTGACGCCTGAGCAGACTGAACTCAGGGAAATGAGAAAACGGATACAACGCCTTGAAATGGAGAATGAAATCCTAAAAAAGGCTACCGCGCTCTTGATGTCGGACTCCCTGAACAGTTCACGATAATAGACAGTCTGAGGGCGCACTACCCGGTAGCGCCATTGTGCCGGCTGTTCGGTGTTCACCGAAGCAGTTATCGCTACATTCGTAAAAATGGCAGGGATTCTGACGCCGAGCGTGCCGTTAAACGGAGTCTCGTCAGTGAAGTCTGGAACGCCAGTGGTGGCTCTGCTGGCGCGAGAAGTATCGCCACGATGGTCAGCGCTAAGGGCGTCAGACTCGGGCGATGGCTGGCCGGTAAGCTGATGAAAGAGCTGGATATCGCCAGTTGCCAGGTCCCGGCGCATAAATACAAACGCGGCGGGAACGAACACATTGAAATACCGAACCATCTCGACCGGCAGTTCGCGGTTACCGCGCCGGATCAGGTCTGGTGCGGCGATGTGACGTATAACTGGACGGGAAAATGCTGGGCTTATCTGGCAGCAGTGCTGGATCTGTTCGCCCGCAAACCTGTGGGCTGGGCGATATCGACGTCGCCGGACTCGGCCCTCACGGTCAAAGCATTGCAGATGGCCTGGGAGCTTCGGGGTAAGCCAACAGGCGTGATGTTCCACAGCGATCAGGGCAGCCACTATACCAGCCGTCAGTACCGGCAGGCTCTGTGGCGCTGTCGGATAAAGCAGAGCATGAGTCGCCGGGGTAACTGCTGGGATAATGCCCCGATGGAGCGGTTCTTCCGGAGCCTGAAGACCGAATGGGTGCCGACGAAGGGCTATAACAGCTTCAACGAGGCTCAGAGCGCGATAATCAGCTACATCACGGGCTATTACAGTGCCATCCGGCCCCACTGGTATAACGGTGGCTTAACGCCAAATGAATCAGAGCGGCTGTTCCACGAACAGTCAGGTCGTGTGGCCAAAATTAGTTGACCACTACAATGACCTTCACTGGTCAGAAAAACCCGTCGTTGACGTCTCTCGAATAACCTGACGCTCAGTTCATCTTCCAGTAAACGGACGGCACGACTGATAGCGCCATGTGTCAGGTGCAACTCTTCTGCGGCTCGGGTGAAATTTTCCAGTCTTGCGGCAGCTTCAAAGCAGCGTAATGCCATCAGTGACGGGAGGCGCCGATCTCTTTTCTGTGAGTTGAACTCACCATTATCGTGATTAAACATCGTTATAATTTTTCTCGAAAAATGACTATGGTGTGTTTTTTCTTATTGCTGAGAGCGCACCATGACAGAACTTATATCGGTTATCACCCTGACATTACTGGCGGTGATCAGTCCAGGACCTGATTTCGCGATGGTAACACGAAATAGCTTACTGCTTTCCCACCGGGCGGGAATTTTGACCGCAGCAGGTATCGGCACAGGGGTGTTGGTTCATGTGACTTATACCCTTATCGGGGTAGGGATTTTACTGCAACATGCGGCGGCACTGTTTACCATTATTAAATATCTTGGTGCGCTGTATTTGGTGTGGTTAGGGATAAAAATGTTACGGGCCAGGGATGTGGCTGTCTCAGCGCTTGCCGGAGCGCCCGTCACTGATAGTGCGGCGTTTCGTGTTGGTTTTTTTACCAATGTACTCAATCCTAAGACCATGGTCTTTATCATCAGCCTCTTTATGCAGGTGATAGATAGCCACACCCCTCTGTGGCAACAGATCATGTACGGTGGTTTTATCTCTCTGATGCACATACTTTGGTTTAGCCTGGTCGCGCTCTGTTTTTCCGCAGGGGTATTACGCCAGCGATTGTTAGGTATGCGCCTTTGGCTCGATCGTCTGTTCGGTGGTTTACTGGTGGTTTTTGGTGTTCTTCTTACTTTGTCACAGCATTCGCGTTAGTCAGCAGAGCGATACGTTGCCGATAAAAAAACCGTTGCCATAAAGCAACGGTTTCGTGAGTTGATAGTCGGGTTAACGAGGCATCATCATTCTGTGGATGGGTTGTTTTTCAGCGTGAGCAACAAACCCTCGTGACGCACCTGTGCGGCTTCTTCCGGTTTATGCAGACGATCAAACATATCCGCAAGCCAGGCATAGTCGAAAGCATCAGGACGCAATTTTAATGCCTCCTGGAAAGCGTCAGTAGCTTGTTGCCACTCGCCATGCTTCATCAACAGTTGTCCCAGAGTGCTGTAGAGCAGTGCGGTTGCACCGTGCTGTTTTATCTGCTGACGCAACGTTTTTTCCAACGGATCAGGATGTTCGCTCTTCAGGCGAGGTATCAGCAAGATAAGACGTTCGTCATACGCTTTTTTTAATCCGTCCTGGATGATTTTTTGCGCAGTTTCATGATCATTACAGACAATTAAATGGTCAGCCATTGCCACTTGCAGCGCAGTATCGTGACGTGTCTTCCGGCTTTGTTGCTGCCACCATGCTTTGAGCCCTTCGCTACCCTGGTCTGCCGTTGCCTGATTCATCAGGCCCAGCCAGGCTTCCTGACGTAATGTATCAACGCGTTTTTCATCGGCGACCGCGGTTTTTTCCAGCGCAGGAAGAATATCCAGCAATGCTGCCCATGCATGGGTCCGCAGATACGCCTGTTCGGCAAGACGCAGAACCTCAGGATGCTGTGGAGCGACCTCCAACAGATGGTCGATACCATGACGAGCGGCGTGATCTTCATGCCGTTCCAGTTGAATTCGCGCGCGGGTAATTTCCACCGGTAACTGATCCGCACCGGCTAATTTGGCTGCACGTTCAAGATGCTGATTAGCGCGCAGTTCATCACCGCGCTGTTGTGCGGCTTCTGCTGCGAGCAAATAGTTAACCACGGGTTGTTCAGCATGATCTGCATTGCGTGACAACAATTTTTCAACTTGTTTATAGTCACCTTCTGCCAGTTTCATTAATGCGGCATTGGTTTGTTTACGCGCGCGTCGGCCTTTACGCCCTGACAGCCAGCCGCGGGTTCGTGAGCCAGTACGCCAAATCCGCCGGAGCAACCACTCGATGCCAAGAATAATCACTAAGGAGAGCACCAGAATGATACAGAGTCCTGTGACGCTGGTGGTGATATTCCATTTATCTGTCTGAATCAGTACATACCCCTGGTGCCCCGCAAGTATCGGGCCGAGGATGATGCCGGCGATCAGCAGTAAAAAAATAATGAATATTTTTAACATGGTTATTCTCCCTGCTGAGGCTGCCCGACACCGGGTTGTGCCAGCAGGTTACGTACCCGCGTTTGCATCAGTTTATCGATGACTGGCTGGCTGGAGAGCGCGTCAGGTACATCCATCGCAATGCTCTGCTGGCTGAGATCGTCCAGTTGTGCCAGGAAAGCCTTGGTAGCAGCATCATTGGTATCGAACCAGGCGCGAACCCAGGTAGCAACGGTATCGATGGATTGTTTGAATGTTTCATCCTGGTGACGGGGGATTGCCTGAGCGGCGACCAACAGGCGGGACCGAATATTTTCCCGCAGATAAATATCCTGGTCGGGTGCCAGTAACGGTACTGCAGTTTCATCGCGGCGACGGATGGTAATAAAGTCATCCATAAAGTTATGCCAGCTTTTCACCAGATTTTGTCGCCACTCACGTAAAGATGAAGAGAGTTCGCCACTGTCAGCATCCATCGGCGCGCTCTCATCGCGGTTATCTGCCAGTCGAAGGTTGTCGACGTTATTGGCTAACTGATTCACTTTGAGAATGATGCCGTCATAATCAATCTGGCTGACAGCGGCAAGATGGCTGATATCCAGCGTAAGCGCTCTGCGGGCATCAATCAAACTTGGATCATGCATTTGAGCAAGGCTTTCATCGGCGCTTTTCAGCAAAGCTGCTGCGGTAGTAACGTCTTTATCGCTCCATAATTTACGTCCCGCCAGTTTGACCAGGTAGTCGGCTTGTGAAAGCAACCAGGTATTCGCGTCATTGGCGGAGAGTGCAGCGAGTTTACGTTTCACTTCATCCAACTGTTGAGCCAGCATAGCGGTCTGCTGCTGACTTTTGGCATCAGTGCTACTGTTATCGTTTAACTGTGTTCTCAGCGTTTGTAATGCACTGGCATTTTGCTGTTGCAGGGCATTGAGTTGTTCAGTGAGTTTTTGAACAGTTGTAGTTTGCTGTTGTAGTTGCTGCTGACCGTGCAGATATAATCCGGCACCGACGGCCAGTGATATCGCTATTGCCACTAAAGCCAGTGCAACGCCACTGCGTGATTTTCCTTTATCCGACGCGTTATCAGTCGTCGGAGAAGCCTTCACTTCAGGAATAGATTCCTCATTGCTGGCGGATGTCTTTTTGTGTCCCGTCATTGGGCATTTCCCGTTTTCATGTTTACAGTAACGCGTGTAACAGTGCGTCATTATTGGCATTACTGGCAATCGTTATGTGCTGCCAGCCGAATTTTCGCGCCTGTTCAGCCAGGCGTTCACTGACCACCAGTAGGTTACACTGAAGTAGCCATGTGGCGTGCGCCTCAGCGGAGAACAGAAAGTATAGCTGTTCTAACATCTCGCCGCTGGTCACCACCAGAGTAGAAATATTCCTCCCACGACAGCGATGGTATTCCTGAATACCATCATAATATTTCTGCTGTCGCTGATAGCATTCGATAAACTTTACATCAGCACCACGTTGTTGCAAGGTTTCAGCGAGTAATTCGCGACCTCCGTTACCCCGCAGTATGAGGACTCGCCTGCCTGAAATATCCTGCAACTCAGGTAATTGTAGCAAACCCTCACTGGTTTCCCGGTCAGGCGGTGAGAGAACCGGCTCGCGACACACGCTATGCAACGCCAGAGCAGTTCGACGTCCGACGGCATAATAACGGATATTCTCCGGCCAACGGCGCTTCGCGTGCTGTAGCACGGGTTGTGCATAATGTATGGCGTGTTGTGAAAGGGCAAACAGCAGGTCACCCGCACGCAAAGTTGACAGCGCTTCTGCGAGAGAAGGTAGTTCTTCTCCCGGCGCAAACTCAATCAATGGCATCGCCCAGGCGGTTTTTCCCAGCGACCGTAGCCGGCGAACGATATCGCTGGCCGCGGGCTCAGGGCGGGTGACCAGAATGCTCACTTTGCTATTCCGTCCGCGTAAACGGCACTGAGAATTTCCCGTCCTCCCTGGCGCAATAATTCATCAGCCAGAGAGATACCCATCGTTTCAGCGTCCTGACGCAGTCCACGACGTTCGCCTTTGATAATCAGATGACCATTAGGTGAACCAATCAAACCACGCAGCCAGAGCCTGTTATCCTCTTCCAGCACCGCATAGCTGCCAATCGGCACCTGGCATCCTCCTTCGAGGCGGAGATTCATTGCTCTTTCAGCTTGCACGCATACAGCCGTGTCTTCATCATTAAGCAGGGTCAGCAAAGCGCGGGTGGCAGAATCATCGATGCGGCACTCGATTCCTACCGCGCCCTGGCCCACGGCCGGTAAAGACGCTTCGGCAGGGATAGCCGCCCGAATGCGGTTTTCCAGCCCTAAGCGTTTTAACCCGGCAACAGCGAGAATAATGGCATCATATTCATGATTATCCAGTTTACTGAGCCGCGTGCCCACATTACCGCGCAATGGACGGATCACTAAATCAGGACGCCGTGCGCTTAACTGACACTGCCTGCGTAAGCTGGAAGTTCCTACCACAGCCCCTTCGGGCAAGGCATCAATATCGTGGAAATGGTTGGAAACAAAAGCATCAAGCGGATTTTCACGTTGACAGATAGTTGCCAGCCCAAGTCCTTCAGGAAAATCGACCGGAACATCTTTCATCGAATGTACTGCAATATCAGCACGCCCATCGAGAATTGCCCTTTCCAGTTCTTTGACAAATAATCCCTTCCCGCCCACTTTAGCCAGCGGTGTATCAAGAATGATATCGCCACGCGTAACCATTGGGACTAATTCGACCTCAAGGCCTGGATGGCAGTCAATAAGCCGTTGCTGAACATACTTTGCCTGCCACAGGGCCAGAGGACTTTGACGTGTTGCGATTCGCACTTTTTTTTCTGACATGCCATATACCGTTTCTGAAATCTGCCGTTATCCTACCATTGATACCGAAAGAGTGCAGTGAATGTAACCGTAAAGGCACCTTCATGTATCAGCCTGAAATAACCCGGAGGATTCACATATCCTGCTTTACCACCACTATAGCAGGTGTTAGATTGGTCACGTTTCCAGCATTATTTCGCTTACCATTATACTTCTGACAAAAGCGAATTCAGGGAACGGTTTTTTTAACGCACGGGGAAATTGGGCGGGAAGTCTTGTACCTCCACATAGAAACACTGAAACAGAGACTGGACGCCATTAATCAGCTGCGCATAGAGCGAGCTCTGTCGGCAATGGGACCCGCATTTCAACAGGTCTACAGTCTGCTTCCTGTTTTACTACATTATCATCACCCTCTGATGCCGGGTTACCTTGAAGGTGACGTTCCGCATGGCGTCAGTTTTTTCACGCCTGATGAAATTCAAAGTGGGTATCTTGCCGAGCTGAAGCAAAAGTATGGTGTGACCCCCATTTGTCATCCGGCTGGTGAGCCGCCAATTACTGCGGTCTACTCAATGGGCAGTACATCCTCTGTTGGCCAAAATCTCGCATCTGATTTAGATATCTGGATCTGCCATCACGCCTGGCTGGATAGCGAAGAGCGTCTGAGTTTACAGCGTAAATGTCTGCTGTTGCAGAAGTGGTGTGCGGCGATGGGCGTTGAGGTCAGTTTTTTCCTGATCGATGAAAACCGTTTCCGTCGTAATGAGTCGGGGTTGTTGAGTGGTGAAGATTGTGGGTCAACCCAGCATATTCTGCTGCTGGACGAATTTTACCGCACGGCAGTACGCATGGCCGGAAAAAGAACCCTATGGAATATGGTGCCTGCCAGCGAAGAGGCGAATTACGATGATTATGTGATGTCGCTTTATCAGCAGGGGGGGTTAACGCCTAATGAGTGGCTCGACCTTGGTGGTCTGGATACACTTTCAGCTGAAGAGTATTTTGGTGCCAGTCTGTGGCAGCTTTATAAGAGCATTGACTCACCGTACAAAGCAGTACTGAAAACGTTATTGCTCGAAGCTTACTCCTGGGAGTATCCAGAGACATGCTTATTGGCTACAGAGATGAAACAACATCTTCATGACGGTAACATTGTCGAGTATGGGCTTGATTCGTATTGCATGATGCTGGCCCGTGTCACTCACTACCTTAACGCGACTGATGATCCGGCACGTCTTGATCTGGCCAGACGTTGTTTTTATCTCAAAGTCAGTGAGAAAGTGTCATTAGCCACAGAAAAATCTGGCTGGCGTCGGCAGATAATACATCGACTGGTAGCCAGTTGGGGATGGGATGCAGAGCGGATCGCGATGCTGGATAGCCGTGCGGACTGGAAAATTGAACAGGTACGTGAAGCGCATAATGAGCTGCTTGAAGCGATGATGCAAAGTTACCGTAACCTTATTCGTTTTGCCAGACGCAATAATCTCAGTGTCAGCGCAACACCTCAGGATATTGGTGTGCTGACCCGTAAACTTTATGCCGCTTTTGAAGCGTTGCCTGGAAAAGTAACACTGATCAATCCGCTGATTTCACCGGACTTGTCTGAAGATGATCTGACTTTCATCTATGTACCCACCGGGCGAGCAAATCGTGCCGGCTGGTATCTATACAATCAATCGCCGGATATGCAGGCAATCATCAGTCATCAGCCTCTGGAATATAATCGCTACCTTAATAAACTGGTCTCCTGGGCCTGGTTTAATGGTTTACTGACCCATAAAACCCGGTTGCATGTAAAAGGTAAAACGCTTTGTGATGTCGGTCGGCTGCGGGAGTTGGTTGATAACATTGCGCAGCATTTCCCGATTAAATTGCCTGCACCCTCGGCGAAGGCGCTTTACAGTCCTTGCGAAATTCGTCATCTGGCAATCATAGTGAATCTGGAAACCGACCCAACGCTTTCGCTGGCAGGTCAACGCGGGCACATTGATTTTCGTAAACTGGATATACTCAGTTTTGGTCAGTATCAGCAGTGTTTAGTGGGAAGTATCGACTTGCTCTACCGCAACTCGTGGAATGAAGTGAGAACGTTGCATTTCAATGGTGACGCTTCGATGATTGAGGCATTGAAAACCATTTTGGGCAAAATGCATCAGGATGCCTCACCACCTGATGCTGTCGAAGTATTTTGCCATAGCCAGCATCTGCGCGGGCTGATTCGTACTCGCGTTCAGCAACTGGTTTCTGAATGTATTGATTTGCGTTTGTCCAGCGAACACCAGGAGCCGGGGCGTTTCAAAGCACTCAAAGTGGCAGGAGAAACCTGGGGGTTATTTTTTGAGCACCTTAGTGTCTCGGTACGTAAACTGGAAAATGCGGTGGAATTCTATGGGGCTATCTCTAACAATAAACTCCATGGCTTGTCGGGGACAGTAGCGCATGCAACGTTCCCGCTGCCGGCAGTGGTCAATGGTTATGCCAGTGAGGGGATTGTTCAGTTCTTTTTTGAAGAGAGCAGTGATGTCCCGGGGTTCAATATCTATATTCTGGATGAAACCAATCGTGTTGAGATTTACAGGCACTGTGAGGGATGTAAAGAGGAGTTAGTGCGTGATGTCAGTCGCTTTTACTCTTCATCTCATGATCGCATGACATCTGGCTCTGGTGGTATCAACTTTAATCTGCCGCAATTTTATCGCATCATTCAAACCGAGGGCGGTCATCAGGTTATTCCTTTCCGCAGTTCAGCCAAAGAAAGAGAGGAAGAGACAGAGCCACAACCGGATAGCCATAACGATCACACCTCAGCTTGTCCTGCGCAGTAACCCATTCAGCCAGCACTCTGACTGAAAATTTAGCCTGTTATCATCCGGGGTTTGCAATAAGGATGATACAAAGCGCATTATTTTTCGTTGCTTTTAGCATTTCACCTGCGATTATAGGCATAAGAACGATTAACAGGCCGCAGTCAGTGATGAATAACATGATGATCAATAAATACCTTTTCCGAACAGCTGTTGCTATCAGCTTTGCCAGTATGCTGGCGGGATGTGGGCTGAAAGGGCCACTTTATTTCCCTGAATCAAAACCAACACCGAACTCTTCCTCCGTGACGACAACGCCAACACGCAGTGATGCTAAAACTGATAATGGTGTATCAGGAACAGCTTCCGTGCACAGCGTAGCGACACAACCGACAGCGGCTCAGACAGCGCAGTAATTCATCCTCTTGTGGTCGGAGCTGAATATGCAGTTTTCCAAAATGCACGGACTGGGTAATGACTTCATGGTGGTGGATGCGGTGACGCAGAATGTCTATTTTTCTGCGGAGTTAATCCGTCGTCTGGCTGATCGTCACCTGGGTATTGGGTTTGATCAATTACTGATCGTTGAACCCCCTTACGATCCAGAGCTGGATTTCCATTATCGCATCTTTAATGCGGACGGTAGTGAAGTTGCACAATGTGGTAATGGCGCCCGGTGCTTTGCCCGTTTTGTCCGTTTAAAAGGGTTGACCAACAAAATCGATATACGCGTCAGCACACAGTCAGGGCAAATGGTGTTGAGTGTCGGGAAAGATGAACAGGTTTGCGTCAATATGGGTGAGCCTAATTTTGAACCTGCTCAGGTGCCTTTTCGTGCCAATAAAGCGGAAAATCTTTATCTGATGCGGGTCGCCGAACAAACTGTCATGTGCGGTGTGGTGTCGATGGGAAACCCTCACTGTGTTATGCAGGTAGAGAGCGTCGCAACTGCGCAGGTTGAATCATTAGGACCACTGCTGGAGAGCCATGAACGTTTTCCAGAGCGGGTGAATGTTGGCTTTATGGAAGTGGTCAGCAGGGAGCACATTCGTTTACGCGTCTACGAACGCGGCGCGGGTGAGACACAAGCCTGCGGTAGCGGCGGGTGTGCAGCAGTTGCGGTGGGTATTCAACAAACGTTACTGGCAGAGAAAGTGCGGGTTGATTTACCCGGGGGGAGTCTGACTATTGCCTGGAAAGGGCCAGGACACCCACTCTACATGACCGGCCCCGCCACGCATGTCTATGATGGGTTTATTCATTTATGAGTGATATCAGCGAATCACCGTCATCAGATGCGCTTAGCCTTAACGATCAGAGTGTCAGTGAGTACTTATTAGCAAATCCGGATTACTTTATACGTAATGCCAGGGTGGTTGAATCGATGCTGGTACCTCATCCTGTGCGTGATTCGGTTTCGCTGGTGGAATGGCAAATGGGGCGTCAGCGTCACCAGATTCGTCAGTTAGAAGAGGAAGTGACCCATCTGATGGAGCAGGCCACAGCGAATCAGATACTCTTCGGGCGTTTATTGCAGTTGCAGCTCCATCTCTCTGATGCCAGCAGCTTACCAGACATGCTTAGCCGTTTGCATCGCTGGGCCAGAGACATGGGACTTGCCGGGGCTGGCATTCGTCTTTTCAGTGATAAATGGCGAATCGGCGCACCCTCGGATTTCACGCAGCTGGCATTATCGCAGCAAGCTTTTCAATCATTACGTATTCAGCGTTTTGGCAGACAACAGCACTATCTGGGGCCGCTTAATGGCCCTGAGTTACTGCTGCTTTTACCTCAGGCAAAAGCTATTGGATCGGTGGCGCTTTCTCTGATGGGGGAGGAGGGTGATCTCGGAGTATTGATGTTCACCAGTCGTGATAATCAGCACTATCAGTCAGGGATGGGGACTTTGCTGCTGGAGCATTTGTCACGCATTATTCCTGATCTCGTGGTTCGTTGGGTTGAACGTATATGAGTGACTCTGCATTACAGCAATCCGTCGTACAGTTTCTACGTTTTCTGAAAGTAGAACGTCAGCTGAGCCCGTTAACGCAAAGCAATTATCAGCGCCAGCTCCTTGCCAGCATAACAATTTTGCAGGACATTGGTGTGACTGCGTGGGCGAAGCTGACCACTCAGCAGGTACGCACGCTGGCTGCCCGCAGTCGTCGTACCGGGCTTAAGGTTCCGAGTCTGGCGTTGCGGTTGTCAGCATTGCGCAGCTTCCTTGACTGGATGGTGGCGCAAGGGCATCTGCCTGCTAATCCGGCGAAAGGTGTCGCAACCCCGCGCGCTGAACGTCATCTACCGAAAAATATTGATGTTGATGAAGTGGGGCAGCTGCTTAACATTGACGACAATGATCCTCTCGCGGTGCGTGATCGTGCCATGCTGGAAGTGATGTATGGTGGCGGATTACGTCTGGCAGAATTAGTGGGTATGGATACCGGACATATCGACCTTGACCAAGGTGAGGTTTGGGTTTCTGGTAAGGGAAGCAAAGAGCGGCGAGTGCCCGTCGGACGGACCGCGGTAAACTGGCTGGCACGCTGGCTGGAGATGCGCTGGCAGTTTGCTCCGGAAGATAATGCACTATTTTTATCAAAACAGGGTAAACGCATCTCAATGCGTAATGTGCAGAAACGTTTTGCCAGCTGGGGGATCCGGCAAGGAGTCTCCAGCCATATACATCCTCATAAGTTGCGACATTCATTTGCAACGCATTTACTGGAGTCGAGTGGCGACTTGCGGGCAGTTCAGGAATTGCTCGGACATGCCAATCTCAGCACGACTCAAATCTACACCCATCTTGATTTTCAACATCTGGCGTCCGTCTATGATGCCGCCCACCCGCGGGCTAAACGGGGGAAACAGTGATCATTTTTTATCGTCCACTTAAACCAATCGCCGCCATCAGCTTCGATCTCGACGATACACTTTATAATAATCATCCGGTGATACGTCACACTGCGCATTCGACCCATGTTTTTCTGCAGGAGTACCACCCGGCGCTGGCGAAAGTGACTCCTGAACAATTTCAGAATGAAAAAAACAACGTTGCTGAAAAGGATCCTGAGGTTTGTCACGATGTCAGTGAATGGCGTCGCAGAGCCATTGAACAACTCATGTATCAGGCAGGATTAAGTGCTGACGAGGCAAACAAAGGGGCAATGGCAGTGATGGCACATTTTATGGTGTGCCGTAACCAAATTCAGGTGCCGGATGAAACCCATCGTGTGTTGACGGCGCTGGCGCAAAAAGTACCCTTGCTGGCGATAACCAATGGTAATGCCCAACCGGAGCATTTTGGGTTGGGACATTATTTCAGCTTTATGCTTCGCGCCGGGCCAGATGGTCGTGCAAAACCGGATGCTGAGTTATTTGAATACGCTGCCAGTAAGACAGGACTACCCTGCTCGTCTATTCTGCATGTCGGTGATGATCTGACGACCGATGTCGCCGGCGCTGTACGCAGCGGTATGCAGAGTTGCTGGTTCAATCCACACCAACACAGTGTGATGCGCTGTCATGATGCGCGTCTGTTACCTGATCTGACCATTTCCCGGTTGGCATCGCTGCTCACGTTGTTATAATGCACTGGTTATCTATCCAGTTACATCATACTCTGCCCTTATTGCTGATGGTATCTAATGGACGTTTCTGAACTGCTTGACAGCCTGAATGAAAAACAGCGCGAGGCCGTTGCGGCACCTCGACGTAATTTACTGGTACTAGCCGGGGCCGGAAGTGGCAAAACCCGTGTGCTGGTGCACCGCATTGCCTGGCTGATGTCGGTAGAGAACTGTTCACCTTATTCCATTATGGCGGTGACGTTTACCAATAAAGCAGCTGCCGAAATGCGCCATCGTATCGAACAACTGATTGGTACCAGTCAGGGCGGGATGTGGATCGGTACATTTCATGGATTAGCACATCGTTTGCTCCGCGCACACCATCTTGATGCCGGTTTACCGCAGGACTTCCAGATTCTCGACAGCGAAGATCAGATGCGTCTTCTCAAGCGCCTGATTAAAGCCCTGAACCTCGATGAGAAACAATGGCCAGCCCGTCAGGCGATGTGGTACATCAACGGTAAAAAGGATGAGGGGCTGCGGCCATGGCATATTGAAAGTTACGGCAATCCGATTGAGCAGACCTGGTTACGGATATATCAGGCGTATCAGGAGGCGTGTGATCGCGCAGGCCTGGTTGATTTTGCTGAACTGCTGCTGCGTGCTCATGAACTGTGGCTCAACAAGCCGGAGATTCTCAACCACTACCGCCAGCGTTTTACCAATGTGCTGGTCGACGAATTCCAGGATACCAACAACATCCAGTACGCCTGGATTCGTATGCTCGCGGGTGATAGCGGAAAAGTGATCATCGTTGGCGACGATGACCAGTCTATTTATGGCTGGCGCGGAGCACAGGTCGAAAACATTCAGCGTTTTTTAAATGATTTTCCGGGGGCGGAAACCATCCGTCTTGAACAAAATTACCGTTCAACCAACACTATTCTTCAGTCTGCAAATGCACTGATTGCTAACAATCAGGGGCGACTAGGGAAAGAGCTGTGGACTGACGGCGGTGATGGTGAACCCATTTCACTCTACTGCGCTTTTAATGAGCTTGATGAAGCGCGCTTTGTTGTCGGACGTATCAAAACGTGGATGGAAAAAGGCGGAGCATTGAGTGACTGTGCCATTTTGTATCGCAGTAACGCCCAGTCACGTGTACTTGAGGAAGCCTTGTTACAAACCAGCCTGCCCTATCGTATCTACGGTGGCATGCGCTTTTTCGAACGTCAGGAAATCAAGGATGCGCTGGCCTATTTGCGGTTGATAGCTAATCGTAATGATGACGCTGCGTTTGAACGGGTCGTGAACACCCCGGCGCGGGGTATTGGTGATCGAACGCTGGATGTTGTGCGTCAGACGGCACGTGAGCGGCAACTGACGCTCTGGAAGAGTAGCCGAAGTCTGTTACAAGAAAAAGCACTCGCAGGACGCGCGGCAGCAGCGCTGCAACGGTTTGCTGAATTGATCGACGCCTTAGCGCAGGAGACCTGTGAATTACCTCTGCATGTGCAGACTGACAGAGTGATCAAAGATTCTGGTTTGTGGAGCATGTACGAGCAGGAGAAAGGCGAGAAGGGGCAGGCCAGAATCGAAAACCTCGAAGAGCTTGTCACCGCGACCCGTCAGTACAGTTATCAGGATGAAGATCAGGATCTACTGCCATTACAGGCTTTTCTTTCTCATGCAGCATTGGAAGCCGGCGAGGGACAGGCAGATAAATGGCAGGATGCCGTGCAATTGATGACGCTGCATGCAGCTAAAGGGCTGGAGTTTCCACAAGTCTTTATCGTCGGTATGGAAGAGGGGATGTTCCCCAGTCAGATGTCACTGGAAGAAGGTGGACGTCTTGAAGAAGAGCGCAGACTGGCTTATGTCGGCGTGACGCGGGCGATGCAGAAACTGACCCTTACTTATGCTGAAAGTCGCCGTCTGTATGGCAAGGAGGTGCATCATCGGCCATCAAGATTTATCGGGGAACTGCCGGAAAATTGTGTGGAAGAGGTGCGGTTGCGTGCCAGTGTCAGCCGTCCGGTGAGCCATCAGCGATTAGGAGCACCTCAGACGAATAACGATAGTGGTTTTACACTGGGTCAGCGTGTTCGTCATGCTAAGTTCGGCGAAGGAACGATTGTGAATCTGGAAGGAAGTGGAGAACACAGTCGTTTGCAGGTTGCTTTTCAGGGGCAGGGGATTAAGTGGCTTGTCGCTGCGTATGCTCGTCTTGAACCCGTCTGAGCAGATTTGTCGGAGTGAGCAAGCTTGTTCCTGTCTCTTTATCATCACTGCACTGCCGTTATGAGAGTGGAGTGATGAATAAATGCTGCGTTATAACGCCACGATGCCGTTTTCCGCTCCCGCAGATAACCCACAGCGTATCACATTAACCGCTATGGTGGATTGTGCTATCTCCTTGAAGCAGAAACCAAATTTTTTGATTAACAGTGCAGAACCATTCTGAATGATAACTTTTATTTTATAGTTATAATGATCTCAGTAAATCAAATCTATACCATATCCGTCCTGGTATTTGTTTTTAACCTCAATATTGCTTTTTGTTTCCCATCCCTCTGTTTTTTCAGATTATTTATAAGTTAAGATATGATGAATGATAGTTGATATGATGTGGTGACTGGTATGCTTAAAAACATCAGTGTGAGAACAGTAATTCTTCTCTTTTTTTGCTTGCTGTACATCCTTAGCAATGCAGTAGTACTGGTGTGTATCAGAAATCTATCCTTGATTATCATGCTCAATTCATTATGGGCCGTGTCTTTAATAATCTTATGGGCTTATTTAACACGCTACCTGGTGACGCCAATAAATCATGTCAGGGAGAGTATCGATGAGATCATTTCCGGGAACTTATCTATTCGCATCCCTGATTTCGGAAACAATTGTGCAGGAAGATTAATTCCGGGTGTGAATGCACTCGCTGCTGAAATAAAAGCATTGATGCTGGATATCAGCAGAGCTTCTTCATCAGCCAGAACCTTATCTGAAAATTTTGCCCATCAGAGTGCTGCATTATCAATAGAAGTAGAACAGCAGTCAGCAATGCAAATTGAAATTGCATCCAGTATGGAACAAATATCAGCCGGGACAAAGAACAGTGCTGAAAGTACCCGACAGTTGAGCGATATTACTAAGCGGTCATACACTTCTGCCCGGGAAGGCAAGACTCTGATGCAAAAACTGAATCAGAATATGGTTTCGGTTACTAAGCGCGCTGAGCAGATGACAGAAATAATTGCCATGATTGACAGTATCGCGTTCCAAACCAATATCCTGGCACTCAATGCGGCGGTTGAAGCTGCACGGGCGGGCGAAAATGGCAAAGGGTTTGCCGTTGTTGCTGGTGAGGTAAGAAGTCTGGCACATAAAAGTTCTGAATCAGCAAAAAATATCAAGTCACTGATTGAATTAACTACCAGTAATGTCAAACAAAGTGCCAATGTTGTCACAGAGGCAGAAATCAACATGAACAAAATTGTGTCCGGCTCAGAGAATATAGACAACTTAATGGGGCACATATTTATTGCTATCAGTGAGCAGGATAAAGGTATTCAGCAGATTACCCTGGCCCTCTCTGAACTGGAAAAAATCACCCACAGAAACGTTGCCGTTGTCGATGAGATGGCTTCTTCTTCCGATGTGCTGAACAATCAGGTTATCAAACTGGAAACGCGTACCAGCGGTTTCAATCTTGGAGACGATGTTGCATAGTACTTTACCAGTCAAATTCGGGAGTAAATACGTTTCAGCGCTATGGCGCGCGACGTCTTGCTGATGAGCTGCCGGAGTACAACATCAAAACCATCGCTGCCAACCTGCATTAGCAGGGACTACGGGCGAAAGCGGTGGTAAATTCAGTCAGGTCAGTTACCGTGAACCTCGCCTGGCGGTATCGGAGAGCCTCATGCGGGTAGGAACACATTTGTCAAACTCGTGAAAATAGGAAGAACAGCAACAGATGTCTGCCAGGCTGAATCTTGAAATTCCGGTGCTCAACGATGTGACAGGAAAAAAGCTTTAATACCTGTGATCAACCGTGAACATGCCGTTTATCGGTTTTCGAGGTTTGCGAGACGCATACGTTCTGCCTGAAGCTGCCATAAATGTAATCGGTATGGGTTTCAGCCAGGCGGTTGACGGCATTTTAGGCACAGCGTAACATGCGCCCATCAAAATCCTGAGAGGACACTTCCTTGGACATACCCAGTCGATGCTGGCTCGTTGACCTGCAATACCCCCGCGACTTCTGAGGCCTCTCCATTAGCCGATGCTCCTTGCGGTTGTCGGTATTATTTTTTTCGTCATACAGAGTCAGTATGGTTTGCTAATCAGTGAATAACTGGTCATGTTCCTGCGATTTTTCCCTGCCGTTACTGTTATTTGGAGTATTGCTATGCTGAGTGCATTCAAACTGCATCGTGACCGCCTGTGTAGTGGTCAACTAATTTTGGCCACACGACCTGACTGTTCGTGGAACAGCCGCTCTGATTCATTTGGCGTTAAGCCACCGTTATACCAGTGGGGCCGGATGGCACTGTAATAGCCCGTGATGTAGCTGATTATCGCGCTCTGAGCCTCGTTGAAGCTGTTATAGCCCTTCGTCGGCACCCATTCGGTCTTCAGGCTCCGGAAGAACCGCTCCATCGGGGCATTATCCCAGCAGTTACCCCGGCGACTCATGCTCTGCTTTATCCGACAGCGCCACAGAGCCTGCCGGTACTGACGGCTGGTATAGTGGCTGCCCTGATCGCTGTGGAACATCACGCCTGTTGGCTTCCCCCGAAGCTCCCAGGCCATCTGCAATGCTTTGACCGTGAGGGCCGAGTCCGGCGACGTCGATATCACCCAGCCCACAGGTTTGCGGGCGAACAGATCCAGCACTGCTGCCAGATGAGCCCAGCATTTTCCCGTCCAGATATACGTCACATCGCCGCACCAGACCTGATCCGGTGCGGTAACCGCGAACTGCCGGTCGAGATGGTTCGGTATTTCAATGTGTTCGTTCCCGCCGCGTTTGTATTTATGCGCCGGGACCTGGCAACTGGCGATATCCAGCTCTTTCATCAGCTTACCGGCCAGCCATCGCCCGAGTCTGACGCCCTTAGCGCTGACCATCGTGGCGATACTTCTCGCGCCAGCAGAGCCACCACTGGCGTTCCAGACTTCACTGACGAGACTCCGTTTAACGGCACGCTCAGCGTCAGAATCCCTGCCATTTTTACGAATGTAGCGATAACTGCTTCGGTGAACACCGAACAGCCGGCACAATGGCGCTACCGGGTAGTGCGCCCTCAGACTGTCTATTATCGTGAACTGTTCAGGGAGTCCGACATCAAGAGCGCGGTAGCCTTTTTTAGGATTTCATTCTCCATATCAAGGCGTTGTATCCGTTTTCTCATTTCCCTGAGTTCAGTCTGCTCAGGCGTCAGAGGCAGCCCCGGGGGCGTTTTCCCCTGGCGCTCGATACGTAACGATTTTACCCGGCGGTTGATGGCGGAGAGGCTGACGTTCATCGCCTTAGCCGCCTCGCCGTGAGTGTAGTTCTGATCCAGGACCAGTTTTGCCGCTTCGACTTTAAATTCAGCAGTAAATGCTTTGCTCATTGGTTCACCTATAAGATGTTGAGGTGAGCATATCACCTCTGCTCAGGTGGCCAAATTCAGTGTGCCACTACAGTATCGGATGCGGGCTCGTAATCAGGTACTGATAGATGGTAATGCTTACGAACTGCTGCTTGACCTGTTTGAAACAAAAATTGAGCAACTGGCTGATGAGATTGAGAATATCTACAGTGATCTGGAGAAACTCAGCCGGGTAATTATGGAAGGCCAGCAAGGCGATGCTTTCGATGATGCCCTTTCAACTCTGGCTGAGTTGGAAGATATCGGCTGAAAGTACGTCTTTGTCTGATGGATACGCAACGGGCATTAAACTTTTTAGTACGAAAAGCACGCCTGCCAGGAAACCAACTTGAACAGGCTCGTGAGATTTTACGTGATATTGACTCACTGCTGCCACATAACGAATCACTGTTCCAGAAAGTTAACTTTTTGATGCAGGCGGCGATGGGTTTTATCAATATCGAGCAGAACCGTATTATTAAAATTTTCTCGGTGGTCTCGGTGGTATTTCTTCCTCCGACACTTGTGGCGTCCAGCTATGGAATGAACTTCCAGTTTATGCCAGAACTGAAATGGAGTTTTGGTTACCCCGGTGCGATAGGGTTGATGATTCTCGCCGGTCTGGCACCTTATGCGTATTTCAAGCGGAAAAACTGGTTGTAATCACCAGGAGGTCACGCCGTCTGAAACGGCGTGACCTGTTTTATGATTTGCGTTTCAGGGTACGAATCGCATCGCCGATAAACAGTGCCAGTGCCAGCAAGATAAAGGTAAAAGTGACGGTTTTATCCGGCGTCATCACCTCATCGTAAAACAGAATAGCTAACAGAAACATCAGGGTCGGGCCAATATACTGAAAAAACCCTACTGTCGATAATCGTAATCGTGCGCAGGCAGCGGTAAACAGCATTAGCGGAACGGTAGTTACAATACCTGCAGCGATCAGCAAAAGAGTAAGTGAAAAATTATTGTTGCTAAGATCGCTGGTAGCCGAGTGAGCGAAAGCAAATAGGTAGATACAGGCAGGCAACAGTAACCAGCAGGTTTCGATTAACATTCCGGTTTGCGCATCTACTGCAATTTTTTTGCGTAATAAACCATACAGAGAAAAGGTGGCTGCGAGTCCGAGGGCGATGACGGGAACTGAACCAAATTGCCATATCTGAACCACCACGCCACAAGCTGCGAGTAACACAGCCAGCCATTGTAAACGGCGAAAACGTTCCCCTAAAAAAAGCATTCCCACCAGTACATTCAGTAGCGGGTTGATAAAATACCCCAGACTGGCTTCCAGAAGATGATGATTGTTGACGGCCCAGATAAACAATAACCAGTTGCTGCATATCACCACCGCTGTTACGCCGAGTAAGAATAATTTTTGCGGCTGCCTGATAACTTTTTTCACTTGTGACCAGTGACGTGTGAGTGTGACCAGTAACAGCATAAAGACAAAAGACCAGATAACCCGATGGGTCATGATTTCAGCGGCAGGTACTGCGGCGAGCAACTTGAAGTAAGCGGGCGCAAGCCCCCAGATAAAATAGGCACCCAGGGCAAATAAAATGCCCTGACGGGTCTGCAGCGTATTCACAAATTAACTCCGTTTATAGTGGTCAGGAAATGTGGCTGTTTATTGATGTCACGATTTCAGTAAAGTGATGCCCATCATACTACTGATTGTGTTTTGCAGCATTAGTACAACCTGTTGCAAAGTCGCGTCCATTCAGCGTATCGATTATCACAAAAGCAGTTAACAGCATTGCTGATGGATTGATTGCGTGTAGAATGCACCACTGTCGCGACCACTACCGGTCAGGAAAATTGTCTCAGCAAGCCAGGGCTCCACTGATTTAAGTGCTGGTCGTGCCATGTGATGAATCACTAAGCTGCATTAAAAAATTTGGGGAAAGAGGTGTCAACCGCTGTAATCGCAACTCCACGCACACATATTGAACAGATCCTGCAGGAAACCTTTGGCTACCAGCATTTCAGAGCTGGGCAGCAGACTGTTATCCAAACAGCCCTGGAGGGACGAGACAGTCTGGTTGTGATGCCGACGGGTGGCGGAAAATCATTGTGTTACCAGATTCCTGCGCTGGCCAGCGAAGGCCTGACCCTGGTAGTTTCTCCTCTTATCTCGTTAATGAAAGATCAGGTGGATCAGTTACTGGCTAATGGGGTTGCTGCCGCTTGTCTGAATTCCACACAAAATCGTGAAACACAGCACGCGGTAATGACGGCATGCAGACAGGGTGAGGTGAAGCTACTCTATATCGCTCCTGAACGTTTGATGATGGAGAGTTTTCTGGATGCTCTGATGCAGTGGAATCCAGTCCTGTTGGTTGTCGATGAAGCACATTGCATTTCGCAGTGGGGGCACGACTTTCGTCCTGAATATGGCGCATTAGGGCAACTGAGACAAAGGTTGCCTGAAGTTACCGTGATGGCACTCACTGCGACAGCCGATGATACTACACGTAATGATATTACCCACCTTCTGCAGTTACGTGATCCGCTGGTGCAAATCAGTAGTTTTGACCGGCCCAATATTCGTTACATGCTGGTAGAGAAGTTTAAACCGACTGAACAATTGTTGCGCTATGTGCAGGATCAGCGGGGCAAGTGCGGGATCATTTATTGTAACAGCCGGGCCAAAGTAGAAGACATTGCTGCCCGTTTACAAAGCCGCGGAATTAGTGCAGGCGCTTATCATGCCGGACTGGAACATACTGAACGTTCACGTGTTCAGGAGGCCTTTCAACGTGACGATTTGCAACTGGTGGTCGCAACTGTGGCTTTCGGCATGGGGATCAATAAGCCCAATGTGCGTTTCGTGGTGCATTTCGATATTCCGCGTAATATCGAGTCTTATTATCAGGAGACAGGGCGGGCCGGGCGCGACGGACTACCGGCTGAAGCCATGCTGCTTTATGACCCGGCTGATATGGCCTGGTTACGTCGCTGTCTGGAAGAGAAAGCCGCCGGTGCGTTACAGAATATCGAACGTCATAAACTTAATGCGATGGGGGCTTTTGCTGAAGCGCAGACTTGTCGCCGTCTGGTATTATTGAATTATTTTGGTGAGGGACGACAGCAACCTTGCGGCAATTGTGATATCTGTCTTGATCCCCCCCGGCGTTATGACGGGCTGATTGAAGCGCAAAAAGCACTCTCCTGTATTTATCGGGTCGGACAGCGTTTCGGTATGGGGTATATTGTCGAAATCCTGCGTGGTGCGAACAATCAACGTATTCGAGAGTTTCAACACGATAAACTCCCGGTTTATGGGATTGGCCGTGAACAGAGTAGTGAGCACTGGACGAGTGTTCTGCGCCAGCTGATTCATATGGGGTTTGTTACCCAGAATATTGTCCATCACTCAGCGCTTCAGTTAACTGAGGCGGCAAGGCCGTTGTTACGCGGTGAAATACCTCTGCAACTGGCGGTTCCCCGTATTCATGCACCTAAAACTCGCGGTGCAGCAGCAGGCCGCCATATCGGGCACTATGATCGACATCTGTTTGCCCGGTTGCGTAAGTTACGTAAAGCCATCGCGGATGAAGAAAATATTCCACCTTATGTGGTGTTTAACGATGCCACATTGATCGAGATGGCTGAACAGTTACCCGATACCAATGCCGCGCTGCTCAGTGTTAATGGCGTTGGGCAACGCAAGCTTGAGCGCTTTGGTCAGGCCTTTTTGACGGTGATCAGAGCGCACGTTGATGGTGATGATGAGTTCAGGTAGTGCGTTTAGCACAGGCCAGCAATGCACCGACTGCGATAAACATGCCACCAAATGTGCGGTTTAATATCTTCATCTGGCGCGGACCTTTGATCCAGCCAGCAATATGTGTTGCCAGAGTGGCATATCCTATCATCACCACAACATCAATGGTGACGGTGGTTACTCCTAATACCAGATACTGCAAGGTTTGCGGCTGACCAGGAATAATAAACTGTGGAAAGAGCGCTGCTAAGAAGACGATGCTTTTAGGATTGGTCAGATTAACAAACACAGCCCGCTGGAATAATTTGCGCCGTGGCAGAGTATTCTTGATAGCATGAATATCAAGCGAGCCGGTAGAACGCCATTGCTGAATACCCAACCAGATTAAGTAACCGGCACCCAGCCATTTCACTATTTCAAATGCCAGCACCGAGTGGGAAAACAGTGCTCCGAGGCCAATACCTACCAGCACAATATGCAGTGCCAGACCTACCTGTAATCCGGCAATTGAGGCGGCCGCACCACGAAAACCATAACTGATCCCGGTACTCATGGTATTAATCGCGCCCGAACCTGGAGATAAGCTCAGTACGCAGGTTGTTAAAAGGTAAGTCAGCCACCACTCGGTTGTCATGGGGTAAAGTTCCTGAAAGCGAAGAAGTATGAGACAATACGCCAATAGCAGTGATTGTGCTATGGGGTAAAGTAAAGTGTTGGTGTATCAGGGATGGACTCTTTTTCACTCTTGTTACTGCCTGGCGTTCATTTCTTTGAGATGGTCATTCTGCTGCCATCAACACATGCTACCTACCTCATACGGCTATATCCGCATTTCCAATGCTCTTCTCCGCAGTAAAGCGTTGCTAAATGACAACGGTGATTATGTTGTGGTTTGTCTCTATAGCACATTGATGATGACAGACCGGTGCTGTGCTAATTGCCGTTTATACCGCACAAAATGTGCTATCTGTTCGCCCGCAGGAAAACAAAAACAGTCTCTGTGGCGGAAATGGTGATTGTCACCAGCGTGCATGATGCAAACCTGCCAGCCTGCGCATAAGGCAGGATGCACCAGGAAGAGTAACATGGTTGCCATAACGGGTGACGGCTATGGCGATGATGTGAACATTTTCTCTGTCAGACAGCCGGTCTGCAGACCTTATAACCAGAGGTTCTATGTATTCGATAATTGCTTCAGATTTAGATGGTACGTTGCTCTCTCCTGATCATCGCCTTTCACCCTATGCCAGAGAAACACTACAGGAACTGACTGCACAGGGAGCGCATTTTGTTTTTGCGACTGGACGTCATCATGTCGATGTAGCACAGATGCGTAACAGTCTTGAGATTGATGCTTACATGATCACCTCAAACGGTGCCCGTGTGCACAATATGCAGGGTGAGCTGGTGTTTAGCCAAAATCTGGATGTTGATATAGCCAGAGCACTTTTTGCACTGAAGTACGAACATCCGGAGATATTAACCAATATCTACCGTGACGAATGGTGGTTTTTAAATCGTGCACTTCCGGAAGCGCTGGATTTCTTCCACGAATCTAATTTCAGTTATCAGTTATATCAACCGGAGACACTGCCTACTGATGGTATCAGTAAGGTCTTTTTCACCAGTGATGATCCGCAACGTCTGCTCCCTTTAGAAGAGGAATTGCTCAAACGCTGGGGAGATCGCATTAATGTCAGTTTTTCACTGCCAACCTGTCTCGAAGTGATGGCGGGTGGTGTTTCTAAAGGACATGCACTGCAAGCCGTATCTCAGGCACTGGGTTTCTCATTAGCGGAATGTATTGCTTTCGGTGATGGAATGAACGATCGCGAGATGCTGAGTATGGCTGGCAAAGGCTGCATCATGGCTAACGCTGATCCACGTCTGATCCAGGCATTACCCTCACTGGAGGTGATTGGCAGCAACGCAGATAATGCTGTGCCAAAGTATCTGCGTCACTTGTTTCAGGCCTGATAAAGCAAAACGCCGTGGTACGAGGGAAAAGCCCGTCATTTTGAACAGTGCTGTCTGGTAAGAGGGCACTGTTAACCCAGAGGCCCACCCTCAATGGTGTCACATAATCCGTTGATGATGTGCGCGCCCTTTTCGTGGCGTAGTTCCTGATACCAGGCCTCTGTTAGCTGCATATCTTTGCCATGCGTGATGTCGCAACGTTTTCGTGCTTTTAATACCAGTTCTTTCACTCGCGTGCAGCGTTGTGCTTCGTAATAGCCTAATGCCTGTTGCGGGCTGGCATGACGCATAAAGGCCTCCCCTAATACAACGGCATCTTCCATCGCCGCGCAGCCACCCTGACCAATATCCGGTGTTGTGCAGTGTGCTGCATCGCCAAGCAAAGCAATACGGCCTTTTACCAGACGGGAAAAAGGTTCGATATCGTGTATTTCGACACGATTGGTCGTGTCTGGATCGAGCTGTGCGATCAAATGCTGTACTTCCGGTGCCCATCCCTCAAAGTATCCGGCTAAATCGTTGCGCAGTGTCTTGCGGTCGGCGTTTAGCCCTGAGGGTAGCGGTACATCAAAGAAGAAATAGAAACGGTCCTGTGCGACAGGCATCAGTGATACCCGTTTACCTTCACCGACAAAGGTGGTCCAGCAATCGCTCAATGCCAGCGCATCGTCGCGTTTCACTAAGCCGTTCCAGTTAACGTAGCCGGCATAGCGTCTTTCGGGGGTGAAATCTAATACTGACGGGCGAACAACTGAACGGCTTCCGTCGGCGGCAATCAGGAAATCACCTGTTGCCTGAGTGCCATCACTGAACCATGCTGTTACCGCATTATTCTCTTCAACTACGCGAACGACACGTTTGCCAAACTGTATCTTATCCCGTCCCCAGAAATCGATCATTTCACGCTGCAGGTCAGCACGAGCTACCGGACAAGGCCTGGCATTCACCCGCGCCAATAATGGCTGCAGACTGAAATGGGTCAGATAGGTGCCTGTAGCAGCATCACGGTATGCGATACTGTTCATTACACCACCGAGCTTTTCAACAATCTCCCCCATCCCAAGGTGTTGTAAACATTTAACCCCGTTAGACCATACTGAGATGGCGGCGCCAACGGGTTTGATCTCTTCTACTGCTTCAAACACGTCACAATCAATGCCTGCATTTTTTAATGCAACAGCCGCGCTCATTCCCCCCATACCACTACCTATCACCAGTGCTTTCATCATGATGTCCTTTAATGAGTCTGTGAGTAGGTTCAGCAATTTTTGTACCACTTTGGTTTTTGCCAGACAGCAGTGACTTTACTGAATACTGTGATTATTTAATGCACCAGAATGGAACAAGTTGGCAGTTATGATGCTTTTTTATGAATCATTTACCTTCAAACCCGATAGGTGAGAATCTAAAGTTTCATTAAATGGTGGACAAAATTTACTGATCAATGACAGGGGGGCATGCTAATAGACTGATAGCAAATCATATTTTGACTGAACGACCCGGTAAAGATATCCGCCATCCCAATCTGGCCTGTTTTATGCAAAGGGTAAGTAATACGCCGTCACAAGGAAACTACCCATGTCTGATAATAAACACAGCCCACTGCTTTGGGGACTGGAACAACCGATTGGCCCGGTTCCGGGGTTCTTTAGTGCGCTGCAACACGTTATGGCAGGGCTGGTGGGCATTATTACACCACCACTCATTATCAGTGCCGCCCTGGGATTGGGGGCTTATCTCCCGTGGCTTATCAGTATGTCCTTGCTTGCTTCGGGGATCGGGACTTTCCTGCAGGCTAATCGTGTTTTTGGTGTCGGTGCTGGCATGATCTGTATGCAGGGTACCAGTTTTGCTTTTCTTGGCGTGACCATTGCGGGAGGGCTTTGGGTGAAAGGGCAGGGAGGAACACCAGAAGATATTATGGCAATGCTGTTTGGGGTGAATTTTATTGCTGCCTGGGTTCCCGCGATTGTCAGCCGCTTTGTGCATCTCTTGCGGCGGGTCTTCACGCCGATTGTGACCGGTACGGTGATCACCCTGATTGGTTTGAGCCTGATCAAAGTGAGTATTATCAACTGGAGCGGCGGACATAATGCAACTGATTTCGCCAGCATGAGTAATATCGGTCTTGGCGCTTTTACACTGGCAATTATTGTCCTGCTGAGTTGTGCGAAAAATCAGTGGCTAAGGCTGGCGGCTATTGTGATTGGTATGGCAGCAGGATGTATTGTGGCATGGTTAACCGGTCATTTTCATCCGGTACTGACGATTGACACCTGGTTCCGGCCTCCGGCTTTATTCCCTTTTGGATTCCAGTTTAATCTGGCGATATTTTTGCCTATCGCACTGGTATCGCTGGTGTGCATCCTCGAAGCGGTAGGCGATCTGACTGCTAATTCGCTGATTTCGCGCCAGCCGATTGAGGGTAAGGCTTTTCGCTCCCGTTTGCAGGGGGGAATACTGGCAGATGGGGTAAGCTGTATGATTGCTGCCATGCTGTGTGCTTTCCCGAATACCATTTTCGCGCAGAATAATGGTGTGATTCAAATGACTGGTGTGGCCAGCCGCTTTGTCGGACGATATATCGGTATTCTGCTTATTTTTCTTGGGCTGTTCCCGCCATTTGGTGAAGCGTTACGCCAGATTCCTTTACCGGTATTAGGAGGGGCTACGTTAGTGATGTTTGGTTGTGTGGTAGCCGCTGGTATTCGGATTATCACGCAAACGCCGCTGGGCAGACGTGAAATGTTGATTGTCGGTATTGCTTTTGGTATCGGTTTAGGAAACGAAGCCGTTCCTGAGTTTCTCGCCCATTTCCCGCCGATGGTGAAAACGTTGTTCGGCTCTGCGGCGACCAGTGGGGGATTGATCGCGGTTCTGCTGAGTTTAATCATGCCGGAAGAGAAGAAAGTGATCTCAGCGATTGAGGGACAAAATGATCACGCTCAGTCAGTTTAATCAACTTGATACGCAGGAAGCCCAGGCACTGATTGCGCCTTGCGTGAATATTCCTCGTTGGTGTCGTGCGCTGGTGGCAGGGCGTCCGTACCGTAATTGCCACCATTTATTGGCTGAAGCGTCGAACCTCGCGGCGCAGTGGCAGGCAGCAGATTTTTATCAGGCACTCGAGGCGCATCCACGTATAGGTGAACAATCGACGGGTAGCCAGCCAGAGGCCGGTTTATCAAAAGAGGAACAATCCGGAGTCGATAAGGAAAATACAGCCCTGGCGGCGGCTTTGCGTCAGGCGAATGAGAGGTACGAGGCCTGTTTCAATCAGGTATTTTTGATTCGTGCCCGTGGCCGCAGTGGTGAAGAGATACTGCCTGCATTAGAGAGGCGTTTAAAGAATACGCCACAGCAAGAGTATCATGAAGCATTGACACAACTGAGAGAGATTACCTTAATCAGATTAGCCGGAGTGATTAGCGAATGAGTAGTATCAGCACCCATATTCTGAACATTGCTACCGGAAAGCCAGCAGCAGGGGTTGACGTGTATCTTGAACGTTGTATCGATTCTGGTGATGAAAAAATCGGTCATTATTGCACCGATATTAATGGTCGGGTGAGCAGTTGTAGTGAACATTCATTATCTGCGGGTCATTACCGCCTGACGGCTGAGACAGGTCAATGGTTCCGCAAGCAGGGGGAAAAGACCCCGTTTGTGCGTGCAGAGATAGAGGTGGTTATCGAGGCGGAACAACATTACCACCTGCCGTTCCTTATCGCCCCGGGAGGCTGGTCAACTTATCGGGGCAGTTAGTGTGATCACTTGCTGTCCACTTAGCTAATGCAGCATCAAATCACGTTAGCGTGTTTTTTGTATACCGGCAGGGCGCATGTGTTTGGTCAGCCCTTTCAGGAAATTACGTAATAACTGGTCACCACACTCCCGGTAATTTTTATGGCCTGGATTGCGGAAAATAGCGCTGATTTCTGCTTGCCCAACAGCAAAATCAGCGAGTTTGAGAATATCGACAATCTCTGTGGTTTTTAAATTGAATGCAATCCGCAACTTTTTCAGGATCACGGTGTTGTTCATTTTACGCTCAACACTTAGTGGTGGGGCGTCTTCTTGCTGTCCCCGACGGGAAATGATCAAACCGTTGAGAAAGTATCCCATCACAATATCCGGGCAGGCACGAAATCCGGCATCATCCTCTTTTTTCAGGAATGCCACCATTTCGTCAACGGTGACTTCGCATCCGGCCAGTGCGAGGAGGCCGACCATCTTGATATCGTTCATTTCCAGCATGTAGCGCACGCTACGTAGCACATCATTATTTGTCATAGTTTATCGCCAGAAGAGCAAGTACCTGTCGCGCATTATAGAGATAATTGATCTCAGGGAAAGGAAAATAGCGCTGATAGTCACGTACTCACGGAACCGTTCCGCTTCTACTTTATGTTCGTGCGGTACCTGGGCGCGTGGCATCACGGACAAAGGGTAAATGTTCACAGGCATGCTGACGTGCAGAATGAATGAAGGCATCCAGTACTGGCTGGCGTTGTTCTCCGTCACGTACAGCGGCATACAGGCGACTCCACAAACCCTCTCCCAGGGTTTTTGTCACGACCAGTCCTTGTCGTTCAAAACTCTCGACCACCCAATGGGGTAGCGCCGCAATACCCATGCCTGCGGACACCATCTGGATAAGAAATAACGTGTTATCAACGCTTTTAAAGGCAGGGATAACCCCTGCCGGTTGTAAAAAATAACGCCAGATATCAAGGCGCTGGCGCTGCACCGGATAAATCATCAGCACTTCATTAGCCAGTGCTTCCGGTGTCACCGGGTCGGGACTGGCCAGAGGATGCTCGGGTGCCAGAACCAGACGCACTTCAAAATCAAACATTGGCACATAGTGCAGCCCACTTTTTGGCAAAATATCTGAGGTCAGTACCAGGTCGAGATCGCCTTGTTGCAGGGCGGGTTGCGGGTCAAACGTCACCCCCGATTTAAAATCGATATCAACCTGTGGCCACTGCTGACGGAAAAGTGCCAAAGCCGGAGTAAGCCACTGAATACAGCTATGGCACTCAATGGCAATACGCAACGTGGTTTGCTGAGGTTCATGACAGGCTTGTAGCGCTTGTTGAATCTGAGGCAAAACCTGTTCAGCAAGCTGCAGCAGGATCTCGCCCTGAGGAGTAAAGCGTAACGGCTGACTTTTACGCACAAAAAGACGAAATCCCAGACGCTGCTCAAGATCGCTGAATTGATGAGATAACGCAGATTGCGTCTGATGCAGCTGTGCGGCGGCGGCCGCGAGTGAACCTGTGGTACGCAGTGCCTGCAATGTTCTGAGATGTTTAAATTCGATCATGAGAGTCCTTCACGTCGACAATGAAAAAATTGCGCTTGTGGTCACTACACTACCCGTAGATTATAGATGTGTAAACATCTAGACGTCTAAAACACCCGATTGTGATGACAACGGGTTAATTTTGAGGAATGTATTGATGACCATTTTAAACCATACTCTCGGATTTCCCCGCGTCGGGCTGCGTCGCGAATTGAAGAAAGCGCAGGAAAGCTACTGGGCGGGTAAAATATCTCAGGAAGCGCTGCTGGAAGTCGGTAAAACCCTGCGAGCCCGTCACTGGCAACAACAGCAAGAGGCCGGTGTAGACCTGGTGCCTGTTGGTGATTTTGCCTGGTATGATCATGTCCTGGCGACCAGTTTATTGCTGGGTAATGTGCCTGCGCGTCATCAAAATCAGGATGGTTCAGTTGATCTTGATACCTTGTTTCGCATTGGCCGTGGACGTGCACCCAGTGGTCAACCGGCTGCTGCGGCAGAGATGACTAAATGGTTCAATACCAACTATCACTACATGGTGCCAGAATTCACCCTTGGGCAACAGTTTGCTTTAAGCTGGACGCAACTACTTGATGAGGTGGATGAAGCGCTGGCGTTGGGACACCACATCAAGCCTGTATTGTTAGGGCCAGTGACCTACCTTTGGCTGGGTAAAGTGAAAGGCGAACAATTCAACCGTCTGACACTGTTAAATGCGATTCTTCCGGTTTACCAGCAAGTACTCGATGCACTGACAGAGCGGGGGATTGAATGGGTACAAATCGATGAACCGATTCTGGCACTGGAGCTGGATGATGAGTGGCTGAACGCTTCCAGCCTGCGTATGAAGCACTGCAGGGGCGGGTTAAGATTTTGCTGACGACTTATTTTGATCGTATTGGTGAAAATATCAACACCATCAAAACATTACCGGTGCAAGGGCTGCATGTTGATTTGGTGCATGGCAAAGATGATCTCGTCGCACTCAATGCCCAGGTTCCTGCAGAGTGGTTACTCTCTCTTGGTGTGATTAATGGTCGCAATGTCTGGCGTGCTGATCTGAGTCGTTGGTATCAGCGTTTGCAGCCTCTGACCGCTCAACGTCAGCAATTGTGGATTGGTTCATCCTGTTCACTGCTGCACAGTCCGATTGATCTCAGTGTGGAAACCCGCCTTGATGAAGAAGTTAAAAGCTGGTTCGCTTTTGCCCTGCAAAAATGTGCTGAGTTATCGCTTCTGACACAGGCGCTGAACAACAGTGATCCTCAGTCGCTGGAGGCATGGAGTGCTCCTGTACGTGCGCGTGAGCATTCAACACGGGTACACAATCCAGCTGTAGAAAAACGCCTTGCAGGAATCACAGCGAAGGACAGTCAACGGCATAGCGATTATCCGTTACGTGCTAAAGCACAGCAGCAACGTTTTCAGTTACCGGCCTGGCCGACGACCACAATAGGCTCTTTTCCACAGACTACTGAGATTCGCGGATTGCGTCTGGACTTCAAACAAGGAAGGCTGGATGGTGCAAATTATCGCACAGGTATTGCAGAACATATCAAACAGGCGATTGCTGAGCAGGAGCGACTTGGACTTGATGTCCTGGTACATGGCGAAGCTGAACGTAATGATATGGTGGAATATTTTGGCGAAAACCTGGATGGTTTCGTTTTCACTCAAAATGGCTGGGTACAGAGTTACGGCTCCCGTTGTGTAAAACCCCCGATCATTATTGGCGATGTCAGTCGTCCGCAGCCAATCACAGTTGACTGGGCGAAATATGCTCAGTCACTCACCGATAAACCAGTAAAAGGAATGCTAACAGGTCCGGTGACCATTTTATGCTGGTCATTCCCTCGTGAGGATGTGTCGCGTGAAACCATCGCCAAACAGATTGCGCTGGCACTGCGCGATGAGGTGGAGGATTTGGAAAAAGCAGGTATTGGCATCATCCAGATTGATGAGCCTGCATTGCGTGAAGGATTGCCCTTACGTCAGTCTAAATGGGCAGATTATCTGACCTGGGCGGTAGAAGCGTTCCGTCTGAATGCCGCCGTAGCAAAGGACGATACACAGATCCACACGCATATGTGTTACTGTGAATTCAACGACATCATGGACTCCATTGCTGCACTCGACGCCGATGTGATAACTATTGAAACATCACGTTCGGATATGGAATTGCTGGAGTCATTTGAAGAGTTTGCTTATCCTAATGAGATTGGTCCGGGGGTGTATGATATCCATTCACCTAACGTACCGACAGTTGAGTATATGGAAGTTCTGCTGCAGAAAGCGGCAAAACAGATCCCCGTTCAGCGGTTGTGGGTTAACCCTGATTGTGGTCTGAAAACCCGTGGCTGGACAGAAACACGTCAGGCACTGGCTAACATGGTTGAAGCTGCAAAGAATCTGCGTAAAGCAACCGCATAATCTGAAAAAAAGAGACTCAGGGGCTATCCAGCTCCTTTTCCGTTTTTGCGCTGTAAGTCTGGTTGATTTACCAGCCTCAGATTGTCATCAGTATTCGGTGAATGATCTCACACCCCTCGACGCGCTTTTACAGTAAAGTAACGTTCTATCACACGTCAGTTATTCAGACAGGAAGAGCGGTCATCCTGTGACAGGAGAAAGAGATGAAACAGTCAGAGGTTTTTCACCTTGGTTTATGCCGAGCGGATTTATAGGGCGCTACGCTGGCTATTGTACCGGGCGATCCCGGGCGCGTAGAGAGAATAGCCCGTTGTATGGAGCAACCGATATTGTTAGCTTCGCATCGTGAATTTACCAGCTGGCGTGCTTTTATTCATGGTCAGCCGGTGATCATCTGTTCAACAGGTATTGGCGGACCGTCTACTTCAATTGCGGTTGAAGAGCTCGCTCAGTTGGGTATCCGCACGTTTCTGCGCGTCGGAACCACCGGGGCTATTCAGCCAACGATTGAGGTCGGTGATGTGCTGGTCACCACGGGTGCTGTTCGTCTTGATGGTGCCAGTCTGCATTTTGCCCCTCTGGCTTTTCCTGCCGTTGCAGATTTTGCCTGTACTACGGCACTGGTCGATGCCGCCAAATCTGTCGGTATTGTACCGCATATCGGTATCACCGCCTCTTCTGATACTTTTTATCCTGGCCAGGAACGCTACGACACCTATTCCGGCAGAGTGGTCAGTTCCCTGCAAGGCTCATTGCAAGAGTGGCAGCAGATGGGGGTACTCAATTATGAGATGGAGTCAGCCACGCTCTTTACTCAGTGTGCCAGTCAGGGATTACGTGCCGGTATGATTGCTGGTGTGATAGTCAATCGTACGCAACAGGAAATTCCGGATGCGCAGACCATGGCTCAGACTGAAACACGTGCAGTAGAGATTGTTGTTAAAGCGGCTGGACTGCTGCTTTGTGACCAGCAATAAAGATAACACTCCGTGACCGGCATCGATTTTAATCTGGACATCCATACAGTAGGCGTTTACCTTTCACTCTCTGTGGAGAAAACGGAGGAAAGCGTGTGAACATGGCACTCGGTTATGCGATGGGGAGCGGGCTGTTAGGTCTGTTATTAGGAGGCTTGCTGAGCTGGTTACGCGTGCAGTCGCGTCTGACTGAGAGCGAAACAGCGAGGCAACTATTATTGCAATCCATCGGGCATCTGCAGGAGAGTGGAGAGACCACACAGCGGCAGGTTGCCGATAAAGAGCAGCAGATTCAGGCGCTGGAAGCACAATGTCGGCAGCTTCATGCTGGTTTGTCTGCGGCACAAGAGAAGCTACAGCATCAACAACACTGGCGCGAAGAGAATCAGCGTATTGGTGACGAATTACGCCAGCAACTGGATATTAATCGTAGCCAGGCGGTTGATTTGCGAGAACTCACTATCCGCCTTGAAGAGATGCGCACCTCCACAGAAGAGAAACAACGTTTGCTCACCGACAGTGAACAACGACTCAGTCACCAATTTGAAAATCTGGCTAACCGCATCTTTGAAAGCAGTGGACGGCGGGTGGACGAACAAAACAAACAGAGCCTGAATGCGTTGATCACTCCCCTGCGTGATCAGCTTGATGGTTTCCGGCGGCAGGTTCAGGAGGGTTTTGGGCAGGAAGCGCGGGAACGGCATACTCTGGCACATGAAATCCGTAATCTTCAGCAATTGAATGCGCAAATGACCCAGGAGGCGGTCAATCTCACTCAGGCACTGAAAGGTAATAATAAAACTCAGGGTAACTGGGGCGAAGTAGTGCTTAGCCGTGTACTGGAAGCTTCAGGATTACGTGAAGGCCATGAGTATGAGACACAGGTGAATTTAGTCTCTGACAGTAATAGCCGTTTTCAGCCGGATGTTATCGTTCGTTTGCCGCAAAACAAAGATGTGGTCATTGATGCAAAAATGAATCTGGTGGCCTACGAGCGCTATTTTAACAGTGATGATGAACAGGAACGTCAGGGGGCATTGAAAGAACACGTTGCGGCGATTCGGGCTCATTTGCGACTGCTGGCTGGGAAAGACTATCAGCAGTTGAACGGGTTACGATCTCTTGACTATGTGCTAATGTTTATTCCGGTTGAACCCGCCTTTTTGCTGGCGATTGATCGTCATCCTGAATTGATCAGTGAAGCACAAAAACAGAATGTGATGCTGGTCAGTCCTACGACATTACTGGTGGCGCTGCGCACTATTAATAATCTGTGGCGTTATGAGCATCAGAACCGCCATGCGCAGCAGATTGCAGAGCGTGCGGCAAAACTGTATGACAAAATGCGTCTGTTTGTTGATGAAATGACATCCATTGGACAACACCTTGATAAGGCGCATGAGACGTACCGCCAGGCGATGAAAAAGCTTGCTACCGGGCGGGGGAATTTAATCGCACAGACGGAGAATTTTCGTCAGATGGGCATTGAAATCAAACGACCTATTAATCCAGAGCTGGTGGAGCAGGCAGTGGCGGAAGAAGCCGTTGATGAAACGGAACATCCTCAGTCAGCAGAGTAAAAATTTCATCACTGCCAATGCATTGTTCTGGCGTGGGAATGTGCTCTGATATCAGATGGGCAGCGTGCCTGCCCGTAATGACTCTGGTACACTACAAGTAATCTTCGATGGTAAGGCAGACAAACAGATGGCAGATGAATCAAAGGACACTACGCATTTTGGCTTTCGCACAGTAGCAAAAAACGATAAAGCAGAAATGGTGGCTGATGTTTTTCATTCCGTTGCGGCCAAATATGACTTGATGAATGACTTAATGTCATTTGGCATCCACCGTATCTGGAAACGATTTACCATTGACAGCAGTGGCGTCCGGCGGGGCCAGCGTGTACTGGACCTTGCGGGGGGGACTGGCGATCTGACAGCAAAATTTTCCCGACTGGTTGGGGATAAAGGCGAGGTTGTTTTAGCCGATATCAATAGCTCAATGCTAAAAGTGGGACGTGACAAACTGCGTAATCAGGGTGTCGTGGGCAACGTCAGTTATGTACAGGCCAATGCAGAGGCGCTTCCGTTTCCTGATGATTTTTTTGATTGTATTACCATCGCTTTTGGTCTGCGTAATGTCACTGATAAAGACAAAGCACTGCGTTCAATGTATCGGGTATTGAAACCCGGAGGGCGTTTGCTGGTACTGGAGTTCTCTAAACCGATTTTTGCACCACTTAATAAAGCTTATGATGCCTACTCTTTCCATATTTTGCCACGCATTGGCGAAGTTGTGGCGAAAGATGCAGGTAGTTACCGTTATCTGGCTGAGTCAATCCGTATGCATCCCGACCAGCAGACGTTGCAACAGATGATGGATGATGCGGGTTTCGAGAACACCACTTATTACAATCTGACCGGCGGCATAGTTGCCCTCCACCGTGGTTTTAAGTTCTGACAGGAATTGCTATGAACATCACGCCAGCACTGACAGCGGGCCTGGAAACGATACTTAACCGGGTACTTTATCATGATCGGGGCCTGAAAACGGTACGACAGCGTCTGGTGGGCAAAAGCCTGACCATCTCACTGGCAGAGCTGCGGCAGCCGCTGACGCTGGTTTTCAGTGAACAACAAATTGATGTGGTCGGGGAGTATGCGGATACGGCGGATTGTACCCTGCAACTGAGCCTCTCAGTGCTGCCTGAGCTGCGTGACAGGCAACAACTGACGCGTCTTATTCGACAGGGGAGTTTAGACGTAGAAGGCGATCTGCAGGTGGTGCAAAATTTTTCTGCCCTCCTCGATTTAGCAGAGTTAGATCCTGCAGAATACCTTGCCCCCTGGACAGGTGACCTCATCGCTCAAACAGTTTGTCAAACCGGGTTGCGCCTGGGTCAGATAATTTCTCATACCTTGCAACGACAGCAGCAACACCTGGCTGAGGTGCTCACGGAAGAGTGGCGTGTAGCGCCAGCCAGACTTGAACAAGCCTGGTTTGCTGACGAGGTTGAAGCACTGACGTCTGAGGCAACCCTTCTGGAACACCGTTTGAATCAGCTGGAGGCGCAATGAGCCCTGGGGAGTTACGGCGACTTTATCTGATTATCAGTGTTTTCCTGACCTATGGTCTGGATGAGTTGATGCCCAGGACGCGACTGACATTGCCAGTTCGCTTATGGCGTAAATGTCTGTTCTGGTTACCTAACCGGCACCAACATCGCCCACTGGGAGAACGCATTCGTTTGGCTCTGGAACAATTGGGGCCGGTATGGATTAAATTTGGTCAAATGATGTCAACCCGGCGGGATTTGTTCCCGCCCGATATCGCCGATCAATTGGCGATGCTACAAGACAGGGTAGCACCATTTGATGGTATCAAAGCACAACAACAGATTGAGCGTTCGCTGGGTAAGCCTATCGCAGAGTGTTTTGACAATTTTAGCGTGACGCCACTGGCTTCAGCATCCATTGCTCAGGTTCATACTGCAATATTGCGTGAAACAGGCAAGGAGGTGGTGATCAAGGTTATTCGCCCCGATATTCTTCCGGTCATTAAAGCTGACATGAAACTGATTCGGCGTATGGCGCGCTGGGTTCCACGACTGTTGCCTGATGGCCGTCGTTTACGTCCGGAAGAGGTAGTGGCTGACTACGAAAAAACCCTGCTTGATGAACTTAACTTGTTACGTGAAGCGGCGAATGCTATCCAGCTACGGCGTAATTTTGATCGAAGTGAGATGCTCTATGTGCCGGAAATTTATTCTGATTATTGCAGTCAGTCGATGCTGGTTATGGAGCGCATTTACGGCATCCCCATTTCTGATGTGACAACACTGGAAAAAGAGGGAGTAAATCTCAAGTTGCTGGCAGAACGTGGCGTACAGGTATTCTTTACCCAGGTATTTCGTGACAGTTTCTTCCATGCTGATATGCACCCTGGTAATATTTTTGTCAGTCATTTGCACCCTGAAAATCCGCAATATATCGCTATTGATTTTGGCATCGTGGGATCACTGAATAAAAATGACAAGCGTTATCTCGCGGAAAACTTTATCGCTTTCTTTAACCGTGATTACCGCCGCGTAGCGGAGTTGCATGTTGATTCAGGATGGGTGCCTCCTGATACTAATGTGGAAGATTTTGAGTTTGCGATTCGCACTGTCTGTGAACCGATATTTGAAAAGCCGCTTGCAGAGATTTCATTTGGTCATGTGTTGCTGAATCTGTTCAATACTGCGCGGCGATTTAATATGGAAGTCCAGCCACAGCTAGTCTTACTACAGAAAACACTTCTGTATGTGGAGGGGGTTGGACGTCAGCTCTATCCGCAACTTGATTTGTGGAAAACAGCCAAGCCGTTTCTTGAAAACTGGATCAAAGGCCAGATTGGCGTACCTGCACTGATGAAAGCGTTAAAAGAGAAAGCGCCTCAGTGGGCAGAGAAACTGCCGGAACTTCCTGAATTGTTTTATGATAGTCTGCGGCAGCAGAAGCATCTGCAATACAGTATGGACAACCTACTCACTACTCTGAAAAAGGAACGTGCAAGGCATCATCAGTCACGTTATTTATTAGGAATTGGTGCAACCTGTGTGCTTTCTGGCATTGTGGTACTGGTGATGCAGCCACAACAATCAGGCTTAGCGGCGCTGCTGCTGGCGGCAGGGGCAGTGAGCTGGCTGACTGGCTGGCGTCGGGCAGGATAAAAAGAGAGGGGTCAACCGGGTGGAACGTTTTTCACTATGTTGATTACCTGAGATAAATGGGATAACCCGGTTATGAACGTGAGGATGCATTATGGGTGGTATTAGTATCTGGCAACTGATAATTATTGCTGTCATCGTGGTATTGCTTTTTGGTACCAACAAGTTGCGTACTTTAGGTGCGGATCTTGGCGCTTCCATCAAAGGTTTCAAAAAAGCGATGGGAGACGAAGATAATAAAGAGAAAAAGGCTGATGACGATGCTGATTTCAATAGCAAACTGACCGATCAGCAGCAGAGTGAAGTAAAAAAAGAAGACACCCACAAAGATAAGGCATAAACCGTGTTTGACATTGGGTTTGGTGAGCTGTTACTGGTTTTTGTCATTGGTTTAGTGGTACTCGGACCGCAACGTTTACCGGTGGCGGTCAGAACTGTCGCTGGCTGGATTCGTACACTGCGCTCGCTGGCTGCCTCTGTGCAGAATGAGCTGGCACAGGAGCTGAAATTACAGGAATTGCAGGATAACCTGAAAAAAGTGGAAGAGGCGAGCAAAAACAGTCTGTCCCCTGAGCTAAAGGCATCAGTCGAAGAGTTGCGCCAGTCAGCAGAAGCGATGAAGCGGGCTTATCGGGGTGAGAATGAGCAGGAAGATGATAATATGCATACCATTCATCGTGAGCAGGACGCGGCTAACACACCAGGCCTGAGCGCGCAGACCATAGTGACCGAAGTAGCGAAAGTGACACCATCGCCTGATGTTGCCCGTCAGCCTGTGCCAGCTGATAACGGTCATGCCCCATCAACGTCCTCTGCAGTTACAGCACCCTCTACTTCAGAACAGCCACAAGGTGATAAGCACTAATTATGGATGTCGACGATACCCAGCCCCTTATCAGTCATCTGATTGAACTGCGTAATCGGTTATTGAATTGTATTATTGCGGTTATTGCGATCTTTTGTTGCCTTGCATGGTTTGCTAACGATATCTATCAATTGGTTTCTGCACCACTGATGAAACAGTTACCGGCGGGTGCCAGCATGATCGCCACCGATGTTGCATCGCCTTTTTTTACCCCGGTAAAACTGACAATTATTGTCTCAGTTTTCCTTGCAGTTCCCGTGATTCTTTATCAGGTTTGGGCCTTTGTCGCCCCCGCGTTGTACAGACATGAACGTAAACTGATCATGCCACTATTATTTTCCAGCACATTGCTATTCTATGCTGGCATGGCATTTGCCTATTTTATTGTCTTCCCACTCGCCTTCGGTTTTTTCGCTAAAACAGCCCCTCAGGGGGTATTGATCGCAACCGATATCAATAATTATCTTGATTTCGTCATGGCTTTGTTCATGGCTTTTGGCGTCTCTTTTGAAGTACCTATTGCAATAGTTCTGCTCTGCTGGAGTGGTGTGACCACGCCCGATGATTTACGTAAAAAGAGACCTTATGTGCTGGTTGGGGCTTTTGTGGTAGGTATGCTGCTCACCCCGCCTGATGTTTTCTCTCAAACGCTGCTGGCGATCCCCATGTACTGTTTGTTTGAAATCGGTGTATTCTTCTCGCGCTTTTATGTCGGTGCGCGGGGAAGAAGAAAGACAGAAGAATCATCGCAAGAACAATCAGAGCAGTGAGTTAACTTCTTTTCACTTACCAATACCTGCAGAGATCACAGGCAACATCTGTTGTTGCCTGTTGATAATTAACATTTCTGAAAGCAGGAATTATCCATACTGCGGATCACTTCTTTATTCAGTAATTTCAGTAACAGGATGGAGCGTGTTTCCCCATCTTGTTCTTTCAGGATAGCCTGAATTCCCGCTAATTCCCCATCAGTAATCAGGACGTTATCACCGGGGGCAGGGATGTCAGACAGGCAAGAGCGTGTCGGCGAGTGAATCTGATTTTGCAATGCTGCAATCACCTGATCAGGAACAATAGCGAGCTGATGCCCAAACCGTACAAAATGGCTTACACCCCGGGTTGCGCTGATGGTGGTGGTATGGATTACCTCCGGATGGAAACGGATAAAAAGATAATTGGGGAACAGCGGCTCTGCAACCTGACAAATCTTTCCTTTTACCCGTTTTTCAGTTGAAGTTACCGGACAGAAATAGGGCACATGCTGCAGTGTGAGATGTTCCTGCGCGCGTGATAGTTGTCCTCTTCGGCAGTAGAGTAAATACCAGGATTCCATAACATTATTTCTCATCAGTCTGAACGGGAAGCATAACAAAGCATTATGCTCAGAGATAGCCCCGACACGTTTTTGTTACTCTCAGAAATGAGTGGTAAGGTATAAGACAATGGAGCATCAGAGGTATCGCGGGTAACCAGAACAAGTGAAAACGATCTTCAGGGTGGAAAATCGAAGCATCTGGCAAAAATCCTCACTATAATCATCGGCTCATTGATCGTAAAAAAGAGAAGTCATGAAATACCACGACTTGCGCGACTTTCTTTCTCTGCTGGAACAACGCGGGGAGTTGAAACGTATCCGACATGAAATCGATCCCGATTTAGAAATGACAGAAATCGCTGACCGTACGTTGCGAGCGGGGGGACCTGCGTTGTTATTTGAAAATCCCAAAGGCTACTCCATGCCGGTATTGTGTAATTTGTTTGGAACACCCGAACGCGTTGCATTAGGTATGGGGCAAGAAGAAGTCAGTGCATTACGTGATGTGGGACATCTACTGGCTTTTTTTAAAGAACCTGAGCCACCGAAGGGATTTCGTGATTTCTTTGATAAGATGCCGCAGTGGAAACAGGTATTAAACTTGCCGACTAAACGGCTGCGTCAGGCTCCCTGTCAACAGCAGGTGATGCAGGGTGATGACGTGGACTTGAGTAAAATCCCCGTAATGCGATGCTGGCCTGAAGACGCGGCACCCTTGATCACCTGGGGGTTGACGGTGACACGTGGGCCCCATAAAGTGCGGCAGAATCTCGGCATCTACCGTCAGCAGGTGATCGGCAAAAATAAGCTGATTATGCGCTGGTTGTCTCATCGTGGTGGAGCCCTGGATTTTCGCGAATGGTGTGAACAACATCCGGGAGAGCGCTTTCCTGTTTCAGTGGCACTGGGGGCTGATCCGGCGACGTTACTTGGTGCTGTGACACCGGTACCAGATTCACTGTCTGAATATGCTTTCGCTGGTTTGCTGCGTGGTAATCGTTCTGAGGTGGTAAAATGCCTTTCGAATGATCTTGAAGTACCAGCCAGTGCAGAAATTGTACTGGAGGGCTATATTGAGCCCGGTGAATTGGCTCCGGAAGGGCCCTATGGTGATCATACAGGCTATTATAACGAAGTGGATAGCTTTCCTGTATTTACGATAACGCACATTACGCAACGTAAAGATGCGATTTACCATTCAACCTATACCGGAAGGCCACCGGACGAACCCGCTGTTTTAGGCGTTGCATTGAATGAGGTCTTCGTACCTATTCTGCAAAAACAGTTCCCCGAAATCGTCGATTTTTATCTGCCACCCGAAGGATGTTCTTATCGTCTGGCAGTAGTCACGATGAAAAAACAGTACGCCGGTCATGCGAAAAGAGTGATGATGGGGGTATGGTCATTTTTACGACAGTTTATGTATACCAAATTTGTCATTGTCTGTGATGATGACATTAATGCCCGTGACTGGAATGATGTGATTTGGGCCATCACCACGCGTATGGATCCGGTGCGGGATACAGTACTGATTGAAAACATGCCGATTGATTACCTCGATTTTGCCTCTCCGGTTTCTGGTCTGGGTTCCAAAATGGGGCTTGATGCGACTAACAAGTGGTCAGGAGAAACACAGCGGGAATGGGGCAGACCCATTCATAAAGATCCCCTGGTAACAGCGCGGATAGATGCCCTGTGGCAGGAACTGGATATTATCAACACGACATCGGTAAATACTAATCCTCTGGAAAAAAATCATGACAACGCTAAGCTGTGACATCCTCTCTGTTGACGCGATCAGTGACACTGTTTTTCGTGTCCGCATGAAGCCTGAGTCTGGCGTCAGTTTCACTGCCGGACAATATCTGATGGTGGTAATGGATGAAAAAGACAAACGCCCCTTTTCTATTGCTTCGACGCCCTTTGATGATCAGCTTATTGAGCTGCATATTGGTGCATCAGATGTCAATGTCTATGCACTGGCGGTGATGGAGCGTATTCAGCGTGATAACAGAATTACGGTTGATCTGCCCCATGGTAAGGCTGGTCTGCGTGATGACAGTCAACGACCAATAATCCTGATTGCCGGAGGAACGGGCTTCTCTTACGCACGCTCAATTTTATTTACCGCTTTGCGACAACAGCCGGACCGGGAGATTACCCTGTATTGGGGGGGGCGTGAGTCACAACATCTTTATGATCTGGAAGAACTGAATCAACTGGCAGAAAAACATGCCAATTTCACCGTAGTACCGGTGGTTGAGGAATCTGATGCAGCATGGCGTGGACGACAGGGCACGGTATTAAGCGCTGTCATCGCCGATTTCCCTGACCTTAGCCCCTATGATATCTATATTGCCGGACGTTTCGAGATGGCTAAACTTGCACGTGAAAAATTCTGTGAAGAATGTCAGGCACAGCGTGAACAGATGTTCAGCGATGCATTTGCTTTTGTCTGATCTACTGATAAAGTCGAAAAACAATTAACGGAGAGTGATAATGGGGTCGTTAACTGCGTTGTATCAAACGCACTTAGATACGTTACAAGGGCGCGCCAGCGAAATTCTGGCGCGTTGTGCACTCGACGCCATGCTGATCCATTCTGGCGAATTGTTGACAGTCTTTTTCGATGACCACCATTATCCCTTCAAAGTTAATCCTCATTTTAAAGCATGGGTGCCACTCGTCAGTGTCGCCAATTGCTGGCTGTGGATAGACGGAGTTAATAAGCCAAAACTGTGGTTTTATTCCCCGGTCGATTATTGGCATAAAGTCGAACCCTTACCGAACAGTTTTTGGACAGATGAAGTTGAGATCATCCCTTTCCCGGATGTTCATGATATTCAACGACTGTTACCTGCCAGCAGGGACAATCTTGCGTACATTGGTCCCAGTGTGTCGTTTGCCGGTGAGTTGGGCCTGTCAGCTGTTAATATTAATCCGGCAATCATGCGGGATTATCTCAATTATCATCGTGGATATAAAACCGAATATGAACTGCACTGCATGCGTGAAGCGCAGAAAATTGCGGTAAAAGGCCATAATGCGGCAAAAAGCGCTTTTTTCTCAGGCATGAGTGAATTCGATATTAACAGTGTATACCTTAGCGCTACGCAGCAGCGTGATGACACTGTACCTTACAGTAATATTATTGCACTGAATGAGCATGCGGCAATTTTACACTATACGCAGCTTGATAAGCAGGTTCCGGAGGCTATGCGCAGTTTCCTGATTGACGCCGGTGCCGAGTATCACGGATATGCCGCCGATCTTACCCGCAGCTATGCACAAGCAGACAACAGTGATTATGCCTCGTTGATAACTGACCTGAACAGCCATACGCTTGCATTGATTGCAACAATGCGAATCGGCCTACCCTACGGCGACTTACATCAACAAATGCACCAACGTCTGGCAAAGCTACTGATTCAGCACCGTATAATTGAAGGTATTAGCGAAGAGGCGATCGTTGAACAGGGTCTGACCGGTCCTTTCATGCCTCATGGTCTGGGGCATTTACTCGGGTTACAGGTGCACGATGTCGCGGGACTGATGCAGAGTGATCGTGGTGACTCTCTTCCCCCCCCGACACAATATCCCTGGTTACGTTGTACCCGAACGCTGGCGCCTGGTATGGTCGTCACGATCGAACCTGGCATCTATTTTATAGAGTCGCTGCTCAGTCCCTGGCGTGAAGGGCCATTTACACGCTATTTTAACTGGTCACGAATTGAGGCGATGAAACCCTACGGCGGTATTCGGATTGAAGATAACATCGTCATTCATGCGGAAGGCGTGGAGAATATGACAAGGGATTTGAGCCTGAGTTAATGGACGCTTACGATATACCTGCCCAGGCACGCTATAGCGTGACAGAAGAGATTAAGAAGAGTCGTTTCATCACGATAGTTGCGCATACGCATGATATCAGTGAAGCGAAAGCCTTTGTTCAGCAGGTAAAAAATGAGCACCCTGTAGCAAGGCATCACTGCTGGGCATGGATAGCCGGGGCACCTGATGATTCACAAGCTTACGGTTTTTCAGATGATGGTGAACCGTCAGGGACTGCAGGAAAACCTATGCTGGCGCAACTGCTTGGGAGTCAGGTTGGTGAAATTAGTGTGGTAGTTGTACGTTATTTTGGTGGTGTATTGTTAGGAACCGGCGGGTTAGTCAAAGCCTATGGCGGCGGCGTGCAGCAAGCATTGCGTACTTTGCCCCGCCAGAAAAAAATCCCGATGCGTAATTTCACGCTGCACTGTAGTTATGGGCAACATGCTGAGGTAGAACGTTTGATGAGCCATTTTCAGGGAGTGGTGCATGAAAGTGAATTTGCGCAGCAAGTTTCGCTCCATCTGGCATTACCCTACGCTCAGGTAGCAGAGTTTACCCAACGATTGGCTGACTTTAGCCGGGGCACGTTGTCACTTGTGCCAGATAACCCCGAAAAATCCGTACAGTAAAGGATCAGTTTCATGCAATTTCGCGCCATTACCCGCATCGTTGGTCTACTGGTCATTCTCTTTTCCGGCACCATGATCATACCTGGTTTGGTAGCGTTAATTTATCGTGATGGAGCAGGGCTGGCGTTCACACAGACCTTTTTCTTAGCTCTGCTAATAGGATCTCTGTTGTGGTGGCCAAATCGTCAGCAAAAGAAAGAGCTTAAGCCCAGGGAAGGCTTTTTAATCGTCGTGCTGTTCTGGACTGTTCTGGGGAGTGTCGGAGCGATGCCCTTTATTTTCGCCGAACACCCAAACTTATCACTGACAGATGCTTTTTTTGAATCATTCTCCGGGCTGACTACCACTGGCGCAACGACTCTGACAGGACTCGATAGCCTGCCAAAAGCTATTTTATTTTATCGTCAGATGCTGCAATGGCTTGGAGGAATGGGGATCATTGTACTGGCAGTGGCGATTTTGCCAATACTGGGCGTCGGAGGAATGCAGCTCTACCGGGCTGAGATGCCGGGTCCCCTTAAAGACAATAAAATGCGGCCACGTATCGCAGAAACGGCAAAAACTCTCTGGCTTATCTATGTATTACTCACCGTAGCATGTGCGTTGTCGCTCTGGTTTGCCGGGATGTCGTTTTTTGATGCAATCAGTCACAGTTTTTCAACCATCGCGATTGGTGGTTTCTCAACACATGATGCCAGTATTGGCTATTTCAATAGCCCGACGATCAATACGATTATTGCAGTGTTTCTGCTGATCTCTGGTTGTAATTATGGTTTGCATTTCGCCATGATCAGTGGGCGCTCATTACGTGTTTATTGGCGTGATCCCGAATTCCGCATATTTATTGGTGTGCAACTGACACTGGTTGCGATTTGTACTCTGGTACTGTGGCTACATAATACCTATACCACCCCCTTGCAGACGCTGAATCAGGCGTTTTTCCAGGTGGTATCTATGGCGACTACAGCAGGCTTCACTACTGATAGCATTGCACGATGGCCCTTATTTCTGCCTGTGCTGCTGTTGTGTTCAGCATTTATCGGTGGCTGTGCCGGATCGACAGGTGGTGGACTGAAAGTCATCAGAATTTTATTGCTGTTTAAACAAGGTTCGCGAGAACTGAAGCGGTTGGTGCATCCAAATGCGGTTTACACCATTAAGCTGGGACAACGAGCGTTACCTGAAAGGATACTGGAAGCCGTCTGGGGATTTTTTTCGGCTTATGCGCTGGTCTTTTTGCTGAGTATGCTGGCAATTATTGCCACGGGGGTTGATGATTTCTCTGCCTTCGCAGCGGTTGCTGCCACACTCAATAACTTAGGTCCAGGATTAGGCTTAGTAGCAGATAACTTTACAGTGATGAATGACACAGCCAAGTGGATATTGATTCTGACAATGCTTTTTGGTCGACTTGAGGTCTTTACGCTGTTAGTGCTGTTCACTCCAACATTCTGGCGAGAATAAAAAAGGTAGCCTGATAATGAAAGCATTGATCCTTTTTTCTACCCGCGATGGCCAAACCCGTGATATTGCGGCTTATATCGCCAATATTGTAAGGGAAAAACAAGAGTGTGATGTCATCAATATCTTGCACATCACTTCCGTTGAATGGGAAAAATACGATCGGGTTTTGATAGGAGCTTCGATACGTTACGGGCATTTTCACCCGCAAGTCGCCAGAGCGGTAAAAACTTACTTACCACAGTTACAGCAGCGGCGAAGTGGTTTTTATTCAGTCAATTTGACTGCAAGAAAAGCGGGTAAAAACACCCCTAAAACCAATGTTTATACCCGTAAATTCCTGTTGGATACGCCGTGGGAGCCGGAGTGTTGTGCAGTTTTTGCGGGCGCACTACGCTATCCCCGCTATATTTTTTTCGACAGAGTCATGATTCAGCTGATTATGAGAATCACCGGCGGTGAAACAGATAAAACAAAAGAATTCGAATTTACTGACTGGAATCAGGTTGGTAGATTTTCTCATGAATTCATTGAGTTAGGTTGTAATTCGTGATTGGTGATTGTATGTTTTGCTAAGCTTGTTGTTGAAAAAGAGAACGAACAGTAACTATTTTATTAAATAGGCCTTGCCTTCCTGCGTCAGCTCCCTATAATGCGCCTCCACTGACCGGGAACAAGGCTGGGAAGCTGACGGTAAGTGAGAGGCAGAGTGATAAATCACTTGACTCTGAAGCGGGAAAGCGTAGTATCTGCACCCTGCGCCACACACGCTGTGGCACTGCTCTTTAACAATTTATCAGACAATCTGTGTGGGCACTCACAGAATTGATATCAGCATCTCCGGATGCAAAAAATATCAAGTCTTGAGTGAACACGTAATAAATTCATTACGACGTTTTTCTCGAGCATCGCTTACCGAGTGTAAGCAAATCAAGCTTTTAATTGAAGAGTTTGATCATGGCTCAGATTGAACGCTGGCGGCAGGCCTAACACATGCAAGTCGAACGGTAGCACAGAGAGCTTGCTCTTGGGTGACGAGTGGCGGACGGGTGAGTAATGTCTGGGAAACTGCCCGATGGAGGGGGATAACTACTGGAAACGGTGGCTAATACCGCATAACGTCTTCGGACTAAAGTGGGGGACCTTCGGGCCTCACACCATCGGATGTGCCCAGATGGGATTAGCTAGTAGGTGGGGTAAACGCTCACCTAGGCGACGATCCCTAGCTGGTCTGAGAGGATGACCAGCCACACTGGAACTGAGACACGGTCCAGACTCCTACGGGAGGCAGCAGTGGGGAATATTGCACAATGGGCGCAAGCCTGATGCAGCCATGCCGCGTGTATGAAGAAGGCCTTCGGGTTGTAAAGTACTTTCAGCGGGGAGGAAGGGAGTGAGGTTAATAACCTTATTCATTGACGTTACCCGCAGAAGAAGCACCGGCTAACTCCGTGCCAGCAGCCGCGGTAATACGGAGGGTGCAAGCGTTAATCGGAATTACTGGGCGTAAAGCGCACGCAGGCGGTCTGTTAAGTCAGATGTGAAATCCCCGGGCTTAACCTGGGAACTGCATTTGAAACTGGCAGGCTTGAGTCTCGTAGAGGGGGTAGAATTCCAGGTGTAGCGGTGAAATGCGTAGAGATCTGGAGGAATACCGGTGGCGAAGGCGGCCCCCTGGACGAAGACTGACGCTCAGGTGCGAAAGCGTGGGGAGCAAACAGGATTAGATACCCTGGTAGTCCACGCTGTAAACGATGTCGACTTGGAGGTTGTTCCCTTGAGGAGTGGCTTCCGGAGCTAACGCGTTAAGTCGACCGCCTGGGGAGTACGGCCGCAAGGTTAAAACTCAAATGAATTGACGGGGGCCCGCACAAGCGGTGGAGCATGTGGTTTAATTCGATGCAACGCGAAGAACCTTACCTGGCCTTGACATCCACAGAAGTTTGCAGAGATGCGAATGTGCCTTCGGGAACTGTGAGACAGGTGCTGCATGGCTGTCGTCAGCTCGTGTTGTGAAATGTTGGGTTAAGTCCCGCAACGAGCGCAACCCTTATCCTTTGTTGCCAGCGATTCGGTCGGGAACTCAAAGGAGACTGCCGGTGATAAACCGGAGGAAGGTGGGGATGACGTCAAGTCATCATGGCCCTTACGGCCAGGGCTACACACGTGCTACAATGGCGCATACAAAGAGAAGCGACCTCGCGAGAGCAAGCGGACCTCATAAAGTGCGTCGTAGTCCGGATCGGAGTCTGCAACTCGACTCCGTGAAGTCGGAATCGCTAGTAATCGTGGATCAGAATGCCACGGTGAATACGTTCCCGGGCCTTGTACACACCGCCCGTCACACCATGGGAGTGGGTTGCAAAAGAAGTAGGTAGCTTAACCTTCGGGAGGGCGCTTACCACTTTGTGATTCATGACTGGGGTGAAGTCGTAACAAGGTAACCGTAGGGGAACCTGCGGTTGGATCACCTCCTTACCTGAAGATACGGTTTTGTGAAGTGCTCACACAGATTGTCTGATAGAAAGTAATGAGCAGGACGGCTGCGAAGTCGCGACACTTTAGTGTCCCCTTCGTCTAGCGGTTAGGACTCCGCCCTTTCACGGCGGCAACAGGGGTTCGAATCCCCTAGGGGACGCCACCTGCCTGGTGACAGGTGAAAGATGTCTCCACAATATCTCAAAACTGCATTTACCTGCGGGTAAGTGGTGTTTGAGATATTTGCTCTTTAACAATCCGGAACAAGCTGAAAATTTGAAACGACATATTGTTCTCATTCTCCGTAATAAGAATGAAGTAATGATATGTTCGAGTCTCTCAAATGTTTGCAGTCTGCAAGCGTGTTAAACGCCTGTGGGTTGTGAGGTTAAGTGACTAAGCGTACACGGTGGATGCCCTGGCAGTCAGAGGCGATGAAGGGCGTGCTAATCTGCGATAAGCGTCGGTAAGGTGATATGAACCGCAACAGCCGACGATACCCGAATGGGGAAACCCAGTGCAATCCGTTGCACTATCATGTCATGAATACATAGTGGCATGAGGCGAACCGGGGGAACTGAAACATCTAAGTACCCCGAGGAAAAGAAATCAACCGAGATTCCCTGAGTAGCGGCGAGCGAAAGGGGAAGAGCCCGGAACCATCATCATCAGCTGTGTTAGTGGAAGCGTCTGGAAAGTCGCAGGATACAGGGTGAAACTCCCGTACACAAAAGCACAGTTGTTGTGAGTTCGAAGAGTAGGGCGGGACACGTGTTATCCTGTCTGAATATGGGGGGACCATCCTCCAAGGCTAAATACTCCTGACTGACCGATAGTGAACCAGTACCGTGAGGGAAAGGCGAAAAGAACCCCGGCGAGGGAGTGAAACAGAACCTGAAACCGTGTACGTACAAGCAGTGGGAGCCTACTAGTTGGGTGACTGCGTACCTTTTGTATAATGGGTCAGCGACTTATATTCTGTAGCAAGGTTAACCGTATAGGGGAGCCGCAGGGAAACCGAGTCTTAACTGGGCGTTAAGTTGCAGGGTATAGACCCGAAACCCGGTGATCTAGCCATGGGCAGGTTGAAGGTTGGGTAACACTAACTGGAGGACCGAACCGACTAATGTTGAAAAATTAGCGGATGACTTGTGGCTGGGGGTGAAAGGCCAATCAAACCGGGAGATAGCTGGTTCTCCCCGAAAGCTATTTAGGTAGCGCCTCGTGAACTCATCTTCGGGGGTAGAGCACTGTTTCGGCTAGGGGGCCATCCCGGCTTACCAACCCGATGCAAACTACGAATACCGAAGAATGTTATCACGGGAGACACACGGCGGGTGCTAACGTCCGTCGTGAAGAGGGAAACAACCCAGACCGCCAGCTAAGGTCCCAAAGTCATGGTTAAGTGGGAAACGATGTGGGAAGGCCCAGACAGCCAGGATGTTGGCTTAGAAGCAGCCATCATTTAAAGAAAGCGTAATAGCTCACTGGTCGAGTCGGCCTGCGCGGAAGATGTAACGGGGCTAAACCATGCACCGAAGCTGCGGCAGCGACACTATGTGTTGTTGGGTAGGGGAGCGTTCTGTAAGCCGTTGAAGGTGAACTGTGAGGTTTGCTGGAGGTATCAGAAGTGCGAATGCTGACATAAGTAACGATAAAGCGGGTGAAAAGCCCGCTCGCCGGAAGACCAAGGGTTCCTGTCCAACGTTAATCGGGGCAGGGTGAGTCGACCCCTAAGGCGAGGCCGAAAGGCGTAGTCGATGGGAAACGGGTTAATATTCCCGTACTTGTTGTTACTGCGAAGGGGGGACGGAGAAGGCTATGTTATCCGGGCGACGGTTGTCCCGGTTTAAGCGTGTAGGCTGGTGTTCCAGGTAAATCCGGAGCACTAAGGCTGAGGCGTGATGACGAGGTACTACGGTACTGAAGTAACAAATGCCCTGCTTCCAGGAAAAGCCTCTAAGCATCAGGTAACGATAAATCGTACCCCAAACCGACACAGGTGGTCAGGTAGAGAATACCAAGGCGCTTGAGAGAACTCGGGTGAAGGAACTAGGCAAAATGGTGCCGTAACTTCGGGAGAAGGCACGCTGGTGCGTAGGTGGAGGGACTTGCTCCCCGAGCCGAAGCCAGTCGAAGATACCAGCTGGCTGCAACTGTTTATTAAAAACACAGCACTGTGCAAACACGAAAGTGGACGTATACGGTGTGACGCCTGCCCGGTGCCGGAAGGTTAATTGATGGGGTTATCCGTAAGGAGAAGCTCTTGATTGAAGCCCCGGTAAACGGCGGCCGTAACTATAACGGTCCTAAGGTAGCGAAATTCCTTGTCGGGTAAGTTCCGACCTGCACGAATGGCGTAATGATGGCCAGGCTGTCTCCACCCGAGACTCAGTGAAATTGAACTCGCTGTGAAGATGCAGTGTACCCGCGGCAAGACGGAAAGACCCCGTGAACCTTTACTACAGCTTGACACTGAACATTGAACCTTGATGTGTAGGATAGGTGGGAGGCACTGAAGTGCGGACGCCAGTCTGCATGGAGCCGACCTTGAAATACCACCCTTTAATGTTTGATGTTCTAACCTGGCGCCGTAATCCGGCGTGGGGACAGTGTCTGGTGGGTAGTTTGACTGGGGCGGTCTCCTCCCAAAGAGTAACGGAGGAGCACGAAGGTTGGCTAATCCTGGTCGGACATCAGGAGGTTAGTGCAATGGCATAAGCCAGCTTGACTGCGAGAGTGACGGCTCGAGCAGGTGCGAAAGCAGGTCATAGTGATCCGGTGGTTCTGAATGGAAGGGCCATCGCTCAACGGATAAAAGGTACTCCGGGGATAACAGGCTGATACCGCCCAAGAGTTCATATCGACGGCGGTGTTTGGCACCTCGATGTCGGCTCATCACATCCTGGGGCTGAAGTAGGTCCCAAGGGTACGGCTGTTCGCCGTTTAAAGTGGTACGCGAGCTGGGTTTAGAACGTCGTGAGACAGTTCGGTCCCTATCTGCCGTGGGCGCTGGAGAACTGAGAGGGGTTGCTCCTAGTACGAGAGGACCGGAGTGAACGCACCACTGGTGTACGGGTTGTGATGCCAATTGCATTGCCCGGTAGCTAAGTGCGGAAAAGATAAGCGCTGAAAGCATCTAAGCGCGAAACTTGCCTCGAGATGAGTTCTCCCTGAGACTTTAAGTTTCCTGAAGGGACGTTGAAGACGACGACGTTGATAGGCCGGGTGTGTAAGCGCAGCGATGCGTTGAGCTAACCGGTACTAATGACCCGAGAGGCTTAACCTTACAACGCCAGAGGCGTTTAGAGAGACAGAATTTTCAGCTTGATTCACCGGATTTTAGAAAAATTTAGCGGATTAGAAAAATTTAGCGGAAACGAAAGATTTTGTGCTGAAGCAAGGCGGCAACCGAGACGATGAGAAGGAGCATACGCTGGTATGTGACTGAACATCGCGATAGCAGCCAACGCAGCAGCAGTGCAAAAGATTTGTTTCTGGCACCAAGAATTTGCCTGGCGGCAGTAGCGCGGTGGTCCCACCTGACCCCATGCCGAACTCAGAAGTGAAACGCCGTAGCGCTGATGGTAGTGTGGGGTCTCCCCATGCGAGAGTAGGGAACTGCCAGGCATCAATTTAGTATCAGGATCCTTAAGTTAAGGGTTTTGTGTTACAGAAGATAGAAAAATAATTAATACAAATTTTATCTGTAACAGAAGTATAAGTATTATATTGGGTAATAAGTAATTTTGGTTTATTTCCCACTTAAAACTTTCAGCAGAAACGAATTGTTTCCGCATCAAGAATTTGCCTGGCGGCAGTAGCGCGGTGGTCCCACCTGACCCCATGCCGAACTCAGAAGTGAAACGCCGTAGCGCCGATGGTAGTGTGGGGTCTCCCCATGCGAGAGTAGGGAACTGCCAGGCATCAAACAGAAAGCCCTGCACTATTGTGCAGGGCTTTTTACATTTCTGACGTTTTGACTATCAATACACTATGTAAAGCAGTCGTTGCTCTTCTGTGTGAACGCTTTCAATCCTCTTTCCTGATTTCTCGTTCTGCTTTGCTTCATCCCAGACATGGCCTGGCTGCTTTCTGATTCAGCCATATTGCCTGCTAATCTGGTGAATGATTTGTAAAGAGGCATCACGTTTTTCACCGGAAGAACAGAATTGCTGTTTAGTATTTGATCACATCATGGCCTGCGAGGCGATGTGAATGAAATTTTTTCACCTTATCTTCACCGCTCTCGACATAAGCCGAGTTTATCGTTATCTTTAGCTGTCTGGATGTCTAAACGTTTAAACGTATGCTTTGAGGTAATAAGGTTATGCCGATTCGAGTACAGGATGAGTTGCCAGCGGTCAGTTTTTTACGCGAAGAAAATGTGTTTGTGATGACAGCATCCCGCGCAACAGGCCAGGAAATACGTCCGTTGAAAGTACTGATCCTTAATCTGATGCCAAAAAAAATAGAAACTGAGAATCAGTTTTTGCGTTTGTTATCCAACTCTCCATTACAGGTAGATATTCAGTTGCTGCGTATCGATTCGCGAGAGTCGCGTAATACGCCAACTGAACATCTGAATAATTTTTACTGTAATTTTGATGAGATTGAATCACAGAATTTTGATGGGCTAATTGTGACAGGTGCCCCTCTGGGATTGGTTGATTTTAATGACGTAGCGTACTGGCCGCAAATTCAGCGTGTACTCCACTGGGCTAAAGAGCATGTCACTTCGACATTGTTTGTTTGCTGGGCCGTTCAGGCGGCCTTGAATATTTTATATGGTATTCCCAAGTTGACCCGGGAAACAAAACTATCAGGAGTCTATACACACCAGACACTGGACCCACATGCACTTCTGACCCGTGGGTTTGATGATAGTTTTCTGGCACCTCATTCACGCTATGCTGATTTTCCGACGCAGATACTGCGTGACCACACGGATTTGGATCTTCTCGCAGAGTCTGATCAGGCTGGTGCATATTTATTTGCCAGTAAAGATAAACGTCTGGCGTTTGTCACGGGTCATCCTGAATATGATGCACTGACGCTGGCAGGAGAATATCAGCGCGATCTGCAGGCAGGATTGAGTCCTGAGATTCCTCATCATTACTACCCTCAGAATAATCCTGCACTGACGCCCTGTGCCAGTTGGCGTAGTCACGGTAATTTATTATTTTCCAACTGGCTGAATTATTTTGTTTATCAAATTACACCATTTGATCTTAGGTCAATGAATCCGACCCTCGAATGAGCAGATACTGTACCTGCCGCACATAGCGTTGCTTGTGGTCGGGTGTGGTGCGATTAAGCTTATCTGGCTGAATAATGGGTGTTAATGAGGATAGCAGAGTGGACAGAGTAACTGCGCTGGAGCAGCAGCTGGTAAAACGGATCATGTTACTGGATGGCGCGATGGGAACGATGATCCAGAGCTATCGATTGGATGAGGCTGATTTTAGAGGTACCCGATTTGCTGGCTGGCAGAGTGATCTGAAAGGGAATAATGATCTGCTGGTATTAACGCGTCCTGATGTGATCAGTGAAATTCACCACAGTTACCTCGCGGCCGGTGCAGATATCCTTGAAACCAACACCTTCAACGCCACGCGTATTGCGATGGCGGACTATCATATGGAGAGTCTGTCTGCAGAAATTAATTTTGCTGCGGCCAAACTGGCCCGTATAGCCGCAGATGAGTGGAGTGCAAAAACACCACATAAGCCGCGTTTTGTTGCTGGTGTACTGGGGCCAACGAACCGAACCTGCTCTTTTTCACCTGATGTGAATGATCCCGCTTATCGTAACATCACTTTTATGCAGCTGGTTGAGGCTTATCGCGAGTCTGTCCATGCATTGATTACGGGTGGTGTCGACATCATCATGATTGAAACAGTTTTTGACACGCTGAACGCTAAAGCTGCTATTTACGCCGTCAAAAGCGAGTTTGATGCGATGGGAGTGACGTTACTGTTGATGATCTCGGGAACGATCACTGATGCTTCGGGACGAACCTTATCAGGACAAACAACCGAAGCTTTTTATAATGCGTTGCGCCATGCTGAGCCATTATCATTCGGACTTAACTGTGCCTTAGGGCCCGATGAGTTGCGTCCTTATATTGCGGAACTGTCACGCATATCCGAAGGTTATGTGGCCGCTCATCCCAACGCAGGATTACCTAACGCTTTTGGCGAATACGATCTTGATGCCAACGCGATGGCTGAACAAATAGGCGAGTGGACTCGTGCGGGTTTTTTAAATATCGTTGGTGGCTGCTGTGGCACCACGCCCGAGCATATTGCTGCCATGGCCGCTGTCGTAGAGGGGGTAGCGCCGCGAGCCCTACCGGTGTTACCCGTGTCCTGTCGATTATCAGGGTTGGAGCCGCTGAATATTGGTCAGGATACACTGTTTGTGAATATTGGTGAGCGTACTAACGTTACCGGTTCAGCCAAATTTAAGCGATTAATCAAAGAGGAAAAATATAACGAGGCGCTGGATGTTGCGCTGCAGCAGGTAGAGAGTGGTGCTCAGATTATCGATATCAATATGGATGAGGGGATGCTCGATGCTGAGGCAGCCATGGTGCGTTTTCTCAATCTGATCGCAGGTGAGCCTGATATTGCCCGGGTACCGGTGATGATCGACTCATCGAAATGGGCGGTGATTGAAAAAGGATTGCAGTGTATCCAGGGCAAAGGCATCGTTAACTCTATCTCGATGAAAGAAGGCGAGGCGCTGTTCCTTGAACATGCCCGGACGATTCGTCGCTATGGTGCTGCCATGGTGGTGATGGCTTTCGATGAAACGGGACAGGCCGATACCCGCGAAAGAAAAATTGAGATTTGTCGCCGTGCTTATCATCTGTTGACTGAACAAATTGGTTTCCCTCCGGAAGATATCATCTTTGACCCGAACATCTTTGCTGTGGCCACGGGAATCGAAGAGCATAACAATTATGCAGTGGATTTCATTGGCGCTTGTGACGATATCAAACGTGAGCTTCCCCACGCCATGATCTCAGGTGGGGTATCTAATGTGTCATTCTCTTTTCGCGGGAACGAGCCCGTCCGCGAAGCTATTCACGCTGTATTTCTTTTTTACGCGATCCGCAATGGCATGGATATGGGTATCGTCAACGCGGGCCAGCTGGCTATTTATGATGATGTTGATCCGGCATTGAAAGAGGCGGTGGAGGATGTGATTCTCAACCGCCGTTCAGACAGCACTGAACGTTTGCTGGCTTGTGCTGAAGCTTACCGTGGCGGTAAATCAGAAGATGATAACCGCCAGCAACAAGCTGAATGGCGCAGCTGGCCGGTTGAGAAGCGTCTTGAATATGCTCTGGTGAAGGGAATTACCGAATTCATCGAATCGGATACTGAAGCAGCACGTCTACAGGCCACACGCCCTATAGAGGTCATCGAAGGACCTTTGATGGCAGGAATGAATGTGGTCGGTGACCTGTTTGGCGAAGGGAAGATGTTTCTCCCCCAGGTTGTAAAGTCTGCAAGGGTGATGAAGCAGGCTGTGGCTTATCTTGAACCCTATATTGAAGCCAGTAAGCAGGGAGGGAGTTCAAATGGCAGGATTATTCTGGCAACAGTGAAAGGCGATGTTCACGATATAGGTAAAAATATTGTCGGTGTGGTGTTGCAGTGCAATAACTATGAGATCATTGATCTGGGCGTAATGGTACCGTGTGAAAAGATATTGCAGGCTGCTGTTGAACATCAGGCGGATATTATCGGTTTATCAGGACTGATTACGCCATCACTCGACGAGATGGTACACGTTGCTAAAGAGATGCAGCGGCAGGGATTCACTGTACCGTTATTGATTGGCGGCGCCACAACGTCAAAAGCCCATACAGCAGTAAAAATAGAGCAAAACTATGCCGGGCCAACGGTTTATGTACAAAATGCCTCGCGTACCGTTGGTGTCGTCTCTGCTTTACTCTCCTCAGGCCAGCGTGATGATTTTGTGGCACGCACGCGACGCGAATACGAAACCGTTCGCATACAATACGCGCGTAAAAAGCCACGCACTCCCCCCGTACCGCTGGCTGTTGCCAGAGACAATAGCTTACCCACTGACTGGCAGAACTATCAGCCACCATGCCCGGTTTTCTGTGGTGTAGAGGAAGTGAGTGCTGACATTGCGATGTTACGTCCTTACATCGACTGGACACCCTTTTTTATGACCTGGTCACTGGCGGGTAAATATCCGAGAATTCTGCAGGATGATGTGGTGGGTGAAGAGGCTCAGCGCCTTTTTAGCGATGCCAATGCGCTGCTTGATCAACTGCATCGACAGCGAGCGCTTACGCCACGCGGGGTGGTGGGGATATTCCCGGCGAATCGCCAGGGAGATGACATTGTTATTTATCGTGATGAGCAGCGTAGCGATATTCTGGCAGTAAGCCATCACTTACGTCAGCAGACCGAGAAAAAAGAGTTTGCCAATTACTGTCTGGCTGATTTTGTCGCACCGATCACTTCCGGTAAAGCGGATTATCTGGGCGCGTTCGCTGTGACTGGGGGACTGGAAGAAGACACTCTGGCGCAGGCGTATGAACAGAATAACGATGATTACAATAAAATCATGCTGAAAGCGCTGGCAGACCGTCTGGCGGAGGCCTTTGCTGAGTATTTGCATAAAAAGGTGAGAACAACGTTATGGGTTATGCGGCGAATGAGAATCTCAGCAACGATGAACTGATTCGTGAAAATTACCAGGGCATTCGCCCGGCGCCAGGGTATCCGGCATGTCCTGAACATACCGAAAAAGCCACTATCTGGCATTTGCTTGATGTAGAAAAACACACAGGGATGAAACTGACTGAGTCTTTTGCAATGTGGCCCGGCGCATCTGTATCAGGGTGGTACTTCAGTCATCCGCAAAGCAAGTATTTCGCGGTAGCCCAGTTACAACGTGATCAGATTGAAGACTATGCACAACGTAAAGGTATGACCCTCAGCGAGGTGGAGCGCTGGCTGGCACCTAATTTAGGCTACGATCCAGAATAGCCGGTATGTTTAATATTAACGGAATGTAAGTGGTTACTTACATTTTTCGGTGTTCATACTCCCCTTGTGGCCCCAAATCAGGGGCCACATCTTGCCAATTACTTCTGTTTATTGAGAGATTTTCCAGACCAGTAGCCCGCCAATAGTGAACCTGACAGATTATGCCAGACTGAGAACAGCGCCCCAGGCAGTGCTGCCAGCGGTGAAAAATAGAGTTTACCTAATGTGGCTGCAAGTCCTGAATTCTGCATGCCAACTTCTAAAGCCAGCGTCCGGCAGGTCGATTCGTCGAAACCAAACAATTTCCCGCCCCAGTAGCCTGCAAATAGCCCAATTGCGTTGTGCAGGATCACCGCTGTGATTACCATCAAACCAACTGAGCTGATGAAGCTTTGGCTGCCGGCGACCACCGTGCTGATGATCAGAAGAATACAGATAATAGAGAATATCGGCAGATAGGGTTCTATTCGACGCACCAGTGAAGTAAACAGATGGTGGACTATCAGGCCGAGAGTAATCGGAATAACGACAATTTTGATGATACTCCAGAGCATCCCTGCCACATCAACCTGAATGTGTGCGTCGACGTAGAAACGGGTCAGTAGTGGGGTGGCAATAACGCCTACCAGTGCCGAGACCGATGAAATTGTCACTGAAAGTGCCACATCCCCTTTTGCAAGATAGATCATGACATTAGACGCTGTACCGCTGGCAACACTGCCGACCAGAATCATACCGGCAGCAAGGTCGGCTGGCATTCCGAACAATTTAGCTAATCCCCAGGCGGCAAGTGGCATGACCAGGTAGTGCAGAAATGTCCCGGCGATCACCGGGGCCGGGCGGGTGAGTACGCGTTTGAAGTCGTTAATATGCAGCGTGACTCCCATGGCAAATATAATCAACATCAGCAGAGTGCTTACCCAGGGGCCAATGGTCAGAAATGGCGCGGGTGTATACCAGGCAACAACAGAGAGCAAAATAGCCCAAAGTGGAAACAGACGTGTCAGGGTGGCAAGCATGAATAACGTTCCTGTAGTGATAGAACACGAAAAAGTGCATCGGTAAAGTTCTTAGCATGAGATAAAACAAGGGAACCTCAGCGTGAGGTCCCCTCGTTATACAGCAACACCGTTGATCGCTGTGTATTATTCGAAGAGATGTTGGTGTAGTGAGCGTACCACATTCTCTGCGTCCTGAGTGGGCACCAGGAAGCAGAGATTATGACTACTTGCGCCGTAGCAAATCAAGCGTAAACGGAAAGGCTCCAGCACACCGAACACGCTTTTCCCGACGCCACATGCAGTAGAAAGCTGGTTACCAATGAGTGCGACCAGCGCCAGGTTCTCTTCTACTTCTACCCGGCAGAGAGATGAGAGTTCGGTCAGTAGGCCCTGTGTCGGTAAACTGTCACCTGTTGAGGTCGATCCGGTGGTATCCAGTGTCAGAGCAACACTGACTTCAGATGTGGTGATCAGATCGACTGAAATATGATGACGGGCAAGTATATTAAATACCTCTGCCAGAAAGCCACGCGAATGCAGCATATTCAGACTGTGCAGGGTAAGCAGGGTCTGCTTACGGCGTAATGCTAAAGCGCGAAAAAGCGGTGGGTGCTCGGTTTTACCATATACCAGCGTTCCCCCCTGCTCCGGAGCTTTACTGGAACCGACAAAAACCGGGATACCACTGCGTACCGCGGGGAGTAAAGTGGCCGGATGGAGTATTTTGGCACCAAAGGTTGCCATTTCGGCAGCTTCTTCAAACGTGATTTCGTCAATACGACGGGCTTGCGGCACGATACGCGGATCGGTGGTGTAAATACCTGGCACATCGGTCCAGATATCAATGCGCTGTGCCTGAAGGGCCTCACCCAACAGCGCCGCACTGTAATCGCTTCCTCCGCGTCCCAGTGTTGTGGTTCGACCCTTCTCTTCACTACCGATAAAACCTTGCGTGACCACAATAGCATCAGCAAGATGCGGAGCCAGTTGCGAACTGACCAGTTCACTTAGTATGACAACATCGGGTTCCGCCCGGCCAAAACGATCGTTGGTACGCATGACTTTGCGGACATCGAACCATTGCACAGTGGTTCCGCGCTGGCGTAATACCTCCACGAACAATAAAGTCGACATTAATTCGCCATGGCTGACCAGCTCATCAGTGAGAGCGGTAGAGGTCGCCAGGGCCGCCCCTTCAGAAAGCATAGCGATGTTATCGAGTAACCGGTTGATCTCATCACGGATAACATCTGACTGCGCGAGATCATCGATGATGGCGTACTGAATGCGACGAAGTTCATCGAGTAACTGGCTGCGCTGCAGCGTATCTACGCCTTCGGCAAGAGTAACCAGTAAATTTGTCACCCCTGCAGAGGCAGAGAGTACCACCAGTTTGACATCAGGATTAGCGAGCACAACGTCAGCACTGCGGCTCATGGCGCCGTAGTCTGCGACACTGGTGCCACCAAATTTTGCCACAATAGGAGATGAAGACATCTTGACATACCTCGTGTCAGGTTTCGTTATTCGATCCGGGCACACAAGGAAAGCGCAGGATGGGTTGACCAATAACAGGGCTGAAGGGTCACCCAGAAGCGCTCCACCTTATGGCGTTCCACTTTCATAGGGGAACGTCGGGCGACAGCCCAGAGGATTCAGCCTCTGCAGCCGATGAGCATCACTCCGTGTGCTTACTCATCTCGGCGTCACTCCCCCTGATGTGTTTTCTGCGGATTCGGTTCCTCCAACACACTGCCTGGATGACGCGCCTCTTCTGTAAATATGTAATAAGCGATGTACAAATAACGGGTTATCTTCTGACTGTCAATGCTTGTTGTGACGAATCCTGTTTTTTTTGCTACGACTTTGATTTACCTGTGTGCCTTTGTCTGACAGACAACAGATCCGAGATTGATGCCGTGGTACAATCACGGCATAGTGTGCAGAACTGTGCGGCCATTTTTCCCTGGCGGAATGCACCCGGAGAGCGCTAATTTTATGGATTAGACAGGTATCAGCTGGAGTTACCGGAGTAGCTCTCTGTGCCATGTTTCTTCCGTTACCTGTTTCATAAATCATAAAGAGTCCGTTGCTATGAAAAATATCAATCCGACACAAACTGCCGCATGGCAGGCATTGCAGCACCATTTTGAAGAGATGAAAGATGTGACGCTGGCTGAACTGTTTGAGGCTGATAGTCAGCGTTTTTCTGCGTTCTCTGCCACTTTCAGCGAAGATATGCTGGTGGATTTTTCCAAAAATCGTATCACCCGTGCGACGCTGGATAAACTGCGCGCACTGGCTCAGGAAACCGATCTTGATGGAGCCATCAGGGCGATGTTTGCCGGGGAAAAAATCAATAAAACTGAAGATCGCGCGGTACTTCATATTGCACTTCGCAACCGCGCCAATACACCGATCGAGGTGGATGGTCAGGATGTAATGCCAGAAGTGAACGCTGTGTTGCAAAAAATGAAGCATTTCTCTGAGCGTATCATCAGTGGGAGCTGGAAAGGCTATACCGGAAAGCCGATTACCGATGTGGTTAATATCGGTATCGGAGGATCAGATCTGGGTCCTTACATGGTTACAGAGGCCTTACGGCCTTATAAAAATCACCTCAATATGCACTTTGTCTCTAATGTGGACGGTACGCATATTACTGAAACGCTTAAACCACTCAATCCGGAAACGACACTCTTCCTTGTGGCTTCTAAAACCTTCACCACCCAGGAAACCATGACTAATGCCCATAGCGCGAGAGACTGGTTTTTGGCCGCCGCGAAGGAAAGTGATCATGTAGCCAAACATTTTGCCGCATTATCAACCAATGCGCCTGCGGTCAGTGAGTTTGGTATTGATACTGACAATATGTTTGAGTTTTGGGATTGGGTCGGAGGCCGTTATTCATTATGGTCAGCGATCGGCTTGTCGATTGTATTGTCGATTGGCTTTGACCATTTTGAGCAGTTATTAAGTGGCGCCCATGCGATGGATCGTCACTTTGCCACAGCGCCTATGGATGAAAACTTGCCTGTCACCCTGGCTCTGATTGGCTTGTGGTATAACAACTTCTTCGGTGCTGAGACTGAGGCTATTTTACCCTACGATCAGTACATGCACCGTTTTGCGGCCTATTTCCAGCAAGGCAATATGGAATCAAATGGTAAATATGTCGATCGTAATGGTGAAGTGACCACTTACCAGACAGGTCCTGTAATTTGGGGGGAGCCGGGTACCAATGGGCAGCATGCTTTTTACCAGCTGATTCATCAGGGTACCAAGCTGATCCCCTGTGATTTTATCGCCCCGGCGATCAGCCACAATAAAGTGGGTGATCATCATATGAAACTGTTGTCAAATTTCTTTGCCCAGACAGAAGCGCTGACATTTGGAAAATCGCGCGAAGCTGTCATCAAAGAGTTTGCTGACGCGGGGCATGATCCAGCCTCGGTTGCAGACGTTGTACCGTTTAAAGTCTTTGAGGGCAACCGCCCGACAAACTCTATTTTAATACGTGAAATGACGCCGTTTACATTAGGTAGCCTGATTGCGTTATATGAGCATAAAATTTTTACCCAGGGGGCAATACTGAATATCTACTCTTTTGACCAGTGGGGAGTAGAGCTCGGTAAACAGTTAGCGAACCGTATTCTTCCTGAACTGACAGACAACAGTGACGTGAATAGTCACGATAGTTCGACTAACGGGCTCATTAACTGCTATAAACAATGGCGTAATTGATGATTGTTCAGCAGACAGGCCACTGAGGAATTGTCTGCTGCGATGAAAAAGCGCCGCAAAACGGTCTGGTCAGTACTCAACAGGCCGTTTTTACTATTTTTAACTGACGTGAAGAGTTTACCGGCAATGAAAAACGGGAGAGGGATTAATGCAACGAGCATCGCCTGGTTGTTACAGATGGTGCTTAATGTTGGCCTGATTATTTTGGCCGGGATTCTGACAGTTTTCCTTGGAAAAGAGACACTGCATTTAGCTAATGTGCTGTTCAACACTGGAGGAGAAACGTCATCCTATTTGTTGATTGAAGGCATTGTCATTTACTTTCTCTATTTTGAATTCATTGCTTTGATCGTGAAGTATTTTCAGACTGGCTACCATTTCCCCCTACGCTATTTCATCTATATTGGCATCACTGCGATCATCCGTTTGATTATCGTTGATCATAAAAACCCTTTCGATACGTTAGCTTATGCTATTGCTATTCTGATATTGGTCATTACGCTATGGCTGGCAAACAGTAATCGGCTGAAGCGCGAGTGAACATCATGATAAACCGGGTTGGTCTGGTTGTGAGGCGTAATTATCCTGCAATCGATGCCCCGGTGTTTTTCTTTTTACGGGCTATTTTTCATTGGGGGGACGATGCCTCGCGCTGCGTTGACGAAGCTTAAGGCTATGCATTGGTTATCAGATGCATCACTGCGCCCTTCTTCATGGGTGTTGGACTGGTTAATGACGGAAAGTTCTATGACTCAGCGTCTGGCAGGCTACTGCCAGCATATTCATGTTGAGGTCATTACGGAGGGGATGATCCCATACGAAGCATTGTCTGGTGATGAGTTGAATTTTCTGCCTGTCGATGCGCTTTACTGGCAACGTGAAGTGATTTTATACGGTGATGAGTGTCCCTGGCTGGCTGGACGTACTGTGTTACCAGAATCAACATTGACCGGAGACGAGCGGGCATTGCTGCAATTAGGCAATCAGCCTTTGGGGCATTATCTGTTTACTTCCCCTTCGTTAATCCGGGATTTTATTAAGCCGGGATGTAGCGGTGAGCTATGGGGAAGGCGTTCTGGCCTGCAGTTGAGTGGTAAACCTTTGCTACTGACAGAACTGTTTCTTGCTGATGCGCCACTTTATCAATCTTTCAGGAGGTGCGGGAAATGAGCAACAGACTTTTCGTTGAGCGGGTGAAGGCCTGGGGGCAGTTGATGCGCCTCGACAGACCTATTGGCTCATTGCTATTGCTCTGGCCAACACTGTGGGCTTTGTGGCTGGCAGCCCAGGGCATACCGCCAGCGGGCATTTTACTGGTGTTTATTTGTGGTGTTTTTGTCATGCGGGCTGCGGGTTGTGTGGTCAACGATTATGCTGACAGAAAAATAGATGGCCATGTCAAACGCACACAATCCAGACCATTAGCTGCCGGGCGAGTCTCAGGGAAAGAGGCGAAAGGGTTGTTCGTTGTGCTGGTGCTTTGTGCATTTATGCTGGTGCTGATGCTGAACAGACTGACAATTGCACTTTCTGTTATTGCGCTGGCGCTGGCATGGGTATACCCCTTTATGAAGCGCCATACCCATTATCCTCAGGTGGTGCTTGGTGCGGCTTTTGGCTGGGCGATACCCATGGCGTGGGCGGCAGTCAGCGAAGCTCTGCCTTTGGCTTGCTGGTTACTTTTTTTCGCCAATCTGTGCTGGACGGTAGCTTATGATACCGAATATGCTATGGTCGACCGCGATGATGATTTAAAAATTGGCGTTAAGTCGACAGCAATAGCATTTGGCCGCGCTGATCGACACATCATTGGTTTATTACAGTTACTGACCTTAATTGTGTTAATTGCTGTCGGTTACCTGCTTGCATTGAATGAGTATTATTTTTGTTCTCTGTTTATTGCCGGGTTATTTTTCCTCTGGCAGCAAAAAATGATTAACCATCGTGAGCGTAGCCTCTGTTTCAAGGCCTTTCTTAATAATAATTATGTCGGATTTATTATTTTTGCTGGTATTGCGATAAGTTATATCCGCTGACTGTTGTATCTCAAACTTTACGCCACTGAGTGCCTGCTAAAGCAGATTCTGTTGAGACAAACACTGAGGCTTAAATAATATTTCAATACTGAGATATTGATTCCTCTTCTGTACGTGATAATAAATACCTATGTGTAAACGAAAATACACTGCTTTACACTTCAGTCCACCGTACACAAGTCTGCTGTTGAGATAAAACTCTTTGTGTGAAATTACTGTCATGATGCGAGGATAATGCATGTATAAAAAAGTTTTTAAACTAGTGCCACTCATTGCTTTACTGGTAAACGGAACGCTGCACGCGGCAACGGAACCGGCGGTAGAAGCTAAAAATGGGATGGTGGTGACCTCGCAGGATCTTGCTTCAAAAGTGGGTGTGGATATCTTGAAAATGGGCGGTAACGCGATTGATGCCGCGGTGGCAGTAGGTTATGCCCAGGCGGTAGTTAACCCGTGTTGCGGTAACATTGGTGGTGGTGGTTTTATGGTTATCCACCTGGCTGATGGTAAGGACACATTTATCAATTTTCGTGAAACCGCACCAGGTGCCGCCAGTGCCAATATGTATCTTGATAGTCAGGGCAATGTTAAGAAGGGGGCCAGTTTGTATGGTTGGCTGGCTATCGGTGTTCCCGGCACAGTGATGGGGCTGGAACATGCCAGGGTGAGTTACGGCAAACTCTCGCGCCAGCAGGTGATGGCCCCGGCGATTAAGTTAGCCGAGCAGGGTTTTGTGTTAACACGAGCAGATACGGATATCCTCGACACTACCGTGACACGGTTCCGCGACGATCCGACTGTCGCGAAAATTTTTCTGCGTCAGGATGGTTCCCCCCTGCAGCCAGGTGACAAACTGATCCAAAAAGATTTAGCCAAAACATTGAAAAAAATTGCGGCACAGGGAACAGATGCTTTTTATAAAGGAGAGATTCCGCAACGTGTTGCGCAGGCGGCAAAGCAGGGCGGTGGAATTATTACGGCAAAAGATTTTGCTGATTATCATATTACTGAGGCAAAACCAGTCACCTGTACTTATCGCGGTTACCAATTTGTCTCTGCACCACCCCCGAGTTCAGGTGGCGTGACATTGTGTGAAACACTGAATATTCTTGAAGGGTACGACCTTAAAGCGATGGGCTTCAATTCTGCCGCCGCAGTGCACACCATGGCTGAAGCAATGCGCCATGCGTATATGGACAGAAACACCTATCTTGGTGACCCCGCTTTTGTCAGTAATCCTCTCGATCGACTATTGAGTAAATCTTATGCTGAGAAGATCCGCAGTGAAATTCAGCCAGATAAAGCGACACCATCGGTTGATGTTCAACCTGGTGTAGGGGTTCACGAAAAACCGGAGACGACACACTATTCCATCGTCGATTCACAGGGCAACGCTGTTTCTACTACCTATACGGTAAACGGGCGCTTTGGTGCCGTGGTGATGGCACCAGGCACGGGCTTCTTCCTGAATGATGAAATGGATGATTTCACCACCAAAGTGGGCGAAAAAAATCTTTATGGTTTAGTGCAGGGTACGGCAAACAGTATTCACCCAGGTAAACGACCACTCTCTTCGATGAGTCCGACGCTGGTGACTAAAGACGGTAAAATTTATCTGGTGCTGGGTTCACCCGGCGGTTCGCGTATTATCACGATTACATTGCAGGCAGCGTTAAACATTATCGACCATGGCATGACGCCACAGGAAGCAGTGAATGCGCCACGTATCCATCAGCAGTGGTTGCCTGATGTGGTGTACTATGAGCAGCGCGGTCTGTCACCTGACACATTACCATTGCTGAAAAATATGGGATACCAGATGGTTGAGCAAACCCCCTGGGGAGCGGCAGAGTTGATTCTGGTTGGTTTGCCGGGTAAGGCGAATGTCACTGCTGCCAGTTCGGGTAATGATGGAGCTGTATCCGGGAAGATAAGAGAAGGCTACCTTTACGGCGCGAATGACGTACGGCGTCCGGCGGGATCGGCCCGGGGCTACTGAACCTGATGATTAAACCGCCCGTAAGGGCGGTTTATCGGGGTAAGCCGCGAGCTACTCCGGTTCACTGGCACTTTCGATTGTCGCGCTAATCTCTGCAGAAATCAGACTGGCAAGCATCTGATACACTTGCGAAGCTTTAGCAACATTCGCATCACCACTGTCACTGATATAACCTTCATCGCGCAAGGTGAGTACCAGTGATGAGAAGACCGCCTTATCGAAAAATTCCGGTGCATTGATGCCATGCAATACAGAGAGTCGCTGAGCCAGAGTTCGACTCTCTTTCTCCAGTGTTCCCCGATTGATAGCAGGGTTGGCTCGCAGGATAGAGAATGTGATCGCATAGCGCTGCAATGTGTCGCAAACTCCTGCCGCCAGAAGCTGTAACGTGCCACTGTTGGCCGCGGCGATTAGCATGCCATCATCTTCTATCGCTACCAGACCCTGACGATGCAGTTCACTGACCAATGCTTCAGTTAACTCGGCCAGCTCCGTCTTATCCCAACGCAGAAAGAGCTCTCGCTTGAGCATCGGATAGATGACAAGAATTTGCTCTACCAGTTCATCTTTATGCAGTCGCGGATGTGGTATCAAAATCGCAGCGATCAATGACGGCATGACCAGCAGATGATGGATATTATTGCGGTAGTAGGTCATCAGCACGGCTTGCTCTGCCGGCAGCACAATAATTTCACCGATGGTATCCTGCCGGATATCAAACTTATTCATGTTGATAGCATGTTCGATCAACGCTTCAGCCGTTGAATCAGGCACGGTACTCTCTGATGAGTAAGGAACGTTACGCAGTAACTGCAGATAACAGGCTAATTGTTCGCTAAGCTGTTCGCGCGTCAGAGAGAGCTGACGCGAAGCAAGCAAGGCCGTTACGCAAAGATTCATCGCATTCGCTGCTGCCGCGCTGTTTATTCTTACCATGACACGTTTGGCAATATCATTAACAGTGGGTGTCAGCCACCCTGGACGTTGTGCTTCAATCGGGTCGATGGCATCACGCCACTCAGGTACTTCAGCATTGAGGTAGTTAATGAGCGGCAAGGGTTCACCAAAGTTAACATAACCCTGTCCGAGGTTACGTAGCTTGCGCAGCCCGCGCACCATTTGGCCAAAGCCCTCTTTCTCTTTTGCAGCACCACGGAGCTCTTTGGCGTAGGTGGCAACCTCCATCACATGCTCATAACCAATATAAATTGGCACCAGTGTAATCGGGCGGTTACCACCTCGTAGCATCGCCTGTAGTGTCATGGTCAGTGTACCGGTTTTCGGATCGAGTAAACGACCAGTACGTGAACGTCCACCTTCGACAAAATATTCTACAGAGTAGCCACGGGTAAACAGTTCGCCGAGATATTCACGGAAAACTGTTGAATAAAGCTTATTACCTTTAAATGAACGGCGAATAAAGAAAGCCCCGAGGCGACGAAATATTGGGCCTGCTGGCCAGAAATTGAGATTAATTCCCGCAGCGATATGCGGTGGTACCAGCCCCTGATGATAGAGCACATAGGAAAGAAGCAGATAATCCATATGGCTGCGGTGGCAGGGTACGTAGACAATTTCATGACCATCCTGCGCTAATTGTCTGACACGTTCGCCACCATGAACGTTAATCCCCTGATACAGCTTGCTCCAGGTCCAGCCGATGACTCTGTCGGAAAGACGGATAATTTCATAAGAGAAGTTAGCCGCGATCTCTTCCATCAGCGCAACAGCGTTTTGCTGTGCTTTTTCGTGTGAAATTTTCTTGCTGCGTGCTTCATCTTCGACGGCTTTAGCGATGGCTTTCGATTGCAGCAATCTATTAAACAACTCCTGACGAACGGGCAGTCGAGGGCCGACCGCTGCAAGGCGTTGTCGGGCAAAATGGATCCGCGCGACTCTGGCCAGCTTTTGAGCAATAGTTTTATCTGTGCCATGTTCGGTCGCCATCCGGCGCAATGAGACAGGCTGTGAGAAACGCACGAAGCTATCCCGACCTAACCACAGGACGGCAAAGAATTTTTCAATACCGTTGAGTATCCGTAGATGAGGTTGCTCTTCTCCAGGCGTCTCACGGCCCGGAGCCCGACCAAACATCACTGAAACCGGTACCATTTGTACATCAAGTTGCGGATTACTATGGTGAAGGTCCAAATATTCGTGAAATAATTTTTCTGAAGCAGGATTTGGAACATAGTAGGGAAAAACACGTGATCCGTCATGAATAAACACGTAACGGGGTAAAACCACACCTTCTACTTCCAGTGGATCGAGGGGATCGGGAAGCCCTTGCTTCCGGCACTGTTCACGCAGTGCCATCAGATCAGCCTTTGAATCGTAAGGCAGGACGTACATAATAGGAAGAGAGGTATCTAAACCCAGCTCGCTTACCGGATCAGCAGGAATGACCTTGCTTCTCACAAAGAGCCTAAAGGGGAAATTCAATAATTTATAATATAAGTTACGCCAACCTGACATAGAAATCTGCAGCCTCTTATTAGCAAAGCTGCGTCAGCATAGCAGAAACTGCGGCTAAGATCTGTTAGCTTGTTGAAAGTGACTTGATCAGGCTACACCTTCCACCATCTCAGAGGACCCAGGTATTATGGCAAGTAACAATCACGGATTGAAACGGATCATCAAAGCAGCGGGTTATTCGTGGAAAGGGCTATGTGCTGCCTGGCAGTATGAGTGCGCATTTCGACAGGATGTGACGATGTTACTGCTTCTTTCGATATTGACCGCCTGGCTGGATGTGACGGCGGTTGAACGCATCTTACTGATCGGTTCCGTGGTGCTGGTTATCATTGTGGAGCTGATCAATAGCGCCATCGAAGCAGTGGTGGATCGGATAGGTAGCGAGATACATCCTCTTGCCGGGCGGGCGAAAGATATAGCTTCAGCAGCGGTGCTGGTGGCAATTTTACTGTCAATAATGACCTGGCTGATGATCCTGTTTACCCGCTAACAATATAACCTATTGTTATAGTGATATTTAGGTTTTCATTCGTTAAATAGCTGTATATACTCACAGTTGACTGTATAAACAACCAGGGGGTGCAATGAAAGCATTAACAGCAAGGCAGCAGCAGGTTTATGATCTGATCCGTGACCATATTAATCATACCGGCATGCCGCCGACACGAGCTGAAATTGCCGCCCAACTTGGTTTTCGTTCTCCGAACGCCGCAGAAGAACACCTCAAAGCACTGGCGCGCAAGGGCGTGATTGAGATTGTTTCTGGCGCATCACGGGGTATCCGCCTGATGATGGAAAGTACCGAAGAGGGATTGCCGCTGATTGGCCGTGTTGCTGCCGGTGAACCTATTCTTGCTCAGGAGCATATAGAAGGGCGCTATGCGGTTGATGCAACGTTGTTCAAACCTTCTGCCGACTTTTTGCTTCGGGTTAGTGGTATGTCAATGAAAGATATAGGTATTATGGATGGTGATCTTCTTGCTGTGCATAAGACTCAGGAGGTTCGCAATGGACAAGTGGTGGTGGCGCGCATAGATGATGAAGTGACCGTCAAACGCCTGCAAAAACAGGGCAGCTCCGTACAATTGTTTCCCGAAAATAGTGAGTTTTCCCCTATCCAGGTCGATCTCCGTCAGCAGAGTTTCTCTATAGAAGGGCTGGCTGTTGGCGTCATCCGTAACAGCAATGACTGGTAATTACTTATCGTACCTCATATAGCCTGCTTCGGTGAAGGCGCTACCCGATCTTAATTTTTATGTGTTATGAGAACAAGTAATGCGCTGGCTGACACAGGCAGATAAGCAACTCTGGCGGCTGGCCCTGCCGATGATTCTCTCGAACATCACTGTTCCTCTGCTTGGTTCTGTTGACACGGCCATCATTGGTCATCTCGATAGCCCGCGTTATCTCGCGGGTGTTGCGATTGGCACCACAATAACCAGTTTTGCATTCATGTTGTTGTTGTTTTTGCGCATGAGTACTACCGGTTTGACAGCGCAGGCATGGGGGGCGCGAAACCGTCAGGCTATCGCCAGATCGCTGGTACAGCCTCTACTGATAGCGTTGATTGCGGGAGGGTTGTTTATTCTCTTCCGTACACCATTGAGTCAGCTGGCACTGGAAGTCGTCGGCACACAGGAGGATGTAGCGCAACAAGCGTTATTATTTCTTAATATTCGTTGGCTGAGTTCACCAGCGACATTAGCCAATCTTGTGATACTGGGCTGGCTGCTGGGGGTGCAGTATGCTCGTGCACCGGTGATCTTGCTGGTGGTGGGAAATACAGTAAATATAGCCCTCGATGTGCTGTTCGTCTTCGGTTTGGGGTGGGGAGTCGAAGGAGCTGCAGCTGCAACAGTGATTGCGGAATATACTACGCTGCTTGTCGGTTTTTTTATTATCTGGCGGGTGTTACTGCAACGCGGAATCAGTCTCAGTCAGTTAAAACATGCCTGGCGAGGAGAGCTATCCTCGTTGTTGCGACTCAATCGCGATATTTTTTTGCGTTCTCTGCTGTTACAACTCTGTTTTTTTTATCTGATGAAGTTCGGTGCACAGCTGGGCAGTGAGGTAGTGGCAGTTAATGCCATTCTGCTGATGTTTCTTACTTTTACAGCTTACGCCCTTGACGGTTTTGCTTACGCTGTTGAATCGTGTTCTGGTGAAGCTTATGGGCGTCGTGACAGCCAGCATCTTATTTCTGTGTGGCATGCAGCCTGCCGCCAGGCAGGGCTGGTTGCAGTGGCATTTGCGTTAGTTTATGCCCTTGCCGGGCCGGTGATCATTAATCGATTAACCTCGTTGCCAGAGCTGCGAACGCTGGCTGTTCACTATCTGGCCTGGCAGGTGATATTACCGCTTTGTGGCGTCTGGTGTTATCTGCTCGATGGCATGTTTGTTGGCGCAACACGTGCCAGTGATATGCGTAACAGTATGATCTGCGCGGCACTGGGTTTTGCGCTTACGCTTTGTACATTACCAGTATTAGGCAATCATGGATTATGGCTGGCAATGACGGTATTTCTCTTACTTAGAGGCTTGACGCTGTGGCTGATATGGCGTTACCACTGGCGACATAATAGCTGGTTTATTTGTCGTTAACCGGGTATTTTCAGCGTTTTTTACTGTTTTCAATGCTGTGATCATGGTCGCAATGCTCATGATCGGTACACGCTTTAGCAGTGATACATGCGTTGCATAGCCCGTGTGCTTCAATCACGCTGTGGGTTAAGGCGAAACCAGATGTGTGTGCCAGTTCGCTTAAAATTACTTCAACGCCTTCGGCATGTTGTTCGGAAACCACACCACAACGATCACAAACTAGCATCGCGGATGTGTGCGAAGGGTGATCGAAATGGTGGCAGACAACATAGCTGTTGGTCGATTCGACGCGATGAATAAACCCCTGTTCCAGAAGAAACTCCAGCGCACGGTAGACGGTAGGGGGTTTGGCTTGTGGTTCATTGGTTCTCAGCAAATCAAGTAGATCGTAGGCGCTAATCGCCCGCTGATGAACGGCCATCAGACGCAGTACTTCCTGGCGCTGAGGAGTCAGGCGAACCTGACGTTGCTGACACAAAGCTTCGGCTTGCGCGACAATTTTTTCAGGAAGCAATACCATTACTTAATTTCCTACATGGTTTATCAAACTCTATTTTATCACGTCAGGCTAAAAACACCGAATACCAGACAATGGTCATATTATGCTAAACTTAAGGCAAATAAATCTGGAGCAATGACGATGAAAAGAGCGCTATTTTTCCTGTTAACGGCAATGGTTTCTTCAGGCACGCTTCAGGCGCGGCCGCTGAATATGGATGAGCAACAGGCTGTCGAAAAAATGATTCAAGCGGAGAGGGCAGGGCAGAAAATTTCATTTATACATCAGGATTTTCCTTATCCTGAACAGAGTTTTACCTATTGTGGATATCTGATTACTCAGCAAGGACGGGATGCCGGAGTGAAACAGTTATTTGCCACATTTATGGGCGTTGATCAGCAAGGGGATGTGCTGACAGCCTCATTTAATACAGATGGCGCGACAGGCGAGCCGACAGACGCGAATAAGCTGGCCTTTCTTTGTGCCAGTGCCGGATATGATCTGCCCGTCAAAGCGATCTATTTTGATGGCTTGAATCAAACCCGTGAGAAAAGCGGCATACCCTTATTAGATAAAAGATATCGCGTTAACTAATCAGAACAGATGCTGCTGGCTATCAGCAGCTGTCTGTACCGGTCAGTGGGTAAAAACGCGGTAGCGTCCAGGCTCAACACTGTTATCGATTATGGATTAATGCACCGAAATTCGATGGTGATAAACCAGGATCATCAGATGCTGGAAAGGGATAATCTCATCAGGCTCACCAATCTGCGTTGTTATCGCTTTAAGTTGCTGATCAGCAGGGGTTGAGGTTTCTATCAGGGGCAATACAAAAAATTGGCGTTCAGGTGCTGCATTAAGCCACTCTGGTGATAACCAGGACTTCATACTCTGAGGACGAGCCCTGTCAAATTCCACCCGCTGCCGCTGATCATCAAACATGATCGGTGTGATGTGCATTTTCCCGTATGACAGCCAGTTTACGGTATTCGACATATGCCAGTAATCACTGTAACCGAATTTCAGATCATGTTGTTGCAGAAAAGTCATGTACTCTTCAGTTTTTACCGCCTGATTGAGTGGTGTATCGTGCTGCTCACTGTAGGAGTAGAGTGACGATGCCAGATAAAGAGGAAAAATAAGCATCAGTAGTCGGTGTCGCGTCAGAGATAAACCAAAAGCGGTGGCGAAAATGCCGAAACAAATTGCATTGGAAAAAAATCTGGCCCCCGTCGCGCCCTGAGGGAACTGATAGCTCAGAATGAATGAAGACAGGATGCCGGATACGGTGAGGAAACTAAATAAACCAATATATAAGCCGTTTTTGGTGCCGGTTTTGATGGCGGTTACCACCGCATAAAGGAAGATAGCTGCCCATAAAAAAAATGACAAGGATGCAGTAAATGGCGTATGAATGAAAAACAGATTGAGGCAATTACCGAGGTTATCTACCACCTGACTGGTGTTGGTTATCCACTGTTCGGGTGGCGCAATTCTGAAACGTTGCAGAGGTAAACCAAGCAATCTTTGTAATAAAGCCAGATTGCTGAGGGTGCTGATAAATCCTATCGCAAGAGTGATGGTAATTGCAGGACGAATGATTTTTTTTTGTGAAAAATAGACATTCACGATCAGTAGCGGCAAAAAATAGGTGGCCTGAAACCAGGGATCAGAAACGGAAGCCAGCATCGCAAGGATACAGGTAAAGCAAGCCAGAGGTATCGACTGGCGGGTTAAATTGATAAAACAGAGTGCAAATACGAGAATGCCGAAAAAGTTGGTCGAATAGTGCGAAAAAGGGTGTGCGGCATAACCGAAGATATATACATGGGCAGGCAACAATGTCAGGCACAATACCACACATAAAGTGGGCAATTTTTTTTGTACAGATGACATTACAAAATAGAGAATCAGTGCCGAGAGACTGATAAACAGTGAGGTTGCCAATGCCAGTACCCCGGGACCATCACTCCCAGAAAGGGCAAAGAACAAAAAGTTGATCGGATACGTGGTGAAATACCAGTTATCCGGCGTTGGTCTCCAATCTTTGAAGGCGGTAAACCCTTCGCTCAGAAACATTCTCCATACCAGTGGACTATTAGCCACGTCAGGCTCTATCGGGAAATAGTGTTCGGTCAGAAAGGCCACAGAGAATAATGAAAATAAAACAACGGCAACGGGACCTATGATGCTTAGAAAACGAGCCTGTGGCATAGCCATAGTAATGCAATGTCCTTCTATGTCTTGGCCGATACGGTTTCTGATTGAGATTACCGGATATCAATGTCTTCTCTCTCAGCCACTATGAATCATCGGGCTGCAGCGACCTGATACCAGGTGGATAATTCAGAAATGGGCCTGTTGGGTATCGCAACTGCCTGAAATTGGCATGCACCATTTCACAGGCGAGTAAGCATGTCAATGGAAACAGCTTTACAGGTAATGGGATACTATAACAATATGGTTCTTCTCCCCCTGATACGCCGGCTAGTGACGATATTCGGCTTTACGGCATGGTGTCGGGAAGCCATTTTTCAATGAACTACGTATCGCATCTTATTATCTATAGATGTGAGGGAACTGTATAATGCAAAGCTTTCTACCCTAAAGGGGCAATTGTTATTGTAATAGCAAAATTCAGTTGTATTACCAAACTAACCTCCTGAAAAACCACGAAGTATAAAAATAAGAAAGCGACATAGCATTTTATTACATCGGGTCATTGAATGTCAGCCAGCTCGATGATTGCCTGTGCATCGACTGACTCTTGTTGCTGGAGGATATCCAGGAAAAATCGGATACTGGGGTAGAACCGGATGACTGTAAAAGTAATATGCTACCATCTGCCGTCGGTCAGTCCTGCTGCTTTTCAGTTCTTTAAGGCTCCCCCGACTTCATCAGGAGCATTTCCGGTCATCTATGCTGCGAGGACGGAGAAGCAGTGCGGCTTGCCTTGCCAGGCGCTACGTTTACTCCAGAGTCAGAATCAGATTTGAACAGATGCACCGTGTTGAGCTCCGGTAGAGACTGGGGTGTTCATTATAAGAGTCTGGATTACGGCTTTCATCGTTATGGAAAACCTGCACAATGCTAACTAAATCTATCTCCCACCGCGCAGTCCTGCTGGCTGTGACGTTGTTCATTGTTCTTATCATCGCATTTTTCTTCTTTCTTAGAAATCCGGATGTTCCCGACTATGTCACAGCTCCTGTACGTAAGGGCGACATAGAAAGCTCCGTGCTGGCGACAGGCCGTATTGACGCTATAGAACGTGTTAATGTAGGAGCACAGGTTTCGGGCCAGGTGAAGTCGCTGAAAGTGAAAGCCGGTGATAGTGTGACCAAAGGGCAGTTGATTGCCGATATTGACGATGTGCCGCAGCGGAATGATCTGCGCAATGCCGAAGCCGCGCTTAACGTGGTAAAAGCGGACCTGCAGGCGAAACAAGCCCTCCTAAAGCAGGCAGAACTGCAATTTAAACGCCAGCGCCAGATGCTTAGTGAAGATGCAAGCTCGCGCGAAGATTTTGAATCTGCTGAGGCAACACTCGCTACCACTCGCGCTGAATTACTGTCACTGAATGCCAAACTCATCCAGGCGCAGATAGAAGTAGATAAGAAAAAGGTCGATCTCGGCTATACGCAAGTCGTTGCGCCGATGGACGGTATTGTTATAGCCGTTGTTACGCAGCAAGGACAGACAGTTAACTCGAGTCAGAGCGCTCCGACCATCATCAAGCTGGCCCGTCTCGATGTTATGACCATCAAAGCACAGATATCTGAGGCCGACATTACCCGTATCTTCTCAGGGCAAAAAGCCCGTTTCACCATATTCTCCGAGCCAGATAAACACTTTGATGCGACGCTTCGCACCGTTGAGCTGGCACCGGAGTCGGTGATGAAAGATGACTCTCTCGCCAGCAGCAGTTCGGCGTCTGGTTCCGGTACCTCAAATGCATCCGTTTACTATAACGCGCTGCTGGACGTACCTAACCCAGAAAATCGTCTCCGCATTGCAATGACGGCGCAGGTCACGTTGCTTGCAGGGGAAGCCAGAGACACGCTGCTGGTACCGATTCAGGCAGTGCGTAAAACGGAAGGATATAAGCAGGAGGTACAAGTACTGGCGGTAAATGGCAAGCTGGAAACCCGTGAGGTGAAAACGGGGATTACCAACAGCGTGGATATTCAAATCCTCGAGGGTTTGAGTGTTGGTGAACAAGTGGTGCTGTCTCAGCCCGGAGAAAAAGCGCCAGGTGAGGGGTTTGTACTGTGAGCAACATCATTGAGCTGAAGGATGCTAGCCGGATCTATGGAAATGGCGACCAAACGCTGACCGTGCTGAAAAAAGTCAGTCTGAGCATCGCTGCCGGCGAGATGGTGGCAATCATTGGTGCGTCAGGTTCGGGTAAATCGACCCTGATGAACATCATGGGGTGCCTTGACGTACCTGACAGTGGTGATTACTACATCGGCGGGCAAAACGCCGCCCGCTTGTCACCGGACGATCTTGCCAGAGTGCGCCGGGAACATATCGGTTTTATCTTCCAGCGTTACCATTTAATGCCAGACCTTAGTGCCGTGGGTAACGTAGAGATTCCGGCGATTTACGCTAACAGCGAGCGCGATAAACGTCGGCTGCGTGCCGCCGCGCTGCTTGGCAGACTAGGGCTGGAAGGTCGTGAACACCATAAACCCGGCGAGCTTTCGGGGGGCCAGCAGCAACGAGTCAGCATTGCACGTTCGCTAATTAACGGTGGGGAGATAATCCTGGCCGATGAGCCGACGGGTGCGCTCGACTCTCAGTCAGGACAGGAAGTCTTAGCCATCCTGAGTGAACTGAACCAGCGCGGCCATACGGTGGTGATGGTGACCCATGATATGAGGGTAGCGCAGCACGCGCAGCGGATTATTGAGCTGCGTGATGGCGAAATTATCGCTGATAGCGGCAGTTGTGTAACTGCCGCGGAAACGCTGCCACCGCCTCACCGTATCCGGCAAAGCCGCTGGCAAAGTTTGCTCGATCGCACGCGTGAATCGCTACAAATGGCGCTTAAAGCAATGAATGCGCACCGTTTACGTACCACGCTAACCATGACCGGAATTGTTTTCGGCATTGCCGCCGTTGTCACCGTTGTAGCGCTGGGCGAGGGCGCGAAACAGAAGACGCTGGAAAATATTAAGGAGCTCGGAACCAACATGGTCAGCATCTATCCCGGTCGGGATTTCTTTGATGACAGTATCGAAAGCATCCGGACTCTGGTGCCAGCGGATGCTGAGGCGCTGGCCAATCAGGGCTTTATTGACAGCGTAAGCCCGGAGGTTAGCACTTCGGATAACATTCGTTTTCTCGGTAAATCCGCAACCGCATCGATTAACGGCGTTGGGCGTGATCATTTCCGTGTTAACGGCATTCAGCTTCTCCAGGGAAGCACCTTCAGGGACGATCGTAACGCCCTGCAGGAAGTGATTATTGATGAAAATGCACGCAAGGCGCTATTTGATGATGCCGGGTTAGAAGCGCTGGGGCAAATTGTCTTCCTGGGATCCGTCCCTGCACGCGTGGTAGGCATTGCCCAAAGTAATAACCGGAGCTATGCGCCTAACCGTATTACTGTGTGGATGCCCTACAGTACAGTGATGTACCGTATGGTCGGAAAACCATTCCTGACCAGCATCAGCGTCCGTCTAAAAGACAATGTGCCTAACGAGGCAGCGGTTAGCGCTATCTCGCAACTGCTCACCCAGCGTCACGGCGTAAAAGATTTCCAACTCTATAATTTCGAACAGATCAGAAAATCAATCGAACGTACCTCAATGACCTTCAGCATTTTGATCCTAATGGTTGCCTGCATCTCGTTAATGGTCGGCAGCATTGGCGTGATGAATATCATGCTGGTGTCAGTGACCGAACGAACCCATGAGATTGGGGTGCGGATGGCGGTAGGCGCCCGGCAAAGCGATATTATGCAGCAATTTATGATTGAGGCGGTGCTGGTTTGCCTGATAGGCGGCGTGTTAGGCATTGCACTTTCGTATGCCGCTGGTGCGTTATTCACCGCCCTTGCGGGCGAAATGTTCACAGCGATTTATTCGTGGCAAGCCGCTGCGGCTGCGTTTTTCTGTTCAACGTTAATTGGCATGATCTTTGGTTATCTCCCCGCTCGTAAGGCGGCAAGTATGGACCCGGTCGTTTCACTGGCCAGTGAGTAATCTATGAAAATTTTATCACCTTTGGCTCTGTGCCTTGCTGCTGCGCTCAGTGCAGGCTGCGCAAATATGATTAAAAGCGACTATCACCCCCCGGAAGTGAGCTATCCCGCCAGTTGGAACAACAGTCATGTGGCTGGTGACCAGGGGCCGTTTGACTGGAAAGCGTTCAACGACCCGTATCTCGATAGGTGGCTGCAGCAGGTCATGGCGAACAATAACGACGTGGCTATCGCAGTATTACGGGTTTACCGGGCGCGACTTGATGCGGAAAGAGTCGGTATTGCCAACGCTCCAGGATTAAAAGGAACGCTGGGAGTGGACGGAAAAAACCAGATAAACAATGCATCCGGCTGGTTTAAAGAGAGCTCTGCCGGCCTCAGTACCAGCTACGAATTAGATCTCTGGGGTAAAATCGCCCGCCAGCGGGATGCTGCGGAGTGGGCTAGTCATGCCACCGAAGAAGATTTACGTTCCGCACGCCTGACATTATTATCAGAGGCCAGTAACAACTACTGGCGTATCGGCTTTGTGAACCAGCAGATCGATGTGCTCCGGCAGAGCATTGGCTATGCCCGGAAGACGCTGCACCTTGCTGAGGCGCGCTACCGGGCGGGCGGGGCCTCATCGCTGGACGTAGTCGACGCGCAACAAAACCTGCTGGCACAGGAAAACCGGCTTACCGCTCTGCAGAGGGAACGCCTGCAGGCGCTTAATCAGCAGACAGTATTGCTCGGCGTCGCGCCAGGTGATCGGGTGGTTGAGCCAGCAAAGCTCCCCCAGGGAACTTTGCCACAGGTGAGTGCGAATATTCCTGCCAGTGTGTTGATGCGGCGGCCCGATATCAGTGCCAAAGAGTGGCGGGTGCGTGAAGCGCTTGCCACAGTGGATATTCAGCGTACTCAATACTATCCTGCGTTCAGCCTGACCGGGGCTGTTAATACCAGCAGCAACTCGCTGCTGACGTTTCTGCATAATCCACTCGGTTCGGTTGGCGCGAACCTGACGTTCCCGTTCCTTGAGTGGCGGCAGCGGGGCGTGGAGGTGAAAATTGCCCGTAACGATTATGAACAAAGGGTGCTGGAGTTTAAACAGTCGCTTTATAAAGCGATGAGCAGCATTGAAGACGAGCTCTCTCTACGCAATCAGCTGCTGGAGCAGGAAATAAGGCTGAGAGAGGCACTTGAACTTGCGCGTAAGTCAGAGAGATTCAATGAAGTGCGCTACCGTCAGGGGGCGGCGCGTATCTCCTTCTGGCTGGATGCCCAGGAGAAACGTCGTCAGGCCGAGTTGCTGCTGGATGAAAACCGTTTTAACCAGCTCCAGAATCTGGCAAAGATTTATCTTGAGTTTGGCGGGGCATCCACTTTCCCCTAATCCTTGCGAACGGATATTCAATGAAGAGAAGAGATCATCTGCTGTCGTTTCTTGTCTATGGTATAATCGGCAGCTTGAGCATGTCTGTTGTCAAATTCAGGTATTGAGGACGACAGAGTTAGGGTGTCCTGATAAAGAAAAAAATTCAAATGCACGAAAATAAACAGAATAAAAAGCCGCAAAACATCAGCGATGTTCCTGATAAATCATCTCAATACAACCCGCAGCGCTTCTCCGTTGCGCCGATGCTGGACTGGACGGATCGCCATTGTCGTTACTTTCATCGACAGTTGACTCGCAATGCCTTGCTTTACACTGAAATGGTGACGACAGGTGCCATCATCCACGGTAAAGGGGATAATCTGGCATGGGATCCGCTTGAAGGACCCGTAGCCCTGCAACTGGGCGGGTTTGATGCAACAGCACTGGCACACTGCGCCAAACTGGCTGAACAGCGTGGATATGCTGAAGTTAATCTCAATGTTGGCTGTCCTTCTGACCGGGTAAAGAACGGGCGCTTTGGCGCCTGTCTTATGGCTGAAGCGGCATTAGTTGCTGACGCTGTGGCGGCAATGCGGCAAGCGGTATCGATCCCGGTTACGGTCAAAACCCGTATCGGAATCGATGATCAGGACAGTTATGCGTTTTTGTGTGATTTTATTGAGCAGGTTTCCGGTCGCGGTGGATGTGAGACTTTCATTATCCATGCACGCAAGGCCTGGCTCTCAGGATTGAGTCCGAAAGAGAATCGTGAAGTGCCACCGCTTGACTATGAGCGTGTTTACCAGTTAAAGCGAGACTTTCCGAGCCTGACCATTGCCATCAACGGCGGCATCAAAACCCTGAGCGAAGCACAGACACACCTTCAGCATGTTGACGGGGTGATGGTTGGAAGGGAAGCCTATCAGAATCCTTCACTTCTGGCCCATGTCGATGGTGATTTATTTGGGGACGATCAGGCGGGGCTGGATCAGGTTCACGTGGTTGAAGCGATGTACCCCTACATTGCCCGTGAACTGGCGCAGGGGACTTACCTTGGGCACATTACCCGCCATATGCTCGGGCTGTTTCAGGGGGTGCCTGGAGCCCGTCAGTGGCGTCGTTATCTCAGTGAGAATGCCCACAAACCGGGTGCCGGGCTGGATACAGTCAAGCATGCACTGTCATTAGTGGCTGAGCGATAATCTGGCAGACCCTGGTCTTAATGGTCTGCCATTGCCAGACGATTAGGGTATCAACAGGCAGGATCCCTGAGTCTGACGACTTTCTAACAGGCGATGTGCCTGAACAGCATCGCGTAACGGGAAACGCTGCTGTTCAGGTATCTCTGCGGAGATCGCCCCGGATGCCATGAGTGCAAACAGCTGCTGACTGGCGATATCCAGAGTGTCGCGTGACGTGACATAATCTTTCAGTGAGGGACGCGTCACGTAGAGAGAGCCTTTTTGATTCAGTAAGGCTAAATCGACTCCGGTTACCGGGCCAGAAGCGTTGCCAAAACTCACCATTAGTCCTCTGGGTCGCAGGCAGTTGAGAGAGTCTTCCCAGGTCGCTTTTCCTATAGAATCATAAACTACCCGTACTTTTTTACCGTCAGTGAGTGATAACAGCTGCTGCACGATATTCTCTTCATGATAGTTGATCACAGCCCAGGCACCAGCCGCTTGTGCGCGTTGCACTTTCTCCGCCGAACCTGCAGTCCCGATCAGCCTTGCACCTCGTGCTTTTGCCCATTGTCATGCCAACAGACCGACGCCTCCTGCTGCGGCATGAAACAGAAAACACTCATCTTTTTCTACAGTGTAGGTTTCGCATAACAGATAATGTACGGTTAGCCCTTTCATAAATACAGCAGCGGCCTGTTCAAAACTGATATAGTCGGGCAAGGTCACCAGACGGTCAGCTGGCACTGTGTGATATTCACTGTAAGCCCCGAGAGCGGACTGACCATACACGACCCGGTCACCGGGTTTGAAGTCGTTGACGCCGCTACCCACGCTGACCACAACCCCGGCAGCCTCGGTGCCAATGCCAGAGGGCAACGGTGCGCTATACAGACCACTACGGATGTAGGTATCAATGTAATTTATCCCAATAGCACGGTTTTCTACTAACACCTCACCGCGACCTGCTTCTGGCGGCTCACACTCAACCCATTGCATCACTTCGGGGCCACCGTGTCTGGAAATTTGTATGCGTTTAGCCATCATTATCACCATTGCAAAACAGACGGAAACGAGAAAGAGGACGAGGCGCTGTCAAACAGTTATACTCGCCGCTCCCTTTTTCAGCTTCGGGTACGGCAATACTATGGCAGCAAACAAACCCACGAACAAATCAAATCAGCCCCGGGAACCGCGTGATCGGCAGGTCGAGGGACTGAAACTCCCCCCGCACTCGCTGGAAGCTGAACAGTCAGTCCTCGGGGGGTTGATGCTGGATAACGAGCGCTGGGATAATGTTGCCGAACGTGTAGTGGCACAGGATTTTTTCAGTCGGCCGCATCGCATGATCTTCAGCGAAATGCACCGTTTACTCGAACTGGGAAAACCGATCGATTTGATAACCCTTTCAGAATCGATGGAGACGCGTGGCGAGTTGAGTCTGGTGGGCGGTTTTGCTTATCTGGCAGAACTGGCAAAAAATACGCCGGGTGCTGCTAACATCGGGGCCTATGCGGATATCATTCGTGAAAGGGCAGTGGTCAGAGAGATGATCGCTGTTGCCAATGAAATTGCGGATGCAGGCTATGATCCACAAGGGCGCAGTAGCGAAGATTTGCTCGACCTGGCGGAGTCACGGGTATTTCAGATTGCTGAAAATCGGGCAAACAAAGATGAAGGCCCGAAAAGCGTCGATCAAATTCTTGAAGCGACGATCTCCCGTATTGAATCACTTTATCAGACGCCGCATGATGGCGTCACTGGCGTGGATACGGGTTATCCGGATTTGAACAAGAAAACCGCCGGACTGCAGCGCTCAGACTTGGTCATTGTTGCGGCGCGTCCTTCAATGGGTAAAACCACCTTCGCCATGAACTTGTGCGAAAATGCAGCGATGTTGCAGGACAAACCGGTGCTAATTTTCAGCCTGGAGATGCCCGGTGAGCAGCTGATGATGCGTATGCTGGCTTCCCTGTCGCGCGTTGATCAGACCCGTATTCGTACCGGTCAACTGGATGATGAAGATTGGGCGCGAATTTCCAGCACCATGGGTATTCTGCTGGAAAAGAAGAATATGTTCATTGATGACTCATCTGGTTTAACCCCGACAGAGGTACGTTCCCGCGCCCGGCGGGTTTTCCGTGAGCATGGTGGCTTAAGCCTGATTATGATCGACTACCTGCAGTTAATGCGAGTGCCTTCACTCTCAGATAACCGTACTCTGGAGATCGCTGAAATTTCGCGCTCACTGAAAGCGCTGGCTAAAGAGCTACAGGTGCCGGTCGTGGCGTTGTCTCAGTTGAACCGTTCGCTTGAACAACGTGCCGATAAGCGGCCGGTCAACTCTGATTTACGTGAATCCGGTTCAATCGAGCAGGATGCTGACCTGATTATGTTTATCTACCGTGACGAGGTTTATCACGAAAATAGCGATCTGAAAGGTGTGGCAGAAATTATTCTGGGTAAACAACGTAATGGTCCGATAGGTACGGTTCGTCTGACGTTTAATGGGCAATGGTCACGTTTTGATAATTACGCCGGGCCACAATATGACGGCGAGTAACCGGCATCCGATGGCTGTAACGAAAAGCCACAGGCTAAGACGACAGAGAGACAATAAATATGCTGATTGATGAGTATGACCAGGTAATTTTAACGCTGTTAAAAGAAAATGGGCGTCTGACTAATCAGGAGCTGGGCGAAAGCGTTGGGCTCTCTGCTTCCCAGTGCTCGCGCCGCAGAATCCAGCTTGAAGAGGCGGGGATAATCATGGGCTACCATGCGCAAATTCTGCCTGCAGCTTCAGGACTGGCCATTATCGGATTAATTGAAGTTCGCTTATTAAACCACACCGAAAGTACCGTGACGCATTTTCATCAGATGATTACGCTTACCACAGAGATCACCGATGTGTATAAAACAACCGGCGATGCGGATTATCTGCTAAAAGTAGCGGTAACCGATTTAGCCGCCCTGAGTGCGTTGATCAGTCGTCTGGTCTCTGCCAGTCAGAGTGTCGCGCATGTGAAAACCTCTGTGGTACTGGAAAGAGTGAAAGAAAATGGCCTGATACTGCCGGGAGCCTGTGAGGCAGGATAACTCACTGGTTTCAGGACCCCGCCTCGCTATTCCCGCCACCAACCTCATCCTTAATCGTGCTTATGTTAATTACTTGTGTATTTAACTGTCATTCGGTGAGCGAATCGTGCGTTTTTAAGCTATTATTGCGCAATGTGTACTTGTTGTCATTTCCGTTCACCGGGGCCTGTGTTTTACGTGGCGGTGAATGACCACGCTTCACACTTTCCCCTAACGTTGTAATACCATCAAGTTCGGATGCTAAGGGCTATTGACGTGGTGTTCTGCAAAAAATGAGAAACTAAATGATGGATAATGTCGTCGATACGGTAAAAATACCGCATACCCGTACAGAAGATGTGCTGGCACTGCTGCTCGGTACACTGATGATTTCGTTTGGTCTGATGTTACTCAAACAGTCTGGTGCGCTGAGTGGAGGCACTGCCGGACTGGCAATTGTTATCACTTATATGACACACATACCTTTTGGCGTAGTGTTTTTCGTGATTAATCTGCCATTCTACTGGTTGGCTATCCGCCGTATGGGATGGGGTTTTACATTAAAGACTTTCACCGCAGTCGGTCTGGTCTCCCTGTTTACTTTTCTGCACCCTTTATTTATTCACTTCTCCGATCTTAACCCGATTTATGCCACCCTGATGGGAAATGTGATCATTGGCATTGGTTTTATCGTTCTTTTTCGTCATAAAGCCAGCCTCGGGGGGATCAACATACTGGCTTTATGGCTGCAGGATCGTTACGGTATACGGGCAGGGAAATTCCAAATGGCCATCGATGTGGTCATCGTCCTCATCTCGTTGCTGGTAGTGTCACCGTTGATGTTACTGGTTTCTATTGTGGGAGCGGTGATCCTCAATTTAATCATTGCCATGAACCACCGACCAGGACGCTATGAGGCTTCCTGACAGGCAGTCACTGCCTCATTACCACCGCTGTTACGCTGAAATTAATGATTAAGGAGATCTTTACTGTGTTTCAAAACGTTGATGCTTATGCTGGTGATCCCATTCTTTCGCTGATGGAGGTTTTCAGGCAGGATACACGTCCAGAGAAAGTGAATTTGAGCATCGGATTATATTATGACGAACAGGGCATCATCCCGCAGTTAGCCAGCGTAGCAGAAGCGGAAAAACGCCTCGGAGATAGCACGCGCGATGCTTCATTATACCTGCCAATGGAAGGTCTTACCGCTTACCGTCAGGCGATTGCTCCTTTGTTATTTGGCGAAACACACCCGATGTTAACCGCCGGGCGAATTGCTACCATCCAGACGGTGGGGGGTTCTGGTGCGTTAAAAGTGGGGGCTGACTTTCTGTTTCATTACTTCCCCGCTTCGCAGGTGTGGGTGAGTGATCCTACCTGGGAAAATCATGTGGCAATTTTTTCCGGGGCTGGTTTTCAGGTTAATACTTATCCCTGGTATGATGCTGAGACTCAGGGTGTCAGGTTTGACGATTTTATTGCTACCTTGCAGACACTGCCGCCACAAAGCATTGTGCTATTGCATCCCTGTTGCCACAACCCAACGGGGGCGGATCTTGACGAGGGGCAGTGGGATCGCGTGATTGAAATTTTGCGCGTCCGTCAGCTGATCCCTTTCCTTGATATTGCTTATCAGGGTTTTGGTCAGGGCATGACTGCCGACAGTTATGCTATCCGTGCAATGGCGCACGCAGGATTGCCAGCATTGGTCAGTAATTCGTTTTCTAAAATCTTCTCCCTCTACGGTGAACGTGTCGGCGGCCTTTCTGTGGTCTGTGAGAGTAAGAAGGAAGCAGAGTGCGTGCTTGGTCAGTTGAAAGCCACAATACGTCGTAACTACTCCAGTCCACCTAATTTTGGTGCACAAGTGGTATCGCTGGTGCTAAATGATGATGCACTGAGAACGACATGGCTGGCAGAAGTCGAGGCAATGCGTGAACGTATCCTCACAATGCGCCAGAGTCTGGCCGAGGCATTACAGGTTGAATTGCCCTCTCATGACTTCAGCTATTTGCTGAAACAGCGTGGTATGTTCAGTTATACCGGATTGAGCAGTGAGCAGGTCGATCGTTTGCGTAATGAATTCGGGATCTATCTGATCGCCAGTGGCAGGATGTGTGTGGCAGGGCTGAATAGCAACAATGTCACTCAGGTAGCTAAAGCCTTTGCAGCGGTGATGTAATCTCGGTCACAGGGATGACACTTTGCGGCTGAACGTTGGCCGCAGAGTATCAACGCTGGAAAGTCGCATTACCCGTCAGGTAAGAATGACTTTTTTCCCCTCATTTCTCAACCGCTGGACGGCTTCTTCAGGAGCAGCCTCATCGGTAATGATGATATCAATTTCATTAACCGGCAGGACAATGTTAAACCCTTTACGATAAAATTTGCTGGCATCAGTGACCACCACCACCTGCTGTGCTGCTGCGGCCATAACACTGCTGATGGCATAGCCTTCGTTGAAAGTAGTAATGCCATTTTCACAATCAAGGCCATCGGCACCGACAAACATAATGTCAGCACATACCTCTCTTAACGCGAACCCAGCAATACTGCCGTGCAGTGAAATGGTTTTATGCCGTAGCGTACCGCCACATACAACCAGCGTAATATCACTGTTGCCCGCCAGTAGCATGGCCGCCGGGAGATTATTCGTGATCACCGTAATATTCTGAATTTGCAGCAGCACTTCGGCGATAAGTTTAGTGGTACTCCCGCTATCGAGAATCACCGTATCGCCCTCTTTGACACATTTCGCCGCCGCAAGGGCAATCCGTTTTTTCGGATCAACCGCCAGTGAATAGCGTTCTGTGAGACTGACTTCCTGCATCTCATGGACGATCGGTACCGCAGAAGAGGAGGCCAGGCGGGCTGCGCCACCATGGAAGTGTAGTGGTCAACTAATTTTGGCCACACGACCTGACTGTTCGTGGAACAGCCGCTCTGATTCATTTGGCGTTAAGCCACCGTTATACCAGTGGGGCCGGATGGCACTGTAATAGCCCGTGATGTAGCTGATTATCGCGCTCTGAGCCTCGTTGAAGCTGTTATAGCCCTTCGTCGGCACCCATTCGGTCTTCAGGCTCCGGAAGAACCGCTCCATCGGGGCATTATCCCAGCAGTTACCCCGGCGACTCATGCTCTGCTTTATCCGACAGCGCCACAGAGCCTGCCGGTACTGACGGCTGGTATAGTGGCTGCCCTGATCGCTGTGGGACATCACGCCTGTTGGCTTACCCCGAAGCTCCCAGGCCATCTGCAATGCTTTGACCGTGAGGGCCGAGTCCGGCGACGTCGATATCGCCCAGCCCACAGGTTTGCGGGCGAACAGATCCAGCACTGCTGCCAGATAAGCCCAGCATTTTCCCGTCCAGATATACGTCACATCGCCGCACCAGACCTGATCCGGCGCGGTAACCGCGAACTGCCGGTCGAGATGGTTCGGTATTTCAATGTGTTCGTTCCCGCCGCGTTTGAATTTATGCGCCGGGACCTGGCAACTGGCGATATCCAGCTCTTTCATCAGCTTACCGGCCAGCCATCGCCCGAGTCTGACGCCCTTAGCGCTGACCATCGTGGCGATACTTCTCGCGCCAGCAGAGCCACCACTGGCGTTCCAGACTTCACTGACGAGACTCCGTTTAACGGCACGCTCGGCGTCAGAATCCCTGCCATTTTTACGAATGTAGCGATAACTGCTTCGGTGAACACCGAACAGCCGGCACAATGGCGCTACCGGGTAGTGCGCCCTCAGACTGTCTATTATCGTGAACTGTTCAGGGAGTCCGACATCAAGAGCGCGGTAGCCTTTTTTAGGATTTCATTCTCCATTTCAAGGCGTTGTATCCGTTTTCTCATTTCCCTGAGTTCAGTCTGCTCAGGCGTCAGAGGCAGCCCCGGGGCGTTTTCCCCTGGCGCTCGATACGTAACGATTTTACCCGGCGGTTGATGGCGGAGAGGCTGACGTTCATCGCCTTAGCCGCCTCGCCGTGAATGTAGTTCTGACCCAGGACCAGTTTTGCCGCTTCGACTTTAAATTCAGCAGTAAATGCTTTGCTCATTGGTTCACCTATAAGATGTTGAGGTGAGTATATCACCTCTGCTCAGGTGGCCAAATTCAGTGTGCCACTACACTCTGCCCATGGTATGTATCAGGGCGAACCAGTGCTTGATTTCCCCCGGTTGTCGCACATTCGTCAGCAGGTTGATATTCCACTGGTGTTGCATGGTGCTTCCGGCATTCCGGAAAGCATGTTGCGTCAGTCGATCGAGTCAGGGATCTGTAAGGTCAATGTTGCGACAGAGCTTAAAATTGCTTTTTCTGATGCAGTAAAGACCTTCTTTCGTGAGAATCCCGGGGCCAATGATCCCCGTGATTATCTGGTGCCGGGTAAACAGGCGATGAAACGTGTAGTAGAGGAAAAAATCAGAATCTGTGGCAGTGCCGGACGGCTTTAACCCGCTCAGTTTGTGCCAGACTTACGCTATGGTGTTCCACCATAGCAAAATATCTGAGAAGATGTTTTTTGCATCTGTTACTGCCGCCTCCTGAGGCGGCAAAATTTCTCCCGCATTATCGACATCTCTCTGTCTCAGCCTCCATTGGCTATCATCTTCATTTCAGACTGAAGATATTCCCACCGGCTTTGCGTAAGTCAGTACACAGTTCATCTGCTACGGAAAAGGAAGGGATGGGTGTTGAGAAATCAGTGAGGATTTGTGCCGATAATTAAAAAATGGCTGTAACGGGGTAGTGTATCTGTTGGCTCACTCAGATGACGGTAATAGCCAGGTATTACCGTCATTGTGAGCTTGCGATTATTCAGAACAGATTAGATCAATCGCGTAATGTATCAATATCGATGACGAAACGGTATTTCACGTCACTTTTTAGCATACGTTCATAGGCTTCATTAATTTCATCCATTTTGATCATCTCAATATCGGCGGTCAGATTATGCTTACCACAAAAATCGAGCATCTCCTGAGTCTCTTTAATACCGCCAATTAACGAGCCAGCGATGGAGCGTCGTTTCATAATCAAGTTAAAAACATTCGGGGCAGGATGGTCATGTTCTGGTGCACCAACCAGCGTCATGGTGCCATCGCGACGCAGCAGGCTGACAAACGGATTCAAATCATGCTGTGCAGCCACCGTGTTGAGAATAAAATCGAAACTGTTGGTGTGGGCAGCCATCTGCTCAGGATCTTTTGAAATCACTACTTCATCAGCACCCAGTCTTTTACCATCGGCCACTTTACTTTGCGAGGTGGTGAAAAGCACTACATGCGCTCCCATGGCATGGGCAATTTTAACCCCCATATGTCCCAGTCCACCAAGACCGACAATCCCTACCTTTTTGCCAGGACCTACGCCCCAGTGATGCAGTGGTGAAAAGGTGGTGATACCAGCACACAACAAAGGTGCTGCGCCAGCAGGGTCGAGGTTTTCGGGAATACGTAACACAAAGTCCTCATCGACGACGATTTGCGTCGCATAACCGCCAAATGTGACTGCGCCACTCTCACGGTCTTTTCCGTTATACGTTCCGGTAAAGCCCTCTTCGCAATATTGTTCCAGTCCCTCTTCACAGCTGTCACAAGTGCGACAGGAGTCGACCAGACAGCCAACACCGACTAAATCACCAGGCTGATATTTTCCGCAATGCTCGCCGACTGCGGTGACTCGCCCCACAATTTCGTGGCCCGGTACTAGCGGGAACAGGGTATTTCGCCATTCATCGCGCGCCTGGTGGATATCTGAATGGCAGACACCACAGTACATAATTTCGATCTGTACGTCGTGCGGGCGCAACGCGCGTGGTTGATATTGAAAGGGTGCCAGTTTTGATTGAGCACTCTGCGCAGCATAAGCATGTGTTGTTGTCATGAATGTCTCCGTGAATCACTTTTAGCCAGACAGGAATTATCATGATTAAGGATAGACAAGGATGGTCAAGGTGGGTATGCCGGAAACTCGCTAAATCTTGCCTGATTCTGTCACAGTGAATCTGCAGGTAAGGGGGAGGCTGGCACCTCCCCTTAACAGTCTACCCGATATTCAGCAGTGGTTTGAGGAAGCGTGCAGTGTGTGAGGCTTCACACTCAGCCACCACCTCTGGCGTGCCAGCAATAAGGATTTCACCGCCGCCGTTGCCGCCCTCAGGGCCGAGATCGACGATCCAGTCAGCGGTTTTGATCACGTCGAGATTATGCTCAATAACCACAATGGTATTACCTTGATCGCGTAACTGATGCAATACGGTGAGTAATTGTTGTATATCAGCAAAATGCAAACCAGTGGTAGGTTCATCAAGGATATAAAGTGTCTGTCCTGTTCCCCGTTTTGAGAGCTCACGGGCCAGCTTAACGCGTTGTGCTTCGCCGCCTGAAAGAGTGGTAGCAGACTGCCCAAGGCGAATATATGAGAGACCAACATCCATTAATGTTTGCAGTTTACGTGAGAGCGCTGGTACCGCATCGAAGAAATCGCGCGCTTCTTCGATAGTCATCTCCAGTACTTCATGAATGCCCTTTCCTTTGTATTTTATCTCCAGCGTTTCACGGTTGTAACGCTTACCCTTACACTGGTCACAGGGAACGTAAATATCGGGCAGAAAATGCATTTCAACCTTGATGACGCCATCACCCTGACAAGCTTCACAACGGCCACCTTTGACGTTAAAACTGAAACGACCGGGTGTATAGCCGCGCGAACGTGATTCTGGCACCCCAGCGAACAGTTCACGCACCGGAGTAAAAATACCGGTGTAGGTTGCGGGGTTAGATCGTGGCGTGCGACCAATCGGGCTTTGATCAATATCGATAACTTTATCAAAATGCTCCATGCCATTGATACTACGATATGAAGCCGGTTCAGCGAGTGTGGCGCCGTTAAGCATGGTCTGGGCGATAGGGAAAAGCGTATCATTGATCAGTGTTGATTTTCCTGAACCAGACACTCCTGTGATACAGGTAAACAGGCCCACTGGCAGTGTCAGAGTGACATCTTTTAAATTGTTGCCTCTGGCGCCCGTCAACGTCACTACTTTTTCACTATCCGCTTTCACGCGTTGTGCTGGGATCTCAATACGCCGTTCTCCGCTCAGGAATTGCCCGGTGAGAGAATCTTTTACTGCGATAATATCCTGCATAGTGCCTTCGGCCACCACTTCACCACCGTGTACACCGGCACCAGGCCCAATATCAACGATATGATCCGCGATGCGGATAGCATCTTCATCATGTTCTACCACTATCACGGTATTACCGAGGTTACGCAGATGCAGCAACGTTTCCAGCAGACGTTCATTATCGCGTTGGTGTAAACCAATCGAAGGTTCATCCAGAACATACATCACACCGACCAGCCCGGCACCAATCTGACTGGCCAGACGTATGCGCTGCGCCTCACCACCAGAAAGAGTTTCCGCTGAACGTGACATTGACAGGTAATTCAGCCCAACATTCACCAGAAAAGTAAGACGATCGCTGATCTCTTTCAGCACTTTCTCCGCTATCTGTGCGCGTTGTCCGCTGAGGTTCAGTGAATGGAAAAAAGAGAGTGCATGGCCAATACTCATTTCGGAAATGGTGGGCAGCGTTGTATCAGCGACGAACACATGCCGTGCTTCACGTCGTAAACGCGTGCCTCCGCAACTGACACAGGAACGGTTACTGATGAATTTTGCCAGTTCTTCACGTACGGCAGAGGACTCCGTCTCTTTATAGCGACGCTCCATGTTATGTAACACCCCTTCAAAAGGATGTCGGCGTACCGAGGTGCCTCCGCGATCATTCACATATTTGAACTCAATATCCTCTTTGCCTGAACCATAGAGGATCACTTTGCGATCTTTTTCGCGAAGCGTATTGAACGGTGCTTCTATATCGAAACCAAGATGATCAGCCAGTGAACGTAACATCTGGAAATAGTAAAAATTGCGCCGGTCCCAGCCGCGAATGGCTCCACCGGCCAGCGAAAGTTCCTGGTTTTGCACCACTCTGGCAGGATCAAAATATTGTTGAACCCCCAGCCCGTCACAGGTAGGGCATGCACCCGCCGGGTTATTGAATGAAAACAGGCGGGGTTCCAGTTCACCCATGCTGTATCCACACAACGGACAGGCAAAGTTGGCTGAAAACAGCAGCTCTTCGGCTTTAGGATCATCCATATCGGCTACAAGGGCGATCCCTCCCGAGAGCGCCAGCGTCGTTTCGAACGACTCCGCCAACCGTTGCTGCAGATCGTCACGTACCTTAAAGCGATCAATCACTACTTCAATAGTATGTTTTTTCTGTAATTCCAGTTTGGGAGGATCGGAAAGGTCACACACCTCACCGTCAATACGCGCCCGGATATAGCCTTGCGCGGCAAGGTTTTCCAGTGTTTTAGTATGTTCACCTTTACGCTCTTTCACCACGGGTGCCAGTAGCATCAGGCGGCGGCCTTCTGGTTGTGCCAGGACATTATCCACCATTTGGCTGACAGTCTGAGCCGTCAGGGGAACATCGTGATCCGGGCAGCGCGGTTCACCGACACGGGCGAACAACAGACGCAAATAGTCATGAATCTCTGTGATGGTGCCGACTGTCGAGCGCGGATTATGAGAGGTAGATTTTTGCTCAATTGAGATAGCCGGAGAAAGCCCTTCAATATGATCGACATCCGGCTTTTCCATCAATGACAGAAACTGGCGTGCATAAGGAGAAAGAGACTCTACATAGCGTCGTTGTCCCTCGGCATACAGTGTATCAAAGGCAAGCGAGGATTTACCCGATCCGGATAATCCGGTGACGACGATCAGCTTGTCACGCGGCAGGGTGAGGTTGATGTTTTTCAAATTGTGCGTGCGAGCACCACGAACTTCGATCTTGTCCATTCACAATTCCCGGGTTATCACAGAGATCGCCACTTTTTCAGGCACCAGACAATCAGTAAGTATGGCACAAAAAAAACTGAATGAATATACAGTGTTCTTTCTGTTACGCTGAGGACTGACACATGGATATCATCGTTAAGATCGCCCTGATCTTGAAAAGGATCCCCCTGTTCAGTGATGGCATTGCAACAGACACGATATTATTCAGGGGCAGATCTCAATTAGCTGTCCGCGGCGTGCCATGATAGAATTTTTGGCATAGAGTGAGAGCAGAACCCTACTTGGAGAGAAGTTAATGGCCAGCAGAGGCGTAAACAAAGTTATTTTGGTGGGAAACCTGGGACAGGATCCTGAAGTTCGTTATATGCCTAATGGTGGAGCGGTGACCAACATCACGCTGGCAACCTCAGAAAGCTGGCGGGATAAACAAACCGGTGAGACGAAAGAAAAAACCGAATGGCACCGGGTGGTACTCTTCGGCAAACTGGCTGAAGTTGCGGGTGAATACCTGAAAAAAGGTTCCCAGGTGTATATAGAAGGTGCATTACAAACGCGTAAATGGACTGATCAATCTGGTGTTGAACGTTACACTACTGAGGTGGTGGTCAACGTAGGTGGATCGATGCAAATGTTGGGTGGCCGGCAGAACAACGGTGGCAATGCGGGTGGCCCTGGAAATAGCAATGGCAACTGGGGACAACCTCAGCAGCCACAAACCAGCAGCAATCAGTTCAGTGGCGGTGGAGCAGCACACTCCCAACCACAGCAGAGTAGTGCGCCAGCGTCGAGTGAACCGCCAATGGATTTCGATGACGATATTCCATTCTAGAGTTGGCTGGTGAGTTAGTTATAAAAATATAATACAACCCCTGTTCATTCAGGGGTGTTCCCTATTCCGATAAATAAAAAACTAACAGATATAACCATAGAGACTGATTCAACACAATCTTCTGCTTGTATCTTTAACGGTGGCATTGTGTAATTTACTACATTAACCGAGAAAAATAATTTTTAAGTAGCGTAAAGTTTTATTTTTAATTTCGATTGTTGTTATACTCTATTTCATCTATAAATTATATTTGTTTGCCAGATATCCATTTTTTAATAAGGCTACAATTATTAATAATCTTTTTTTGATTATTTTTTCTACTCGCTTACCTTTATATTTTTCAGAGTCATACAAAGAAAGAGCTAACTCGCTATATGATGATGAATTTCGGGAGAGGGAACTCAGTTCGGATTAAGGTAACTGAAAACTCACTGAATATTTTACACTTTTCAATTGAACTGAATGATGCCGGTCAGCGTAGCATTATTTCGCTGCGCACGAGTAGCAGGTGCAGCTCCGCAAAGTATGCGGACAGAAATTAATCTTCATAGAGAGATCGACGGGTGCGAAAGATGGTGTAACTACCGGGTTATAAATACTCTATATTCCTGAGGTATGATTCAACCTGTAGGAAGAGCTGATGATTATCAAGGAAAGGTACGAAACCTGAAAGAATCCAGGCACATGAATTGCGCCAGAAAATAACCCGCCATGAGCGTTCGCTGCACTGTGTGACACCGACCCCGAATTGTTCAACTGACTACTGCCCAGTGAACTGTACTTCACGGAAGATTGGCACTTTGCTCAACGCATTGCGGTTAACGAACGTACCAATCATGCAGAATCTGTCCGGTTTAATCAGCCTCATCGCATGCTCCGATATAAAGTGTGGACATAGACTGTCTCGCCGGCGCTACACTAACCTCACTTGTTTTATTATCATAAAACCTGAAAAGAGATCTGCTTGCTTAACGTGTTAGCCATTCCGACACTATGGCTAAAGGCGGTAAAATGAAGTTCCGCGTTGGTATATCGTGTCATTTATCCCGGGGGTAAGTTCGAGCAGTCGCTTAAAGCCTGAGATAAACCAGTTAGCGGATGCATTTTACAATTGCTGGAAAAAGAGGGAGCGCTAATCCTGAAAGTACTGCTAAATTGACTTATGTGCAATCTACGAGAAAAGCTTTCAATTTTTATGTCATAAAAACATATTGCCCTGTGATTCTGTCTGAACATGGATGTATTATTGCCATACTGAGTAGTACTGGATGGGTGAAGAAAATTTAAGAGAATGGCAACGAAATCCATCAATACCGGTAAGGGTAGGTAAAGCCACTTATTGTAGAGAGAAAAATAATGATACCTAAGGTTATTCATCAATGCCATACGATGGGCTGGGATTATTTAAGTGAAGAAGAGTTGGACGCTATATCTGAAAACAGGAGAATAAAACCTGATTGGGATTACAAGTTTTACTCTCTTAAAAAGATGAAACTTTTTATAAGATAACATTATGGTGAGAGGTTTATCAATGCTTACAATAAGATAGATTTATCTTATGGGGCGGCAAAAGCTGATTATTTCAGGTACCTCTTGATATACAAGGTAGGAGGTGTTTACCTTGATACAAAAAGTATTTCAATCAAACCGTTGAATGAGATAGTTTTCAGTAATGATGAATTTGTCGTTTTTGTCTGGCAAGGTAACCCCAGAGGGATGTATGCAGGTCATGGTAAGCATGAACTGATTGACATAGGATTTGAATACCAACAATGGAATATAATTTCTAAAAAGGAAAATAGTTTTCTGTGGGATGTTATCTTGCTTGTTACTAATAACATAGAGAATTACTCTCCTTTTGATGTTTTGTTTGGTCGCCAGGCTGTTTTTAAAACTACGGGGCCGATACCTTATACAAATGCAATATCAAAATCAAAATCCACAACTGCGATTAGAGTTGCAGGGAACAATGAGTCAAATGGCCTTTTATATAGGAATGATGAGAAATAAAAAAAAGAAATAAGTCTGGTCATTATTCGTTTAATACAAACCCTGTTGTTATTTGCGGGAGTAGTGGTTATATGGCGTTATTGAAAGTGATTTTTTCTTTAATAAGCCTCTCAAAGAGTGCAAAAAAAAGAATCCTGAAAACGAGAAAGTCGATAAGTAAAAGAATTAACCGTATAATTGTGAGGTGATTTACCTGAGGTTATCAGGTTGGTTATGTTTTTAGTTAATTTTTGAGAACTTCAGTTAGTCACCAGAAAAAAGCCAGTCTGGTTTCAGGTTTTCAGTGATTCGTACGGGCGTTGGTTATTGTATTCTCTCTGTCACTCCCCCAGTTTTCCCGTGCTTAACAGCGTGTTCAAAACAGAAAGAAACCAGGGGGATTTGTGTAAAAGAGGTAAAATCGTATGACCAGGGTGCTCAGGCAGGAATTCCGACTGAATGTGGGGCCGGTTGCGTACCGATAATCGCTTTTTATCTGTACGTCTTAAGTTCATTGCCATCAGACAGTCAGTCCGCTTAATACCTTTTTTGAAACCATACATTTCCTTTCAACGTCTTGAGTGAAATAGTATAAAAAACACTTTTTTGGGGTTCCCTCCTCCGGCTTCCTTCAGTGCAAGAATATTTGGTTGATAGCGATGGCTATCCGATTGATAGTGAAATTATCTTACTCACTTAGTTCCAGGCTACTTCTGGCAGGTAAAAAAGTCTCTGACTTAAGTATATTTCTTTTATTTAAAAAAGTTCTCCATCTGTTAAAATTGAGATTAATCTGCATTGTTCTTTAATGGCGATGAACTTAATCCTAAAAAGAAATCAGGCTCTTTTTGTCGATGAAAACTTCTGTTAGGGTTTATTTACCATAAGGTGAATGTTAAGGACCAACATGAAATCTCTTACTGCTGTAATGCTTTTGATTTTCCTGTCATACAGTGTTTCTGCTGGAATGAGTAGTATAAATTTCAGAGAAGATGAATATCTTATTGATGCGAAAAATAATTTTGATGAAAAAAACAGATATCTACTTCTATTTTTTATTCAAAAATGAGTGAAATTTATGATAATGTGAAAGGTTTTGAAAAAGAGATAAATGAAAAATTTTCCACTTTGCAAAAATCAACTCAGGATAGCGATAAAAAAATCCGTGAAGAGTTGACGCAAAAAATCAGTCAGCAAACAGAAGAGATGAATAAAAATTATAAAGATATGATCAGTAAACTGGATTCGCTTGAAAGGCGTATTCAGCAGCTTGAACAGAAGAAATAAAACTAAATTTTCACTTATCCATTTTGTTGCAGCCCGTTATCTGGCGGGCTGCAAACCCATGACAAATGAGGTTGGTGCGCGTTAGTCAATATCTGAGGTAAAAATATAATCCTGTGATTTAATTTACCTCCGCTCGCTGTGCTGTTTTATTGATAATCCTATCATAGGGGTAAGCGGTAATCGGCAGATTTGTGTTAATTGCCATGCATGATATAAATCGGGTTTTCCCTCCCATACGATACTGGAAGGCTGGTTATGCTTATCCAGTTCATGTCGCCAGCTACCATGACGCGGGTCGATCAGATAGACACCGATATAATCCCATAGCGTGCGATACCATTGTTCATACTGTTTCTCACCGGTGCGTTTTAGCAGGCTGGCAGCGGCAGCGCAGCTTTCGGCAATCGTCCAGTGCAGGCGTTGATAAGTAACAGGCTGTTTGTCCCAATCGTGAGTATAAATCATTCCCGGAGAGCCCTCCACGTTCCAGCCGGCGGCGAGGCCCGCGTGGAATAAACCTTTGGCATCGGTCAGCAGCCATTCAGGAACTGCCTCGCCATGTTGCAGCAGCGCGGCCTCTAAATGTAACAGCAATCTCGCCCATTCTGTGCTGTGGCCTGGTGTGACGCCGAAAGGGTGGAAGTCATCAGTGGGTTTATCACGATTGTAGTCCGCCCACACTTCCCATTGTTGTGTGAAATGTTCTGCAAGCAGATAATGATTGTCGGGAGCATGCCGATGAATGACACACTCCGCAATCGATAATGCACGATGTCGCCATTTAGCTTCACCGGTCACGTCAGCCAGTTGCAAAAATAACTCCGTACAGTGCATGTTACTGTTGCCACCACGATAATCGGCAGGGTCTTGCCAGTTGTAACTGTAACTCTCGCTCAGCGCACCCTCTTCGGGCTGCCAGAAGTGGTTTTCCAGTATCAACGTTGCTTCATTAAGAAGCCTGTCTGCCCCCTGAATACCCGCAAGGGTAGCACTGCAAGCTGCCAGGGTAACGAATACATGCACGTAAGCCAATTTTCTTTGTTTAACATTGCAATGAGGTAACCCGCCAAACCAGCCGCCATGTTGAGTGTCTTTTAACACGCCGAGTAATGATGAGACCCCCCATTCCGCCAGGCACCCTGCACCCGGCTCACCCTGCATTGAAGCCAGAGCAAAGCAGTGCGTCATACGGGCAGTCAGCATCGTATCAGGCTGACTGTTCTCAGAGTGTTTTCCATGGTTATCGAGGGCGGTAAAACCACCTGCATCACAGCGGGCCTGTTTATAAAAACTGAGCAGGCGGCGTCCCTCAGCTTCCAGCCAGTCATGATGGTATTCATTGTTTAGCCAGCTTTCTGAGAACTGTTTAAATAGCATTTTTCCCTACCTTGTCAGATCCACCTGTTTAACCGCCAACCATCATGCCGCCATTAGGGTGCAGCACCTGACCGCTCAGATAGGAAGAGTCCGCGCTGGCAAGAAAAACATAGACCGGACCCAACTCAGCCGGTTGCCCCGCGCGGCCCATCGGGGTGTCGTGGCCAAAGTCCTCCAGCCATTGCGGATTGTGATTACCTAATGTAGCCGGTTGTAGCGGGGTCCAGACCGGGCCTGGTGCTACGGCGTTAACCCGAATGCCCTTTTTCACGACCTGATTGGAAAGGGCTCGGGTGAAACTGACGATGGCACCTTTGGTGGCAGTGTAGTCAATCAGAAAAGCCGGGCCAACATAGGCGTTCACCGAAGTGGTGTTAATGATTGAATCATCTTCATGCAAATATCGCAGAGCGGCTTTGGTCAGAAAAAACATACTGTGGATATTGACATCGAAGGTATCGAGCCACTGTTCATCACTCAGTTCAAGAATATCCTCTACCGGATATTTTGTGCCGGCATTATTAACCAGAATGTTAAGCTGACCAAATGCGCTGACGACCTCGCTGACTAACTTCTTACAGGTATCTGAATGGCGTAAATCAACAGCATATGTCAGGCAGTGTTGACCTTCCTGCTCTATAAGTGTCTTTATTGAGGCTGCATCAGCAGCTTCTTCCGCGCTATCCGGTAGGTAGGTCAGTGCAATGTGCGCGCCTTCACGGGCAAAATGCAAGGCTACCGAACGGCCTATTCCGCTATCTCCACCGGTGATCAGCGCCACTTTTCCATGTAGTTTTTTACTGCCCTGATAGTCATCACGTATGATTAGTGCAGGGGGAACTAATTTAGCTTCAGAACCAGGTAATGCTTGGGATTGAGCATGAATATAGGTTTTTTTGACCATAATAATCGCCTTTTCAAATAGATTTTTGCTATCACAGTATTAAAGACAAATTCGATGATTCAACCATAACGACAATCTGATTAAGCGTAGTTGCTCACCCTGTTTCTGAATGCGTATTTATTACAATATTTATGATGAAATATTTCTACGTTATTCTATTTTTCAGCTTAAGGGGACTGTTAATTACCTGTTTTTTTATTTTCAGGCGGTCTTTCTAACGTATTGTTTTTTGTAAGGTGACTTTTTTCTGTTTTATTCACTGGTAAACAATGCGCAACAGGCAGAAAAGAGAAAAAAACACTGACATTATCAGCTGAATCTGTACATTAAGCGCAAGAGGGATTTATTTACCTGGTTATACGATCCACAGACAGAGATGAGCGTGATGAAGAAAGGGTTACTGGTGTTATTGATGATGGTATCGCTCTATGCCAGAGCAATGCCTGCCAATATCACTCCTGAAAAGGTGAGTTATACCTTTTACACATGGTATCTGAATGCATTGAATCAAAACGAGAGTCCAATTGATGAGCATGATCCACAATTGAAAGATTTTATCACTCCGCAGCTATTGCAGAAGATTCATCTATTAATCAAGAGCCCTGAAGGGATGGATGACGACTATTTTTTGCAGGATCAGGATTACAGCGACAGTTGGGTTGGGCATATCTCTACCGGACGATTTACCCTGAGCGATGAGGTAGCGCTTGGTGATGTGGTATTAGGTGATGATCCCCGTGACCAGCAACGTTTACTGGTTACGTTGCGGCGTCATCAGGGAGTCTGGAAGTTAAGTGATGTCAGACGTGAAGACGAATGATGCAGATACAGTTTAGCTGAACAGTATGCGGTTCAGCTAAACTGGGCACGGAAACTTGCAGCCAGATTGTCGAGCAACTCATAACGTCTGCGAGCTTCAGCACGTTTTTTGCTGGCAATATCTTCCAGAGACTTACGTGGCAGCGTCACAGGTAGCTGATAGAGCTGCGATGAAATCCGTTGAGCATTGAGCGATTCCCAGAACTCGTCGTACTGTGCGTGGAAAAGGCGCCGTTTTTTTAAGCGATAGCGCAAACTGCGAAAGATATGTCCTTTATCGCTTACTGCCTGAATTTTGCTGATGCAGGTCGCTGCAGCAAAGAGCATCAGTGTTTCAATTAATAATCGTTTAGGAAACAAACCATGACAGGCTTTAGTCGCTTCTCTGATAGCCTCGTGCGGTGTGTCTCTGTGTGCACCTTGTAAGCCCCCGATGATGATTGCCTTTTCACCCTGCTGGAACATGATAGCAAATGTGATGATGGCAAGAGCCGTACCATTGCAACTGATCGAAAGATTCACTTCTCCTTCTCGCTCACAGCGTCCGGTACAGGCGAGATTGATGACAAAACTCTCTTCATTTTTTCCGCTAAAACTGGCTAAATCAATGCCTTGTTTCGTCAGCATGGCGGTTTGCATACGAGGTAAAGCCAGCTGTTTAATAAACTGGTAATGGTCAATAATCGCCTGAGCACGCACGATACGAGGCATGCCACAGTATAAATAGGGGCGATGAATTTTGCTGGGGAGCGTGTGCTGGATAGGTAAAATTTGCTGCATAAGCGGTTCACTCGCCAATGCCGACATCATTTTACAGGTGGTCCGTGGATAGGCGATGGAACGAAAAAAATATTTAATCCGGTAATTCCGCTCCAGCCATAGCCTTCCTGGCTTTAGCCGCCCTGTAACCAGATGATGAAAATAATTCAGGCCAGTCACCTGACGTTGAGGCAGCGCGGTATCAGACATTTCAGCTATCCATAATGAAAACTAAATTAGAACATAGAGACATTCAACGCCAGTTAAACGTCTGGCAGCCTGATTGGGGGATGATTATTTGCAGCGAAATACCTGACAGTGGCATGTTCTGTCAGGCATGGGGAAAAGCGGACGGCGGTTCTGTCACGCCGGTTAACATAATAATAGCGCAGCCAGCGTTTTATTTGACGCCTTAGGTGAATGGATACCGTGGTACTGGCGTTGACGCATTTGCTGGCGCCAGGAGGTGGGAGTCTGAGCATACTTGCGGCGGAACATGCGCGAGAAAGTTTGCTGTGAATCAAAACCATACTCCATGGCAATATCTGATACCGGTGCCAATGTTTTACTTAGCGCTTCAGCGGCCAGCATCAGTCGGCGATCCCGAATATAGTCACCCAATGTTTGCTGCATGACACGGCGGAACATGCGTTGTAAATGCCACTTGGAGTAACCTGATTTTGCGGCAACCTCATCGATCGACAACGTTTTGTGCAGGTTACGGTCAATCCATTCGGTCAGTGTGTGAATAATACTATCGTGCATACCTGTTATCTCCTGTCAGGCAAAAATAAAAAGTGGCCGGTGATACGTGATTGAGCAAAGTGGAGTATAATTCCTCAAGTTAACTTTAGGTAAAGTGTGAAAATGAAAAAAAAGCACAGCAGTATCAGGAAGCATGAGCTGACGCCGGGTGATGTGGCCCGACGCTGTGGCGTGGCGGTGTCTGCCCTTCATTTTTACGAAAGTAAAGGACTCATCAGTAGTTTCCGTAATGCCGGTAATCAGCGACGTTATCATCGCGATGTGTTGCGCCGGGTGGCGATTATCAAAATTGCTCAGCGGATTGGTATTCCACTGGCAACCATAGGCGACCATCTGACACTGTTTCCTCCCGGTCAAAGAATCACCCCGAAAGAATGGAAGGGGTTAACTGTTCGCTGGCGCGAAGAGCTGGACAGACGTATAGCAACGCTGACCGGTTTACGTGATGATCTGGAGGGTTGTATCGGTTGTGGATGTCTCTCTATGGCCGATTGCCCACTACGCAATCCGGAAGATAAGCTGAGCGAGCGTGGGACGGGGGCTATTTTGCTGGAGGCGGCCTCAACGGATGATGAGCCGTTAACGAGAGAGTAACCCAAGCACCAGAGCCAGCCTGACAGAGGGTCTCCCCGCGGGCAGCAAGAAAATTAATCTGCCTGGGTGTTGAAAAGCGTGTAGTAAAGACAGGATAATCCGTTGCTGTAATAGTGATTACACGTTATTTCACATGACGTAAACGTTTGCACCATATCCCGACGCTGGTAACAGCAGTTGGGGATTATTGCCTCAGTAGAGGGTTGTGCTACGCCATGGTATGTCAAATTTATTCATTATATCTCAGGGGAACTCCCGTATGTCTGCACCAGTAACCCAGTCAAAAGGGCGATTAGATGCCTTTTTTAAAATTTCAGAACGAGGCAGTTCACCGCGTCAGGAAGTTGTGGCTGGCCTGACCACATTTCTGGCGATGGTTTACTCTGTCATTGTTGTTCCCTCAATGCTCGGTAAAGCGGGTTTTCCTCCCGGAGCGGTTTTTGTCGCGACCTGTCTGGTGGCCGGTTTTGGTTCTTTACTGATGGGGTTCTGGGCCAATTTACCTATGGCAATTGGCTGTGCTATTTCGTTAACTGCTTTTACTGCATTCAGCCTGGTGTTGGGGCAGCACATCAGTGTGCCGGTAGCTTTAGGTGCCGTTTTTTTGATGGGGATACTGTTTACCATCATTTCTGCCACGGGCATTCGTGCATGGATACTGCGTAATTTGCCCATGGGGGTAGCCCACGGCACAGGCGTAGGAATTGGTCTGTTTCTGCTATTGATCGCGGCTGATATGGTTGGGCTGGTGGTCAAAAATCCTTTGCAGGGGCTACCTGTAGCACTGGGACATTTTGCTTCTTTCCCGGTCATTATGTCACTGCTGGGACTGGCGGTGATTATCGGTCTGGAGAAATTACGGGTACCGGGAGGGATCCTGCTGACGATTATCGCTATCTCAATTATCGGGATTATTTTTGATCCTACCGTCAAATATCAGGGTTTTTTTGCGATGCCCAGCCTGAGCGATACTAAAGGACACTCTTTACTGTTCAGTCTTGATATTGTCGGTGCGTTAAAACCGGCTCTGTTACCCAGTGTACTTGCTCTGGTGATGACAGCGATTTTTGATGCAACCGGAACCATCCGTGCGGTTGCCGGACAGGCTAACTTACTTGATAAGAACAATCAGATAATCAGTGGTGGTAAGGCGCTGACCACCGATTCTGTCAGTAGTATTTTTTCAGGTCTGGTTGGCGCATCGCCTGCCGCTGTGTATATCGAGTCGGCCGCAGGTACCGCCGCCGGAGGGAAAACCGGTCTGACAGCCATAGTGGTCGGTATTTTGTTTCTGCTGATTTTGTTCCTCTCTCCGCTGGCTTATCTGGTCCCTGGTTATGCAACGGCCCCGGCTTTGATGTATGTGGGCTTACTGATGCTGAGTAATGTTGCCAAAATTGATTTCAGCGATTTCGTTGATGCTATGTCCGGATTACTGGCTGCTGTATTCATTGTGCTGACCTGTAATATTGTGACAGGCATTATGCTTGGTTTCAGTGCGCTGGTAGTAGGGCGTCTGGTTGCAGGTGAGTGGCGTAAGCTGAACATAGGTACGGTGCTGATTGCCGTTGCACTGGTTATTTTTTACGCCGGGGGATGGGCGATTTAACCGGTAGTATAGTGCCGCGATAAGGCGGCACTATACAGGCGAGTGGTGATGACGGGACGTGAGAAAAAGCTCTGAGAAAGAGATCCGTTAAGCCTGTGGTTCTCCCGGTGATTGCGCCGGGGAACCATGACCAAAGATTATCCCAGATACTCAATGATCGACAGACCTGCATTGTAGTCAGTGCTGTAGATTATCCCCCCGGCATCGACAAACACATCACAGGATTGGATAACACGAGGCCTGCCTGGGCGGGTGTCCATCATCTTTATTGGTGCAGCGGGTACCAGCGCGCCGGTTTCTACAGGGCGATAGGGGTTTGATATATCGTAAGCCCGTACACCTGCGTTTTGATAAGTGGCAAAAATCAGCGTTTCGCTGATGAAACTGCCGGGGCGGTTTTCGTGCAGATTATGCGGGCCAAAATGAGCGCCTTTCGCGACATAATCTGTGTCATCCGGTTGCGGGAAGGTTGAGATACTGACCGGATTAGTCGGGTCGCGAATATCAAACAGCCAGATTAACTTTTCACCGTCTTGCTGGTTATCCAGCACCGCTTCATCCAGCACGACCAGTAAATCACGGCCAGGTAATGGCAGCGCGGTATGGTTACCACCGCCGAAAGGCGGACTCCAGTTGCGGTGGCTGATGAGCTGGGGTTGTGTGTGATCACTCACATCGAGCAATGTCAGCCCGCCGTCCCGCCAGCTGGCATAAGCGGTATTGCCACTGATAATGGCGTGGTGAAGCGCGTAGCGCTTTCCTTCCGGCCAGTCCGGCTGTTCACCTGCTGCTGAATTCATGCCCGGAAGCCACCAGTTTCCTGCCACCTGAGGATGGCGGGGATCCGCCAGATCAATGGTCAGAAAAATTTAATCACTGAATCCTTCAATCAACGCGGATACATAGGCCCAACGTCCGCCGACGTACCAGCAACGGTGAATACCGATGCCATTCAGGGCCAGAAAGCTGATCTCTTTCGGTTTGTCAGGCACAGAGATATCATAAATTCGTAACCCTGCAGACCAGCCTTTCTCCTGCGTATCATGAATTGTGTCGCCTACCTGTCGGGTATAATAGACTTTTTCATCGGCAAAACGTGTATCTGCGAACAGGTCTCTGGCATTAATTACCAGTAACAGATCATCATGGGTTTGTAAGTGAATATTCCATGTGCCTGGCGGTGCGGCGATGAATCCCGCCGCTTTGGGATGCCGCACATCGCGTACATCAACAATCGAAAACCCCTGCGATACCATGTGGCCGATATAGGCGTAGCCACGATGCACCATAAGCTGTACGCCGTCCGGCTTTCCGCCCTGATCGCTGTGGCTGATAAGCCGCATATTACGACTGTAATCGGGTTGTGGTTGTATCATCGGGGTTATCCTTTAGTGATGTTTCGCTTCAAGTGTGGCGAACCACGGTGCGATAAAGTCCTCATTTTGACCCCAGCCAGGGATCAGTTTATTCAGTGAACCGACATTGATGGCTCCGCTCTGGCTGTTCAGTAACGCCTGTGCAATTGCCGCCGCTTTAAACTCATATTGCGGTGGTGTCTCTGCACCGGCAATTTTCAGCGCAATCAGACGCATATTGGTGGCACCGATCAGTTTTGGATCGACCGCAACGCTCAATTTCCATGGGCTATCAGTCTGACGCATAAGTTGAATATCCTGATTGGACACATCAATGCTGTAGAGTTTAATTTCGGTACGGCCATTTTCCTGTAAAGCTTTGTACGTGCCCTGGCTGAATGCATCCCAAGTTCCCCAGATGGCATCAATGGTTCCTTTCGGATATTTTGCCAGGATCGCCCCCACTTTGTTGGCCGTGTCACCCTGAACATCTGATGAAACAGCACCGATAGACTCCAGTTCTTTAATGCCTGGATGGGCTTTCAGTAGTGTTTGATACTCCGCCTGGCGACGTTCCATCGGTGGGAAGCCTGCAACCCACAATTTGATAATATTGGCTTTACCATCAAAATCTTTCACTAACTGTCCAAAAGAGAGCTGGGTAAGGGAAGCATCATCTTGTTGCGTGACCGTCACCCCGGGCACTGCCGTGTGAATCGCTGTGTCAAAAAACTGACACGGCAATACCGGCTTCGGTTGCTTTTTTCACCAGTTCAGCAGAGTAAGGATCGCGCCCTTGTGACAGAATGATACCATCGTATTTCTGACTGATAGCCTGTGTCACAAAATCCTGGAAACGGGCATCGTCACCGTTACTCAGAAAGGTACTCACTTTGAACCCCAGTTTTTTGCCCTGTTGTACTGCACCGGCAACAAACTGTGTGGTGTTATCATCGGCACCAAGATTACGGATCACCGCGATACGCACCGGACCGTCATGAGCCGCCAGTTTTGGTGGTACGGGGGCCAGTTCAGCTGTGTGGCCTGGTGCGGTGGTGAGCAGACCTAACGTCAGCAGCGAAATAATAAACTTCTTCATATTGTTATCCTGTCTGAAACTCTTTTTAGTCTGATTATGGGTTCGGGCGACCATACTGGCCTCAGCGTTTTACCCGTTAGCTTTATCTGTCAACCTTTTAGCGACCTTATGGCTTGCAGGCAACGAATAAAAAGGCATAAGATAAAGCGAAACAGAATTAGCCATCTGGATGTCTGAATATACTATCTGCATAATGAGATATCCGCCAGAGAAAAAGGAAAAGTACTATGAGCAGTACCGCTATCCGTGTAGTGACTGGCCCCGCGAACTATTATTCCCATCCTGGTAGCCTGGCTCGTTTGGATGAATTTTACAGCGAGGAGCAACTGAAAAACGCGCTCTGGATTTTCGGCCATCGGGCGATACAGGCCGCCAAATCCTTCCTGCCCACATCATTCTCGCTGCCTGGCGCAAAACAGGTTGAATTCAGCGGTCACTGCAGTGAAGCTGATGTACAGCAACTGATCGCCGGGGCTGGTGAAACTCAGGTGGTGATTGGTATCGGTGGTGGTGCCTTGCTTGATACTGTGAAAGTCGTTGGCAGACGCCTTAATGTGCCGGTGGTAGCGATTCCAACCATTGCCGCCACCTGCGCCGCATGGACTCCGCTGTCAGTGTGGTATAACGACGCCGGTCAGGCACTTGGTTTTGAGATTTTTAACGATGCTAATCACCTGGTTTTAGTCGAACCGGAAATTATTTTACGTGCGCCACAGGCTTATCTGCTGGCTGGCATCGGTGATACCCTGGCAAAATGGTATCAGGCGGTTGTCCTTGCGCCACAACCGGAAAACTTACCGCTGACGGTACGCCTTGGGCTCGATGCTGCAAGGGCGATCCACGATGTATTACTGGAGAAGAGCGAGCACGCACTGGAAGATCAACATAATGGGGTACTGAGTCAGGCGTTCATGGATGTGGTTGATGCGATCATCGCAGGCGGTGGTATGGTTGGAGGGTTAGGCGAACGCTACACACGTGTGGCCGCGGCGCAAGCGGTACATAACGGGTTGACCACGTTGCCGCAAACTGAACAGATTCTCCATGGCACGAAGGTCGCTTACGGTATCCTGGTGCAAAGTGCTTTGCTTGGCCAGGATGAGGTACTGACTCAGCTGACACAATCGTTTAAACGTTTCAATTTGCCATCAAAACTCGCTCAACTGGGTGTTGATATTAACAACCGCGCCGATATCGAAAAAGTGATCAACCGGACACTGCAGGAGGGGGAGTCAATCCACGCTCTGCCCGTAACCTTGTCACCAGAAGTCTTGCTGAACGCACTGAAAAAAGTGGAGTCACTGTAAGCCCACCCCCTGTCTTCCGGGCGGGGAATAAACCTCAAAATGAAGCATTATAGCCACATCAGGCTGAGTTTTTTCTGAAAAGTTGCCCATTTCTACCCACAGCTTTTTTAGCATCCTGCTGATTTTGTTAATTTTGCCTGTCCGACTATTTTTGCGAAATATGATATTTCCTGTTGCCAATAGGCGGCAGGTTGGGTTTATGATTAGCCTATGTGATGGGACGAAACACAGGTTACTGTTTAAGGACTACATGGAAATTTTCTTTACTATTCTGATACTGACATTGGTCGTGTCACTCTCTGGCGTTGCCGCACGCATTATTCCGTTCCAGATCCCTTTGCCATTGGTGCAAATTTTGATGGGGGCTTTACTGGCATGGCCAACGTTTGGTCTGCACGTTGATTTTGACCCTGAGCTATTCCTGGTGTTGTTCATTCCGCCCTTGTTGTTTGCAGATGGCTGGAAAACTCCGACCAGCGAGTTTTTGCGTCATGGGCGAGAGATAATTGGTCTGGCGCTGGTGTTGGTGTTGATTACTGTGGTCGGAATTGGTTACCTGATTTACTGGATGGTGCCTGGTATTCCGTTATTGAGTGCTTTTGCGCTTGCTGCTGTATTATCGCCCACCGATGCGGTTGCATTGTCCGGTATTGTCGGTGAAGGGCGTATTCCGAAACGGATTATGGCCATTCTGCAGGGCGAAGCATTAATGAATGATGCTTCGGGCCTGGTATCGCTCAAATTTGCTGTTGCCGTCGCGATGGGGACAATGGTGTTTACCGTATCGGGGGCCACCTTTGAATTCCTGAAGGTGGCGATTGGTGGTCTGCTGGCGGGTATTGCTATTTGCTGGCTGTATGGTAAGTCACTGCGCCTGTTCAGCCACTGGGCCGGTGATGATCCTGCCACGCAAACCGTACTGCTGCTGTTGCTGCCTTTTGCTTCTTATTTAATTGCAGAACATATTGGCGTATCCGGGATCCTCGCTGCTGTTGCCGCAGGGATGACGATCACCCGTTCTGGTATTATTCGCCAGGCGCCACTGGCAATGCGCTTACGCGCAAACAGTGTCTGGCAGATGCTGGAATTCGTATTTAACGGCATGGTGTTCCTGATGCTGGGGCTGCAATTACCGGGGATTCTTGAAGCTTCGGTGGACCAGGCTCATGCTGATCCTAATCTTGAATTATGGATGCTGTTCCTGTCTGTGGCTCTGATCTATGCCGCTTTATTGATTGTGCGTTTTGGCTGGTTATGGATGATGCAGCAAATCAGTAAACGCTGGCAGAAAAAACACCCGATGGTGTTTTCGTCTTATACTACTCGCGATTTATTCATCGCATCATTTGCGGGTGTCAGAGGGGCGATTACTCTTGCCGGTGTACTTTCTATTCCGCTGTTTTTGCATAATGGTGATGCTTATCCGGCACGCTATGAGCTGGTTTTCCTGGCAACCGGGGTGATTCTTTTTTCGTTGCTGGTGGGGGTGATCACCTTACCACTGCTATTGCGGGGTATTCCCGGAATGGATAAAGCCGAACATCGTCAGGAGGTACAAATGGCGCGGGCAACGATGGCTGAAATTGCCATTGATAGCCTGCACAAAATGGAAGCCAGGCTGGTGGCCGACAGCGAGGAAAATATCGATCCTGAGTTATTAAAAGAGGTCAGCTCCAGAGTCATTGGTAATCTGCGGCGGCGGGTTGATGGTAAAGATGATCTGGAACACTCATTATATGTGGAAAATCTTGAACGGCGTTTCAGACTCACGGCATTACGTTCGGAACGTGGCGAGTTGTACCATCTGCGTGCCACGCAAAAAATCAGTAATGAGACCATGCAAAAGTTATTACATGAATTAGATTTATTGGAAATTTTGCTGACAGAAAAAGAGGAGTAGCTATCAGTAAAGTTATCGTCAGGATAGTTTCTCTCCTGTGGGTTATCATAAAACCAGATAACCGCAGCGGAGGAACTGAAGCGATTGAAGCTCGGAGTGTCTCCTGACCGAATATCAAAATTATTTCTTAATGCGCGTGACTTATTCCTTTTGACCGGGGAAAAGTCACCTACTGGACTATTGCACAATCGAGTGTCAATTTTGTTGTTTTTTCCACCAGTCAGGCCTCTATTTCCTCTCTGAAAGCATGACAGGCTTGCATTACTGGCAAAGATGGTGGTACTTATCTGCCCCTGTTTTTTCAGGCGTTTCTTTCTCGATTAGTGATTTCGCCTGTTAAGGCGTCCCCTTTCTGAAGGTTATCTACTCCGCTGACCGTTCACGTGGGACGATTATTGTTAAGGAAAAAAAATGAAAGCTGTAAAAATCAGTCTTGCATGGCAAATAGTTATTGCACTGGTCCTCGGGGTAACAGTCGGTGCTATTTTGCACAACCAACCGGAAAATCGTGAGTGGTTGCTGGTAAACATTCTCGGCCCAGCCGGGGATATCTTTATCCGTCTGATAAAAATGATTGTGGTACCGATTGTGATCTCTACGTTGATTGTCGGTATTGCGGGTGTTGGTGATGCTAAAAAACTGGGACGTATAGGCGTCAAAACCATTATCTACTTCGAAGTGATCACGACGATTGCCATTATTGTGGGTATCACCCTGGCAAATGTGGTTGAACCAGGACATGGCATTAATATGTCTACACTGGCAACGGTTGATATTTCGAAATATGAGGCGATGACAGCCCAGGTACAGAGTGGTGCACACAGTCTGGTAACAACCATTTTGTCTCTGATTCCTCAAAACTTTTTCGCTGCCATGGTGAAAGGTGAAATGCTGCCGATCATCTTCTTTTCGGTATTATTTGGTCTTGGAGTCTCTTCATTACCGACTGAACATCGTCAGCCACTGGTGAATGTCTTCCGTTCCACGTCGGAAGCAATGTTTAAAGTGACCCACATGATCATGCGTTACGCGCCGGTGGGTGTGTTTGCATTGATTTCTGTGACTGTCGCCAATTTCGGTTTTTCTTCACTCTGGCCTTTGATGAAGTTAGTGGTGCTGGTGTATGCCGCGATTTTCTTCTTTGCTTTTGTCGTACTGGGTCTGGTGGCGCGTTGGTGTGGGCTGCGTATTACGATGTTAATGCGTATTCTGAAAGACGAATTGATCCTCGCGTACTCAACCTCGAGTTCGGAAACGGTTCTGCCACGAATTATCGAAAAAATGGAAGCATATGGTGCACCGAAATCAATTACCGGATTTGTGGTGCCGACAGGTTATTCGTTCAATCTCGATGGTTCAACATTATACCAGAGCATCGCGGCCATTTTCATTGCCCAGCTTTACGGTATCGATCTCTCGCTGACAGATGAAATCATTTTGGTTCTGACCTTGATGGTGACATCCAAAGGAATCGCCGGTGTACCGGGTGTCTCTTTTGTCGTGTTGCTGGCGACTCTTGGTAGTGTAGGTATTCCGCTGGAAGGTCTGGCCTTTATTGCTGGTGTTGACCGTATCATGGATATGGCGCGTACTGCGCTTAATGTAGTAGGTAACGCACTGGCTGTATTGGTGATTGCGAAGTGGGAACGTCAGTTTGACAGTAAAAAGGCACGTGCCTATGAAGCTCAAATCAGAGGCCAGTGAGTCAGCTGGTGATTTTTTCTGAATTAAAGAAGTGGGCAATTGCCCACTTTTTTAATGGATCCTCAGGAAGGCATGTTATCTTTTGGTGAGCTATTTAACACTTGCTCGAAGCTATGCAGTCGTTTGTAGATCGAGAGAAGCTCAACCAGCGTTGTCCATGAGTTAATCAGGTACTGGAAGGCGCTTCTTACCTGGTCAAAAACATTGGTTATCTGGGTCATGAGTCCTAAGGTAATCGCTCCGGCCGCAATTGAGGGAAACAGAACAATCAGACCAAAAACCACATCCACCTGCAGATAAAGAATGCGCGCGATATTGAAGTAAAGATAGTGGAAATAGAGGCGGAAATAATTTTTTCGCACATGGTTAAACAATTCCCTGACCGTCGGGGGTGCAGCACGATGCTCATCATCTTCACCATATACCAGTTCTTTACGGTAGGCGGCTTCAACCCGCTGATTACGAAACGAGAGCCCCGGTAATTTAATACCCACCACCGCCAGCATACCGGTACCTGCCAGTGACCAGACGACTGCTGCGATCACCAGAGCGTAGGGCATGTCACCAAGAATTGGCACCGTTTTAACATGCGAAGAAAGCACTACCAGCACCGGCAGAAAAGCTACCAGCGTCATTACTGCTTTGATTAGGCTGACACCCATATCTTCAACGGTTGAAGAAAAGCGCATAGTATCTTCTTGCACACGCTGAGAAGCCCCCTCTATTTTGCGCAATTTACTCCAGTGACTCATGTAGTAGTCATTCATTGCTGTACGCCAGCGGAAAATGTAATGACTGATGAAAAACATATTCAGTACCGCAATCACCACTGCAATCAATGCGATGCTTAAAAACCCTGCTAATTCACGGTAAAAACTGGCAACAGATACCGTATTGGGGTGTGCAAGAGCCTGCTGAATTAAATCATAAAAAGGGGCATACCAGCTGTTAATCGCAACATTGACCTGTACTGAAAACCAGGCAACAAAAATAATCAGTGCCGTACCAAGAACTGACCAGCGTTGCCATGGATGTGGGCTGACGTTAAACCAGAAGGCCGCAAACAGCGCAGTAGCCAGCAAGTAATAACAGTAAAAAAGCAGACTTTGTGGGGCAATAAAGCGCAGGGCGTTATTGGGTAATGTGCTCTCAGTGAAGTGTAATCCTTTTGATAACTGGATAATCCAATGCTCACCATAGATAAGCCAGACGACAATGGCCAGGCAAGCCCACAGCGTGGCACTCAGAAAAAAAGCCCCAGGTCGGGGGAAAAAAGATTTAAACATAATAACTCCGGCAATTCTTCCCTGCGTGTTAACACAATCATCGTAACCAGTTTGACTGGTGCAGTTTCGACTCTGTTTCTGTCATTAAGTGCGGCCTGCAGTAACAAAATATTTTTACATCTTGTGCGCAGGTTGCCGCAAAAAATCAAGAATAGGGAAAGTATGCCGATAGCTAGAAGATTGCAATAGCTCCATTATCCAGGTCAGCAAGGCAGGCAAAATGGGAATCACAGAAAACAACGATGTGCTATATCGACGCCTGGTTCAGGGCATCGTTGATTATGCCGTCTACATGTTGGATCCGGATGGGACCATCATCAGCTGGAATAAAGGTGCGGAGCAGGCGAAAGGCTACCACGCCGAAGAGATTATCGGCAAAAATTTTGCCTGTTTTTACAGTGAGGAAGATCAGGCTAACAACTTACCTCAGAAAGGATTACTCCAGGCCCGCGAGACCGGGAGTTTTGAAACAGAAGGCTGGCGTTACCGAAAAGATGGCAGCAGGTTTTGGGCCTATGTGGTTATCGATCCGATTTATGCAGATAACGGTGATTTTTTCGGTTTTGCTAAAGTGACCCGCGACTGCACTGAAAAACATCAGATGCTTGAAGTACAACGCGAGCGGGAGCAGATTTTTCGTCTGCTGGTCGATAGCGTGACCGATTATGCTATTTATATGCTTGATCCCGAAGGGATGGTGATTAACTGGAACAGCGGAGCACGTCGGGCAAAAGGGTATAGCACTGAAGAAATTGTCGGACAACATTTCTCCTGTTTCTACAGTGCAGAAGATCAACAAGCCGGGTTGCCACAGAGTAACCTGCAGACCGCAAAACGGCTTGGTCGTGTGGAGTGTAGTGGATGGCGTTACCGTAAAAATGGCAGCAAATTCTTGGCTCATGTGTTCCTCGATGCGGTGTACGATGATAAGGGCCGTTTAATCGGTTATGCCAAGGTCACCCGCGATTGCACAGAAATGCGCAATTATGAGCAGCAGATTCTGGCAGCCAAAGAGCGAGCCGAACAGCAGAGTCTTGAATTAACCTCACTTTCTCATTTTCTTGATACCGTGATTGCCAATATCCCCTCCAGCGTGGTGGTGGCCGATTTGCTGACTGGCAAAATATTGTTACTCAATGACAATGCTGAACAGCTCCTGCAAATTGAAAACCATCAGGCGTCGGGTAAGACCTTCAATGATTTTCCTTTGACTGATATTACCGATTTCTTATTACTGCAAATTACCGCTGTTCAACATGACCAGATCAGTATCAGCGATGAACAGTGCATAGCAACGAGTTACGGTGAGCGCATTATCACTACCAACACTTCGGTGGTCAGTGTCGAAGAGACGTGTGAAAGTTATATTTTACTGATTGCCGATGATATTACCGACCAGCGTGCGGCGGATGCCCGCATACACCATATGGCACATCACGATCATCTCACCAGCCTGCTCAATCGCGTGCTTTTCTTACAGAAATTGAAAGAAGCCTTGCGGGTTGATAATGAAAATGGCCTGCGTACTGCAACACTTTGTCTCGATCTTGATTATTTCAAAAATGTGAATGACGCTCTTGGTCATCAGGTCGGTGATGAGTTACTGCGTTCCGTCGCTGTGAGATTGCGGGGAGTGTTGCGCGATGGCGATACTCTGGCGCGTAACGGGGGTGATGAGTTTTGTATTGTGCTGCCAGGTATGTCAGACAGTCGGGATGTAGAAAAAATTGCCGGGCGGTTAATCAATGCGGTGAAAAAGCCCTTTCTCATTGATGGGCATACGATCACGGTAGGTCTGAGTATCGGGGTGATGATTGCCAACTGGGAAGTTAATACCCCCGGGCATTTATTGCGTTATGCTGATATGGCACTGTATGAAGCCAAGCGTAATGGTCGTAACCGTTACGAATATTTCACCAGTAAAATGGGAGAAGAGGCTACTCGTCGGCGTTTAATTGAAACTGATTTACGTCAGGCAATCAGTGAACATCATCTGAAACTTTATTACCAGCCAATCACTGACCAGCAGGGGAAAGAGGTGATTGGTTACGAAGCATTGATGCGCTGGCACCATCCACAGAACGGGATAATTATGCCGCTTGATTTTATCCCGGTAGCGGAAGAGACTGGCCTGATTCATATGCTGGGGGCCTATGCCTTACATGAAGCATGCCGGGAAGCCGCAGCATGGGAGCATGGAGAGAGCGTGGCGGTGAATCTCTCACCGCTGCAGTTCAAAAACAGTGCTCTGGTCTCTGTCGTGCAGTCGGCGCTGGAAAAATCAGGTCTCGAGCCAGGACGTCTGGAACTGGAGGTTACTGAATCTGTACTACTGGATAACAGCGACAGTAATATTCAGGTATTGGAAAAATTAAAAGCGCTCGGTATCCGGATTGCTCTTGATGATTTCGGCACCGGGTACTCTTCGCTAAGCTACTTACGCTCTTTTCCTTTCGATAAAATCAAAATCGATAAATCATTTATTAATGATATGAACAATAGTCGCGAGGCACTGGCTATCATCCGTGCCATTACGGGAATGAGCCGTAGCCTGGATATTCTGATTACGGCTGAAGGCGTTGAGAGCAGTGAGCAATTTGAACAGCTCAAAATGGAAGGTTGTTCGTTATTTCAGGGATACTATTTTGGTCGTCCGCAACCGGCGGAAAAACGGCTGAAACATTTTCATCTGATAGCGGATGACCCCCCTAAGTAAGCAACTGTTGTCAGCTGGATCAATTCGTTAATTTAAATTTTAATTTTTGTTAAAATCGCATCATTAGCGCTAAACACTTGCTAAAATAAAGGTTATTATTGGCTATCTTTCCTAAAATACTCAAGAAAGTCTTCTTAATTATCCATAATAACGACGTTACGAAGGTCAGCGAAGTGAATGCTGACATTCGCTTTTATTGAGGCAAGGTCATGTCAGACGAAATGAAAGGCAATCCGCGGCGGGATTTTTTGTTAAAAACCCTGACGCTTGCACCTGCAATCGCTATTGGTAGTTCAGGAATTAGTGCGCTTACCACCCCCTCTGGTGCTGAGGCTGCAGCGCCGAAAGTGCCAACCGATCCGGCAAGTCCCCGGCAGTATCAGCCAGTCTGGTTCACTGCTGAAGAGTATGCATTTCTACAAGCCGCAGTGGCACGTCTGATTCCCAAAGATGAACGAGGTCCCGGAGCGCTGGAGGCAGGAGTGCCGGAGTATATTGACCGGCAAATGAATACCCCCTATGGCACGGGTGCCAACTGGTATATGCAGGGACCCTTTAACCCTGACGCTGATAAAATGTTAGGCTACCAGCTCCCGCTTGTACCACAGCAAATTTATCGTCTTGGGATCGCACAAGCCGATAAAGTGGCACAGTCACAGTACGGTGACCATTTTATAAACCTGACCACCGATAAGCAGGACGCACTGTTGAAAGCCTTTGAGTCAGGCAGTGCCACGTTTACCGCGTTACCTTCAAAAGTCTTTTTCTCTTTCTTGCTGCAAAATACCCGCGAAGGCTTCTTCAGTGACCCGATTCACGGTGGTAACCAACATCTGGTTGGCTGGAAATTGATTAACTTCCCTGGCGCCCGCGCTGATTTCATGGATTGGGTAGAAAGAGGCGAACGCTATCCATTCCCGCCAGTATCGATTCGTGGAGAGAGAGGTTAACCATGGCCAATGAGATGAAAAAGGTTGATGCGGTGATCGTGGGTTTCGGTTGGGCCGGGGCTATCATGGCCAAAGAACTTACTGAAGCTGGCCTGAATGTGGTCGCACTGGAACGTGGCCCCCACCGTGACACTTATCCCGATGGTGCCTATCCGCAAGTGATTGATGAATTAACCTACAATGTGCGTAAAAAACTTTTCCAGGACTTGTCGAAGAGCACCGTCACTATTCGTCATGATGTGACACAAACGGCTCAACCTTATCGTCAACTGGCTGCCTTCCTGCCAGGTACCGGCACCGGAGGCGCGGGGTTACACTGGTCGGGTGTCCATTTCCGTGTCGACCCTATTGAACTGCGGATGCGCAGTCACTATGAGGAGCGTTACGGCAAAAATTTTATCCCTGAAGGCATGACCATCCAGGATTTCGGTGTCACGTATGATGAGCTGGAACCTTTTTTCGATAAAGCGGAAAAAGTCTTCGGTACCTCCGGCTCTGAGTGGAGTGTGCGGGGTAAAATCATTGGAAAAGGGACCGGAAATCCATTTGCGGCTGACCGCTTTGACCGTTTCCCGTTACCTGCGCAAAAACGTACCTTTTCAGCACAACTCTTTGCTCAGGCTGCGGAAGCGGTGGGCTTTCATCCTTATGATCTTCCCTCAGCCAACACCTCCGGGCCTTATACTAACCCTTATGGGGCTCAAATGGGGCCGTGTAACTTCTGTGGTTACTGCAGTGGCTATGCCTGCTATATGTATTCCAAAGCCTCACCCAATGTTAATATCCTGCCGGCTCTGCGTCAGGAATCGCGGTTTGAGTTGCGTGATAACTCTTATGTGTTGCATGTCAATCTCACGGATGACAAACAGCGAGCTACGGGTGTCACTTATGTTGATGCGATGGGGCGTCAACAGGTGCAACCGGCTGATTTGGTGATTCTCTCTGCTTTTCAGTTCCATAATGTACATCTGATGCTGCTCTCAGGCATTGGCAAACCGTATGACCCTGTGACTAATGAAGGGGTGGTCGGGCGTAACTTTGCTTATCAGAATCTCTCGACCATCAAAGCCTTTTTCGGACCGGAAGTGTTTACCAATAACTTTATTGGTGCGGGTGGTGCCGGGGTGGCTGTGGATGATTTCAATGCGGATAACTTCGACCATTCCCGTTATGGTTTCGTTGGCGGTTCGCCGTTCTGGGTCAATCAGGCCGGGGTAAAACCTATCTCCGGGTTGCCTACACCACCCGGGACGCCAGCGTGGGGCAGTGACTGGAAAGCGGCAGTGGCCGATCACTATACACATCATGTCTCTATGGACGCACATGGCGCCCACCAGTCATACCGTGTTAATTATCTCGATCTGGATCCCAATTACCGTGATGTTCATGGTCAGCCGTTACTGCGCATGACCTTTGTAGTGGTCAACTAATTTTGGCCACACGACCTGACTGTTCGTGGAACAGCCGCTCTGATTCATTTGGCGTTAAGCCACCGTTATACCAGTGGGGCCGGATGGCACTGTAATAGCCCGTGATGTAGCTGATTATCGCGCTCTGAGCCTCGTTGAAGCTGTTATAGCCCTTCGTCGGCACCCATTCGGTCTTCAGACTCCGGAAGAACCGCTCCATCGGGGCATTATCCCAGCAGTTACCCCGGCGACTCATGCTCTGCTTTATCCGACAGCGCCACAGAGCCTGCCGGTACTGACGGCTGGTATAGTGGCTGCCCTGATCGCTGTGGGACATCACGCCTGTTGGCTTACCCCGAAGCTCCCAGGCCATCTGCAATGCTTTGACCGTGAGGGCCGAGTCCGGCGACGTCGATATCGCCCAGCCCACAGGTTTGCGGGCGAACAGATCCAGCACTGCTGCCAGATAAGCCCAGCATTTTCCCGTCCAGATATACGTCACATCGCCGCACCAGACCTGATCCGGCGCGGTAACCGCGAACTGCCGGTCGAGATGGTTCGGTATTTCAATGTGTTCGTTCCCGCCGCGTTTGTATTTATGCGCCGGGACCTGGCAACTGGCGATATCCAGCTCTTTCATCAGCTTACCGGCCAGCCATCGCCCGAGTCTGACGCCCTTAGCGCTGACCATCGTGGCGATACTTCTCGCGCCAGCAGAGCCACCACTGGCGTTCCAGACTTCACTGACGAGACTCCGTTTAACGGCACGCTCGGCGTCAGAATCCCTGCCATTTTTACGAATGTAGCGATAACTGCTTCGGTGAACACCGAACAGCCGGCACAATGGCGCTACCGGGTAGTGCGCCCTCAGACTGTCTATTATCGTGAACTGTTCAGGGAGTCCGGCATCAAGAGCGCGGTAGCCTTTTTTAGGATTTCATTCTCCATTTCAAGGCGTTGTATCCGTTTTCTCATTTCCCTGAGTTCAGTCTGCTCAGGCGTCAGAGGCAGCCCCGGGGGCGTTTTCCCCTGGCGCTCGATACGTAACGATTTTACCCGGCGGTTGATGGCGGAGAGGCTGACGTTCATCGCCTTAGCCGCCTCGCCGTGAGTGTAGTTCTGATCCAGGACCAGTTTTGCCGCTTCGACTTTAAATTCAGCAGTAAATGCTTTGGTCATTGGTTCACCTATAAGATGTTGAGGTGAGCATATCACCTCTGCTCAGGTGGCCAAATTCAGTGTGCCACTACACTTCGACTGGCAGGATAATGACATCAAAATGTCACAATTCATGCATGACAAGATGCATACCATCGCCAGTGCGATGAACCCAAAAATCATCAGTGGCTCTGCGAAAAAACCCGGTACTCACTTTGATTCCACGGTTTATCAGACGACACACATGAACGGTGGGGCAATCATGGGCAATGATCCTAAAACCAGTGCAGTGAATCGTTATCTGCAGAGCTGGGATGTACCTAATGTCTTCGTAGCAGGGGCATCGGCATTTCCTCAGGGGCTGGGATACAACCCGACCGGGCTGGTGGCGGCACTGACATACTGGTCAGCGCAGGCTATTCGTGAGCAGTATCTGAAAAATCCAGGTCCATTGGTGCAGGCATGAGGGTGAAGATAATGAAAACGATAATGCTGGCGTCAGGATTAGCGCTGATTAGCTTCACACTGCAAGCGAGCGAAAGCGGGGAAGCGCTAATCAAACGGGGTGAGTATCTGGCCAGGGCAGGCGACTGTATTGCCTGTCATACACAGCCAGGAGGTAAACCGTTTGCCGGAGGCCTGACCATGGCCACGCCGATAGGCGATATTTACTCGACGAATATTACCCCGGATAAAGCCACCGGTATCGGTGACTACAGCTATGATGACTTTCAGAAGGCGGTTCGCCACGGGATAGCAAAAAATGGAGACACGCTCTATCCGGCGATGCCTTATCCCTCCTATGCGGTGGTCAGCGACAGTGATATGCAGGCGCTATATGCCTATTTCATGCAAGGGGTAAAACCTGTCAATCAGGCAAACCGGGACAGTGATATTCCCTGGCCTCTCTCGATGCGCTGGCCTTTAGCCATCTGGCGAAATATTTTTGCTCCGGACGTGCAGGCTTTCACCCCGGCTGCCAACGAAGATCCGGAATTAGCCAGGGGACGTTATCTGGTTGAAGGGTTAGGCCATTGCGGTGCCTGCCACACTCCGCGCGCATTGACGATGCAGGAAAAAGTGCTGAACGATACTGATGGTGATGATTATCTTTCCGGCAGCAGTGCACCTATCGACGGCTGGCAGGCGAGTAATCTGCGTGGTGATAACCGGGATGGATTAGGGCGCTGGAGTGAAGCAGATTTGGTGCAATTTTTACACACCGGTCGCAATGACCATACCGCTGTCTTTGGTGGCATGAGCGATGTGGTGGAACATAGTCTGCAATACCTCACCACTGAAGATATCACCGCGATTGCCCGTTATCTCAAGTCGCTTGGTGCGAAAGATCCCAATCAAGTGGCTTTCGTGACGGATGACGCAGTAGCTAAAGCGCTCTGGGCAGGGGATGACAGTAAAACAGGTGCCAGCGTTTACGTTGACAGCTGTGCCGCCTGCCATAAAACTGACGGCAGTGGCTATCAGCGTTTCTTCCCGGCATTACGTGGAAATCCGGTAGTTCTGGCTAATGATCCGGTTTCACTGATCCATATTGTGTTAAGTGGCGCAACACTGCCAGCGATGCACAATGCACCCACCAGTATTACCATGCCTTCATTTGGCTGGCGGTTGAATGACCAGCAGGTAGCGGATGTGGTGAATTTCATTCGTACCAGCTGGGGCAATACGGCGAGTAAACCGGTGACCGCAAGTCAGGTGGCGGATGTACGCAAAGAAGTTTCATCACAGGGTAATGTGGATGTTGAAGCACTAAAAACCCCCTGATGAACCGTAAGGGGATGTCATCAGGCATCCCCTTTTTCTGTACCGGATTAGACGTCACTCATCAACCACTGTTTTCAACAGGAAACAATGACGCCGAACAGACTTTAATTGTTGCGTTACTTGCTATTCTGGTTAGGATAGCAGGCATACCAAGTGCAGATGACTGCCGGTAGCAGAACGCGGCGACCTCACTCACTTTTGCCAGTCAATATTCAGATAACGGGATTTAACATGAGTAATAAAACAATTCACTGGAACGGCGGTTTGCAACCTGAAGCGGTAAACATTTTATCTGCTGAGGGCGGCATGATAGTTTGCCCAACCAAAGTGGGTTACATCATCATGACATCGGATGCGAAGGGACTGGAGCGTAAGTTCGACGCTAAACAGCGTAACCGTAATAAACCGGGCGTAGTGCTGTGTGGCTCGCTTGATCAGTTGAAAGAGCTGGCGCAGTTAAACCCGGAAATCGAGTCGTTATACCAGCAACACTGGGATAATGATGTGCTGCTTGGCTGCATTTTACCGTGGAAAGAAGAAGCACTGGCACGCATCCCGGACGATGGTTCTAAAGATCTGATGATGGATGGTCGTCAGACCAGCTGTTTCGTCATCAAATTTGGTGTACCTGGTGAAAACCTGGCAAAAGCGCTATGGGAAGATCATGGCAAATTCTCCTTTGCCAGCTCGGCTAATCCTTCGGGAAAAGGCAATCGTGGCCTGGTGGAAGGGATTGGTGAGCGTATCGAATCACACGCTGATTTGATTATTGAAGCCAACGATTATGTGAAGTCGATTCAACCTAACGAGTCAGAGAAGACACGTTATGAGCAGGGTGTGATGGTTTCAATGGTTGATGATGCCGGAAAACTGGTGCCAGAGCAGAAGGGCCAGCGCGACATTACGCCGTGTCCGGTTGTGATTCGTAAAGGGCTGGATGTTGATAAGATCATGTCAATGCTGGCTGACATCTTTACCACCTGGGATTATCGTCACGGTAATTACTACTGATTGTGATTGAACTCCCCGGTTCAGCCAGAGCGCTGTGCCGGGGCTTCACCTCTCTGAGGGGGACTGATCGCTTGTTGCAGTGCATCGATAAACAGCCTGACGCGTGGAGAAGTAAAACTTTCCTGCCTGTACAGTAAGAAAACACTGAAGCTTTCCATTTCCCACTCTGCAAGCACCTGCACCAGCGTGCCACGTTGCAGCGCGTCATAAGCAATGTAATCTGGCAGATAGGCAATCCCACTCTCCGCAATTGCTGAATTGATCAGTGCCGTGCTGTTGTTGGCGCGTAAACGGCTATGTACCGGGATAGTGTGGCGCTTTTTATCTTTGCGTAGTGGCAGTGACGGTGTATGTGCCGGGCCACGAAAGAGCAGAAAGTCATGGCGTGCCAAATCAGCAGGTTGGGTGATTACCGGGTGGTGCTGTAAATACCCTGGCGCCGCATACAATCCCCAGCTGATCTCTGACATAAACAGTGAGTGGGGATGTGCGGGATTTTCACGGGTGATGATCAGGGCAATATCGGTGTTATCGCCTTCCAGATTTACCGGGCGGTCTGTCAGATCGACATCGACGGTGACATGCAAATTAGTGGCAATAAAACGGTTAACCACCGGCATGACACATTGAGAGCCGTAGCTCACGGGTGCGACAATGCGCAGGCTGCCTGTGGGTTCTTCGTGATACTGACGGATAAATAAATTAGCACTTTTGACTTCACTGACAATGCGCGCACAGTAGTGGTACCACGCCATCCCCACTTCGGTCACTTCCATGCGCCGGGTTGTCCGTTGCAACAAACGAGCCCCCAGGCGCACTTCGAGTGCGGCGATAGTTTTACTCACCGCTGATTTTGACAGGCCAAGCACTTCAGCTGCATCGGTAAAACTGCGAGTTTCAACGACGCTAGCAAAAACGATCATCGCCTGTAAATTCTCTATTTCATTCATACTGTCTTTGTTCTTATCCGGCTATATTTACCGCATCACTGGCCAGAAATGGCAGGCAATTTCCTGACCCTGACGGGAATGCCTCGCAGACGATAAACCAGAAGCAAGCCGATAGCCAGCATAATGGCAATAAACAAAGAGACACCATGCCAACCGAAGTGATTCCAGAAAAAACCACCCAGTGTGCCAGCGACACTTGAGCCGAGATAATAAAAAAACAGGTACAAGGACGAGGCCTGGCCTTTGGCGCGCCGTGCCTGATGCCCCACCCAACTGCTGGCGACAGAATGGGCAGCAAAGAAACCGGCGGCATAGAATAATAAGCCGATAAAAACGACCAGTAAAATGTCAGATTGTGTCATCAGCAGACCGAAAAACATCAATCCAAGAGCCCCCATCAGGACACGAGCGCGGCCGTAACGCTGTGTCATCATGCCGGCGCGTGGTGAGCTGTAGGTACCCACCAGGTACACGACTGAAAGTATTCCTACTACCGCCTGAGTCAGCAAAAATGGTGCAGCAAGCAGACGATAACTGATGTAGTTAAATAGGGTGACGAAGCTACCCATTAAAATAAAACCAACCATGAACAGAAAGGGCAGGGCACGGTCATGCCATTGCAACATAAAGTTGACCAGTAACTTGCGTGGCCGCAGTGAGCAGGGGCGAAAATGCTGTGAGGCGGGTAACAGCCGCAGAAACAGGCAGGCGGAAAATAAAGCAAAGATACCCACAACAAACATCGAAACTTGCCAGGAGAAATATTGTGCCAGTACACCGGTCGACAGGCGGCCTGATAAGCCACCGATAGCATTGCCACTGATATACAAGCCCATGGAAAAAGAGAGAAATACCGGATGAAGTTCTTCGCTTAACCAGGTCATGGCAACAGCCGCCACTCCACTCAATGCGAGCCCGGTCAGCGCGCGCATGATTAACACACTCTCCCAGCTGTTCATTAGTGCGCACAGCAGAGTAAAAAGAGCAGCCAGAAACAGCGAAACAGACATCACCGATTTACGGCCTATGGCGTCCGAAAGTGGGCCGGTAAAAAGCAGACCAAGCGCCATCATGCCAGTGGTGACCGAGAGCGACAGACTGCTCTGTGCTGGCGTGAGCTGGAAGCTTTGCGAAAAGACCGGCAAGATGGGTTGAACACAATAGAGCACAGCAAAAGTTGACAGACCGGCACAAAACAGGGCCAGAGTCGCATGCATAAATGATCGGGTACCGCGGCTGATATAGCGTTTGTGAGCAGGGATTGATGATTCAGAGGGTGGAGATAAACGGTCATCCTCTTCAGCGGGGGTTTCTGCTGAGGTGACATTTTTATCGGGTGCCGGAGCCACTTTTTTTCCTTACTGTTGAGCGTTAATAAAAATATTCCCGGTGAGGGAGATAAGCTGAGTCTGTTTCACCAACGGTAGTCTCATCGATTATGTTAGCTGTTCCGGGGCATTTATGAACAGAAAAACCACATAATTGCAGAGACATTATAACATGCCAGCCTATCCGGGGTGCCAGAAAGTGTCATACGATTGACGAATATTACTCATTATCTGTCTGCTGAAAGTGTCGACGTTTCTCCATGATCACAGGCAGATTATGTTCAACCCAGTCAGTTAATCCGACGATTTTTCCCCGAACTTCTTCCCCCAGAGGTGAAAGGCGGTATTCCACATGAGGAGGAATAACATCAAAAGCGATGCGCTCAATAAAACCGTCCTCCTCCAAAAAACGTAATGTCTGAGTCAGCATACGCTCGCTAATCCCACCGATGCGCCGTCTGAGTGAGCCAAAACGTAACGTCTCACTTTCCAGAGCCACCAGGACCATCAGACTCCAGCGCCGGGTGAGGCGCTTAAGCACCTCGCGTGAAGGGCAATTGACATTGAACAGTTCTCCACGCAGTGCGGCTTGCTGTTCAGTAAAATCTGTTTTTTTCATACTTACCTTTTTGTATGTACTTACTTTTGGTAATTGTACGTGTCAGGATAAGACAATGAAAGAGGTTAATGCCCACAACCGGGCCGTTACTTGTCGTAAGGAGAATGTGATGATTGCAGTAACCGGAGCAACAGGTCAGTTAGGACGTTTAGTGATTGAACAGTTATTGAAAACCGAAGCGGCAGAAAATGTGCTGGCAATCGTCCGCTCGCCGGAAAAAGCCGCAGATCTCAGCGCAAAAGGTGTGCAGGTCCGTTACGGTGATTATGCACAGCCAGAGAGCCTGAAAACGGCATTGCATGGGGTAGAAAAGTTATTGCTTATCTCATCGAGTGAGGTGGGACAACGTGAAGTGCAGCATCAGGCTGTTATTGATGCGGCGAAACTGGCAGGTGTCCGGCTGCTGGCTTACACCAGTTTATTACACGCCGATCGCTCGCCACTGCAACTGGCTGTCGAGCATCGGGCAACGGAAGCTTACTTACGCAGCAGTGGCCTGCCATACGTTCTGTTACGTAATGGTTGGTATACTGAGAATTATGCCGCCAGTATTCCTGCAGCGCTGGCTCACGGTGTGTTCGCTGGTGCCGCAGGGAACGGAGAGATTGCATCAGCGAGCCGCAGTGATTATGCAGAGGCCGCAGCAGTGGTACTGACGCTTGCAGATCAGGCGGGTAAGATTTATGAACTGGCAGGGGATAATGCTTACACACTGGGGAGTTTCAGTGAGGAAATCGCCGCGGTGAGCGGTAAAACAGTTAAATATCAGGATATGCCGCAGCCAGCGTTCGCGGAATTATTGGTATCAGTGGGATTACCTGACGGCCTCGCAGAGATACTGGCAGATTCTGATGCCGGAGCAGCAAATGGTGCCTTGTTTGATGAGAGTCACACATTAAGCCGCCTGATTGGTCGTCCTGCTACACCGTGGCAGTCAGTGGTAAAAGCAGCCTGTCAGGCCTGACTGGCTTAGCAGCAAGGTAAAACGTTTCTGCTAAATGCCTGGTGCACAGGGATGCACCAGGCATTTATTGGATAGTAAACTTATTTTTCCAGTCCACTGACTTCGCTGCGGGCCTGATGTAGTTCATCTGTCACTTCGCGAATATCCGCCTGCTTTTCGCTCAATTTTCTCTGATATTTAGCGACCTTTTCGGCATCGTGCTCTGCCTCAGCCTGGCGAAGATCGGCTGATATTTCTGCTATATCTTTCTGTTTCTCAGCCAGTTTTTCTTCCATTTTGCCAACTTTCTGCCGGGCGTCTTTCAGCAGTCCGGCATCGGTACAATGCTCATTGACCTCACTGAGTGCTTTTTTCAGACCTGCGACTTTGTTTTTGTGGCCATACTTCTCAGCCTGGACAGTCTGATCTTCGAGGGACTGACGACGGGCATTACAGTCATTACCGGCGGCGCTGGTACTGAAACTGATGCCAACTGTTACGAAAAGTGCAACAGGTAGTAGTAAGGATTTTACAGTCATAAATACTCCACTTCATCCATGTAAGATGGCAATAAGCTGCTCTTATCTGCCAGAATGCATCGTAGCAATAAAGTTGATTACGGATTAGTGAAAAAGCGTAAGCAGTGGTAACGCTGTTTTAGATTTGAGTGGGGTGTGACGTTGTTATCTGATGTATTATGCTGCCTGCTGGTGTCGGTCTGTAACATGGGTACTGTTGCAGTTGCACCTTCTCGTTATTAGTTTTCACTGATTGATTTGATTTGCTCAATTGATTAGTACAACACTCACAATCTGGATTACCTTGTTGTGCAGAAAATGGAGGAAATAAAATGTCCCTGATTAATACTAAAATCAAACCGTTCAAAAACCAGGCTTTTAAAGATGGCCAGTTTATCGAAGTGACAGAAAAAGACACTGAGGGTCGCTGGAGTGTCTTCTTCTTCTATCCTGCTGATTTCACCTTCGTCTGCCCGACAGAACTGGGCGACGTTGCTGATCACTATGATGAGTTCCAGAAACTCGGTGTTGATATTTACTCTGTATCTACCGATACCCACTTTACTCATAAAGCATGGCACAGCAGCTCAGAAACCATTGCAAAAATCAAATACGCGATGCTGGGTGACCCTACTGGTACACTGACGCGTAACTTTGATAACCTGCGTGAAGACGAAGGTCTGGCAGATCGCGGTACCTTCATTGTTGATCCGCAAGGTATCATCCAGGCAATCGAAGTGACTGCTGAAGGCATTGGCCGTGATGCTTCCGACCTGCTGCGTAAAGTCAAAGCAGCACAGTATATTGCTGCACACCCAGGTGAAGTGTGCCCGGCAAAATGGAAAGAGGGTGAAGCAACACTGGCGCCATCACTGGATCTGGTTGGCAAAATCTAACCTGTTTTTCCACTCTATACTGTCCAATAATTCACGGGTGCGCAGCACCCGTTTTTTTTGCCTGGGAGCCGCTACCATGCTCGATACAACGATGAAAGCCCAACTACAGGCTTATCTGCAGAAACTCACCAGACCAGTAGAATTGGTCGCCACTCTGGATGACAGCAAATCATCGGCCGATATCCGTGAACTGTTGACACAGATTGCTGAATTGTCAGATAAAGTCACTTACCGCGAAGAAAATGAACGTGCGGAACGCAAACCTTCATTTTTAATCACACAACCGGGTTCACAGCATGGACCTCGTTTCGCTGGATCACCACTGGGGCATGAATTTACCTCACTGGTCCTGGCATTGTTACAAACTGGTGGTCATCCAGCCAAAGAGGCAGCTGACCTGCTGGCACAGGTGAGCGAGCTTGATGGTGACTTTCACTTTGAAACTTATTATTCACTCTCTTGCCACAACTGCCCGGATGTCGTTCAGGCACTGAACCTGATGGCGATTCTCAATCCTCGTGTGAGCCACACCGCGATCGACGGTGGTGCTTTTCAGAATGAAATCACCGAGCGCAATATTATGGGTGTGCCGGCGGTCTTCCTGAATGGTCAGCCTTTTGCCCAGGGAAGACTCACGCTGGCTGAAATCGTCAGCAAAGTGGATAGTAATGCCGACAAACGCACTGCGGCAGCACTCACAGCGCGCGATGCTTATGAAGTGTTGATTGTGGGAAGTGGCCCGGCAGGTGCAGCAGCAGCCATCTATTCTGCACGTAAAGGGATCCGTACGGGGCTGATGGGCGAGCGTTTCGGTGGTCAGGTGCTGGATACTGTTGATATTGAAAACTATATCTCTGTGCCGAAAACTGAAGGGGCTAAACTGGCTGGTGCATTAAAAGCGCACGTTGATGATTATCAGGTCGATGTGATTGATACTCAGAGTGCCACCAAATTAGTGCCTGCAGAGGTGGAAGGTGGATTACACCAGATTGAAACTGCATCAGGCGCGATTCTGAAAACCCGTACACTGATCATTGCTACCGGCGCACGCTGGCGTAACATGAATGTGCCAGGTGAGGAGGAGTATCGTACCCGGGGTGTCACTTACTGCCCACACTGTGATGGCCCGTTATTTAAAGGGAAACGCGTGGCGGTGATTGGTGGTGGTAACTCAGGCGTCGAAGCGGCCATTGATCTTGCCGGAATCGTTGAACACGTTACGCTGCTCGAGTTTGCGCCCGAAATGCGTGCTGATCAGGTACTGCAATCTAAACTGCGCAGCCTGGATAATGTAGAAATCATCCTCAACGCGCAAACCACTGAAGTGAAAGGGGATGGCAGCCGCCTGACCGGGCTTGATTATCTTGATCGGGTGAACAATGAAACCCATCACTTGCCAGTGGCGGGGATCTTTGTCCAGATCGGTTTATTACCGAACACGACCTGGTTGGATGGCACTGTTGAACGTAATCGTGTTGGTGAAATCGTGATTGATGCGAAATGTGAAACCAGCGTGAAAGGGGTTTTTGCTGCGGGTGACTGTACCACAGTTCCTTATAAGCAGATCATCATTGCCAGTGGTGAGGGCGCTAAAGCCTCACTGAGCGCCTTTGATTACCTGATTCGTACTCGCTGATTTTTCTGACCCCAGCGTGATGATGACAGCGCGCTGGGTTATCCTCCCTGACCTGCCTGACGATAAAGTGCCTCGGCATTTTCTACACTGACTTCTACAGATTCATCAACCCGTGCCCGGTAATACCTTAGGGCAGAAAATCTGTTTTCAGCCCTCAATATCACTAGCCACAGCAAATCTGATTTCGGCCCCGATGCTTTGCGGCATACATCGCAGCATCTGCGCGATTGTAAAGATCGTGAAAGGTGCTGCCTTTAATCGCGAAACTGACACCGATGCTCGCGGTGACAAGTTGGTCAGGAACCGCAGGTAACGGCGAGGCATTTAAGGCCTCACTGATCTTATGGGCAACACGGTGAGCTTGTTCAATAGTGTAGCAGGGCAGAAAAATAGTGAATTCTTCTCCTCCTACCCTTCCTGTCACACCGACGTCAGGGACACTGACAGCAAAGCGTTGGGTGATATCACAAAGTACAGCGTCTCCTACAGCATGACCGTAACAATCATTGATTGTTTTGAAACGATCAATATCGAGAAGAATCAATGCTGCATCCTGATGTTGCAGGGTTTTTTCAATACAGCTAATGATGGCACGACGGTTAAATACCTGTGTCAGGGCGTCATGTGTCGCTTCATACTCTAACTGACAGGCAAGCTTTTGCAAGGCATCGTTGAGTCGGTTCAGCTCGCGTTCTGCCCGATCGCTGCGACAAATCAACCGGTAAGACTCTTTCATCAATTTATGATATTCATCGCTGAGAGAGAAAAGCGCTTGCTGGTATTCTCTGGCTTCCCCTAGTGGCTGACTGGCTAACTCACGGTAATGATGCAGAGAAACACTTTCATCGGTAAACAACTCTTCCATACCATTCATGAAACCGCCTCTGCGTGCAGATAGAAATGGATAGCGGGAAAGTCGAGTTTTAACTCTTCGGCAAACTCAGCTGAGATATCATCTTCAGGATCATGGTACCAGTGCAATTCAACAGAGAGTCCGGCTGAGGCTCCCCGGTGAAGTGCACTCATCATACCGAACAGCATTTTGGTACTGGAACTATTAAAATAACGTAGCGTGATGTGCATCAGCAGCGGGGGGCTTTTGGTTATGATCCGCATGGTAATCACCTCTTCCAGCGCACTGATTAACGGGCGGTAAAAGGCCGCCGCATTTTCAGGATAGGATTCCACAATCAGTGCCAGTCGGTTAGATGCAAAATCGAATGTCACTTGCGGAGTGGAAGTCGTAGCGGGAAGAAAAATAGTATTCATGGTGAAAAACTCACTCAGATAATGGCTTTCAGGTAAAAAGTGGAATGCATACTGCTTTCCACCGAGGCAAAGGTGAACTCAAGAGGCTCACTCACATCTCTTGACAGAGTGAGCAATCCAATGTTGGCTCCTTTGCTCCACTCCGGGCTTTCAGCTCGCAAGGAGCTTTTATAATAGTGTTTAATCTCATCACGACTCATTCTGGCGATAGCCTCAAGGCTGTGTTGTAAGCGTGTACTATCTTCGTTACGAATAAGGTTGACACTCTCACAGACATAACGACCATCATACTGACTCAATGCGACTGAGCCGAAACGTAGTTGATCTTTGTAGTGGTCAACTAATTTTGGCCACACGACCTGACTGTTCGTGGAACAGCCGCTCTGATTCATTTGGCGTTAAGCCACCGTTATACCAGTGGGGCCGGATGGCACTGTAATAGCCCGTGATGTAGCTGATTATCGCGCTCTGAGCCTCGTTGAAGCTGTTATAGCCCTTCGTCGGCACCCATTCGGTCTTCAGGCTCCGGAAGAACCGCTCCATCGGGGCATTATCCCAGCAGTTACCCCGGCGACTCATGCTCTGCTTTATCCGACAGCGCCACAGAGCCTGCCGGTACTGACGGCTGGTATAGTGGCTGCCCTGATCGCTGTGGAACATCACGCCTGTTGGCTTACCCCGAAGCTCCCAGGCCATCTGCAATGCTTTGACCGTGAGGGCCGGGTCCGGCGACGTCGATATCGCCCAGCCCACAGGTTTGCGGGCGAACAGATCCAGCACTGCTGCCAGATAAGCCCAGCATTTTCCCGTCCAGATATACGTCACATCGCCGCACCAGACCTGATCCGGCGCGGTAACCGCGAACTGCCGGTCGAGATGGTTCGGTATTTCAATGTGTTCGTTCCCGCCGCGTTTGTATTTATGCGCCGGGACCTGGCAACTGGCGATATCCAGCTCTTTCATCAGCTTACCGGCCAGCCATCGCCCGAGTCTGACGCCCTTAGCGCTGACCATCGTGGCGATACTTCTCGCGCCAGCAGAGCCACCACTGGCGTTCCAGACTTCACTGACGAGACTCCGTTTAACGGCACGCTCGGCGTCAGAATCCCTGCCATTTTTACGAATGTAGCGATAACTGCTTCGGTGAACACCGAACAGCCGGCACAATGGCGCTACCGGGTAGTGCGCCCTCAGACTGTCTATTATCGTGAACTGTTCAGGGAGTCCGGCATCAAGAGCGCGGTAGCCTTTTTTAGGATTTCATTCTCCATTTCAAGGCGTTGTATCCGTTTTCTCATTTCCCTGAGTTCAGTCTGCTCAGGCGTCAGAGGCAGCCCCGGGGGCGTTTTCCCCTGGCGCTCGATACGTAACGATTTTACCCGGCGGTTGATGGCGGAGAGGCTGACGTTCATCGCCTTAGCCGCCTCGCCGTGAGTGTAGTTCTGATCCAGGACCAGTTTTGCCGCTTCGACTTTAAATTCAGCAGTAAATGCTTTGGTCATTGGTTCACCTATAAGATGTTGAGGTGAGCATATCACCTCTGCTCAGGTGGCCAAATTCAGTGTGCCACTACACTTCGCTGTTGACCAGGGCGCGTTGGTCAGCGGAATAGCGCAATATATTTTGTACCATTTCAATGAAAGTAGAGAAAAGCCGCCTGCGCCTGCTGCCGGAAGTCTCATGCTGTTCAAGGTAGAGGCGAATGACCTCTGCCATGGCGGCAATGTTAGTTTGAGAAAAAAAGCCTGTATATTGCAGTGCCACACTGTCAGAAATTACAGGGGCATCCTTCAGGGTGAGTGGTGGATTGTTTTTCATCAGTCGCTCATGGTATCGCCTGATTTAATAGCGCAGAGTTAAAAAGGTCAGATCATCGCGGCGCACCTGGTTACCCTGCCAGTCGAGGTAATGTTGCATCACTTTTTTGTCAATCTCGCGCGCAGAGCAGTCCCGGTATTGTTCGAGAAGATGACGGATGCGTTTGCGGCCAAACATAATAGGACGCTGTTCGCCCACCTGGTCACTGAGCCCGTCAGTGAAAAGAAACAGAAGATCGCCAGAGGCGAAACGGACTTCATGCCGGGGCCAGCAATAATCAGCAGGTGTTTCGCGATAGCCAATTCCCATACGGTCACTCTGCAGTGTCAGCGTTTCTTTTGCATCAGACGCGATTAAAAAGGCATTGGAACGTGCGGCTGACCAGATTAATCGTTGTTGCGATTTGTCGATAAAAAGCGCAATGGCATCACAACCATCATTAGACAACAGCGCACCGGTGGTACCGTGAGATTGACTCAGAGCATATTTGATGCCGAGATTGATCTCACTTAACAATTGGTCCGGGCGGTCAGCAGAGACAATCTGGCTGGCTTTTTCAAAAGCAGCAGACAAAATCAGTGTCATAAACGCGCCGGGTACACCGTGGCCGGTACAGTCAGCAATCAGCAGTAACCAGTTATCGTTTACACGACGAAAAGCGTAGTAATCACCGCCGACACAATCTTTCGGTTGCCAGGTTAAGGCCCAGTCTTGAAGTTGAGAGGCGAGGATTTCACGGGAAGGAGAAAGTAATGACTCCTGAATGACACGCGCATAAGCAATACTCTGCATCATGTTATCGTGCTGCTCGGTTTGCAGCTCTGAGACCATTTTTATTACATCGATACCGAGTCCCATGCCCAGATAATATCCGTTGTGGGTAATGATAAAACCATCAGTGACAGACTGCGCGCTGAAAGCAACCATTCTATGTGCGACAGCATCCAGCGTGCATGCGGAATCAATCACCAGCGGTGCATCGTTCATAAAAACCACACAGCTTTTATGTTCGTAAAGTTCGCGGAAATAGAGGCGTGACATCTGGGAAAGAAACACGTGACGATTAATCAGCCCGACAGGGAGTCCATTTTCAACCACGGGTAAACTGATGACGGCTGGATGCTCGGTAAAGTAACTCAGTACTGTGCCATTGTCTTGTCCTGGTGCCACAGTAGGAACGTCTACACACATTGCAGCAGCAGTTACACGCCTGGAGAGTGGTTGAAGATCATGTGGTATACCGGTGAGACGCTCCATTGAATACCATTCGTATCTGGAATATAGAAACCAGCATACAGAATACAACAAAATTGTGTAATTTTTTTGACAACTTTAGATCAAAAATATTCAAAAAGTGAAAGTAAAGTATCAGTATCATGCGCTTAGTGAGAGAGTCGCTGCCAGTGGAGCATGCAGTCATCGCTCATCCCGTTGCGACAACCGAGTGGCTATGAGGCTGGCCTTTTAGCACAGGTTTTTAACGTGTCCGGGATAAGCCAGAACCGGCAACTGGCACCAGAGATTTTCACTCATCCAAACCAGGCATACTGCTATGCAAAGGACTGACTATCTGGCTGACGCGCGAGAGTTTGTTACAATGTCCCTGATAATCTTCCAACACAATAGCAATAATCAAAGTGTCCAGTAAGTTAAGCTGCACAATACGTGCCACCGCATTTTTTCCTAACAGAGGACCACTGATCGCCGGGCTGAAAATTGATAAATCGGCATACTGAGATAATGTAGAGCCGTCATCATTGGTGATACAAATGACGGTTGCTTTTCCTGCCCGCGCCACTTTTACCGCATCAATCACTTCACGTGTTTCTCCGGTTTGTGAAATCGCGATCACCACATCACGCTCATCCAGCTGACTGGCTGTCATCAGCATCAGGTGATAGTCACTGTATGCATGACTGAGTAAACCGATGCGCAACAGCTTATGCTCAAAATCATAACAAACCGAGGCCGAACCGCCCACACCAAACAGCACGATACGGCGAGCAAAAAAAACAGATCTGGCAGCACGACTGATGGTTTGTGTATCGGCGACAGAACGCGCTTCTTTCAGTACCTGTATACTGTTATTGAACACTTTATCCAGAACGGTATCCAGGCTGTCATTTTCGGTAATCTCTTCTTTGCGTTCATAGGGCAGGGAGGCAAAATAACTGTTCAATGCACTGCGCAATGCCCTGAATCCGGAAAAACCAATTTTTTTTGCTACTTTTACCAACAGGGGTTCAGAAACGGCGAGCTTATGCGCCACTTCTTTAAGACTGGTTTGCGGGGTGATATTCCCTTTGGTGATCATCCACTCCACCAGCCGTCGTTCAGTAGGGTTCAGTTGTGACAAAGACATTTTTATCCTCGCCCCAATCGCCAGCGCACTGTCTGTATCCTGTCTGATATCTTGCTCCGGGAACATACTTTACCTCGCGTTTTCTCTCTGTCTTGCTCGTCCGTAGGGTAGCATACGCATCATTGGCTGATGAATGATGTTATGGACAAACTTTTACTAAGTCAATTTTATTGTGAAATTCATCTATCACAATATAATCATACTTCTATGTTTTTATAGTATTTATTTCCTTGTATTTTAACTTCTCTCTCTTTTTATTTCACGTTTTATCCATTTTATGTGAAGTAGAACGCGTAGCGATAACCTTTACCGTGATACTTTACACATGAACTTTATTTTGTGAAGTTTGTAAGAGGGTAATCGGCTGCTAATGCGAACTGCATATCGTATTACAGCCAGAGACTACCTCCAGTACCAGGGAAAAGAGAGATTATGAAAACAACATTTTTCGGTATTCTTCAACGCATCGGCCGCTCCTTCATGCTGCCGATTGCGTTGCTTCCGGTGGCCGGCTTGCTATTAGGTGTTGGCGCCTCTTTTACTAACCAGACAACGATTGACTCATATGGTTTGCAGGCACTGCTCGGAGATGGCACCTTACTTCACAGTTTATTGACTGTAATGGAAAGTGCCGGCAGTGTGATCTTCTCCAACCTGCCGGTGCTGTTTGCGGTTGGGGTAGCCATGGGAATGGCGAAAAAAGAGAAAGAGGTAGCAGCAATTGCTGGTGCTATCGGTTTCTTCATTATGCATGCCACTATCAATGCCATGCTTGAGTTAAATGGGTTGCTGCTGCCTGGCGCATTACCTGATGGCTCGCTGGGCATGACGCTGGGTATTAACTCACTTCAGATGGGCGTTTTCGGTGGGATGATTGTCGGGCTGGGTGTTGCTGCGCTGCATAACCGTTTTTACCGTATTGAGCTGCCAGCGATCTTCTCGTTTTTCGGTGGAACGCGTTTTATTCCTATCATCACGGCACTGACCTATGTAGGTGTAGGTATCCTGATGTTCTTCATCTGGCCGGGCATTCAGAGTGGTATTTTACATCTCGGTAGCTTAGTGAATGAAGCAGGCTATGCAGGCACATTTATTTATGGTGTCACAGAGCGTGCATTGATACCTTTTGGTTTACACCACGTCTTCTATATGCCGTTCTGGCAGACAGGATTGGGTGGCACGGCTGTGATTGATGGTGTCACGGTGGCAGGTGCACAGAATATTTTCTTTGCAGAACTGGCAAGTCCTAACACCACCAGTTTCTCAGTGGAAGCAACCCGGTTCATGGCAGGAAAATCCCCCTTCTACTTGTTTGGTATTCCTGGTGCTGCGTTAGCTATCTATCACATCGCGCGTCCGGAAAAACGTAAGCTGATCCTTGGGCTGTTACTTTCCGCCACACTGACTGCAGTATTAACCGGCATCACTGAGCCGATTGAGTTTTCTTTCCTGTTTGCTGCACCCCTGTTGTACGTCTGGCACTGTCTGCTGGCCGGACTCTCTTTCATGCTGTGCCATATGTTCGATGTAGGTGTTGGCCAGACGTTTTCAGGCAGCCTGATTGATTTCATGTTGTTTGGTGTGATGCAGGGTAATGCGAAAACACACTGGATTAACGCGATTCTGATTGGTATCCCGCTATTCCCAATCTATTACTTCAGTTTCCGTTTTCTTATCCAGCGGTTCAATTTCAAAACACCGGGTCGTGAAGAGGATAGTGAAGAAACCAAACTCTATACCCGCAAGGATCTCGAAGCCCGTAAACAACAATCTGAAGCTGCCAGCGTGGTTGGTGAAGAGGTTTCATCGCTGATTGTGGATGGTTTGGGTGGTGCAGGCAATATCTCTGATGTTGATTGTTGTGCAACCCGGCTACGGATCACTGTCCACGATGACTCACTGGTCGATGATGGTCTGCTGAAAATGTCGGGAGCCAGAGGGGTTATCAGAAAAGGCAAAGGGGTTCAGGTGATTTATGGTCCGCATGTCACCCTGATCAAATCGGATCTTGAAGAGTATCTGCATCAACAACACTGACACAGGCAGGGGGAGTCACTCCCCCTGGCAACATGGAATAACGCGCACAGTAAGCGCAGGAGAAAAAAATGAAAATTGCAATTGGATGTGATCATGTCGGCATTATCCTCAAACCTGTGATCATGGAGCATCTAGCCGCTCGTGGTATCACCGTGATTGATAAAGGGGCGCATAACGACACTCGCACCGATTATCCTTTATATGGTAAAGCAGTCGCAGAAGCCGTGACTACAGGTGAAGTTGATTTGGGCATCCTGATTTGTGGTTCCGGAATTGGTATCTCGATTGCGGCGAATAAAGTGAAGGGTATCCGTGCTGTGGTATGCAGTGAGCCTTATTCAGCAAAACTTTCGCGTCAGCACAATAACACTAATATTCTCGCTTTCGGTTCACGAGTGATTGGGGCTGAACTGGCGAAGATGATCGTTGATGAATGGCTAAACGCCGAATTTGAAGGTGAACGCCATCAAACCCGTGTTGAGATGATTGCCGCCATTGAGGAGCAGCAATCATGAAAACACAACTCTGTCCCTCGCTGATGTGTGTGGATTTTGCCACTCTGGACGATGAATTGCGTGAGCTGGCGGCGGCCGGCGCAGATATGTTCCATATTGATGTAATGGACGGGCACTTCGTGCCCAATCTTGCGCTGGGGCCAGAAGATATTAAAGCGGTGGCGCGTCTCTCCGCCATTCCCTATGACGTACACCTGATGGTGACAAATCCTGACGCCTATATTGATCGTTTCGCAGACCTGGGTTGCAGTATCATTTATGTACATGCTGAAGCGCCAATTAATTTGCACCGTACGCTGGGTAATATAAAACAACGTGGTGTTAAAGCTGGCGTAGTACTCAATCCAGGTACCTCACTGACGGTGCTGGATGAAATTCTGGATGTGGTCGATGTGGTGATGATCATGTCGGTTAATCCGGGATTTGCCGGACAACCCTTTATCACCACAGCATATGACAAAGTGAAACGACTGAAAGCTAAACTGCGCAATCATCATAGCGCTGCTAAAATTGCGATTGATGGTGCCATTTCACCAGATGTTGTCAAAACCCTCGCTCAGGAGGTCGATATCTTTGTACTGTGAACGGCAGGATTATTCCGTAAAGATCGTACTTACACCGAGTCCATAGCAATTCTGCGTGAAAACATTACGCAGGGAAAAGCATCATAGTTGTCATCTGGCGGGTGACATCATCTTTCAGGGATGTCACCTGCTCTCTTTTCCTGTAATGCCGTTAAATCTCCCCTTCCAGTGTTGGCCAATATTGCCCCTTGCCTGCTAAACCTCGTTGATAGTTAAACGGCGTTTACCCCTATTGTAAAATTTACACAAGCGAAAAATTATCTTTTTTTTAATGAATTACTTCGTTATTTTTAAATAATTTTAACATTAATTCAATCTTATAAAGAAGCTCGTGTTACCAGAAATAATAGTTTAATTGGCTCCGGTTCTTATTGTTTGTTCAATGTTTAATCTTCACAAAGAAGTACGTGAAGTAATAATTGCCTTATTTATTAAAATTTTTCTGTAAAAAAATAAATTTCTTATCAATCAGTGCGTTAATTAAAGCATTAGAAAATCTGTGATGATTTTATATTAAAGAGTTTGATTAGTTATGTATTGCTACACTATTATCGCGCATAGGTAATGACGGAGTTACACCTGAATCAATTCAGTGACAATACAGAGGGAGTGGTAAATGAGTGACAGTTTCCAGAGTGAAGTGCCGAAGGCACGTATTAATTTAAAACTGGATCTACATACCGGGGGAGCAAGCAAAAAAACCGAGTTACCCCTGAAATTACTGGTCACCGGTGATTTCAGTCACGGGCAGGAAACCGCCGCGTTATCTCAGCGTGAGAAAGTGAACATTAATAAAAATAACTTCAACAGTGTGCTCTCTGATTTTTCCCCCAGCGTTAACCTGACGGTCGTGAATACGCTGGTCGGAGATGGCAGCGAAGAGAATGTTGCGTTGACCTTTCGTGACCTGAAAGATTTCACCCCTGAACAGGTTGCCCGGCAAATTCCTCAACTGAAAGCGATGCTGGCGATGCGCAATTTACTGCGTGATTTGAAAGCTAACCTGCTCGATAACCAGACATTTCGTAAAGAGCTGGAGAAAGTGCTTTTAGATCCGACACTGAGCGCAGGATTACGTCGTGAACTCTCCGCGTTGGCGCCGAAAAAGCCATAGACCGAACGATTTAACGGATTAAAAAAAGGAATGCTCATGTCGGTACAAAATGAAAAAAGTGCGGGTGGTGAAAACCAGGTACTGGAACGCCCTGCTGAGGGGAGCGTATATGCTTCTCTTTTTGACAAGATTAATCTCAGCCCGGTCTCAGAACTGAGTGCGCTGGACATCTGGCAGGATGCACAGGCGATGTCTGATGCCACGGCTGATGAAAGACTCACCGCGGGTATGCAGGTGTTTCTTGAGTGTCTGAGTAAGTCAGGATCAACCATAGAAAAACTCGATAAAACCCTCATAGATCATCACATTGCTGATCTGGATTACCAGATAAGCCGTCAATTGGACGCGGTGATGCACCACGATGAGTTTCAGGCAGTGGAATCTCTGTGGCGCGGTGTAAAATCGCTGGTGGACAAAACCGATTTTCGTCAGAACGTGAAAATTGAGTTACTTGATCTTTCCAAAGAAGGTCTGCGTCAGGATTTTGAAGATAGCCCGGAGATCATCCAAAGTGGCCTTTACCTGCAGACCTATGTGGCAGAGTATGATACTCCCGGTGGTGAACCGATTGGTGCGGTGATTTCTGCCTATGAATTTGATGCATCAGCGCAGGATGTGGCTCTGCTGCGGAATATCTCGAAAGTCTCTGCGGCGGCACATATGCCATTTATTGGCTCTGCAGGACCTAAATTTTTCCTGAAAAACAGCATGGAAGACGTTGCAGCCATCAAGGATATCGGCAACTACTTTGACCGGGCGGAATATATCAAATGGAAATCATTCCGTGACACCGATGACTCTCGCTACATCGGGCTGGTGATGCCACGGGTGTTGGGACGTCTGCCTTATGGTCCGGATACCGTACCGGTACGCAGCTTCAATTACATCGAAGAGGTGAAGGGCCCGGATCACGATAAATACCTGTGGAATAACGCCTCTTTTGCCTTTGCCGCGAACATGGTACGCAGCTTTATCAATAACGGATGGTGCGTGCAAATCCGTGGTCCTCAGGCGGGTGGTGCGGTGCAGGATCTGCCAATCCATCTGTATGATTTAGGCACCGGTAATCAGGTCAAAATTCCTTCAGAGGTGATGATCCCTGAAACGCGCGAGTTTGAATTTGCTAATCTTGGGTTTATCCCGTTGTCTTACTATAAAAACCGCGATTATGCGTGTTTCTTTTCAGCAAATTCAACGCAGAAACCAGCACTGTATGACACTGCCGACGCAACGGCTAATAGCCGCATCAATGCACGCCTGCCCTATATTTTCCTGCTGTCACGTATTGCCCATTACCTGAAAGTTATTCAGCGTGAAAATATCGGAACGACTAAAGACCGTCGTCTGCTGGAGCTGGAGCTGAACACCTGGGTACGTGGTCTGGTCACCGAAATGACTGATCCCGGCGATGAGTTACAGGCGTCCCATCCGCTGCGCGATGCAAAAGTAATAGTTGAAGATATTGAGGATAACCCAGGCTTTTTCCGTGTCAGGCTGTATGCCATCCCGCATTTCCAGGTCGAAGGAATGGATGTCAATTTGTCACTGGTGTCTCAGATGCCAAAGGCGAAAGCATAAGTAAGGCAGGATGCCAATGAAAACGGAACAACCGTTATGGGGACGGGGGATCATGCTTTCGCCCCAGCATTTTCAACAGCAGGCGGCTTATACCGCCTGGACCGTTGAATGTATTGCCGGGTTAGGGCTTAGTCACCCCTGGGGCGTGTTAGAAGCGAGTTTTGAGCCTGATATGTTAAAACTCGGCCGCCTGCAAGCACGCAGGCTGCATCTTCGCTTTCAGGATGGCACACTGATAGATACCGACAATGCTGATACCCTTCCTCCTGCGCTGGAACTACCAGAGGGTGAACAGACTGTAGTGGTGTTACTGGCTTTGCCATTGATGTACGCCAATGGTGGAAATTGTCTGAAACCTGACGAAGTGGCAGAACGTCCGGTACGTTACCGGCAGCGCTGGCACGATGTGCGTAACTGTTTTGGTGATGATACCCGTCAGATTGCGGTGATGCAGCCTGAATTGACACTACGTTTTTCTCATCAATGCAACAGTGATTATCTCACTTGTGCTGTTGCACGTGTCCGGCGTGATTCACAGGGCATATGGAGTGTCGACGATACTTTTTTGCCTCCCCTCATGATGCTCAAAAGTAGCCGCTGGCTTACCCTGCAGCTCGAACAACTGATGACGCAGTTACGTGCCCGACTGATACGTTTAATGGCTATGCGCCGTGAAAGTAATGAACGTATGGCTGATTTCGCGGTAGCGGATGTCTCGCTATTCTGGTTACTGAATGCACTAAACAGTGCAGAGCCAGTGCTGGGCCATTATCAGCGATTGCCAACCACGCCGGTCGAGCGACTCTACACTGAATTGGTTCGTCTGGCGGGTGGTTTGCTTACGTTTTCTCTGGCACATCAGGTAAGTGCGATCCCGGTTTATCAGCATGAACAGCTCAACGCGGTTTTCCCGCCTCTGTTTGATCTGCTGGCTGACCTCCTCGAAGCCAGTCTGCCTTCTCGTGTCGTGACACTGGAACTGGAACATGATCCGCGTCTGCGTTTCTGGCATGCCCGCCTTCATGATCCACGACTGCGTGAAGGGGCGGACTATTATCTCTCAGTGCGCTCTCAGATACCTGCAGCACAGTTACATGAGCAGTTTCCGCGGCAGTGTAAAGCAGGGAGTCCTGACCATGTCCGCAGTATTGTTAACTCTTCACGAGTTGGCATTCCTTTAACGCCTTTGCGTCATGTCCCTGCAGCTATTCCACTGCGTCTTGAGAATCAATATTTCAGTCTGGATCTGTCACACCCGCTGGGCAACGAAATGCTGGAAAGCGGTCACTGCCTGTTCTATGTCCCAGGCATGTTAGGGGATCCTGAACTTGAACTGTTTGCGGTACTGAGAACATGAATGAACCGATAGTGGCGGGTAATACCGTGATTGATATTGACGCACTGCTGCAGGATACGTGGTTACAGGTTATCAGCCTGCGGCACGGCCCCTTGTTTAATAATGGTGAAGGGGAAAAATTGTGGGAACAGTGTGTTACTGATATTGAGCGTATTCAGCAGCAGCTGAAAACGCAGGGAATGGATGCCCGGAATTGTACCCATATTCTTACTGCGCAGTGTGCATTACTGGATGAAACCGTGAAGGGGCGCGGCGTTGAAGATGACGCTTGTGTACAGTGGTACAATATCCCCTTGCAGGGGCACTTCCTCGGCACAATGGACGCCGGGGATACACTCTGTGACAACATGCTGGCCGTGTTACGCTGCCCGTCACCAGACAAAGCGGTGCTGAGCTGTTTTCAGCGTGTGATGCTGCTGGGTTTTCTCGGGAGTTTTCGCTCTTTGCAGGATCCCGCGCGGCAGAAATTGATCGCTGCACTCAGTGAACAGCTCCCGGCTCTGAATTCACCTTCGACGTCACCTGTACTGGTCAGCTCACCAGGAACAACCTTGCGGGTTAGTCAACTGTTTAACTGGCCCATACGCCTTGGACTGGCGCTGCTGGTGCTGGTTGCTTTGTGGTGGGGGTTCGACAGCTGGCTGGATCACTTACTGACCACCTTACGGCCTGAGGCTGTGCAATGAGTGCTGTCCGGCAAGCTCTGCTGGCGTTGTGGGCGGCAGCCCTGAGTGCCTTCCTCTGCCTGTCATTTCTGCCCGTCACACTATGGATATCGCTGTTGATCACCGGGGCAATCTGGACAGGGATCGCGCTGTACTGGTACCTGATACGTCGTGACAGGGAGCTAACTCCCTCCTTTTGTTCTGATTCACTCCCGCCATCTGGCTACCGTCAGCCAGTCGTTCTGGTGTGTGGTGACAACCCTGATAGCTGGCCTGAAACCTCCCGAACGCGGGTAGTCTCCCAGGGATGCTTTATCAAAGTGGACGACCCACAAACGTTGATGCCTCTGGTCAGCCAGCTTTTTGAGCAGCGCCCGGACTGGGGTAAGCAACTGGCTGTGATGATCACGGTTTGCCCACAACTGCATACTGACAGCACGGCGTTGAGTGGTTATTTGCTGGCATGGCGCTGGCAATTGAGTCTGCTACGCCGCAAAAGTCGGCTGGTGATCCCCCTGGTGCTGAATATACGTATTGGCTGTGCGATGACACCACAGCCGTTGTGGCAGGTTATCAGACAAAATGAAATAAGCACGGTGTGGCAGGAAACCGGGTCACCACGGCTTACGGGGCGTGCTGAAAGTGGTGATCACTCACAAAACCTGGCACAGCAGATGGTCACCAACAGTCTGATGAGCTGGAGCCGTGAATACTGTTATGCCCGTTTCACTGAAGCCAACCCTGAAATACCGGTTATCGTGCCTGAGATGAGTGTTTTGGGCAGTGAACCTGCGTTCAATGGTGCGCTGCCAGTATCCGCATGGACAACGTGGCTCAGCCAGCATACAGGAATACCGCAGGCTGAGGGCTGGCAACCTGTGACAGAGCGCCAGCATGCTAAAGCTGTTTTACCAGAAATTATTCTGCCACTGCTGCCTGCGGGGTTGGGTGTTACCCCCCGCCAGCGTTTATGCCGACGGGCAATTACCTTATTGCTGCTGGCATATGCAGTCGCGTTGGTGTGCAGTGGCTGGAATAACACCCTGTTATTAAGACGAGTGAATGCCGATCTCACCCGATATGCCGAGATTAGCATGGATGATACCGCGAAAGTGACGGCAGTAGAACTCTTGCGGCAGGATTTGGCACAGCTCAACAGATGGGCACGTCACGGGGTACCGTTACGTTTCAGTCTGGGACTTTATCACGGAGAGCATTTACGCATGCCACTGCTTAATGCCATCCGGACCTACACTCCTCCGGCAATATCCTCACAGTCTGTCGTCCATGATAAAGCCGCTGAAATTATCCGTCTGGATAGTATGTCTTTGTTTGACTCTGGCAAAGCGGAATTAAAACCCGATTCAACACGTTTGCTGGTGAACTCATTAGTGGGTATCAAAGGCAAACCTGGTTGGCTGATTGTTGTTGCGGGGCATACCGACAGCACAGGCAATCACAATGCGAACCAGATTTTATCATTAAAACGCGCTGAATCGGTACGCAACTGGATGCGTGATACAGGTGATCTACCGGAAAGTTGTTTTGCAGTACAAGGCTATGGTGCAGATCGCCCATTAGTCTCAAATGACACAGCGGAAGGGCGAGCGCGTAACCGTCGTGTTGAAATCAGTCTGGTGCCGCAGGCTGATGCCTGCCGGATACCCGGCGAACAAGGGATGTCATCGCAGGATGATGACGTACTACACAATGAAAGGGAGTAAATCAGATGGCAATACCAGTATATCTTTGGCTGAAAGATGATGGCGGAGCAAAAATTGAAGGTTCTGTCGATGTAAAGGATCGCAAGGGTAGCATTGAGGTGGTGGCACAGGAGCATACCCTGTATATCCCCACTGAAAACAACACCGGTAAACTGACAGGCACTCGTATCCATACCCCTTTTCTGTTTACTAAAGAGATCGATTCATCCAGCCCCTATTTATATAAGGCGGTAACCACCGGGCAGACGCTGAAAGAAGCTGAGTTCAAATGGTACAGGATCAATGATGCGGGTCAGGAGGTGGAGTATTTCAACACCAAACTTGAAAACGTCAAAGTAGTCAAAGTGAATCCAATGATGCATGACATCAAGAATGATGCATTCGAGAAGCATAATCATCTGGAACAGATTGAGCTGCGTTACGAAAAAATCACCTGGACCTACAAAGACGGCAACATCATTCATTCTGATTCATGGAGTGAACGTACTACTGCGTAAGTTGCATTCTACCGGTCAATCTATTACGGCACACGGTGTGTGCCGCTTTACAGGAGGTTTAAATGAACTTGATCCAGTGGGCAACCAATTGGCAGAAAGATCCGCGTTTCACCCGCAACTATACGGAGAAGTTGATTAAGAAGGCCTGTTCTCTCGACACGCAGCTGTGCATTGCGTACCGCCAGGGTTCGATTAAAGTGATAGCCGGACCGCACCGTAAGGCTGGCCAGGGGGGAGGAGGTGATGCCCGCCTGCACATGACACTGCAACCGGCGGCGAATGCCTCCTGCTGGCACGTTATTCTCGATGACAGCGGAACCTATCCTAAGAAAGTGGAAAAACGAGAACGCCTCGGACACCGCTTCTGAATGCTTCCCGGTACGGCCCTGGGGGCTGTGCCGGTTTTTGAACCGTTTTTTCTGCTGAGCACCCAGCCAATCGGTGCTGAGCAAAGAAAACATCACATCCCGGAAACAGACCTTATGCGCCTCGGTAATGGCGACGGGCGGTAGCGTGTCCCAAAGGTCCTCAACAGTGAGCACATTCGACATGGAAAAATCGACAATCCTCCTTCGACGTCTTAATACCTGCTGTGCCCGAGCCCTGGAAGGCGCAGCCTCCCTGTGCCAGACGCGCGCCCATGCGGAAATTTTGCCAGAACACTGGTTACTGAAACTGCTGGAGCAGGGCGAAGGTGACCTTAATGTGCTCGCGCGTCGCTACGAGTGGAATATAGAAGCAATGTGGCAGGATCTGCTGGCCTGGTTAGACAAACAACCACGCTCAGTCCGTCATCGTCCACAACTCTCGCAAAATATTCAGACATTGATGCAACAAGCCTGGTTAATTGCATCGCTGGCAGGGGAAGAACATATCCGTAGTGTCCATCTGCTCATGGCGATGGTGGGTAAACAGAACCTGGTAGGTTGTGATGGGCTATGGCCACTGCTGACGCTGGATCCACGGCAGCTGGAACGCTTGCGTCCACTGCTGGATGCACAGTCAGATGAAGGTGCGGATAGGCCGCACGAAGAGAATCAGACACCGGAGTACAGCAGAGCGGTGGCGCTTGACGATAATCCGGTGGGCGGTGAGCTGCAAGGCGGTGAATTAACCCCAGCGCTACAGAACGCCCTGGATAAATTCACCCTTGATGTCACCACTAAAGCGCAGGAAGGAAAGATTGACCCGGTGTTTGGTCGTGACACTGAAATTCGTCAAATGGTGGATATTCTTTCCCGTCGTCGTAAGAACAATCCCATTCTGGTCGGTGATCCCGGCGTTGGTAAAACCGCACTGGTGGAAGGCCTGGCGTTGCGCATTGCCGAAGGCAAGGTACCAGAGTCGCTTAAACGCGTCATGCTGCGCACGCTCGACCTTGGTCTATTGCAGGCTGGTGCCGGTGTGAAAGGTGAATTCGAACAGCGACTAAAAAACGTTATCGATGCCGTGCAACAGTCACCCACGCCAATACTGCTGTTTATTGATGAAGCGCACACGCTGATCGGTGCCGGGAATCAGGCCGGAGGTGCTGATGCCGCCAACCTGCTGAAGCCGGCGCTGGTGCGAGGTGAATTACGTACTATCGCCGCCACTACCTGGAGTGAGTATAAGCAGTACTTTGAGCGTGATGCTGCACTGGAACGGCGTTTCCAGCGGGTGGCAGTGGATGAGCCTGATGATGACACTGCTTGTCTGATGCTGCGAGGGTTGAAAGCCAGTTATGCTACTCATCATGGCGTTCATATCACCGATGATGCGGTTCGTGCCGCAGTGACGCTTTCCCGCCGTTATCTGACCGGACGGCAACTGCCGGATAAAGCCGTTGACCTGCTGGACACCGCGGCGGCCAGAGTACGTATGAGTATCGAAACGGAGCCAGCAGCCTTGATGGCGTTGCGTGCAGAGATACATGCACTGCAACTGGAAAAAGCGGCACTGGAAGCAGACCAGGCCGCGGCCAGCAGTCATCCGGCAAGGCGGCTGCATGAGATAACACAGTCTCTGGGCTTATTAGAGACACAGCAGCAACAGTGTGAGACACAGTTTGTGCAACAGAAGGCACTGGTCACACAACTGATGGCTGCCAGGCAGCAAGGCGATGAGCCTGAGCATCTGCAAACACTGCAAGAACATTTGGCTGATTGTCAGCAGGATGACGCATTATTACAGAGTGATGTTGATGTGCGGTCCATCGCCAACGTGATCGCTGACTGGACCGGGGTGCCGCTCTCTTCACTGATGAAAGATGAACAGAGTGAATTGCTGCATCTTGACGAGGCGCTGGGCCGCCGGGTGGTGGGTCAGATGACGGCAATAGGTGCTATTTCTCAACGACTACGTGCAGCAAAGACCGGACTTACCAGTGAAAATGGGCCGCAAGGCGTATTCTTTCTGGTTGGCCCCAGCGGGGTAGGTAAAACCGAAACGGCACTGGCGCTGAGTGATTGTCTCTACGGCGGTGAAAAATCGCTGATCACTATCAACCTCTCGGAATATCAGGAGCCACATACCGTATCACAACTGAAAGGTTCTCCGCCGGGATATGTCGGTTACGGTCAGGGGGGCATACTCACCGAAGCGGTACGCCAGCGTCCCTACAGTGTGGTGCTGCTTGATGAAGTAGAAAAAGCGCACCGTGATGTAATGAATTTATTCTATCAGGTGTTTGACCGGGGCTTTATGCGTGATGGCGAGGGGCGGGAGATTGATTTTCGTAACACGGTGATCCTGATGACCTCCAACCTGGGCAGTGACCTGTTAATGGAGCTGCTGGAAGCGCAGCCCGAAGCGAGCGAAGCGATGCTGCATGAGCAGTTACGACCTGTACTGCGTGACCACTTTCAGTCGGCGCTACTGGCCCGTTTTCAGACCGTTATCTACCGCCCGCTGGCACATGATACGATGCGGACGATTGTCAGCATGAAACTGGCCCAGGTAAGTAAGCGCTTACAGGGGCATTACAGCATCAGTACCCGAATTGATGAAGCGCTTTATCAGGCGCTGACAGAGGCTTGTCTGTTACCTGACAGCGGCGCACGCAACATTGACAGTTTGCTTAATCAGCAAATCCTCCCGGTGCTCAGTCAGCAACTACTCACTCACCATGCTGCCGGTAATTATCCTCATACACTTGAGCTCAGCTGGGACGATGAAGAGGGGATTGTACTGAGTTTTGATCAGTTACAGGAAGTGATGATATGAGTGAGCCGGTAATGCTTCATTTCAGCCACAGCCACCACCTTCTGACCGTCAGGGATTGTCAGCGGGAACTTGATGTACTCGCGTTCAGTGGTGAGGAAGGGCTAAGCCAGCCTTTCCGTTACCGTATCGAGTTCACCAGCAGCGATCATACCCTCAGCCACGAGATGATGCTGATGAAAGCGGCATCTCTGACCCTGCAGGCTCCGGTTGATCAGGGTTATGGTATCAAAGTGCAGCAGACTGAGCGGGTCATTCAGGGGGTGGTAAGTGGTTTTGAACGCCTTAACACCTCGCGTGATGAAACCCATTACGCTCTGACGCTGCAGCCACGCCTGGCGCTGCTCTCCCGTTCGCACCAGAACGCGATTTATCAGGATATGTCAGTGCCACAAATCGTGGAGAAAATTCTGCGCGAGCGCCATCACCTGCGCGGTCAGGATTTTCTCTTCTCACTGAGCAAAGAATATCCACGTCGTGAACAGGTGATGCAGTATGGTGAAGATGACCTGCATTTTATCACCCGTCTGCTGGGTGAGGTGGGTATCTGGTTTCGCTTCACCACCGACAGCCGCCTGAATATTGATGTGGTGGAATTTTACGACAGTGTGCAGGGTTATGAAACGGCAGTAACCCTGCCATCACTCGCCCTCTCGGGACAACATTCGGCTGGCAGGGACGCGGTCTGGGGGATGGAAAGCTGCCATCAGGTGGTGGAGAAAAGTGTCACCACCGATGATTACAACTACCGCACAGCCACAGAGAGTCTGGTGGGGCAAAGCGCAACCGCACAGAGTACTGCTTATGGTGAGGCTTACCATTATGCGGAAAATTATCTCAGTCAGGGCGACAGCAATGAAGCCCGGCCGGAGGTGGAAACCGGGGCGTTTTATGCGCGTCTGCGTCATGAACGTTATCTGAATGGTCAGACCCGGTTAAAAGGCATCACCAGCAGTGCGACGTTAAAGCCGGGGCAGGTACTGCATGTCACGGGAGGCAATGAGGTGACGGAGACGTTCCGTCAGGGTGTGGTTGTGCAGGGGATTGTCAGCCACGCCCGGCGCGACCGTGATTTTGAAGTCACCTTCAGCGCATTACCCGTGAATGCTGAGGTTTGCTACCGTCCGGAGCCGGGTGAGCGTCCGGTGATGGCCGGGACACTGCCGGCGCGGGTGACCAGCACACGGGAAAATGACATTTACGGGCACATAGACAAAGCAGGGCGTTACCGGGTGACGCTGTTATTTGACCGTGAACAGTGGGAAACCGGTTTTGAAAGCCTGTGGGTACGGCAGTCGCGGCCGTATGCCGGGGACACTTATGGCCTGCATCTGCCGTTACTGGCGGGCACCGAGGTGGCGATAGGCTTTGAGGATGGCAACCCGGACCGGCCCTATATAGCCGGGGTACTGCATGACTCAGCGCACCCGGATTTAGTGACGATACAGAATTATAAACGCAATGTGCTGCGCACCCCGTCGAACAATAAAATCCGCCTGGATGATGAGCGTGGCAAAGAGCACATTAAAATTGCCACCGAATATGGCGGCAAAACGCAGCTCAACCTTGGCCATCTGGTTGACAGCGAAAGGGCGCAGCGTGGTGAGGGGGCAGAACTTCGTACTGATGACTGGGTGGCTGTTCGTGGTGGTAAAGGGGTGTTACTGACATCACATGCCCAGCCTAAAGCTATGTCTAAACAGCTCAGTATGGATGAAATAAAGCGTCAGCTATCGAATGCCTTATCCCTGGCAGAATCACTCTCTTCTCTGTTAGAAACAGCGGATATTGATCCACTTGATAACGACATCCAGCATGATTTTTTGCAACAAAATATCGATCAATTACAACAGCCAGTGATTGTTGCCGCAGCACCTGCTGGCATCGTTTTATCGACACCTCAGCATATTCAGCTTAGTGCTAATCAGAATCACATCAGCACATCAGGTGGGAACACTGAGATTTCAGCACTGAAGCGAATTGCCCTGGTCGCGAAAAAAAAGATGATGTTATTTGTACATGAACTCGGCATGAAGCTGGTCGCAGCGGCGGGGGACATCGTGGTGCAGGCACAAACAGGGGCGCTTGAAATGACCGCTGTGCAGGGGGTCACAATCTCCAGTACTGATGATGAAATTGTCATATCAGCCAGGAAAAAGATCACCCTGCAATGCGGTGGTTCATTTATTACACTCGATCCTGCACAAATAGAACAGGGTACTAATGGCCACTTCAAAGTGAAAAGTGCTGAGTTTGACTACGCAGCGCCTGCCACACTGAATGTACCTTACCCACAGTTTACTGCTTGTGAATCGATGGCTTCTGAAGCAGCCAGCCAGGGCAATGCTACACTGCCGTTAAGCTAAGGAGATGATTGTGCATTACACTACACCTCTGAGACCACTGGCAGAGCATCAGTATGCAGTCATCGATCGTCTGCAGGTGCCAGAACTTCCCTTCGACTGGCCAGTGAAAGAGCTCGTTTCACCCATGCTTGCCCCGCAAGCTCATCTCTATCCCTGGTTGCTCCCTTTACATGAGCTGCCAGCAGATGAGTGGGATGAATTAATGAAGACACTGTCACACCACGCTGATACCGTTTTGCCACCGATATGTTCACTACTGATTTCGACCACCCTTTCAAGAGATGAGTTATGCAGCGCACTGGTAAGTGCACTGTATTTTCAGGATAAAAACAGGAAAGGGCATATTCTTCGTTACTATGATCCGCGCGTGTTATTTCATTTAAGCTGGATGCTCACGTCAAGGCAATTGATCAGTCAGCTTTCAGCACACCAGATCCCAGACTGGACGTTCTGGCTCGATGGCCAGTGGCACTCGCTGCATTTTCCTGCTGATATGATCTCCCAGCCAGCGGGTGATATCGGGTTACCGCTGGAACAGTTGCAGCGTGTCGGGCTGATTAATCGTGTGTTGCAGAAGCTGCCGTATCAACACCATATGCGACTTCGTCAGGATACCAGCCGTAAGACAGATAACCTGTTAATTCGGGCGGCGATGTGCGGTCTGCTTTCAGAGGAGGATCGCATTATTTTTGCATACCAGGGGGTGACGCGAGGTGAAAGCTTCTGGCAGACACCGAAAATGGCAGCTTTTCTGGCTCAGGTGGGGCAATCCCCTGATTGCTACCGTGATGAAACGCAGCAGTGGGATGAACAGCGTTGGCAGGAGATGACCCAGGGTCACTCATGGATACAAGGAAGAAAATAATATGAGTAGAGAAAAAGGATGTAAATTCTGCATTCGTCACGGACTGCCATTGTTACCCATACGTCCGGGTATCATGGCGAGTGATGATATTTATCCTGTACTGCCTGCCGGCCTGAGCACCCCACTGCCGGCACAGGGTGAGCTTGCCTGGACGGGGCGTTTATTACGGGAAGGATTTCTCTATATCTGGGCAGAATCAGCCAAACGCTGGATAAACTATTTTGTTACCGCTGAGGGATACTATTACCCCCTGCCAGAGGACGGAGTGGTGCCGAGTGATATCGCGAGCGGATGTGTGAAACCCTGTATCAGCAATCCTGCCGAGTTAGCCAGTGCTTCGCTGATTACTCTGCCGGTAAAGCCGCTGGGGATGAAAAATGGGCTGTTCTGGTTTTGCTGGTCAGAGGTAGCCTGGACCATGCAGGTGCGCCGTCAGCATGAAGAAGAAGCCTGTCGCAGTGAGGTGATGCAGGCATTTGATATGGACGCCTGGCTGGCGGGAGGAAAAACCACGCAGGCAGTGTCTGTGGATGGACTGGAGAGAACCGTTGCGGAATTTGCGCCAGACGCGAGTTCGGGAGGCATTCCACTCTGGTCAGCATTATCCCGAAAAGCGAGAGGTCCGGACGAGACAGAGGAAGAGGAAGAGGAAGAGGCGAAAAAACTGCCATGGAAAAAGGTGAAGCCCGGAGAGGGGATGTACCTGCGGCAGGCGGCGGAGGGTTTATTAGCGGGTAAAGGTGCGATACTGCTGCTGCAGGACCCGCCGGCGATTTTGCAGGAGCTGAGTGTCATAATTGAATATGAACTGCAAAACAAGGTGTATGGCAACCCGGAGTATCAGCGTGAGCTGGCGCTGGCGGGGGCTATAGGCAGTCTGGAAAAAGGGATTCGGAAACAATGTGAACATGCGTTTATCGAGCAAGTAGAAAAGCAAAAAGCAAATGGTGGTTCATACGTTTTTAGAACTCAGGCGGAATTATTGCTTAAGAATCCCTCCTCTATGAATGACGCTATAAAAAAAATTTCAGATAAAAAATGGGCTGAATATGAAAAATATTATGACCCACAGAAAGTTATCGATTTTCATGAAAAATTTGATGGTTTATTAAAGCAATATAACGAGCAAATCGTAGTACCGCGTACGGATATGTATCTTAAGTGGATGAAGAGTGCTCACTTACTCTCCTACTTTAAACACCATTTTGATCAGGACGATTTGGTATCTTGTTTATCCTATACCAGCACCGTAATCTATAGCATCTGGGGCATGCAGGATAAACTCGAGTTATCGCGCTTTTTTACAGAGCAATTGTCAGGTTCACCCGCCGACAGACATAATTTTTTACTGCGGGCTTTTTCCTTTAATCACCGTCAGCTGTCTGAAAAATTACAGAAGGGAGCTACCAGTTCTCCTGACTGGCTGGCCCTTCCCTGGAGCTGGCTGGCGGATACATTCGAGCTCCATCTCAGCGGGCAAGTTGAGAATGCACAGAGGCTGATGACTCTGCTTACGGTACAGTGTGCGGGCCCGCTGATGCGCCTGATGACAAAGGCGGCAACTGATAATGAGGTCTATGCCAGTTTAGTGGCGATTGGGGCAATTAGTGACAAAGCGATGGTGCGGATAGAAAGACACACGTTATTTAAACATTTCCTAAAAGAGGTGGTGGATGAATTAGCAAAAAAAGCCGGAATCAAGCCCTCCGGGCCCATGTACGATTCACTTTACACTCATGTCCGACGTGAAATGTTACGTCTGTGGGCGAATGATTTGCCGATGAACCTGAGGGTAGAAAAGTCTTTTATGGTAATGATTGATACTCATGATATTGATGAGGTAAAGCCATTAAAAGGTCAGTCTTTAGTTAAGGCAGTGAGTAAATTACTGAGAAGTGGCCCTGAAGGGGAGGCGATTCAGTTCAGCCGCTGGCAGGGTAAAGTGAACAAATGGGAGCGCAGGCAAATGGCTAAGCAACGTTTGTCCCGTATGCAGCAGGCAACGCAGAACAACATCGCCATAGAAGTCAGTGCCCGTTCAGTGCATCTGGGGGTGGTATCGTCGTTGCTGCAGGGCGCTGCATTGCTGATCACCGCAGATATTGATAAGAAAACCCTGACGGCAGATCAAAAAGAGGCTCACAATCGCTTTTACGGTGGGGTGATGGCTTTTGGCAGTACAGTGGTGGCGACCATAGAGACAGCAATTAAATATCATCAATTTTCAACCAGGTTGATACCTCTGAAATGGATCGGTATTAGGATTCTCTGGGCAGGCAGAGGTGTGGGAGTGATAGGCGGCTATCTTTATGCCGCAGAAGATTATAAGAATGGAATGAATGAGATTGACAAAAGACGTACTGGTCTTGGCATTGCCTATTTTGTATCAGGAGTAACGGGTTTTGCATTAAGTTTGATCGCGGCTAAAGTTATTCCTGTTTCGGGGGCGGTGGCGATTGTATTAGCGATTATTTTCCTTACCGCGAATGCAATTATTATGGAGTTCACGCCTGATGCCATTCAGAAATGGTTGCGTCAATGTTTATGGCGTCGTATTCCGGTTAATGATAGTGATACTGCAGAGGAGCAGCAGCTGTCTCTGCAGAAAGAAATGGCAGATTTACCCATCTGGCCGACTATGGAGATGGAGATACAACAACTAAATCTGGCATTGGGTAACGGGGGATAGGATGGATTTTTACGGCCTTTTTATAAAATATAAACTTAATCGTTCGCTGAATGCTCAGGAGCGCGCTTGTCAGTTACATCAAGACCGGGCGTTGAATTTACTTGGTGGCGGGGTTGAAAATGATACTATAGTGATAGCAATTAATTCCTATTATCTGGAAATAGTCGATAAGTTTTATCCATTTAAAGGTGTTGTTGGATTTATAGCCGGAGGATGGTTGTATCTGTCTTTTAATGCTTATTTATCCATATCCTATACCAGGCTGGTTAATATTGGTCTTTGGAATTCTAGCTGGAATGGCCTTTTGTCTTATCTGGCTGTCAGTATTTTATTGATTTCAGTAATTATATTTTCTTTTAAAATACTTAAATGTGAATGGTTTGCCAGAACACATTACCCGATGCGTTTTGACCGCAAAAACCGGCTGGTGCATGTTATTCGTCTGGATGGTACAGCGTTCAGTGCCGAATGGGATAAGCTGTTCATCACCTATGGTGTTAATCATCCCAAATTAAGACATGACTCCTATTATATCAGTTGCCACGTGCTGGCCGAGAATAACCGGACAGTGGTTGAAACTTTTTGCCTGCCATTTACTTCGGATTTAGAAAATCTGCTTAGACATTGGGAATTTGTCCGGCTTTTTATGGATAAAGGGCCCGAGCTGATAATTGACAGTGTCGATATCTGTCTTCCAATTGCAAAAAAAAGAGAGGGCTTCTGGCTGGGGCTCTATTACTGGACATTTTGTTGTTTTCCCATGCCTTTTATCCTGGTGCCGGTAATGCTGGGTTTTGGGTTAATTTTTAGTATCCCGCGCTATATTGCCATGCAGACCAGTCGTATTCCGCAATGGCCGAAAGAGATTGAGTTACTGTGTCAGCCAGAGAAAGATGACCCTTATTTTCGTGATGCCTCAATGAACCCTAAAAACCTCTGGTGGTATGGCTGGAAAAAATCACTTCATTTTTGGGCAAGATTAAAAGGCAATAAAAAGTAAAGCACTCAAAGTGAAAGTGAGCGCCTGACTGTGGTACAGGGAGGTAAAAAGGATGAACTTTTACGGTATTTTTCAGAAGTATAAACTTAACCGTCCGCTAAACGCCCAGGAGCGCGCCTGTCAGTTGCATCAGAATGAGTCTGTCGATTTTTTGGGCGGGGGAGTTGAAAATGACACTACGGTGATCAGTGTTAATTCTAAATATCTCGAACTAGTTGATAAGTTTTATCCCTTTAAAGGGATAGGAAGTTTTGTATCTGGCGGTAGTTTTTTTATGTTTTTATTTGGTTATCTATCTATATTGTATAATAAATTTATTTATATCGGTGTTCTAAACTGGAGTTTGAATGGTCTTCTGTCTTTCCTGGTTGTCAGCGTTATAATTATTCCCCTGATTATTGTTTCTTTTAAAATGTTGAAATGTGAATGGTTTGCCCGAACACATTATCCGATGCGTTTTGACCGAAAAAATCGTCTGGTGCATGTTATTCGTCTCGATGGTACGGCATTCAGTACCGAATGGGATAAGCTATTTATTACCTATGGCGTTAATCATCCACAATTAAGACACGACTCCTATTATATCAGTTGTCATGTACTGGCGGGGACAGTCATTGAGACGTTTTGTTTACCATTCACTTTTTCTTATATAGAAAGTTTACTTCTGCGCTGGGAGTTTGTCCGGCTGTATATGGAGGAAGGGCCCGAACCCGTGATTGACAGTGTCGATATCTGTCTGCCTATCGCCAAAAAAAGAGAGGGCTTCTGGCTGGGGCTCTATTACTGGACATTTTGTTGTGTTTATACACCTTTTTTCTTTTTGCCGATGATGCTGGGGTTTGGATTGATATTTAATATCCCGCGCTATATAGCCATGCAGACCAGTCGTATTCCGCAATGGCCGAAAGAGATTGAGTTACTGTGTCAGCCAGAGAAAGATGACCGTTATTTTCGTGATGCCTCAATGAACCCTAAAAACCTCTGGTGGTATGGCTGGAAAAAATCACTTCATTTTTGGGCAAGATTGAAAGTCAATAAAAAGTAAAGCACTCAGAGTGAAAGTGAGCGCCTGACTGTGGTACAGGGAGGTAAAAAGGATGGATTTTTACGGTCTTTTTATAAAATATAAACTCAATCGTCCGCTGAATTCGCAAGAGCGAGCCTGTCAGCTGCATCTGGATAAGGCTGTGGATTTACTTGGCGGAGGGGTTGAAAATGATATCACAGTGATCAATATTAATTCAAATTATCTCGAGTTAGTTGATAAGTTTTATCCATTCAAGGGGATGGTTGGTTTTTTAGCTGGAGGTGGTTTTTTTACATTTTTATATGGATATTTAGTAATGCTATATGAGAGGCTTTTTTATATTGGTTTTTGGAATTGGAATGGCCTTTTTTATTTTATCGTTGGTAGTATTATTCCTGTTCTTCTTATTATATTGACTTTTAAGTTACTCAAATGTGAATGGTTTGCCAGAACACATTACCCGATGCGTTTTGACCGAAAAAACCGACTGGTCCATGTTATTCGTCTCGATGGTACAGCGTTCAGTGCCGAATGGGATAAGCTGTTTATCACCTATGGTGTTAATCATCCCAAATTAAGACATGACTCTTATTATATCAGTTGCCACGTGCTGGCTGATAATAATAGAACAGTGACGGAAACATTTTGCCTGCCATTCACTTTTCCGTATATAGAAAGCTTATTGCTGCGCTGGAAATTTGTCCGGCTCTATATGGAAGAAGGTCCCGAAGCGGTGATTGATAGTGTGGACATTTGTCTGCCTATCGAAAAGTAACGAGAAGGCTACTGGCTGGGGCTCTACTATTGGACATTCTGTTGCATTGACTTCCCTTTTATTTTTCTGCCAGTCATGCTGGGGTTTGGATTAATATTCAGTATCCCGCGTTATATTGCCATGCAGACCAGCCGTATTCCTCAATGGCCGAAAGAGATTGAGTTACTGTGTCAGCCTGAGAAGGATGATCCCTACTTTCGCGACGCTTCGATGAATCCCAAAAACCTTTGGTGGTATGGGTTGAAAAAGTCTGTCAATTTTCTGAATATATTAAAAGACAATAAGAAATAAAAAGCACAGAATAAAAATTAGCTCTTGGCTGAGAACCAATGAACTAAAAAAGGATGAACTTTTATGGTCTTTTTCAGAAATATAAACTTAACCACCCGCTGACTGCTCAGGAGCGTTCTTGGCAGTTGCATCAGGGCCATATTGTGGATTTACCTGGCTAGGGCTTAAAAATAATACTACAGTGATAGCAATTAATTCTCATTATCTTGAAATAGTCGATAAATTTTATTCATTTACTGGGGCATGTCATTCGTCATCGATGATACCGCATTTACCGTTTTGCCACCGATATGTTCACTACTGATTTCGACTACCCTTTCAAGAGATGAGTTATGCAGCGCACTGGTAGGTGCACTGTATTTTCAGGATAAAAACAGGAAAGGGCATATTCTTCGTTGCTATGATCCGCGCGTGTTATTTCATTTAAGCTGGATGCTCACGTCAAGGCAATTGATCAGTCAGCTTTCAGCACACCAGATCCCAGACTGGACGTTCTGGCTCGATGGCCAGTGGCACTCGCTGCATTTTCCTGCTGATATGATCTCCCAGCCAGCGGGTGATATCGGGTTACCGCTGGAACAGTTGCAGCGTGTCGGGCTGATTAATCGTGTGTTACAGAAGCTGCCGTATCAACACCATATGCGACTTCGTCAGGATACCAGCCGTAAGACAGATAACCTGTTAATTCAGGCGGCGATGTGCGGTCTGCTTTCAGAGGAGGATCGCATTATTTTTGCATACCAGGGGGTGACGCGAGGTGAAAGCTTCTGGCAGACACCGAAAATGGCAGCTTTTCTGGCTCAGGTGGGGCAATCCCCTGATTGCTACCGTGATGAAACGCAGCAGTGGGATGAACAGCGTTGGCAGGAAATGACCCAGGGTCACTCATGGATACAAGGAAGAAAATAATATGAGTAGAGAAAAAGGATGTAAATTCTGCATTCGTCACGGACTGCCATTGTTACCCATACGTCCGGGTATCATGGCGAGTGATGATATTTATCCTGTACTGCCTGCCGGCCTGAGCACCCCACTGCCGGCACAGGGTGAGCTTGCCTGGACGGGGCGTTTATTACGGGAAGGATTTCTCTATATCTGGGCAGAATCAGCCAAACGCTGGATAAACTATTTTGTTACCGCTGAGGGATACTATTACCCCCTGCCAGAGGACGGAGTGGTGCCGAGTGATATCGCGAGCGGATGTGTGAAACCCTGTATCAGCAATCCTGCCGAGTTAGCCAGTGCTTCGCTGATTACTCTGCCGGTAAAGCCGCTGGGGATGAAAAATGGGCTGTTCTGGTTTTGCTGGTCAGAGGTAGCCTGGACCATGCAGGTGCGCCGTCAGCATGAAGAAGAAGCCTGTCGCAGTGAGGTGATGCAGGCATTTGATATGGACGCCTGGCTGGCGGGAGGAAAAACCACGCAGGCAGTGTCTGTGGATGGACTGGAGAGAACCGTTGCGGAATTTGCGCCAGACGCGAGTTCGGGAGGCATTCCACTCTGGTCAGCATTATCCCGAAAAGCGAGAGGTCCGGACGAGACAGAGGAAGAGGAAGAGGAAGAGGCGAAAAAACTGCCATGGAAAAAGGTGAAGCCCGGAGAGGGGATGTACCTGCGGCAGGCGGCGGAGGGTTTATTAGCGGGTAAAGGTGCGATACTGCTGCTGCAGGACCCGCCGGCGATTTTGCAGGAGCTGAGTGTCATAATTGAATATGAACTGCAAAACAAGGTGTATGGCAACCCGGAGTATCAGCGTGAGCTGGCGCTGGCGGGGGCTATAGGCAGTCTGGAAAAAGGGATGAGAGAACAGTATGAGCATCAGATTATCTCGCAGGTAGAAGCAAAAGCCCAGGACAACAGCGCGTATGCTTATAATACTAAAGAGAAAGTATGGTGCGAGTATCCCTCGTTGATGCGTGACTATAAAAAACGAATTCAGATAAAAAATGGGCAGAGTATGAACAGTATTATGACCCGCAGAAGGTAAGCGATTTTCAGGCGAAATTTGACGAAACACTCAGACAGTATAATGAACAGACGATAGTACCGCGCACGGCGATGTACCTGGAGTGGATGCAAAGTGCCCCTTTACTGGCCTATTTCAAACATCATTTTGACCCTGATAATGTGGTGTGTGGTTTTGCCTATACGGATACGGTGATTTACTGCATCAGAGGGATGCAGGATAAAGTCGAGGTATTACGTTATTTTACCGAATTACTGTCAGGTTCACCTGATGATGACAACAATATTCTACTGCGCGCTTTTACGTTTAATCACTCAGAGCTGAAAGCAAAGCTGCAAGAGGCAAGCCTGGGCTCATCTGACTGGCGGAGCCTGCCGTGGAGCTGGCTGGCAGACACCTTTGAGATTCACCTGAGCGGTCAGACTGAGAATGGAAAGAAGCTGATTAACACCCTGACGGCGATGTGTGTCGGACCACTGACAAAGCTGATAACCACGGGGTTGTCTGATAGCCGTATTTACAGCAGTCTGGTGTCTATAGGGGTGATTAATAACAAGGCGATGGTGACGATAACCCGAACGGCGACGCTTAAACAGTTTACCTCGGAAGTGGTGACCTTTCTGGCGAAAGAGAGCGGGATAACCTCGCGGCAGATGACAGACTCACTGCGGCATTACGTCAGTCGTGAGCTGATGCGTCTGGAGGCGTCCGGCCTGCCGATGCATAAGATGACCACCAAACAGTTTCTGGTGATGATAGATATCAGCCTGATTGAGGAGCTGAAGTCATTGCCGAAAAAAGAGTTTGTCATAGCGCTGAGTAAATTACTGAGAAGCGGTATAGAAGGTGAGGCGATTCAGTTCTGCCGCTGGCAGGCAAAAGTACAGCGCTGGGGCGCAGACCCGAGGCGGCGAAAAGGCTGGCGCGGATGCAGAAGGCAAGAGCCCCGGCTCCGGGTAGCGCGATAGCGGTCAGTGCCCGTTCCGTGCATCTGGGGGTAGTGTCGGCGTTACTTCAGGGGGCGGCATTACTTATCACGGCTGATATTGACAGGAAAACCCTGACGGCGGATCAGGAAGAGGCGCACAAGCGATATTTCGCAGGCGTTCAGGCTTTTGATAGTACGGTGGTGGCGACCATAGAGACAGCGATTAACTATTATAAATTCTCAACCAGCCTCACGTCTATTCGCTGGCTTGGCTCCACCATTGTGTTTGCAGGCAAAGCAGCAGGTGTTGCGGGCGGATTTATCTGCGCCGCCTATGATTTTAGGCATGGGCTCGATGAACTGAATAAAGGGCGTACAGGCCTGGCTATTGTCTATTTTGCATCTGCAGGATCCGGTTTTGCGCTTAGTCTTATAGCGGCAAAATGGTTAGTGGTCTCAGGGCCTGCGGCGATTGTATTAGCGATTATCTTTATTTCCGCTACGGCGATTATTATGGTATTTACTCCCGATGCCATTCAGAAATGGCTGCGGCAATGTTTGTGGCGTCGTATACCGGTTAGTAGTGGTCACAGCGAGATAAAAAAACAACAATATCTGGAAATAGAAACGGCAGAATTACCCATCTGGCCAACTATGGAGATGGAGATGCAGCAACTGAATCTGGCACTGGGTAACGGAGGATAAGATGAATTTTTACGGTATTTTTCAGAAATATAAACTTAACCGCCCGCTAAACGCGCAGGAACGTGCCTGTCAGTTGCATCAGAATGAGTCTGTTGATTTGTTGGGCGGGGGAGTTGAAAATGACACTACGGTGATTAGCATTAATTCGAATTATCTGGAACTGGTTGATAAGTTTTATCCATTTAAAGGGATAGGAAGCTTTATATCCGGCGGTGGTTTTTTTATGTTTTTATTTTGTTATCTATCTATATTATATAATAAGTTTATTTATATTGGTGTTCTAAACTAGAGATTGAATGGTCTTCTGTCTTTACTTGTTGTCAGCGTTTTAACTATTCCCCTGATTATTGTTTCTTTTAAAATGCTGAAATGTGAATGGTTTGCCAGAACACATTATCCGATGCGTTTTGACCGGAAAAAATCGTCTGGTGCATGTTATTCGTCTCGATGGTACGGCATTCAGTGCCGAATGGGATAAGCTGATTATCACCTATGGTGTTAATCACCCAAAATTAAGACATGACTCCTATTATATCAGTTGCCATGTACTGGCAGAGGATAACCGGACAGTGATTGAGACGTTTTGCCTGCCCTTTACTTTTCCTTTTATAACGAGCCTGTTACGGCGCTGGGAGTTTGTCCGGCTATATATGGAGGAAGGACCGGGGGAAGTTATTGACAGTGTCGATATCTGTCTGCCTATTGCAAAAAAAAGAGAGGGCTACTGGTTCGGACTCTATTGCTGGGGATTCTGTGGCTCTGACTTCTCTTATATTTTTCTGCCAGTTATGCTGGGGTTCGGATTGATATTTAGTATTCCGCGCTATATAGCCATGCAGACCAGTCGTATTCCGCAATGGCCGGCAGAGATTGAGTTACTGTGTCAGCCAGAGAAAGATGACCCTTATTTTCGTGATGCCTCAATGAACCCTAAAAACCTCTGGTGGTATGGCTGAAAAAAATCACTTCATTTTTGGGCAAGATTAAAAGGCAATAAAAAGTAAAGCACTCAGAGTGAAAGTGAGCGCCTGACTGTGGTACAGGGAGGGAAAAAGGATGGATTTTTATGGACTTTTTCAGAAAAAAATTTTACTAAATAGCGATGGAAAAGCTGATTGATAATAAATCATATTTCTGTGGAGTAAGATACGATTTTGGATTTTACAACACAGGTGATTGTTGATTGTATAGTTAATAATACATTATGGTTTGAGGGGTGTAATGAAAGGTATTGTACGCGTTGGTGATAAAACGACAGGGGGAGGTAAGGTTGTTTCCGGTTCCCCCACGATGATATTTCAAGGTATAAGTGTAGCACGTTTAAATGATCCGGTTATATGCCCTATATTAGGCCATGCTCCTTCTCGCATTATTGAAGGTCACCCTACGATCAGGGATAATGGTCTTCCTGTTGCATTCCATGGCTATAAATGTAGTTGTGGCTGTACATTAATCTCTTCTCTTCCTCATGTAACGACGAGTAAAAAATGCCTGTTGATTTGACAACACTCCCGCAAGCGTTAAAGAGGAAAAGAGCTCCGACCTTGAAATGGTGGGTAGTTTTTCTGGTACTCTTTATATCATTAAGTGCTTTTATTAATATAGCAATATGGCCGTCTGAAAAAAAATCATTTGATATTTTTTTCTGGCATTATGTTCTTACTATTCCTTTTTTTATTTCGCTCTTCCTTTTAACCATGAGATGGTTTTATTATTTAACTTCTGAGTTTATATCTGAAGCGTGGAATAACTCCAGAGAATGTGATCTTAGCAATGAGATAAAACGTGGAAGCAGAACCATCGTATTGGCTGGTTACGATGTTTATTTACCCCATCTAATAACATCAGTCAGATTAAGTGAGCAGTTTTTATTGCCTGATGGTATCATTTTGCCAGTTGTTGTTAATGATAAAAATAAAACAGTAACCCATCAGGCCAAATTTTATGACCATGGGAAGGATTTTTTCGTCAGAGCTACAGAAAAAATTACTCATTTACTGAGTAATATTAGTATTCAATCGGATTTTTCTCAACATAATAAGCATACTTCGATAAGCGTGGTGATCAACACTACCGTACTATCATCACTAAATGAGAAAGAGATTACAGCTCTCCGTAGTAATGTTATTTCTTCTCTGCCATCGGTATCTTCTGTTAATTTCACGGCTAATTATTCGTTGGCTGATATTGATTTCTGGCTGGATCACCCAGAAAGTACAGATGTATTATTATTATTATCTGTTAATCTGAAAGAATTTCTTGATGACGGTGATGCGGAAGCAGCTGTTGCATTGTTATTATATTCATCTTCCTGTGCTGATAAATATAAAATTTCCGGTGCGAAAATTCATCGACCAGAGTTAAATGATGATATTTCATCAATCAAAGATGTTGTTTCCAAAGCTTTACTATGGGGAGGCGTCAGCCACGATGACATAGCATCAGTATGGTTGACAGGAATGGGAGTGGATCATAAATATTCATCTTTCCTCTCAAGTCACAACCTGATTTTCCCTAAAGCTGAAAAGAATGCAGAGTCTGTTATTATTGATATGAAAAGTGGCTATACAGAAAATATAGCTCCCTGGCTTGCTATTATTCTTGCGGCTGAAAATAGTTGTGGAGATTATCACCCTCAGTTGATTATGAGTATGCCAGATAAAAATTCACCACCGTGGTGGTTTGTTGTTCATCCATCAGGCACAAGATGATTATCTGCCTGTATTTTTCTGTCAGGAATATCTGAACGTAAAATAGTGAATATGTATAGTGCTATAAAGTATTTACTCTGATTTCTTCATGCAACTTTAATTTAAACGGTGTTTACTGGAATGGGCTCTGAGGATAAAAATCTTTGCCAGGAGGCTTGAGTGGAAGATACAAATAAAAAATCTGGTGCTATTTTTTTTCAGTTGTGGGTTTTTCTCTTTGTTTTTCTTTTTTTTGGTGTTTTTTTCTGTTTTGTTGTTAAAAATAATCCGTCAATGTTAGGGATTTCTCCGGGCTCTGTCTGGCAGGAAAGATGGTATTTTTTATCTATTATCTTAACTGGAGGAATACTTCTTTTTATCATTCTTTTTTATTTTTCATCATATTTATTTGGTCGGAAATTATATTATAAAAAGAGAATGTTATCGGCTAAAAACGAGTCTGGTATTTCTGTTAATCTCAGTCGGGAAGCTATTACAAAGCCATTAAGATGTGCCCTGTCACAACGCTACGGCCTTTTATGGCGGCGTAAAGTGCGTTTATTGTTGGTGATTGGCGAAGACGAAGCGATCAGTCCGCTGCTGCCCACCCTGAAAACCCAGCAGTGGCTGGAAGGGCAGCGTACGGTGTTGATTTATGGTGGCTCTTTGAGTGCAGAACCAGATACGGCGCTCTGTTATGCATTGCGCAAATTGCGTCGCGGGCGTCCGCTGGATGGAATTGTCCGACTGCTCCAGCCGGAGATGATGCTGACGGCTGAGCGTAGTGAGGCAGATATACGATGGATTGAACAGTTTGCAACACGTTTAGGTTATCAGCCTCCGCTCTATCTCTGGCAACACGGTCAGAGCAATTGGCCGTCGGTATCCGCTGAGATGCAAAGTGCAGGGATTTTGCTGCCCCGCCGGGTCAGCACCGACAACATAGCACAGGAGATAACTGAACTGCTCCCGGCTTTGCGCCTGCGTGGCATGGCACAGATCGCCTCAGACAGTGCCGATGATTTTTTGTTACGGTTAGCGCAACGCTTTGAACAAGGAGAAACAGCACGGTGGCAACGCGTACTTACGCCATGGCTTTATGCCGCGCAACAGGGCATCCCTTTACGCGGTCTGTTTTTTTTCTTACCAAAACAAGCTAACAACACGGCAAACCCATCCACCTTATTGTTACCTGCGTTGTGGCATTCAGTGGCTGATGATGCCTCGCGCCAGCGCGGATACCGCACCGGGCTCGCCTGGCAGCGGACATTGACGGTGGCCTGCATAGGGGCCATGGCGATCTGCGCCGCAGGTATGCTGATGGCTTTTGTTATTAATCGGGCACACATCATCTCTGTGGCAGAAAAGGCACAGGCGTTGATGGCGCAGCACACGGATGTCGGGCAACAGTTAACCGATCTTCACGCACTGCGTAATGAGGCCGAACGGCTGCAATATTATGTTGCCCGCGGTGCTCCGTGGTATCAGCGTTTTGGTATGGCACATCACAGCAGGCTGCTGGCGTCACTACTGCCCTGGTATGGCAGAGCGAATAACCGCCTGATCCGTGATCCCGCCAGTCATGCACTGGCAGAGAAACTGCATGAATTACTCAGCACTGCGCCCGGCAGTGACTTGCGTGCCGTGCGAGCGAAAGCGGGATACGATCAGCTAAAAGCGTTGTTGATGATGACCCATCCTGATAAAGCGGATAGCGTATTTTTTGCCAGAACCATGAGTGCTCTACAACCTGCACCGAAAGGTGTGCCTGTCGGATTATGGCAGAGTCTTGCACCCGATCTCTGGTCATTTTATATGGCAACACTGCCATCACAGCCGGAATGGAAAATAACACCCGATAGCACCCTGATTAATCAGAGTCGTCAGGTGTTGCTACAACAGCTGGGTAAGCGTAACGCAGAAAGCACACTTTATCAGACCATGCTTAAATCAGTCCGGCGCAACTTTGCTGATATCACGCTGGATGATATGACCAGCAATACCGATGCACAGCGGTTGTTTATTACCGATGTTGTCGTGCCTGGTATGTTCAGTCGCCAGGCGTGGGAAGGGGAAGTGCAACAGGCGATAGAGCAAGTGGCGACCATGCGACGCGATGAGATTGATTGGGTACTGAGTGACAGCAGGCAGTCACTGGCAGAAGAGATCTCGCCGGAGGCATTGAAAGAGCGTCTTGCCGCACGTTATTTCAGTGATTTTGCGGCAAGCTGGCTTAACTTTCTAAATAGTCTGCGCTGGCAGCCGGTACATAATATTGCCGATGTCACCGATCAACTGACGCTGATGAGTGATATTCGTCAGTCACCTCTGATTGCATTAATGAACACCCTGGCATTTCAGGGGCAGACCGGGCAGCCGACCGAAGGGGTGTCAGATACGCTGCTGCGTTCTGCCCGCGATCTTATCAGTCAGAAAGAGAAACCGGTTTTCGATCAGCGAAGCCATGTGCAGGCGGGTCCACTCGACGAGACCTTTGGTCCACTGCTCTCGCTGATGGGTAAAAATTCTGCAGGGGGGGTCACTGCAGACAGCAATTTAAGTCTGCAGACGTACCTGACGCGAGTTACCCGAGTTCGTCTGCGCCTGCAACAGATAGCAGCAAGTGCTGATCCGCTGGAAAGTATGCAGAATCTGGCACAGACCGTTTTCCAGGGAAAAAGTATCGATCTGACCGATACGCAGCAGTATGGTAGCCTGATCGCTGCGAGTTTAGGTGAGGAGTGGGGAGCGTTAGGCAATACGTTATTTGTTCAGCCATTGACCCAGGCCTGGCAGACCGTTTTACAGCCCTCCTCGGCAAGCCTGAACCTGCGCTGGAAGAGAGCGGTAGTCACCCCCTGGCAGACAGCATTCAATGGCCGTTTTCCTTTTTCATCGGGTAAAAGTGAGGTCTCCTTGCCGATGCTTGCGGAGTTTATTCGTAAAGACAGCGGGCGTATAGAACGTTTTCTCAGCACAGAGTTGAGCGGCGTGCTGCATAAAGAGGGAAGTCATTGGGTAGTGGATGCCACCCACACACAAGGGCTGACATTCAATCCGGATTTTCTGAAAGCGCTCGCTCAATTAAATGAAATCTCGGATATTTTGTTCACAGACGGTAATCAGGGGATCAGTTTTGAACTGCAGGCACAACCGACAGCAGATGTCGTGGAAACACGCCTGACAATAGATGGTCAGCAACTGCACTATTTTAATCAGATGCCAGGATGGCAGGTTTTTCGCTGGCCGGGGGAGAGCTATAAACCAGGAACCATGCTCAGCTGGAGTTCAACAAGCGGGGGAGCGCGGCTTTTTGGTGATTATAGCGGAACATGGGGATTTATCCGCTGGCTGGAGCAGGGCAAGAGTAAACGACTGGATAACAGTCAGTGGATACTCACCTTCAGTACAACAGAGGGCAAAACATTGCAATGGGTACTGCGTTCTCAACTGGGTAGCGGGCCGTTGGTGCTGCTTTCATTACGGGGTTTTGCATTACCTGAACAGATTTTTATCGAGGGTGCTCAGCCTCTCGAGTAGCTGTATTATGTCAATCAGATCATCAATTCAGTCACCCAACTTATCTGGATGACAGTTAAAATTTTTATTAAATCAACTGCAACTGCTGTAATTAATATTATTTACATGGATAAAATATGTTCAAGGATATAGTGTCTTTATGGCACAAATTTCAGGCAGACCCGAAAGAAAATCAGATATATTTATCTGAGTTCATTAATAAAATAAAAGCACTCGATGTGCTGGTCGAGTTTGAGGAAAAAGACGGGGTTGAGATATTTCCAGTTCATTCGATAGATGAATCAGGTGATAATCGTGTCATGTTTATCTATATTCCCGATGGTGACGGCAATAACGTTATCAGGAAAGCCATTGAACAAGGTACTCAATATAAAGAAATGACCGCAGAACAGGTTTTTATTAGTGCAGGGGTTCAGATGGTTAGCATTTCATTGATTGAAGATATTGATTCTTTTGAGGTGTTCCCCGTAGATATGGTGAGTTTAATTTCATGCTGTGCACTTTCAGATGGGACGCTTACTATAGATGAGATTATGGAAATTTTTAATAAGGGTAAGGAAAAAAATATATTTTACAGAATTCTGTTTTTTTCAATTTGTGTGTTGATATTGCTGTTTCTTGTTTTTTACTTCTCACTTTAAAGAGGTTAATCACTAAGTCCTTATTTTAAAATAGGTTGTTTTTATGGTTTTTTTAAATCACCTTGCTAATTTAGTAATAATGGGGTGGATTGTAATGGTAATATAACTCTCCCCCCAGGGATTACTGTAAGTCGGGGAGGTGGTTTATTTACCTTTGCCTCTTACTGATTTGCATCCGACAGAGTTTTATCCTGTTGGGGTAAAATACTCGATAAATGTCTGTCGTTATATATTGCTGTTTTCTTAGTGTGGATATTCATAAGATTTTCTGAAAGAAAAACCCGAAAGGTATGAAAAAGTAAAATACGAAAAAGGATACGTTATCAGTCAGGTGAGTAACTGCTTTTTTTTAAAAAAATGACGAAAAACTATAGCGTCCTGTTTCGGGCACTGAATATACCTTCATCGCTCAACGATCATCAATTACAGAAATTTAAACCATTATGGACGATTTAACTCTGCGTTATTATGACGCTGAAATGCGCTATCTGCTTGAAGCCGGCGAAGAGTTTGCCCGCGCTCATCCTGATCGTGCAGCACAGCTCAATTTGGACAAAGCCGGAGCCAGAGACCCTTATGTAGAACGATTATTTGAAGGTTTTGCTTTCATGATGGGGAAACTTCGTCAGAAGCTTGATGATGATTTGCCTGAGTTAACTGAAGGCCTGGTCAGTTTATTGTGGCCCCACTATCTGCGAACTATTCCATCAATGTCGATAGTCGAGTTCACACCTGACTGGCGTGAAATGAAAGAGATGATGCCGGTAGCCAAAGGTTTTGAGGTCTTGTCGCGCCCGGTTGGTGAGAAAGGCACCCGTTGCCGCTATACCACGACCCAGCCGCTCCATTTACAACCATTGTCCCTGACAAAGGCGGCGTTGACGACATCACCGGAAGGATTCTCTGTCATCACATTGCGTTTTGATTGCAGTCAGCTGGCTGACTGGAGCCGTATTGATCTTAGTCAGCTCACCTTTTATTTCAATGCGGATGCCCCCCTGGCCAGTGCTATGCACGAAGCCTTTACCATGCAAGTTTCCCGCATGTGGTTGCGCATGCCTGGTGATGCAGACCGGAAAAGAGTGGAGGGGTATTTTACTGCACAGGGCTTTGGCGAAGAAACCTTATGGCCAAAAGGGAACAGCAGTTTCAGCGGCTATCAGCTACTACTTGAGTATTTTACCTTCCGCGAAAAGTTTATGTTCGCTGGTTTACGCGGCCTGGAGACAGAGGAATTTCCTGCAGAACTTGCGTGGTTTGAGATTGATATCGTTCTGCAAACCCGCTGGGAACATGACTTCAGCTTTACAGAAAAGCATTTGAGGCTGAATTGTGTGCCGGTGATTAATCTTTTTCCTCTGGAGTCAGATCCCCTTACGCTGGATTCGCTGCAAACCGAATATATGCTGCGTCCGATGCGTGTGCAGGACAGCCACATTGAAATTTACTCTGTCGATTCAGTGATCTCGTCCAGTGCTCATACCTATGTGCCCTTTTCCAGTTTTCGCCATAAAGGCGGGATGTTACGGCACGATGCACCGGAATATTACTATCATACACGGGTACGCAGGGGGCCTTCCGGGCTACATAACACCTGGCTGATTTTAGGCGGAGAAGCATTCGATAATCACACGGTGCCGGAAAACGAGAGTTTATCTCTGACATTAACCGGCACTAACGGCCAATTACCTCGTCGAGCCCTGCAAAGCACCGTGCTTGATACGGTGATGAAAACCACGTCAGCTACCATCAGTGTGCGTAATCTGAGTGCACCCACATTACCGTGCTATCCACCAGACAGAGATCGTTTTCACTGGCGAGTGCTGAGTCATCTTGGTAGTGGTTTCCTTTCCATGATGGATAACGCCGAGGTATTACGCGGTACGCTGGCCTTATACGAATGGAGTGACAGTGAGATGAATCGTCGCCGTCTGCAAGCGATCGTTGCGGTGCAACATAGTGAAACAGAGCGTTTCGAGCAGGGTTATTTGGTTCGTGGTGTGCAAATTGAGGTAACTCTCGACAGTGATGGCTTTGCCGGACGCGGAGATATCTGCCTGTTTGGTGAGATGCTGAGCCGTTTTTTCGCACTGTATACTGATATTTATCTCTTTAATCGTTTGATTCTCATTCTGCAACCAACGGGGGAGCGGCTGGAATGGCAAGAGAAACACAATCGCCGTATCCCCGGCTGACGTCCCGGCTTGAGGCGGAGCTGAATCGAATAAACTTTTATCGTTTTTGTCAGTTACTGGAGAAAGGCTCACCCGGCCAGCTGCCACTCGGTTCGACCAGCCATCCGGCGGATGATCCGGTGCGTTTTGCGCCAGAGCCGGGTATGGGCTTTCCAGCCAGCGAGCTAAAGTCTGTCGAGTATGCCGAAGAGGGCGCGATGACAGCGCCGGTAATACGTACCACCTTTATGGGGATGTATGGCGTAGACTCGCCACTACCCACGGCTTATCTTGACGATATCACTCAGCAGCGGGAAGGACATGAAGCATTACAGGGTTTTCTCGACATTTTCAGCCATCGTATCCTGACCCAATTTTACCGTATCTGGCGTAAGTACTCCTATCCGGCAACCTATGAACCGGGAGGCTCGGATGCCTTATCGCAATCCTTACTGGGCTTAGTCGGGTTAGGTATCCCGGGGACGGCAGGTCAGATTGGTACACCTGTTTCGCGCTTCCTGGCGCTGCTCAGTGTGTTGCGTCAGCCGGGGAAGAGTGAAGAGGGTATGCAGGCATTAGTGACCCTGCTGGCACCCGATACCCGAGTCAGCGTCACGCCCTACTGTCTGCGTCCGGTTATCATTGCACAGCCAATGGGTTTTTATGGTGAAGAAGATATTTCTTTCGAGGGAAATATGCCTCTCGGAGAAGAAGGAATGGATGCCAGCAGTCAGTTGTTAGTGGCGCTCAGTACGGAGAACGAACAGGAAGCGCAAAGCTGGAAACCGGGTGGTCAATTGTATCAGGATTTTTTGGTGATGCTGCGGGTTTACCTGGGCTGGCGTTTTAAGGCAAAAATTACCCTGACGTTAAGTACCCGGTTATTATGCGTTCCACCGCTGGGTGAGGAGCCGCTATGGCTGGGGATGAATGGTGTCCTGGGGGCTGAGGATATTCCGCTGGCTGACGATATTCCGCCGCGCTTCACCACCGAATTAGGACATTACACTGGCTTGCCAGCTGCAATAAAATCACAAGGAAATAAAAGTGTTGAATACAGGTTTGATTAAGATGCTGACAAGGATATTGCCCCTGCTGATACTGTTTCTGGGGGGATGTGGGCTGACGCAGCGCGTCACTGAGGGGACAAAGTCTGCGCTGCACTCAGTCTTTTATAAAAAAATTACCGTGCTTCGCCTCGATTTCTCGGCCAGAGAGGCGTTGAATACCGATGCGAGAGAGAATAACTCACTCTCTGAATCGGTAGTGATACGCATCTATCAACTGAAAGACGATAAGTTATTCAATACGCTGGTTTACCAGCAACTTTTACATGAAGCAGATACTTTGTTGAAAGCTGATTTGTTATCCAGTCGTGATGTGGTTTTAAAACCGGGAGGTGATGTCAGCCTGGATATGCCGATGGAAACCGATACACAATTTGTTGCGGTCGTGGGTTTATTTCGCCAGCCTGATCAGGAAAAAAATAACTGGCGGCAGGTTATGGAGCGAGATGCTCTGGAGCCTGATCGGGCACGTATCTTTGATGCGGGCAGTCATTATCTGACCTTACGTCCTCTGGAGGATTAAACGATGGCAGAAGAACATGGCGCTCCCTCTCTGTATGAGGTGCTCTTCGGGAATTTTAGCGGTGGACTGGAACTGCATCAGGTGAGCGAAGAGAATCAGGTGATTCTCTCCGTGCTGGATAACATGCAGCGTATCTTAAATTGCCGTGCCGGAACACTGGCGCATTTGCCGGATTATGGCTTGCCGGATATGACTAAAATTTTGCAGGGAATGCCTGGCAGTGCGCACCAATTAATGAGCGTACTTTCCAGGGTTCTGCTGCGTTATGAACCCCGGTTAAAGCGTGTTGATATCGTTTTACTCGAGCAAGAGACCCCCGGAGAATTACGTTACGCGATAGAAGCGGAACTGAAAGGGATTGGACTGGTGCGCTATGGAACCCAGTTTATGCCAGAAGGAAAAGTGCTGTTGCGTCATCTGAAACAGCAGACTTATCTGGACCGCCGTGCACAGCTGTAGATGTTAACCGATCAGTAGAAAAACATTTAAGCCCGGTAAAATAAAACGGCACGCGCTGGTCTCTTCGCGCTGTCGGTATTGAAAATGGCGATGCCAGTTATGCCTGCGGGGATAGGTACGGAGTCAATACTATTCACGCATGTATGATGCGATTAAAAAGGGAAAGGAAAATGAAAGCAGCGGAAAAGCTATTATCAGCTTGTTCGGTGGATAAGGCTGAGCAGGAAATACTTATTCTGCGCGCAACAGACGCGCTGATGCTTTGGGAGAATTGGTTGCAGCCTTTCGCTGCGGGTCAGGAAAGTGGTGAAGATCCTACTTATGACGATAATTTTCTGTTGATGCGCGAAGAGATCAATAAACTGTCAGGCACTGACCCTGATCTGTTGTGCGATTTGGCAGAGAAAATAGTGTATGAAACGGCCAAAGATATTCGTGTTGTTACCTGGTATATACAAGCGCGTCTGAGCCGTGATGGAGAAAAAGGTCTCACTGATGGATTGTTACTGCTGGTCGCCATGCTGAGACGATTTGGCTTACGGTGCCACCCGCAGCGAGCCAATGCCCGTAAAGCCGCACTGGAGTGGCTCAATAGCACGCGGATTATCGATACTCTGGATCGCTGGCCAGAAGTTGATCGTGAAGATACGCGAATGACGGCTGCTGCTCTCGTCTTGCTAACCTCGGTGACTGCTGGCTGGGAGGAAAATGAAATACCGGTGTTTGCCGGGCTCTGCACAGCACTGGAAAAACGTTTTGTCCTTTCCGGGGGAAAAGAAGCGTTGATTCCTCAAAACAGCAGCCGGGCACAGGAAGCGGAGGTACAGGCGGCTCATACGCCTTCTCCACAGCTGGCAGCGGTCAGGTCTGGTCGTGATTTACTCGACCAGGCCCGACATCTTTCCCGCTGGTTGGGTGAACAGCCCCACGGCTGGCTTGCCGCTCACCGCCTGTTGAAAACCGTTCGCTGGGACACAGTAGCGCAGTTGCCCCCACTCGACAGCAGCGGACGGACACGGCTTTCACCTCCACGTCCTGATTACCAGGCTCAACTGAAACGACTGTGGATACAAAAAAACTGGTTAGAACTGGTTGAGCAAGCTGGTCAGATGTATGGTGAAGGGGTGAACCATTTTTGGCTCGACCTGCAGTGGTATCTCTGGCAAGGGCTCACTCACGCCGGACACCCTTGGGATAGCTGGTCTGAAGGCATTATTCTTGATTTACGCTTTTTACTGAAACGTCTGACCGGGCTTGAAGCATTAAGCTGGAATGACGGTACGCCATTTGCTGATGAAGTGACCCTCGGATGGATTGCAGAAAAAGTGACCGAGGAGTCACTGCACTTTACTGATCACTCTGCCAGCATCGAGGGTGTGAATAGTGATGACGTACTTTTACTGGAAGCGGAAGCGATGGAAAAGGGTGACAGTGATGGGCCAGAAGCGGCATTAATCTGGCTTCAGACACGTCCGGGGATGGATACACCGCGCCATCGCTGGCTCGTCAGACTGGTGATGGCGCGCATAGCAGAACAGTATGGGCTTAATGAAATGGCGTTGCATTTATTGGGTGAGCTCACGACCCTCGCTCCTCAGCTCACCCTGGGAGACTGGGAACCCGCTCTGTTATTTGAAGTGAAAGCACGCCGATTGAAATTATTGCGCATGAAGGCGGGACGCAGTGAATCCGATAAGGTCAGACTGATGCCGGAAATGGATGACTTACTCTCCGGCCTGATCGCTATAGACCCAGCCCGGGCAATGGTGCTCTGTGGTTAATTACAAGCGCTAATGAAATGGACACCCCCCATACTGGCTTCAGTGAGCCATGCTGTAAGTGCAAACCAACAGCAAAATAAAGAAGTGTCCAGTTGAACAAATTATCGGAATTGATCTGGCGAAGCGAGTTTTTCAGGTTCACATCATTTCCCGGCTGGGTAAAAAGAAAGTCAGTAAAATGCTAACCCCTGAGAAACTAAAGGCCTTTATTGCCTGATTATCTGGAAAATGCGGAAAAATTAACTGACTGCACCCGGTCGCCTGTTGTACCACGAAATGCTACAGGAACTGCAAAGCAGTCAGCAGCAGCGGCATCACTGCTTCTGGTATGAATCGATTATATTCCTATAGAGGAAGAAATAGGAAAAAATAGATTTTTTCTGGTTGGTGTCTATGGGTTTAAAGGTCTGGTGGATGCTACTGCGGGACTAAAATATACCGGACTACTGCTGGAAATTTTTGAACATCATGCGGTTAATTGGGATGGCGGGAGCATATCAGGATTGTTTGCTGCACAGTTTTTTGGCATTCGGATTTTCGCCATTCTGGCCAGCTGGCAGGTAGTGGTGGCAGTGACGCTGCTGCAGGTGATTGCTACCGTTATTGTTGATGATGAGCTGCAGATGTGGTGTAAACGCTCGGTGTTTGGCAGCGCGCCGGTGGAGCGTGACCAGATGCAGCAGGAGAAAGAGTTAACTGCCGCAGTGAAGGAGATAGGATGAAATCAGTGACCCGACAGGAAAGTGCGCGCTATCGTGAAGCGGAAAAAATGATGGGCCTGCGCACCCGGCAGGAAATAGCGTTGATGAATGGCCGCAGCTACCCGCGCGAATTACCTCCCCCCCGGTATTGCTGATCTCTTCCCTTTGTTTAGTACCAGCGTAAAGTGGAGTTTCCGGCCTTTCTTTTCCTGAAAAAAATGAGGTTATCCGGCATGAAAAAGACGCGTTATACGTAAGAACAGATTGCTTTTGCCCTGAAGCAAGCAGAAACAGGCACAAGGGTGGAGGAAGTCTGCAGAAAGATGGGGAGTTCTGAGGCTACTTTTTACAATTAGATAAAGAAGTTTGGCGGCATGGCCGTGACCGAACTGTAACAGTTGTAGAGTTGTGATTCATACAGACTGAGTTCACGGGCGGAGGCAGCGACACCAATACGCTCAACCACTTTCAGTGCCTCATCACGGAATTCGGGTTAGTATTGTTTACGAGTCGTTTTGCTGGTTGATGCTGGTTTTGTCATGAGTAATCACTTCTGGTTGAGAGTTTACTCACTTAGCCGTCTGCTATTACTGGGTAGGATCAACATTAACCGCAGCTGTTTATTAGCATAATAAAAAGTGAGATAGCCAATGTTTCGAATCTTGGTATCAATTAATAAAAATCTCACGTTTTTTTTGAGATCTCTAAATGAAGATTCTTATAACATTGCTTCTGTGTTTAATTACTGGTGTGAGTAATGGCGCGGAAAACTATAAATTAGTAATATTTATAAAAGCATCAGTTAGCATCCCTGCTACATAGAATACCAAAGAAAAAGATAATTGCTTGTTTGTTATTCCTGATGTTAAGAATGTAGCTGATTATCTTGAGATCTGCAGAGTTCAATTAAGTGATGAAAATTATTCTTTTACAAAAAATGAAGATGGGCAGTGGGAAGCTATTACTGATGGTACTCCAGTTCTGGCAGACAGGTAAATGACTCCAGAATATGAGGGTTTGAGCGCAGTTGTCGCATGTAAGTACAAAGATGAGGCTGGCTATCATACTGGTGAGTGTTTTCAGGTGAAAATCCATTCGCGTGCAGGTTCAAATTTATTTTTTCCGGGCGAGGTAATTCATCTCTATTTGATAATTATAAGGAAATATACTTTTCCATTTATATTAATTAGCATTAGAGATGGCTTGTATAATTTAAATTAAGTTTTATAGGTAATTCTATGGGGCAATGAACTCTTTTGAAATTATATCTAATATAATTCAATTTGTGATATTTATTAAGCCCATAAAACTAAAAGTATGCGGTATTGATAATTCATATGCCTCTGTTATTTAACGGCAGAATAAAGGTGTTTTAGTGAGATGTTTTTTATCATGTTAATGTTATTTGCAAATACAGCATCAGGTAGAAATTCATTTTACTTCGATGTTGATAGAACAAAACATATCTCTGCAGAAATTTCATTTTATGAAAATTATTTTTTTCAATTTCAGTTTCCGACAGTGAGGGGTTAATTAACTCAGAAGATGTAAATCTTTCTTATGATAAAAATCATATTCAATCAGAAGACTATAACCAGGACGGATACAAAGACTTTAGTGTGTGGCACCTGGATGAGGGGAAGGGGACACATAAAATATACCGTATATTTATTTTCTCACCAGAGAAGAAAAAATCTAATGAAGTAAATGCTTCGTGTGGGGATGTTTTTTTAGACATACGGCTCGATGGATCGGATTTGATTAATTTTTTCTACGATGATAATATCATTAAAACGTGCAGAATACCGCTTAGAAAATTGAATTAAGGCGTATTTTTCTTATAAATAAACCCAATGGTTTTTATGAATAAAGATATCCATCCGGATTTAATTATGTAGGATTAAGTGGTGTTTTTCAAATTTTCATCAGGTTATAGCATTTGAAATGAAAAAGACAAAAAATATTTTTTTAAAAAATAAAAGTCACAGATAATAAGCACTGCATTATTTTAGCTTCGCTATAAAAAGTTTCAATGTGAATTGCAGTGGGGGAAAGATAGTTTTTTGGAGGATTCCTTTAGTTTTTGATAATGGATCACCGGGGCAGAATCTATTTACCATTTATTATTTAATAAACAATTTAATTATTGCTAAACAAAAAGCATATCTGGATGTTTTTGAAGCTGTTTTTTTACAGGATGGAGATACTTTTTATTTAGGTACAGGAGGAGGATATAACTATTATTTGCATAATGGAGATTACATTGGTTTTAATCAACAAGGGATAGAGATCGTCGACAGTACCGCTGAAAAGAATCACAAACCGACTTCATGAGTATATGATAAATTTTCGGCTGGTAAAGTTAATGAGTTGACCTCCTAAGTCACTTTTACTGTTTTAATGGTTTTATCTGTTTAAAATACAATCAGTTGAGATCACTATGATGAAAGCACGATTTACTGAAACTCAAATCTTATGCGTCGACGGCGAGGTCAGAATAGCGCCTGAGTCATCCCCGGGATGAAGGGGGTCTGACTGGTATCAGACCTGAATAACATCACCATCCAGTCTGTAAGTCATGGATCCCCGCCTAATATGGCTTGATTATAAATGCCCAAGTCCGTGATTCTGAACTTCTGCTTTGCCCCTGAAGGAATGCGAGTGTGATCAGGGCCAGGTGATTCGAGCCCTTAACTCAGCAAAAGCTCGTTTTATTCCACTCAGGCGTATCCGGCATAATCTCTGGGGTAAATTGATCCAATGACGTGATAATCATATCGGCTCCGGCTGCCAGAAGTCTGTCAGCGTGTTGCGGATATGTATGTCCACCACCAATAAAACCCGTCACGTGCATGCCTGCTTTTTTTGCAGCGGTGACACCCGGCACGGAATCCTCAATAACCAGCGTATTCTGCGGTGAGGCATTAAATACTTTGGCGGCATAGAGAAATATGTCAGGTTGTGGCTTACCCCGCCCCGAGCCTAAATCCACGGCAGAGAAAATGCGATCAGCAAAGAAGTGCTCTAACTGTACTAATGACAAAGCATAATTAAGCTGACTGCCTGAAGAGTTAGAGCAGATACAATAGGGAATATTCAGGGAAGTCAGTAACTCCAGGCTGCCGTCAATACGTCTGAGTGAGGTTGCAAAGATTTCCTGCAATGCGGTATAGAAGCTGTTGCCAATTGAGGCAGGTAGCCTGACGCCTTTCTGGTGCTGGATTTTATCGATCAATGCGTTCCAGCTTAGCCCACTGTACTGACTGCTGAATTCGTGGAAATCCATGTTGATGCCATGGTGATTGAGCATTTCCAGGGCGAGCGTGATACCGAGAATTTCCGAATCAATCAATACACCGTCACAGTCGAAGATGATCAGGTCAATCACTGTTTTCATTTGGTATCCTTGTGTCTGAGGTATCGCCGCCAGTGGTCGCAGGCGGCGATATAATCTACTAAATCTATGCGGCTTCGACCTGTTGTCTTTTATATTTTTCCAGCAGCTGCTGGATGTCTCGTAGCCGTGAAACCGCAATTGTCGAGAGTCTCTCCTTCGAAATGGCACGATCGAGGGAAATGCAATCTTTCCACAGTGAACGGCCGGCAATCACGCCTGAAGCCCCGTGGCCCAGAGCACTTTCTACCTGAGTCAGGAAGGTGGCATGGTCCACACCCGCGGAGAGCACCGCCCAGGGGATATCACCACAAATCGTTGTGACTGCAGTACAGGCGTCGTCACTGCCGGGGTAAGGGATTTTCAGCACTTTAGCACCACAACTGATGCACAACTTGCAGCCATCCTGAATCAGTTGTGGAATTTTGCTTTGATATGCATCATCACTTTCATTTTCCAGTTGGTAGGTCAGAAACTCGACAACAAGGAACAGATCTTCACGGGCAAAATCAGCAATCACTGTGCTTAGTGTGGCGAGGTTGGCGGTATTGGCCTCCGGAGTGTCGGATCGCAGATAAATCATAATTTTCCCGCCAGTGGCACCCATTTCACGCACTTTGCGTGCAGTAATGCCCTCGACAAGCGTCGACAGGCGGTAGCCCTGTGGTGATGTTTCCCAGCCTGAAGCATCAAGGCCGATAAGTAAGCCGGTATTGCGTGGCAGAATACCTTCGTCGACAATTCCTGGCACGGCACAAATCGGGTCCACTAAAACACAGCCAGCTTCCGACGCCAGATATTGCGTAATATCGTATTTAGTCTTACCAAGAGTATCATTACTGATGGCTTGTTGTGCTTCCTGGGTGGTTGCTAATAACGTTCTCATTCCACCACGTTGATCACAGGCTACCACCATCATTGATCCGGTTGAGTCACAAATCATTTGATATCCACGACGTTCAGCAGTAGTCATTTTATTCATTTTTATTTCCTCTTGAATAATATTATCAATCTAAGACTCAATTTTATTTAAACGATCGCTAACCCATGAGTTTATATCTGAATAATCAACAGGGTTGTTCTGGTCTACAATATAAACATCACTCAGTGCCATTGGTGCTGCTGTCATTGCCAGGTTTTTTAATTCAGGAATATACTCTTCTCCCGGGTGTCCCTTTATTCTGTCTCCACAGCGTGACTGATAACGTCGCACTACATTTTCCACTGATATCTTGTTCCATATTTCTATGGTGTTTTGGCTGTCAACCATAGAAAGATAGTGTTCCAGCAGCGATCTCTCCTTAAAACCAAACCAGGCATCTAACACGAATAAGGTATTCTCTGGCGATGCAGCGATTATTTTGAACATAGCCTCATAGGCAGCAGAACCGAGTTTTCTGTTTAACGCTCTGTCGATGACATGAGCAAACTGAATCATAAAAGGCTCTTTTATCTCATCAATGCTTAATAGCGGAGCATTGAAATGGTCAGCGATTATCTTCGCGACCGAGCTTTTACCTGATGCAGGAATACCATTAACTAAAATCAGCTTTCTCATAGTAACCTCAGCACTTCATCGACAGAGGTTGCTTTCCTTAATTGCTTCAGCGTTGATTCGTCTTCCAGCAGATTGACTATTGAAGCAATCCCTTCCGTTATATGACTGTTACTGTCTACTGCGGCGAACATCACAATGATATCAACAGGTTCACTACCCTGAATAGATAGCGGTCTTTTCAATGTCGCCATACTGAAACAGTTTTTTAATACACCACACTCCGGTCTGGCATGAGGAATGGCTATGCCCTCATCAAAGACATAATAAGCGCCAAATTCCTTAGTGTTATTAATGACGGCTTTGGGATAATCATCAGTGACAAACCCATTCGCAATTAATGGCTTTGCCACTAATCCGATTATTTCCTCCCAATTGTCAGCGTTAACACCCACCTTGATACATTTGTTTTTCGAGAGAAAGTTTTTAATGCTCATGTTACCTCATATATTTTTTCGAATAGTATTCCTGAGTTCATCTATTTTTATGAAAATATCATCAACATGATTTCTGTAATCTTTACTTGCAGCGCAAACTTTAACGGCCTGATTGTATTTCACCATTAATGCTTTTTGAGTTGTGTTGTTCTTTGGATCGTCAGCCAGTTTTTCTTCAAGCAAAGACAATTCCTGCATAATATTTGCTGCCTGAATGTTGTTCTCGTCGTGTGATGTATCTTTATTAAAGTATTTCTTTAATGCTGAAAGCATATTCTCTCTCCGTAATGTAGCTGTATATTCTGAGCAGAGATTCTGATTCACTTGCCTAATTTTCTGTTTGCGAACCAGACAACGGCAATGACAAAGAGAATAAAGCCAGTTACAAATCCCCAGTCATTCTGGAAAGCATGACCTAACACCAGTCCGGTGCTAATGACATCAGAGTCACTGAAGGTCACGCCTTTGAAACCAAAGGTTTCCAGAAGTGGCACCAGGATAGCAGGCAGCAGTGTGATAAAAAGCCCGTGTATGACGCCACCAATGATGGCTCTTTTTCTCCCCCCCATGGCGTTACCAAATACGCCAGCTGCGCCTCCGGCAAAGAAGTTAGTCAGCAGACCGGGTAAGCTCATCGCCAGGCCGAACAGCGGGAAAAGTATCATGCCAATGATTGATCCCACGGTGGTGGCAAGGAATCCGACGATAACCGCATTGGGGGCGTAAGGGAAAAGCACCGGACAATCAAGTGCGGGTTTCGCATTCGGGACGAGGCGCATGGCGATACCGCGAAAAGCAGGCACCAGTTCGTTTAACAGTAAACGTACACCACTGTACAGCACAAAGACGCCAGCAACGAACTGCATCGACTGCATAAAGGCATACATTATGTAGTTGGTGTTGCCGGAGAACTGACCGATATGTTCAGATCCCGCGAAGAGCGCAGGGATAATGTACATTGGCACCATAATGACAGCCATTGACAGGTAGGTGTCCTGCAGGAATTTGAAGTTATCGGGCAGTTCCAGATCTTCGGTGGATCGTGAATTTTTACCGACAACCTTTGCCACTGCAGCCTGTACCAGATAGCCAATAGTGCAAAAATGCCCCAGAGCCACATCATCAGAATCAGTAATTTTACGGACCATAGGTTGAGCGATAGCGGGCATTAGCACCGCCATTATCCCACCGAAAATGCTACCGGTCAGGATCAACGTCGCGCCTGTCAGCCCGGCTTTATAGCCAATGACTGTACCGATTGTCGCCATCCATAACAGGGCCTGACCCGTCAGGAAGATATATTTGAACGGTGTAATACGGGCAATTAATATGTTGACTGCAAAGATAGTCAGCAGGGTGAGAGCCACTTCTGATCCCAGCTCACGATTAGCGACCCCGGCAATGGCTGCAACATCAGTGATGTAGCCCTTCATTCCGAAGCCTTCGGTAAAGATATCATTGAGGAAGGTCAGTGCTTCGACAATGATGTTGATGCCAGCCATCATTATCAGGAAGCCAAGCAAGGTTTTGAACGTACCTTCAACTGTTTTTCCCGGCGATTTTTTTTGCAAAATCAGCCCGAGCATCGCTATCAGCGCAATCAATATTGATGCCTGGCCAAGAAAGTCTTTAACAACGAAATCAATAATAGCGTCCACTTTATACCCCCACGATTATTTGTTTTTTCTGTAAGCAAGGATTTTTTCTTCAATTTCATTTTTGTCTGTGAGTTTGTTTAATATGATGACTTTCTTCTTTTGTTCATCTGTGGCATCAGCATTTAAAATGTCAGCAAACATCTTTTGCGTCAGAATTAAATCATATTTAAAAGAGGATGCTTCCGAAACGGTTGTGTGATCAATCTCTGCATCAACCTCAAGTTTTTTTAATACAGCTTTGGCACTCATTTCAATGGCAAAACTTGAACCGAGACCGCAGCCACATACGCAAAGTATTTTAACCATTTTATATTCCTCAGATGATGTTAGTGAGTTTTGCGAGTTTATAAATATCACTTTCTTTATCTACTAAACGTCTTTCCGAATTTTCAAGATCTATCGGGATGGCTTTGTTGTTATTATTAATGACTATTATCTTATTGACGAGTCCGCAATGGATGCAGCGTACAACCTCTTTTGCTAAAATTGCCCCCTGAATAATTTCTTCTCCGGTAGGCACACCACTTCTTAATCCATACCCTAAAATAGTTTTCCTGATGCAAATACCAATTTTGTGTTCTAATTTCCCAATCATCGTATCAATTGCACCCTGGAATCCGGGTGTATACTCTTAGGTGTATCCTTCCGAACACAGAATGATCACACTGTTTTGATTTTTTATTTTATAACTTATATATTTAGCCAGTTTATCGATATCCCAGATTGCTTCCGGGATTAATGCAATATCCGCATTACTTTTAAGTGCCGCCTGTAATGTTAATTCACCACAGTATCCTCCCAGCAGCTCGATCATAAACACCCGCCCAGGAAGGCCTCTTCCGGTATTACGTAACTTAGCTACCTCATGAATTACCTGCTCGCAGGCGGTAGAGAAGCCGATGGTGTAACTGTTTCCGACGATATCATTGTCAATCGTCATACCAATTCCGTAACAATTAATACCATAGCTACTGAGTACTTTTAGAAACTGAAATGAGCCATCACCACCCCCCATAATTGAACAATCGAGTTTTTTACTGCGAATGTGTTTAACTATTTTTTCATAGTCAGCAATTTTACATTTTTCTTCCTTTCGACCAGAAGCAATGAGTGGTACCGGAGAAATAGAGAGATCAATAAGATCTCTGGCCGCTATTGATTTGGCGTTGTTTTCTATCAGTCCATTGATGCCGCCATCAAAAATAATGATCTCTGTTTCAGTCAATCGATTAAGCTGGAAAAGAAAGTTATTCATTCCACTGACGTCACCACCACTAATCACCAGTCCTATCTTCATGGTTTCCCCAGTTTTTTCTCTTCTTTGTGAAATTAATTCTAATGAGAGAGTGATTCATTTTTTTGAAGTTGGTCACAGCTTTGGAAGGTTTTGATTTTTTGGTGTCTCTTGACACGTGATTAATGCATGATTTTTTGTGATTGCCATCACTATAAACAGGTGTTTATATTTATCTTTTAATTGATAACTTGATGTTTTCAATGGTTTTTATATTTCTCATGATATTCATTTGCGACGTGAATATTTTGACTGAAAATCGGCGTGTTATTTTTGTGAGAAGTTTCACATTAATACTGATTTTTACCAGAGAATGGACACAACTTTCCGTGGTGAAATTGATTCTCTTGCATCATTATAAGATGGCAAGGTATAAACCTGCTGGAAAGTTTAGAGAAGAACCGATTTTTAACTCAATGATTTCCTGCCTGTAAAAATAAAATTGTCTCTATCATTTAATAGTGCAGGGTGATTAATTATTATCTGTTGCTGGCTGGCGAGCATCAGAAAAATTTCAGTACATTTAAATTTTATTTTTATTCCATAATCGATAAGCCAGAATAATTTTTTTAATAAAAAATAAAGCATAGCCTGATATGTTGCATAAAATGCACTGGTGTAAAAATGTTGTTTTTTGAATATTGATCAAGGTCAACAAAAGGTCATTTGAGACTTTTTTATTTATTATTTCGATCTGCGTCATAAAATCGAAATTTCCACAACAACCAGGCTTTACTCCTTAACCATTTTTCGGCATAAAGCAAACATCTGTTCATAAATAAACAAGTGTCCGATATGACTCACAGAGAAAAACAGATACTACAGATATTGAGAAATGATCCTTTGATATCGCAGCAAGAGACTGCGGATATCCTTGGTATCAGTCGCTCTGCTGTCGCCGGACATATTATGAATCTGATGAATAAAGGTCATATAAAAGGTAAAGGTTATATTTTATCAGAAAGCAGTTATATCGTGACTGTAGGTTCAGCCAACATGGATATTTGTGGCTATGTGGCGACTGATTTAGTTTTCGGAGATTCCAACCCAGGGAAAATCACATGCACTCCCGGTGGTGTAGGCCGTAATATTGCACAAAACGTTGCTCTGCTGGGCCGTGAAAGTCATCTTGTTTCTGTTGTGGGGGATGATCTCTATGGCACCACATTGTTAGATCTTGCCAGACTTGCTGGTGTGAATACTGATGGGGTTTACAAAATCCATGGTGAGAGCACATCAACTTACCTCTCTTTACTTGATAACAGTGGAGAGATGCATGTCGCAATTAATGACATGCAGATACTTGAACGGCTGACACCGGCAATGCTGGCAACCTCGCGAGACCTTATCCAGCACGCTGGGGTGTTGATCGTGGACTGTAATCTGCCGGAAGAAGCCTTGAGCTGGTTATTCAGCCATGCCGGGTCGGTGCCGATTTTTGTTGATACGGTTTCTGCGTTCAAAGCGCCTAAAGTACGCCGCTGGTTATCACATATTCATACCCTTAAACCCAACCGGCTGGAAGCACAAATTCTTAGTGGGTTGACCATCACCACGACACAAGACGCACCGGTGGTGGCGCGCTGGTTCCATGATCAAGGTGTACAGCGTCTGGCGTTAAGTATGGGAGCTGATGGTGTCTATTACAGTGATGTCGACAGCGAGCGTGGCTGGTCTGCCCCTTTGCCTGTCAACATTGTGAATGTGACCGGTGCCGGGGATGCCATGATGGCGGGTCTGGCATGTTGCTGGCTGGATGATATGACATTCGCTGAAAGTATTCGCTTTGCTCAAGGGTGTTCCGCTTTGACCCTCTCCTGTGAATTGACTAATAACCCAGGCCTGTCAAATGACAGCGTCCAAAAACTGTTGGAATTACAATCATGAATACACCTGTCTCATTGACTCCATATCTGGATATTTCACCTGAAGTGGCGCAAGCGCTTGCTCATCAACGCCCGATTGTCGCCCTTGAGTCCACCATCATCTCTCACGGTATGCCTTATCCACAGAATGCACAAACGGCGCTTCAGGTTGAACAGAAAGTGCGGGATAACGGCGCGGTGCCGGCAACCATTGCCATTATTCATGGACGGATGAAAGTAGGATTATCTCATGACGAAATCGAATTGTTAGGGAAAGAGGGACATAAGGTGGCGAAAGTAAGCCGCCGTGATCTGCCTTTTATTGTAGCGGCGGGAAAACATGGTGTAACCACCGTGGCCTCGACGATGATTATCGCAGAGATGGCGGGTATCAAAGTGTTTGCTACCGGTGGTATTGGTGGTGTGCATCGGGGCGCGGAACAGACATTCGATATCTCAGCTGATTTACATGAGCTGGCAAAAACTAATGTGGCTGTCGTGTGTGCCGGAGCAAAATCGATTCTTGATCTCGGGCTGACGGTTGAATATCTCGAAACATACGGCGTGCCACTGGTCGGTTATCAGACGGCATTATTACCTGCATTCTTCTGTCGTACCAGCCCCTATCCGGTGAGTATTGAGCTGGATACCCCTCGGGATATCGCTCGTGCGATGCTGACAAAATGGCAGTGTGGTCTACGCGGAGGAGTGGTGATTGCAAACCCTATCCCGGAAGAGTTCTCCATGCCAGAAGCGGAGATTACACAGGCGATTGAACAGGCGCTCGAAGAAGCAGCAGCGCAGAATATTTATGGTAAAGAGAGCACCCCTTTCTTGCTGGCCAGAGTTTGTGAACTTACCGGCGGAGACAGTTTGAGTGCGAATATTCAGCTGGTGTTTAACAACGCAAAGCTGGCTGCCCGAATTGCCAGTAGTTATCAGCAGATTGCTGCCGAATTCTGAAACTGACATTTTCCGTTGCTGTAGCCTGGAAGGAGCCGCAAAGAGAGGCGGCGTTATCCCTTCCAGGCTTGTTGCCCATTTAATTTTTATGCGTGCCGAAGAGGGGGATCAGATTTCGACAGAACAACCACATTACTGTCTGTATTCTTAATAGTTTAGGCGCGGGCTGATTCATTCAACGGTGAGATATCGCGTATGGCAGGAAAAAATCAGCAAAATGGAGGGTGTTATGGATAGTATGCGCAGTATAGCAGGTATTTTTATTCTGCTGCTCATTGCATTTTTATTCTCGAATAACAAAAATAAAATTAGCTTGAGGACGGTAGGCGCCGCGCTATTATTACAAATTGCCTTGGGCGCAATCATGCTTTATGTTCCGGCAGGGAAATGGCTGATTAATGCCATCGCCAGTGGCGTTAATAACGTAATTGGGTATAGTGACGCAGGAAGTGCATTTATTTTTGGTGGGCTGATGGGGCCAAAAATAAATGAATTATTTGATGGTGCGGGGTTCGTTTTTGCGTTTCAGGTATTACCCGCCATCATATTTATCACCTCATTAATCTCTATCCTCTATTATATCGGTGTCATGGGTTGGGTGATTAATATTCTCGGGTATATTTTTCAGAAACTGATGGGCGTCAGTAAGGTCGAGGCTTTTGCTGCAGTGACGACTATTTTTCTCGGGCAAAATGAATTACCCGCTGTATTAAAGCCTTTCGTTAATAAAATGAACCGTAATGAGTTATTTACTGTCATCTGTAGTGGTATGGCATCGATTGCCGGTTCGATGCTGGTTGGCTACGCGGGATTAGGGGTGCCGATTGAGTATCTTCTTGCAGCCTCATTAATGGCAATTCCCGGTGGTATTCTTTTTGCCCGTATACTGAGCCAGGCGACTGAACCTTCCCGGGTTGAATTTCATAATTTTTCATTCAGCGAGAAACGTCCTGCCAGCATCATTGAGGCGGCTGCAAATGGCGCCATGCTCGGATTGAAAATTGCTGTGGGCGTGGCAACGGTAGTGATGGCGTTTGTTGCACTCATTGCGCTGATCAATGGCATGCTGGGTATTGCCGGCCAGCTAGCCGGCTGGCAAGAGTTGAGCCTTGAGAAATTGCTCGGTTATCTCTTCTCGCCTCTGGCTTATATGATGGGAGTTGAATGGCAAGACACGGCCCTGGCGGGTGGCCTGATAGGCCAAAAAATGGCAATTAATGAGTTCGTTGCTTATGTTAATTTTTCCCCGTGGTTAAAGGGCTCGGCTGGCATACTGGATGCGAAAACGCTGGCGGTTATCTCTTTTGCCCTGTGTGGGTTTGCTAATTTTGTAGTGGTCAACTAATTTTGGCCACACGACCTGACTGTTTGTGTAACAGCCGCTCTGATTCATTTGGCGTTAAGCCACCGTTATACCAGTGGGGCCGGATGGCACTGTAATAGCCCGTGATGTAGCTGATTATCGCGCTCTGAGCCTCGTTGAAGCTGTTATAGCCCTTCGTCGGCACCCATTCGGTCTTCAGGCTCCGGAAGAACCGCTCCATCGGGGCATTATCCCAGCAGTTACCCCGGCGACTCATGCTCTGCTTTATCCGACAGCGCCACAGAGCCTGCCGGTACTGACGGCTGGTATAGTGGCTGCCCTGATCGCTGTGGAACATCACGCCTGTTGGCTTACCCCGAAGCTCCCAGGCCATCTGCAATGCTTTGACCGTGAGGGCCGAGTCCGGCGACGTCGATATCGCCCAGCCCACAGGTTTGCGGGCGAACAGATCCAGCACTGCTGCCAGATAAGCCCAGCATTTTCCCGTCCAGATATACGTCACATCGCCGCACCAGACCTGATCCGGCGCGGTAACCGCGAACTGCCGGTCGAGATGGTTCGGTATTTCAATGTGTTCGTTCCCGCCGCGTTTGAATTTATGCGCCGGGACCTGGCAACTGGCGATATCCAGCTCTTTCATCAGCTTACCGGCCAGCCATCGCCCGAGTCTGACGCCCTTAGCGCTGACCATCGTGGCGATACTTCTCGCGCCAGCAGAGCCACCACTGGCGTTCCAGACTTCACTGACGAGATTCCGTTTAACGGCACGCTCAGCGTCAGAATCCCTGCCATTTTTACGAATGTAGCGATAACTGCTTCGGTGAACACCGAACAGCCGGCCCAATGGCGCTACCGGGTAGTGCGGCCTCAGACTGTCTATTATCGTGAACTGTTCAGGGAGTCCGGCATCAAGAGCGCGGTAGCCTTTTTTAGGATTTCATTCTCCATTTCAAGGCGTTGTATCCGTTTTCTCATTTCCCTGAGTTCAGTCTGCTCAGGCGTCAGAGGCAGCCCCGGGGGCGTTTTCCCTGGCGCTCGATACGTAACGATTTTACCCGGCGGTTGATGGCGGAGAGGCTGACGTTCATCGCCTTAGCCGCCTCGCCGTGAGTGTAGTTCTGATCCAGGACCAGTTTTGCCGCTTCGACTTTAAATTCAGCAGTAAATGCTTTGCTCATTGGTTCACCTATAAGATGTTGAGGTGAGCATATCACCTCTGCTCAGGTGGCCAAATTCAGTGTGCCACTACATACTGAGTCTTGAAGCTGAAGGTGGTGAGGTGCTATGCAGGGGCTCTGAGCATGAGTGAAAAACCCGGTTTTATGGCACTGCAACAGGCCGAAAACTGGTATGCTGAAATTGAAGATATCACCTCACCTGATGACTATCCTGCTGCGATGCAACGCTGGCTTAATGCGAGCGAAGAAAATCGGCTGGCATGGCAGTATGTGTTGGATATCAGCCAGCGGTTTGCCTCCCTTCGGGAAAACGATGCACAACAAATGGCATCACTGACGGCCCTGACTCAGCGGTCACACAACACACGGCGGCGTCAGCTATTGAAAGCTATTGCCGGATTGTCTGTCACAGCCGCAATGAGCGCAGGTTGCTGGCAATTTACACCTGTCCGCAATCAGATACAGGCATGGCGTGCTGATTTTCATAGCCCTCACGGTAAAATCACCGCTTTCCGGTTGACTGATGGTTCCCGTATTTGGCTGGATACTGACAGTGCACTGAATGTCATTTACACCTCAACTGCCCGCAGGTTACAACTTCTTAATGGCAGGATAATGATTGAAACGGCGCCGGATTCACAGCGCCCGCTGACATTGATCACTCCTGAGGGTCAGATGAGAGCGTTGGGGACTGGATTCAGTGCTCAGATAAACGATCAAACAACGACAATGTTGGTGTACCAGGGGGCAGTCGAAGTTTCGTTGCCAGATTCCAGCGATAGTCAGATCGTTCAGGCGGGCGAGGCAATTATTTTCAGCGAACACGCATTGGGAGCGGTCTCACGACTGCATACCAGGGTGCCAGACTGGAGACGGGGTGTGCTGGAAGCAGAGAATCTGTCTCTCGGTGTACTTATTAAGCGTCTTTCTGCTTATCGTTGGGGGTATTTGGGGTGTGATCCTGCAGTGGCATTACTGAGTGTCACCGGGACGTTCCCGCTGAATGATACCACCCTGGCATTAACGATGATTACTTATGTATTGCCTGTTCGCATCCAACACCGTTTACCATAGTGGCTGATCGTCATTCCCGATGATAAATATCAGCCTTAGCAAAATAAATCTGCTCTGGCGGTTCCCCTTTTATTCCCCTCATCCGATTAACACTATGCAGTATTTTTACTTTTGGGGAATTATCAGGAGAATTTATGTCGTTATCATTATTCATTCGTCAGCCGCGGATATTCCGCTGTAAATCAACGACCGTGCTGAGGCGGATGATAGGTTGTTGTTTACCCATATTGGCCTGTGCGATTTTTGCCATGCCCGCAGCAAAGGCCGGTGATGTAGCGGCTAAGCGGCAACTTTATACTATTCAGGCCGGATCACTGGCCGCACAATTGAATCAGTTTGCTGTGCAGTCTGGCATTTATTTGGCCAGCGATGCACAACTGACAGCAGGAAAGTCTGCGCCAGCATTTAGTGGTACCTATACCATTGATGAGGGCTTTGCCCGCTTGCTGACTGCTCATGGGTTACTGGTCCAACGTCAGCCCAATGGTAGCTACATCCTGAAAAAGATCCCTCAAGGGGACGAGATGGTGGTAACCGGGGATATCAATTATGGTGCAGTAACCGAAGATACTGGCTCATATACCACGCGAAACATGTCGGCAGCAACACGATTTAATCTCTCGCCTCGCGAGACACCTCAATCTGTGAGTGTCGTGACTCGTCAGCGAATGAATGACCAGAATATGACTTCCCTAGATGATGCCATGTGCCAGGTGACAGGCGTAAACGTAATCAACGACAACTCCTATCAAACTCGTTATCAGTCACGTGGTTTCACGATGGATAATTTTCAGGAAGATGGAGTCAGCTCTTCATTCCAAAACAGTCTTGCAGGTATGGGGTCTGCTGAAGCATCGACTGAAACACCTGATTTGGCAATTTATGACCACCTCGAAGTGTTGCGTGGCCCTTCTGGTCTGACACAGGGAAGCGGTGAACCGGGGGGGACGGTCAACATGGTTCGTAAACGTCCGACTTATGATTTTCGCTCTCATATTATCGGTAGTGTTGGCAGCTGGGATAATTATCGTGGTGAGATGGATATTTCCGGCCCATTGAATGATGAGGCATCATTACGTGGTCGGATGGTCGGATGGTCGGTGTCTTGCAGAAAAAAGACAGTTTTATCGATTACATACACAGCGATCATCAGGTCTTATTTGGCACGCTGGCGTATGATTTTACACCACAAACGACGCTGACTACGGGAATTTCGTGGCAAAAAACGGAAACAGTACCCAATTTGTATGGCGTACCAATGTCTACTCACTATGGTAGTCTTGGTTTGCCGCGTTCGACATTCCTTGGCGCCAGCTGGAATACTATTCATTTCGAGAAAACAAATGCCTATGTGGAGCTGGAGCACTACCTTGATGATGAGTGGGTTGTGAAAGGAACCGTAAACTATACTGCGGCAAGTGCGAAAGGAAAGTTCATTGGCATTTATGGTAACGGTACTCAGGGGGTGGATAGTTCAGGAAATGCCAGACTCAATAATAACCTGAAACGTAACAACCACAGCGGTCAATACGGTGCTAACCTCAGCCTGAGTGGTCCATTTGCATTTCTGCATCGGGTACATCAGCTGGTGATCGGCGGTGATTATCAAAAAGAGAATTTTGATAACTTGTTCGGTTCGCTAAGCAATACCAGCATAGTCAATATTTCTCGCTGGGACCCTGCTGGCTTTCCCGAACCTGACTGGGATTATACACGTCGTTATCAATACAATGTCTATCAGCGCGGCCTGTATGCTACAACACGTCTGACTCTTGCCGAAGACTGGAAGCTTATCCTGGGCACTCGTTACAGCAGTTTTAATTATGATTCTTATTTCACTAATCTGACCAGAGGTGCAATAACTAGTCACACCAGCTACCAGGCAAGAGGCGAAGTGATTCCCTACGGCGGTTTATTGTGGGATTTTGCTCAGGATTATACCTGGTATGCCAGCTATGCGAAAATCTACAAACCGCAAAGTTTACGCGACGCCAGAGGGAACTTCCTGCCTCCGGTGACTGGCAGCAATTATGAAACAGGCGTTAAAGGGGCATTTTTTGATGGTGGATTAAACGCCTCTGTCGCACTGTTTCGCATTATCCAGGCGAACAAAGCGATGAGCGGTCTGAATTGTGATGACTGCTATATTGCTGATGGAAAAGTGCAGAGTCAGGGTATTGAAATGGAATTATCCGGTGAGCTGGCTGAAGGCTGGCAGGTTTATGCCGGGTATACGCTAAATAATAGTAAATACCTTGAGGCTGCGGCTACGCAGAAAGGGACTAACTACAGTGAACACACGCCTCAACATATTTTCCGTTTCTATAACAGTTATCGTATGCCAGGCGAATGGAATCGGTGGACAGTCGGTGCAGGTGTGACGGCGCAGACTGACACAACCACCAACTACAATGTATCGCAGGGTGGATATGCGCTGATTAATGCCAATATACCTATCAGTATAACAAACAGCTAAGTGTGAGCCTTAACGGTAATAATCTGACAGATAAGCATTACTATCTGGATGTTACTAATCGCCATCGGGGAGGGAATAACTTTTACGGCACACCACGTAACGCCATGCTGAATGTGAAATGGACTTACTAGCCTCAAAACTGCCGTTGACAGCCATACTTACCGGTGGCTGTCGTGCTCCATTTTACTGATACGGTGCGACCTGTTTATATGCAAAGTTTGATGCGGTTTTACCAGCTGGCTGGCCCCACATGGGGACATCTGCGGGAGTGGTTTTCCTGGGTTTTGCTACTGATACTGATTGCTTTGACTCTTAGCGGAGTATGGATAAGTGTTCAGTACAACAACTGGAGTCGCGAGTTTTACGATGCCTTGACTGACTATTTTCAGCATGCTTCGATTACCGGGCTGGCGTTAACTTATGCTGGTTACACAGCACTATTTGTCCTCTGTGTAATTAGTACTAACTGGCTAAAGAAACTATTAATTATCCGTTGGCGGCGGAAGATGACCCTTCGCCTTCAGTCACTCTGGTTGCGACAACATAATCATTATCGGCTCAGTTTGTATGCGGGATAATCCGGATCAGCGAATCGCTGAAGATATTCGTTTACTGACGGAGCAGAGTCTTGGCTTATTTTTATCACTGTTAAAAAATACCACCGGGCTATTATCTTTCATTGTTATTCTGTGGCAGGTCTCTGGCACACTCAATTTTAGCGTGGCAGGTTATCCGTTTCAGTTATCCGGGTATTTAGTCTGGGTAGCCCTGGGGTATGCGTTTATCAGCAGCGTGATTGCTCACTATATTGGCCGACCATTGCATGTGCTCAATATGAATCAGCAAAAAAGTGAAGCTGACTATCGCGCCGGCTTGTTGCGTATTCGTGAGAATACTGAGCAGATAGCCCTCTATGGTGGTGAGCGTGCTGAGCATCATCGCGCACATCAGCACTTTCTGGCGATCATCCGTAACTGGCAGCAGCTGATGTCCAGAGAACTACGTTTGGATGCTTTCACCACCTCTTATTTTCGACTCAGTTTGATGATCCCGATTTTTGCTGTTCTGCCACTCTATATCACGAAAAAAATTTCGTTAGGGGGAGTGATGCAGGCACGAGCCGCCTTTGGTTATGTGCTTGATGCCTTTGGCTGGTTTATCAATGCGTATCGACAAATTGTCGCCTGGTCAGCCACGGTAGAAAGGTTATGGCAGTTTGAGCAGAGCCTGAAGGCGTTACCTGCCCCCATAAGGCATCCCCGTCAACCTGCTAAATTACAGTGTGATCAGCTGGTGGCTTGCCTGCCTGAGGGGGGCCCTCTGTTTGCTCCGGTGAATCTGAGACTACTACAGGGCGATATCGTGGCGATTACCGGTGTCAGTGGCTGTGGGAAAACGACATTACTGAGGACATTATCCGGCCTGTGGCCGTACTACTGCGGTAGGTGTCAGCTACCTGAAGGGAAAAGTCTGTTTGTGCCACAAAAACCCTATCTGCCTGATGAACAATTGATCAAAGTCTTAAGTTATCCGGGGGGAGTTGTGCCCTCAGCTGAGCAAGTCGCTATGGTTTTGCAGAAGACCGTATTACACGCATTAAGTTGTCAGTTGTATGAAAGAAAACACTGGAGCCGCGTTCTGTCCGGAGGTGAACAGCAACGTCTCTCATTCGCCAGGATATTGCTGAATCAACCTGTTTTAATTTGCCTTGATGAATCTACCAGTCACTTAGATGACCAGACAGCCCTGGATATGATCGGGTTGGTTCGCAGAGAATTACCACAAAGTATTGTTATCGTTATCAGCCATCAGGAGAAAGTGACCAACTCGATTCATATCAGGTATCAAATTGATAGCCTGAATATTTCACCTCTCTTCAGAGGGGGCGAACCTTCGTTTCTGGATTGATTGCCAGGCTGGAAGAAAACGCTACTGATTTGAGCGGGTGTTGCATTTGTTAGTTTTATTCGGATATGAAAAAGTGCGTTAATTCAATGCGGAATGACCGGATTTAAACCTGTAAATGAGAGGGAAGAGTTAAGAGGGATGTTTAGTACGACATTGTGGAGTTCGCCTCGTCTCACCATGAATGTTACCCTACAGAGTGATTTTTCCAGGAGAATACCGTGGTCATCCACCTGCTCATCGTTGATGCACTGAATCTTATCCGCCGTATTCACGCCGTGCAGGGGTCACCCTGCGTGGAGACTTGCCAGCATGCGCTCGAACAGCTGATCATTCACAGTCAGCCTACACACGCGGTGGCGGTATTTGACGATGACGCCCGTAACAGTGGCTGGCGTCACCAGCGGTTGCCTGACTATAAAGCGGGTCGCGCGCCGATGCCTGATGCATTGCACCAGGAGATGCCAGCCTTGCGTGCTGCTTTTGAAACACGCGGCGTCTGTTGCTGGGTCTCGGCGGGGAATGAAGCTGACGATTTAGCTGCAACCCTGGCGGTTAAAGTGAGTCAGGCGGGGCATCAGGCTACCATCGTCTCAACCGATAAAGGCTACTGCCAGTTACTCTCTCCAACTGTACGTATTCGTGACTATTTTCAGAAACGCTGGCTGGATGCTCCATTTATTGAAAAAGAGTTCGGTGTGCTGCCACACCAACTGCCTGATTACTGGGGACTGGCTGGCATTAGTAGTTCTAACGTTGCCGGGGTCGCCGGTATCGGACCCAAAAGCGCCATGCAGCTGTTGGTGCAGTTTCAGCATCTGGAAGGCATTTACGCCCACCTTGAGGAGGAACCAGAGAAATGGCGGAAGAAACTGGAGATGCATCAGCAGATGGCGTTTCTGTGTCGCGATATCGCCCGACTACAAACTGACTTACCTGTCGACGGAAATCTGCAGCAATTACGTTTGGTACGCCAGCGGAACCATTAACTTTTTTTTGTCCAATCCGGGGCATGGTTGCACGAAAAAAGTCTTTTAATTTGGCCGGTGCTTTTCCCTGATAATCTATCGGTATTGATCAGTCAGAATGAAAAGAGCAGCCGAGATGGCCATCGGAAAACCGACCACAGGTTGTAAAAAAAACAGGAGACCCTTTTAGCATGCTGATACCCGATGCAATCATTTTATTGTTGAAGTGATTTTTCAGTTAAGCGACCCCCCTCTGGGTTTCATCTGCAGAGAGTAATGTGATGATATAATCATGGTATATCTTATAATGGCCGGTGTATTGGTCGCCCACAGGGAAATGACTCGATAATGACACTAATAGTTCCATAGTGAAGTTCTGTGATTTTTCTTTTAGGGTGGACATTCTGGCAGCATCGAATCCAAAGAAATTTCCTGTTAATGGATAAAGAGCTTTGAATAAACTTTCCTTGGCCGAAAAGGCAATGAGTAGTGCAATGTGAAACTCAATGCCGGTATTTTTCAGGTATTCCTTTTCAGGTGAGGATAAAAACACATCAGCAGTATTTTTCATAACCCCAGGGTTAAATTTTTCCATATCAACACCTAAAAAAGCACATTCATTTTTTGGAGCTATAACGCTAATTGCGTACCTGTCAGTGTGGCTGATGCTTCCTGTCCAACCTAAAGGCCATTGAGGTGAGCGATCACTCTGGACGCCAACCGGGCACAGCATCCCTTCCTCTTTTAGTAATCGTTGAGCTGCAATACGTCCTGCCAAATGCTCAGCCCGACGCTTAATAACGGCAGTAGAAAGTCCTTCTGTAAAGGGGATTGTATAATCTGAAAAAAGAGTATCTTTAAAGTGTTCAACATCGAATTCAACAATGCACACGCGAACGATTCTTCTGCATTTTACGTAACCCACTTCCATCGAGCGTATAAACGGAGAGGTGGTTTTTTCTTTACTCATGCAAAACATCGTCATTACTCCTGTGCCATTTTTTCGGGATAAATACCGAACGGGTAAGAGCCAGTATTCCAGGTCTCCCCTATAAATATCAACAAGTCTTATTTAACTAAGTGGGCAATATTGCTCTCAAGGCCAATTATTATCTACCTGTTTGTTCAGTTACGCATGAGTTCTCATTTTCAATAAGAAATCAAAAATGAAATTCGTCGTGTATTTTGTGGTTCTCTGCATCATCCATGAATCATGATTCAGGTTGGTTATTTACTACCCCCCTTATTTCATCAGGCCTGCAGTTTTTTTCTGGAAATTCCTTACAAATCAGCTTGACAATAAAGTTGTGTTAAAAACACGCTTTGTAATATTATATTACATAGTTTTTCTTTCAATTGTCCGCGTGGCATTTCTACACTGCGCTTCGGATATCTTATCCGAAATTTATCATTTCCGGTGAACAAGAAAAACGTTATCAGCATGCTGACGAAAGGGATGTGCTCGTTTTGACTCCGATTTTTTTGGGGCTTCGTCGAATGACGAGGGTAGGAGGTGGTTCTGGCAGGGTTAGCGATTCTTATTAATTTCTCATCTGCATTGGCTATTTCCGTCATTCCGTTGAACAGGAACAACCATGCTTAACTCTTATCAGTCCGAGATATGAGATGCAGTTTATGCTTTTTTTAGCGCGAATTCTGCTCAGACAGCCGAACGTTACGACACTGTGAATGACGCAAATAACAGCCGTAAGATGGCTCGTCGTTTGCAGGGAGCTAAATACGTGGGCACGCAGTCTGGTGACGTACTGCGGGCCTTGTCCCCCACAGCGTGAAACTAAAGTAGTTGTCGAAGATATTAAGGACAATCCTAGAGTCTTCCGGGGCGGTCTATATGCAATCCCACATTTTCAGGTGGAAGGCATGGATGTCAATCTGTTTCTGGTCTCTCAAATGCCGAAGACAAAATATTAAGTGAAAGGAAGTGCAGGGATGAAAATTTATCGTCCGTTATGGAATGAAGGGGCCTTGCTGGCTCCTCAGCAGTTTCAGCAGCAGTCAGAGTGGGATTCTTTTTCCCGTGTCGGCTTATCCATGCTCACCAGCCCTTTTCCGTGGGGTGTTGAGCATGTTGAGTTCAATGATTCACTGCTTGCTTCAGGTCGGCTACAGGTACAAGGGCTTCGGTTGTGGCTGCCGGATGGCACTTTGGTTGATACACAACACAGTGACTTACCCCCGGAACCGCGTGAAATAATGCTGGGAGATTCCACCCAGGCTGATAGCGTCCTGGTGCTGGTTGCGTTACCCCTAATGCAATCTGGCATCGTCAATGTCCAGACTGAAAACGTATCTGCTGAACGCCCGCTGCGCTATCGTGAAGAGTGGGTGACTGTAGTGGTCAACTAATTTTGGCCACACGACCTGACTGTTCGTGGAACAGCCGCTCTGATTCATTTGGCGTTAAGCCACCGTTATACTAGTGGGGCCGGATGGCACTGTAATAGCCCGTGATGTAGCTGATTATCGCGCTCTGAGCCTCGTTGAAGCTGTTATAGCCATTCGTCGGCACCCATTCGGTCTTCAGGCTCCGGAAGAACCGCTCCATCGGGGCATTATCCCAGCAGTTACCCCGGCGACTCATGCTCTGCTTTATCCGACAGCGCCACAGAGCCTGCCGGTACTGACGGCTGGTATAGTGGCTGCCCTGATCGCTGTGGAACATCACGCCTGTTGGCTTACCCCGAAGCTCCCAGGCCATCTGCAATGCTTTGACCGTGAGGGCCGGGTCCGGCGACGTCGATATCGCCCAGCCCACAGGTTTGCGGGCGAACAGATCCAGCACTGCTGCCAGATAAGCCCAGCATTTTCCCGTCCAGATATACGTCACATCGCCGCACCAGACCTGATCCGGCGCGGTAACCGCGAACTGCCGGTCGAGATGGTTCGGTATTTCAATGTGTTCGTTCCCGCCGCGTTTGTATTTATGCGCCGGGACCTGGCAACTGGCGATATCCAGCTCTTTCATCAGCTTACCGGCCAGCCATCGCCCGAGTCTGACGCCCTTAGCGCTGACCATCGTGGCGATACTTCTCGCGCCAGCAGAGCCACCACTGGCGTTCCAGACTTCACTGACGAGACTCTGTTTAACGGCACGCTCGGCGTCAGAATCCCTGCCATTTTTACGAATGTAGCGATAACTGCTTCGGTGAACACCGAACAGCCGGCACAATGGCGCTACCGGGTTGTGCGCCCTCAGACTGTCTATTATCGTGAACTGTTCAGGGAGTCCGACATCAAGAGCGCGGTAGCCTTTTTTAGGATTTCATTCTCCATTTCAAGGCGTTGTATCCGTTTTCTCATTTCCCTGAGTTCAGTCTGCTCAGGCGTCAGAGGCAGCCCCGGGGGCGTTTTCCCTGGCGCTCGATACGTAACGATTTTACCCGGCGGTTGATGGCGGAGAGGCTGACGTTCATCGCCTTAGCCGCCTCGCCGTGAGTGTAGTTCTGATCCAGGACCAGTTTTGCCGCTTCGACTTTAAATTCAGCAGTAAATGCTTTGCTCATTGGTTCACCTATAAGATGTTGAGGTGAGCATATCACCTCTGCTCAGGTGGCCAAATTCAGTGTGCCACTACACTGCCTGGATGCAGCAGGCTGTTAAGCAGGGTACGTTTGATGAAGTGACCACACCTGAGATGAAATTAGAGGTTAGAGCGGGTGATGCGGTGGGGTTTCTGTCAAAGGATATTGACCCTGTAGGAATGGGTAAGGTTGAGAGCAGCCATTTTGTTCATATCGAAGTCATCAGTAATGATACGCGAATGCCCGCGTTTCTGGATAATCCGGGCGGAGTGACAACAGGAAGGCAATATATCAGGATTCATTCAGGAAAATCGATTTATCAGAAAACCGTGACAGATGAAGCCATCTCGTTCACAGCCATGTCCTGTGCGATAGTGCGGGACAGCGGGAAGATACTGCCTGCGGATAAATGTAATCCGCTGAAGGATGCTGAGGGGCAAACCTGGTATGAAATCAGCAGCGGAAGCTGGATGAATGAAAATGATGTTGATGTATTGCATCAGTATGATTTGAAAGCGCGCGGATTCACAGCCCTGGAACAGGCCGTTACGCCAGATATGTCGGATTCGTTGCGTGAGGGATGGATGAAGTCGCTGCTGAGTGAATTGTCGGCGCGGGTAAACTCTGCCAGGGGTGTTCAGCAGAAGCAGGTTGCGGACTACTATCAAAAAGCCGTTGGCAAACTTGATACGGATGGCGATGGAGAGCTATCAACAGAAGAGCTTTTTTATGCGGTGCATCATCCGGAGATGGAGATACGCGACATAGCAGGAAAGATGGTCGTCAGGCATGGCAGCGAGTGGTTTGGAGGCAGCAGTCATCATAAGTGGACAAAATATTTTCAGGATTTTGAGCTTCCGCGAGTCAGGTATGCCAGGCAGTGGCGTGATGATATGGAATGGATGAGTCATGTGGAGGCCTTTAAAAGTGGTGCCCCGGTGTGGCATATGCATCCGGTTATGTTTTTGGGGGGGATTGCTGTCATCGATGATGAGATGGATCTGAAATGGTTACAAGTACCAAAAGGGCAGTTAACATTTGATGCTGAAGGAAATGATAACGAAAACAGTATTTATTTTTCGAGGTATCCACATGTTCCTAATAATGGAGGTGTCGTAATAGGCGCTTCTTGTGTGACCTTTGGTCGAGGTTTAGATTTTGGTCAACAGTCGAGGGGATATATTAATAATCTCTTTTCAGATATGGAAAGAAATACTAATCCTTTGTCTGGTTCTTTGAAAAACTGGTTATTAGGTAGTGTCGGATTACAGGGGGAAGTCGCACTCATTTACTGTCGTGGAATTGATGAAAACGTACCTTTTTCTGAACGGTTTTTAACTAGAAAACAACAGTATTTTCTTTTCAATGCTGTTTATGAGTATAAGTACAAAGTAACCAAAAGAGTACTTTCTAATGGTGTAAATATAAATGATGTTGATTATTCAGCGAATTTGGATGCGTACAATGAAAAAATTAAAGATGTTATAGTTGACCTGACTTTTCGCGGTGATAATACTAATATAACTAGAAGGTATTTCATTTTGGATCTTATTAATGGTAGTGGTAGTTTTAAATCTAACATTTCAAATTTAGACTGGAGATCGAGATTTGGAGTACCATTGCAACGATTTAATTCAAGGAAAAGGTATTTATAATGCGATTATATAGTTTTATTTTACTGGTTATTTTTTTTCATCGTATACATTTTCAATGTCTGAAGATGAACAGGAAAATTACAATAAACTTAAAGTTGAGTATGATAAATCTGATGGCGCACTAAATAATCTGTATAAAAAACAGCTTGATAAGTTTAAAAAGGAAGGTGGTGAGTATTATGGTCAGAAAGAGTCAAAAGATATTTATCTAATAAAGGCGCAACAAGCATGGGTTAGAATTAGAGATGCTGATTGTAATTATGAAACATATGAATCTAAAACAGGAACAGGATTTTCAAGTATATACTTGAAGTGTCTTCTTGATAAAACAAATGAACGAATTGATTATTTAAAAAATAATGAATAGTGATCGTATTTATAAATAAATTAATATGTTCATGGTGAATCATAATGTAAGAATGATTTAGTTTATGTTTGTAGTCATCTCGTTCACAGCCATGTCCTGTGCGATAGTGCGGGACGGCGGGAAGATACTGCCTGCGGATAAATGTAATCCGCTGAAGGATGCTGAGGGACAAACCTGGTATGAAATCAGCAGCGGAAGCTGGATGAATGAAAACGATGTTGATGTATTGCATCAGTATGATTTGAAAGCGCGCGGATTCACAGCCCTGGAACAGGCCGTCACGCCAGATATGTCGGATTCGTTGCGTGAGGGATGGATGAAGTCGCTGCTGAGTGAATTGTCGGTGCGGGTAAACTCTGCCAGGGGTGTTCAGCAGAAGCAGGTTGCGGACTACTATCAAAAAGCCGTTGGCAAACTTGATACGGATGGCGATGGAGAGCTATCAACAGAAGAGCTTTGTTATGCGGTGCATCATTCGGAGATGGAGATACGCGACATAGCAGGAAAGATGGTCGTCAGGCATGGCAGCGAATGGTTTGGAGGCAGCAGTCATCATAAGTGGACAAAATATTTTCAGGATTTTGAGCTTCCACGAGTCAGGTACACCAGGCAGTGGCGTGATGATATGGAATGGATGAGCCAGGAGGAGGCCTTTAAAAGCGGAGCCCCGGTGTGGCATATGCATCCAGTTGCTTTTTTGATGCCTTAAAAAAACAAGTAGAATTAATAGATGTAGAAAATTTCATTTTGATGTATGAAAAAGAACGTATTTTATTAGGTTCTGGGAATGTTGTTTTTTCTGCAGTATCGAAATTGAATCTGAGGAAGTTATTGGTCAATGTGAATGAATTCTATTCTGAATCAAAAGAGTATAAACCTAATTTATATAAGTTGGCGTATATATTGGCAACCACGCGGCATGAAACATATCATTTTACGACAGGTGAACACTTCAGTGATAAGCCGGAAATTGGGACTTTTGATTATTTTAATCAATACGACCCAGTTTTAGCTGTTGAATTACATCATAGAAATCGTGCAATGTCGAATGGAAGCACGCAATGTGGCGACGGCTTTAAATATAGGGATAGAGGTTGTAGTCATTTAACCTCGAAGAATAATTATCAAAAAACAAAGGATAAGTTTTTAATTGACTTTGTTACAATGCCAGATCTTGCATGTGATTTAAATATGCTGTCCCTATTATGTTTTCGGGCGTGAAAGATGGAATTTAACTGGAGTGAGCATGTCATCATATATAAAAAAAGACAGTATAGACTATGAAAGGGCAAGGTATATAATTAATGGGGTAGGCCGAAAATAACTAGTTTCTTCATATGGAGAAAGGGTTCAAGTTACTTTGGAAGGAACATCATCAGCACCCAAGGATTTTTGAAATGAATAAATATTTTTTTTCAGTTATAATCCTCATTGATGTAATTCCTTTTTTTGTTTTAGGAAAAGAATCTGCCGTGTATGGCTATGATAAATCACTGAATAAAGTTTATGTGAAAGATGGTGGTGAAATAACAACATTTACGTTTCAAGAAAACGATGCCAGGAATCCTGCCTACGGATTTGACTTTTTTTACGGTTTTCCTGCCATTATTTCTGATAGTAGATCCTTACATGACTCAACTACATATGCATCTTTGACTTATCGAGAGAAAAAAATAAATATAGATTGTTTTTTTTATGAAGTGAAAAGCAAACAAAATGGTATTTTCTTAAAGAAGGAGTTTGTGGTTTAAATGAAGGTGATGTTGGTAATTATAAAGAATTGATTGGCAATAAAATTAATGATGTTGAGCGTGCTATGGATTTAGTTGATACTTCATATCTATTGAGTGTCAAGTATGAATATCTTCCTGTTGTTATTTATAAGGATGATGGGAAGGTATTATATAGAGTTTACGAAACTAAAGATTCATTTTTAGATGATAAATATTCAGTTATATCAATAAATGAGAATGGTGCTTGTGAGGTTTACGAAAACAACCCTTGGGTGATTTATGATAAAAAACAACCGGTGTTCGGGTGTTAATTGAAGATGACAAGAAAGAAAGGCTGACTACAGCTATTAAATCTATAAAATCTGATAATATATGTTTGGAATACCCCGCAATTCGAGTGAAGGTGTCGAAATCGTTCTTTTATGACGCGAGTGAAAAGTTAAGAGAACGTATCTGGTTAAAGGTGATTTTTTAAGTGTTCAATAAATTAGTCATGATGGTAAATGGTGCCAAATTGGGTACTTAAACAAAAAAAGAAAAGCAATTGAAGGTACAGTGCAATGTCAAGATTTAACATTGCCTTTTAAAAAGAATTGATGAATTAAGTTACATATTTAATATGTAGATAAGGTCATTGCAGGTATTTTGTATCCGGTAAGATCTCATAAGCATTGACGTCATCTGTATATCAGAAGGTGACGCTGAATTCCGATAATCAATCCGGCAATTTACACGACGTCATTACGTTTGAGAAGAGGCTCCCATGCATGCCATAACCAGCGGTGACGCTTTTTGTTGCATCTAATCCCCTAAATCAAAGTTCATGGTCACCAGCAGTCAGGATTAAATTACCATCAAGTGACCAAAAGAGTATTTTCTAATGGTGTAAATATAAATGATGTTAATTATTCAGAGAATTTGGATGTGTACAATGAAAAAATTAAAGGTGTTTTAGCTGACCTGAATTTTTGCGGTGATAATACTAATATACCAGGAGGATATTTCATTTTGGATCTTATTAATAGTAGTGATAGATTTAAATATAATGTTTAAAACTTAGGCTGGAGATCGTGATTTGGAGTGCCATCGCAACGATTCAATTCAAGGAAAAGGTATTTGTAATGCGATTATATGGTTTTATTTTACTGGTTATTTTTTTTCGTCGTATACATTTTCAATGTCTGAAGATGAACAGGAAAATTACAATAAACTTAAAGTTGATTATGATAAGTCTGACAGCAAACTAAATCATCTCTATAAAAAACAGCTTGATAAGTATAAAGGGGAAGGTGGTGAGTATGATGGTCAGAAAGAGTCAAAAGATATTTATCTCATAACGGCGCAACAAGCATGGGTTAGAATTAGAGATGCTGATTGTAATTATGAAACATATGAATCTAAAACAGGCACAGGATTTTCAAGTATATACTTGAAGTGTATTCTTGATAAAACAAACGAGCGAATTTATTATTTAAAAATTAATAAATAATGATCGTGTTTATCAATAAAATAATACGTTCATGGTGAATCATAATGTAAGAATGATTTGGTTTATATTTGTAGTGAATGATGTCTTAATGCTGGGTGAGGTTCATAAATTTTTTGGTTATGTATTCGATGTGTTGATTATAATTATTGCAGATAGTCGTTTCGCTCAATAAATGTACCAATAACTTTGTCGTGCATCTCCGCTGATTTTGAGTACCCCAAGGTCTTACGATTTAGTCGTTTTAACCGGTTGCGGAGGTTTAGGTTTTCACGCTCAACCCGCTGGGTGTAAAGCTTACCCGTGATGTGTTTTCCACTCGGCACTCACCATAAACGAGTTGATAACCACGCAGGTATGGATGCCATATTCTTCGTCCTCAGAACCGTTGTCAGTGGAACGTGCTGAACGCCACGGAGATACGCTCATCAAGCTCTGTACATCGGCGATTCCGGGAATGGCGGATGCAGGAGTCGTTGAGCGCTTCCTGCATAATGGTTTGCTTGCCTGCGGGCATCTGGACGACATTGACTGGTCGTGGTCGTGGTCGTGGTCGTGGTCGTCGATGGAGTGCTGTATGACTAAATCGCCACTGTCACGAACAAAAAACAGGCCATAATCCTTCGGACAGAGGGAAGCAAGGTGTAAAGCCCAGTCTGATGACAGATGCAAATGGGCTTACTCTGTCGCTGGGCGTCGCAGTAGCAAACATGCACGACATCAAGCTGATTGTAGATACGCTCGATGCCTTTCAGACTGGGCGTCTGGGACAGGAGTATAAAGAAGAGGCGATGCAGCAGAGATGTTTTCAGGGATAAAGAATATTGCGGTAAATATATTATCAGCTAACAAAGATTTCAAAGCAGGGCTATGCAGAAAGATGCGTCGGGTGGCGATGGACAAAAAGTAACTCGGATCAACTTTCCTGTACTGCAGGGTTTCACAATCTTTTTCTATCGTTAATTCCTCCTGATGCAAAATGTAATCTTTCATTTTTATCAGGTTTATTCAAGTTCAATTGAATTATTTCCCATATAAAAATTGAAAGTAAACTCAATTAATAAGGTGACTGATGCTTTATCTTGAAAAAGGTGTCTTTTAAAATTATTCACATTTAAGATAAGTATTGTAGGATATTAAAAATATAACTTTTTATCTAACGATTAAGGTTAAACAGGAGGATATGATGCAAGGAATTGTGCGAATTGGTGATAAGACAACGCACGGTGGTGCAGTCCAGTCAGGCTCCTCTACCATGATTTTTGGTGGTATTGGTGTTGCCCGCAAAGGCGATAAAGTCTCTTGCCCTGTGCCCGGGCATGGGCCGACTGTAATTACTGAAGGAAACCCGGATTATCTTGATAACGGAGTTCCGGTAGCATTCCATGGGCACAAATGCGGCTGCGGCTGCACACTGATAGCTCACTGACTAATGCGGTGGTGGGTTGATATGCCAGTGATTCTGGAGAAAATCCCTGAGAACAGGGTGAAACCTCCACGCCCGATAACCCGACACTGGTGTATTTTCGGCGTAGGGGCTCTGGTTGTCGGGATGGGGTTGACGTTTCTTTTTTGGCAGGGCGAGCGTTCTGGTATTGGGTTCTGGTTTTTTGCCGTTGTTTTGCCGGTACTACTTTGGGGGACGCTGTTCTCAGCCCGGCGTGCAGGATACAAGTACCAACGTGTAGGGCAGGATGCAGCAAATAGAACCATCAAATCACGTTATGAAAATGATAAAAGTCGTGGACAGCGGTTTGCCTGGTTTACCAGTGAATATCTGGTGAACGCTTTGGAACGACAGCACATAGCAACGCAAACCGCAGCAGTTGCTAACCTGCCGATTTTACAGCCGGTGATACCACGTGGCGGAGGAAAACCTGTCAGACATTCCCGATTATCTGATCAAGGTAGCGCGTCTGATGTGTTGGGATTGTATGAATACCAGGTTGTTGAGCACGTTAATTTGCTGTTGGAAGCATTGCCTGATTCTATGACCTGCTATCTTGCACTGGATCTTGCGAAAGATTTACCTGATATCTCAAACAATTGGTTGCTTCGAATTACGCGCCCGTTAATCCGGATTCGGGAACTGTCAGGTTTGCAAATTCTCGATTACTGGCTTGATTACCATTATGCAAAACCAGCTGCCTTGTTAGTCATAAGCGCACAGTTGAATAATGTTCCAGCCGATGATTCGGGAGAAGCAATTTCAGTTATATTGATAACTAATTGTCGGATCGAAAATACGCCGTCTAAGTCGGCACGGATTCATCGTCCGCAAATCAATCACACGGGAGATATGAACCACGCGCTCTGCCACGCAATGTTGTGGGCGGGACTCGGTAAAGACGCAGTGCTACGAGGATGGATCTCAGGGGGAACTCTGGCTTCCAGTGATACGTTAAGCACGGCTTGCAGTATTTATGCACCAGAGTTGATAGCGCAATGTTACGTTAATATTGATAGCGTAGCTGGTTTTGCCGGTGTTGCTGCACCCTGGCAGGCATTAATTCTTGCAACCCGTCAGTGCATCGCCCAGGGCGAAGCACAATTAGTTGTGACTGAAACATCACCAGACTACCGACAGGTTTGTGTCGTCACTCCAGGATAATAATCAGGGATAGTTATATTTGTTATGAACAAACCATCCGCACTTGTATCTATTGTTTTCTTTGCGCTCTGTATTACAGGTATCGTTGGTTGTTTTCTCTGTATTTATCCTGAGGAGACAGCCGCGATAGTGCACGTCGGCCCTTTTAGCCCTCCTGGTGTGATTATTGTTTGTCTGCTGATGATCATTGTCATTCTTGTTGCTGGATGGTTCGCTCAAATGTTAGCGGTGGCTGCCGGGGAAAAAGGAGGCAACAAACATAATGACCAGGGTAATAAGGTTGGACGTGATTCTCAGCCTGATTTACCTCTTCATACCGATGAAGATACCAGCCAGTTTATCTCTGGCCCGCTCACCGACCACCTCCGTCTGCGTTACGGACGTCGCTGGAAAGCTAAAGTTCGCTTGCTGCTGGTGCAGGGCACTGATCAACACATTGAAAAAGTGGTGCCTGGTCTTAAGCGCGATCAGTGGCAGGAAAACGAGGGCATTGTCCTGATCCATGCCGGGCTGGCAAATATGACGCCCGATCCTGAATTTGTTGCTGTGCTTCATGAAGTGCGTCACCAGCGACCGGTTGATGGCATTGTGCAGGTGATGGACTGTACCGCGCTTCCGGATGCTGCCATGCTGGATACGTTGGTTCGTTGTCGTCAGAAAAGTGATGCGTTGCTTGGCTGGCAGGCTCCGGTCTGGTTATGGTTTATTCGTGAGGAAGCCTAGAGTCAGGAAGCGGAGGGTGTTCCGGCTGTGGGGACATTATTCACGCCAGGTTCAGCACCGCGGGTAGCGGTTGAATCACTGACCGCACTGTCCTCTCGTCTACGCCGCGCGGGCATGCCACTGTTGCTGAAAGATCTACGTCACGACTGGCTGCTGCAATTGTCTGACCAACTGCGAGGGCGTCTTAAACAACAGCTAACGCCATTACTGACCAGCCTGATGACTGGCCCGGCACCTTATCGCTTGCGTGGGCTAATGTTTAGCTCTGTCCAGCTGACTGGTGCCACATTGCCACATGCGCGTTTGAGCCCGCCAGCGTGGCAGGCGCTGGAAGCCGATTGTCTTCAGGTTGATGCCCGTAAAATAGGCTTTCACTGGCAGCGTGCCTTACGCCTGCTCTTGCTGGGGCTGATTATGTTATGGGGAGCCGGAACGCTGCTTTCACTGGTAGTTAACCGCGCGCAAATTTATCAGGCACAGGAAACAGCACGCGTCGCCGCTGATGCCCGACAGTCCCTGAGCGAACGTTTGCGTAATCAGCTGATTCTGCAACAGGCTATTGCCCGTCTGCAGCACCGGCAGGCTCAGGGTGCGCCCTGGTATACCACCTTTGGTCTGAATCAGGACCACGATACCCTCAACGCACTCTGGCCGCTGTATGCCCGTAATAATCAGGTGCTGATGCGTGATGTACTGGCAGAGGAACTGCATCGCCAGCTCAGTGTGTTTGTTCAGTTGCCCCCGGGGAGTGACGCACGCGGCACGGCTACGCAGCGCACGTATAATCTGCTTAAAGGCTATCTCATGCTGGCCCGCCCGGATAAAGCCGATGCCTCCTGGTTTGCCAGTAATATGATAAAACTCTAGCCATCTCGTTCTGACGTGGTTGACAGTGCCTGGCAGACCCAGGCCCCTAAACTGCTCGGTTTTTATGCTCAGAATCTCCCCTCTCATCCCGAGTGGATAAGTAAACCTGATATGGTACTGGTGGATACGGTGCGTCAAATTCTGATTAAACAGATTGGGCAGCGTAATGCCGAGTCCGGTTTGTATCAGGAAATGCTCCAGCGTATCGCCCGCAACTGGCCAGACTTAATGCTGGCGGATATGACCGGTGATACTGATGCTTCAACACTGTTCAGTACTGAAGAAGTGGTGCCTGGCATGTTTACCCGTCAGGCATGGGAAGAGCAGGTAGAAAATACCATTGATGACGTGGTGAAAACCCGTCGTGACGAAATAGACTGGGTGCTGACGGATAAGACGCACCAGGCAGGCAGTGATATCTCTCCGGAAGCGCTCAGGCAGCGTCTGACCGAGCGTTACTTCACTGACTTCGGTAATGCCTGGCTTAACATGGCTAACAGCATTCAGTGGCATGAAGCCGCTTCTCTCTCGGAAGCGATAGCTCAGCTTAATCTGTTGGCTGATGTGCGTCAGTCGCCGCTGGTGGCGCTGATGAATACGCTGGCCTGGCAGGGGCAGACTGGCGTAAAAAGTGAAGCATTGGCAGATTCTCTGGTTAATTCAGCAAAGAAACTGGTCGGACGTAATAAGAATGTGAAACAGTTCATTGAACAGTCTCAAGGTCCGAAAGGCCCACAGGATGGCGTCTTTGGTCCTCTGTATGGTCTGATGAACGGTAAAGATGGCACGGGGAGTAATGGCAACCTGAGTTTTAAGTCCTGGCTGGCACGAGTGACTCAGGTACGTCTTAAACTTCAGCAGGTCACCAGCGCGCCAGATCCTCAGGCGATGGCACAGATGCTGGCTCAGACTGTCTTTCAGGGCAAAGCTATCGATCTGACTGAGACACGGGATTACGGTAGTCTGGTCGCGGCAAGTCTCGGGCAGGAGTGGAATGGGTTCGGTCAGGCATTGTTTGTGCAGCCTCTGGATCTGGCCTGGCGTCAGGTACTCGCCCCGGCAGCGGGTAGTCTGAATGCGCGCTGGCAGAGCACTATCGTGTCTCAGTGGAATACGGCCTTTGCCGGACGTTATCCATTCAGGGCGACCGGAAGCGATGCCTCACTGCCTTTACTCGCGCAGTTCCTGCGCGGTGATTCAGGGAGTATCGCAGCATTTCTTAAAAACAATCTTGGCGGCATATTACATCAGGAAGGCAGCCACTGGGTGGTTGATCCCTCAGCCAGTCAGGGCATGACCGTCAACCCGGCATTCCTTGCGGCTATCAACCAACTGGCAGATCTCTCTGATATTATTTTCGCCCAGGGCGATGCGAATGTGCATTTTGAACTGATGGCGCGTCCTTCACGCGATGTAGCGCGGATGCAACTGACGCTGGATGGTCAGCATCTGGATTACTTTAACCAGATGGAAAGCTGGCAAAGCTTTACCTGGCCGGGAAACACCTACTATCCCGGTGTGGAACTCAGCTGGCGCACGACAACAGCGGAAATGCGTCTGTACAAACATAATCAGGGCAACTGGGGCTTCATTCGCCTGCTGGACCAGGCGGTTATTACTCCGCTTGATACCAGTCGTACACAGCTGGTGTGGATGACCCCGGATGGTAATACGCTGAAATTTATTATGCGTGCTGAACTCGGTGAGGGGCCGCTGGCCTTGCTGAAACTACAGGGTTTTCGTTTACCAGAGGCCATTTTTTCAGTCAGAGCTGACGCAATCAATAGCACGCTCGCATCCACGGAGGAGGAATAACATGACTATCACAACTTCCAGGGGGGCGCATGGATGATTTAACCCTGCGCTATTACGAAGCTGAGATGCGCTACCTGCGTGAAGCCGGTAAAGAGTTTGCCCGAGCCCACCCCGACCGCGCTGCGATGCTTAATTTAGATAAAGCAGGCGCACGCGACCCGTATGTTGAGCGTCTGTTTGAAGGGTTTGCCTTCCTGATGGGGCGTCTGCGTGAAAAGCTGGATGACGATCTGCCGGAACTGACAGAAGGACTGGTGAGTCTGCTCTGGCCGCATTATATGCGTACTATCCCCTCTTTATCCGTGGTGGAGTTTGTCCCTGACTGGCGGCAGATCCGTCAGGCGGAAGTGCTACCTGAGAGTTTTTCGGTGCTGTCTCGCCCGGTTGGCCCGGAGAAAACCACCTGCGAGTACCGGACAACCAGAGCGGTAACTTTACAGCCTTTGCACCTCGCTGATGCCAGCCTGCAAACCGAGCCCGATGGCCGGGCGATGATACGCCTGCGCTTTGAGTGCAACGACAAAGTGGACTGGAAAAAAGGGGCTATTGATAAGGTTTCCCTTTATCTCAATGGTGACAGCCCGCTTGCTTACGCTCTGCATCTGGCACTGACCCGCCGTGTTCAGGCGATGTATGCCCGTCATAGTTATACGCAAACCGAACGTATCCGTTTTGATGGCTGGTGCAGGCCAATGGGCTTTGATGACGCTGACCGTCTGTGGCCAAAAGGTGAGTCATCTTTTAGTGGTTATCAGTTGTTGCTGGAATATTTCAGTTTTCGCCAGAAGTTTATGTTTGTCGAACTGCGCGGTCTGGAACGTATCGGACTGACCCCGGACTCCAGCTGGTTTGAAATCGACATTGTGCTTAATGATGGCTGGCCTTCTGATATGCCGTTCGAAACGGACAATTTCCGTCTTCATTGTGCCCCGGTGATTAATCTGTTCACCCTGGAAGCTGATCCGCTAACACTGAATCCGCTGGAAAATGAATATATGCTACGGCCGCTGCGTGTGCAGGGCGGGCATACCGAGATTTACAGCGTGGATAATATTCACGGCGCGGTCAAAAACGGCAAACACCCGTATGTGCCTTTTACCAGTTTCCGCCATCGTGGTGGCATGATGCGTCACAACGCGCCGGAGCGTTATTTCCACACGCGGGTGAAACGAGGTGCATCAGGTATGCATGATACCTGGCTTATCCTGGGGGGGCGCTCTTTTGAAATTGAACAACTGGCGGATAAACCGGAATCGCTTTCCATACGTATCACCGGCACCAATGGTCAGCTACCGCGTAAAGCACTGGAAAGTACGTTACTTGACCGTGTGGTGAAAATGGGCAAGGTGCCGGTGAAAGTCCTCAACCTGAGCGCGCCCACGTTACCGGTTTACCCCCCGGCGAATGACCGTTTCCACTGGCGGGTAATGAGTCATCTGGGGTCGACGTTTCTCAGCATGATGGATAACCCGGAAGTGCTGAGAGGTACGCTGGCACTGTATGACTGGACCGACGACGAGATGAACCGGCGTCGTCTTGAGGCGATAGTGGCGGTGAAACATACGCTGATTCGTCGCTTTGAACGTGGCTACATGCTGCGTGGCGTCGAGATTGAAGTTACGCTCAATGCCGACAATTTTGCCGGAGAGGGTGATATCAATTTGTTCGGCGAAATGCTGCATCGTTTCTTTGCGCTGTATGCCGATGTTCACCTCTTCAATCAGCTGACGCTGGTACTGCAACCAACAGGGAAAAGACTGCGATGGAAAGAGAATCACAGCCAGCACGTACCAGGCTGACCGGGCAACTTGGTGAGAATATCTGGCAGGTTAATTTTTACCGATTTTGTCAGCTCCTGGAACAGGAAAACACCCAGAAGACCTTGCTGGGCACCACGGATAAACTCTCTGCTGACCCGGTGCGTTTTCGCCCGTGGCCAGGCATGGGGTTTCCGGTAAGCGAACTGCGCGCGGTTGAAACGGATGAGGATAATCCTGACCTGCCGCCAACGGTACGCACCACCTTTCTGGGCATGTACGGTGTAGACTCACCGTTACCGACAGCTTATCTGGACGATATCACCCAGCGCCGTGAAGGCTATGAAACCACGACGGCGTTTCTTGATATCTTCAGCCATCGTATCACCACGCAGTATTATCGTATCTGGCGTAAATATGCTTACCCGGCGACGTTTGAGACGGGCGGTACAGATGATACGTCTCAGTGCCTGTTAGGGTTGGTTGGGCTGGGGATACCCGGCACCGCTGAGCAGGTCGCTACACCGGTCTCCCGTTTTCTGGCGCTGCTGGGAACGATGCGCCTGCCGACGCGCAATGCCGAAGGTATTCGTCAGCTGGTAGGGCTACTGGCCCCTGACACCCGTGCCACCATTATCAGCCCGGACCCGATAAAAGTAGTGGTGGCCCAGCGTAGCGGACTGGGCAAAGCACATCGAGTTTCTCTGGCGCAGCGCGCTACGCTTGGTAAAACCGGAAAAGAGGCCTGTAGCCGGCTATTACTGATGCTGGCGACGAGCGATCCGCAAGAGGCTGAAGGCTGGCTCCCCGGTGGTCAGCTGCACACTGACCTGATGGTGCTGTTAAGGGTGTATCTGGGCTATCGCTCGGATGTGCGTCTGCGTCTGACGATACCCGTGAGTCTGTTACCTGAAGCGCGTTTGGACAAAAAACGCCGCATTCAGCTGGGTCGCACCGCTATTCTTGGGCGGCGTAGTGGTAAGCCAGGTAAGCACAGCCATCTGACCGTCAGTCTCGGATGCTACAACGGGCTGGAGTGCCAAACGCTGCTTCCGGCACTGAATGGCGGTTACCGCTTCGACTAATTTTGCTGTTTATTCTGAAAAGGAACCTCTGAATGACATTCGTTTCCTGGCGACAAAGTGCTCTGCTCGCACTCTGTGGTGTACTGGCCGGTTGTGGCCTGACTCAGACCATCTCTGATGGCGCAGTCAACATGACCAACTCAATCTTCTATAAAAAGATTAAAGTGTTACACCTCGATTTTGAGCCACGAGCGGCGATTAATGCCGAGGAAGCACAGACGCCACTGGCGACCATGGTGCGTGTGTATCAGCTTAAGGCGCGTGAAAAGGTGGATGCCGCCGATTACCAGACACTGCTTCGTGATGCCGATAGTGTACTTAAGGAAGAGAGTGTGGTGAGCAAATCGTTGCTGGTGATGCCCAAAGGTAGCGTGACGCTGAATATGCCAATGGATGAAGAAGCAAAATACGTCGCGGTGATTGGGTTGTTCAACCGTCCGGAGATAAAAAACAACACCTGGCGTCTTGTCCTCAGTCGTGATGATCTCGATCCCGACAAGCCGCGCACTATCGAGCTGGGTGATGGTTTTTTGACGCTGGTCCCTGTTAAGGAGTGACGATAATGGCTCACAATAACTGGCTGACACGGTTCGACGGGCAGACGCGTTATCAGCTGGAAATAAACCACAGCCGGGTAAAACCGGATGTGCTGAACTTCCACGGACGTGAAGCACTGAGTGCACCGTCTGAATGGCGCATCGAATTTACCTCCTTGCTGAGTGATGTGGCGGCAGAGGATGTGTTGTTAAAGTACGCCACACTGAGCATGCGCAGTGGGCGGCAAGTTCACGGTGTGATTACCGCGTTTGAATGGCTCGGCACCACGGCTGATCAGTCGCACTACAGTGTGACCCTCTCATCGCGCCTCGCCTTACTGTCGCATACCCGTCGTTGTGCCGTTTTCCAGAATCTCTCGGTACCTGAGCTGGTGGAGCAGATACTACGTGCGCATGGTCTGGAAGGCGATGATATTACGTTTTGTCTGGAGAAAACCTATCCACAGCGTGAGCTGATAACCCAGTGGCGGGAAAGTGATTTGCAGTTTATCCAGCGCCTGCTCGCAGAAACCGGTATCTGGTTTAGGACCGGGGTGAATGGGGTGACAGGGATGGATACGGTCACCTTTGCCGACAGCCAGCAGTGCTATCAGTTTGAGGTACATTTACCTTATCAGGAACCCTCAGCACTGTATGACGGTGCTGAAGAGTCGGTATGGGGGTTACGTACCTGGCACAATACGGTTACCGGCCTGGTTCGCACCCGGGATTACAACTATCGCATGGCTACCACGCCTATGGATTCTGCTGTCGCGGTCAGAAATAATGGCACAACGACCGGAGAACACTACCGCTACGCCGCCCCTTTCCTGCAAGCCGGTGATGATGACACGACAGAACCGGATAGCGAAAGTGGTGCATTTTATGCCCGAATTCACCATGAACGGGAACTGAATAACTCTGCCCGGTTACACCTGTTCAGTAACGCCGCCGGGTTAATGCCGGGCATGGTGCTGGAAGCCGACGGAAGCCCGTTAAGTGACCTGAAGCAGGGCATGGTAATCACCCTGATTACCTACAGTGCCGCACGTGACAGCCGCCTGCATGTCTCGGTGTGGGGGCAACCCTATAGCGAACAGTTCTGTTTTCGTCCTTCCCTGGTGCCGAGACCGAAAATACATGGCACGTTGGTGGCGCGAATCGAAAGCCGGGAAAAGGGCAATATTTACGCGCATCTGGATAACCAGGGACGCTACCGGGTGAAACTGGATTTCAGCCGTGAAGATGCCGAACCGGGTTATAACACCTTGTGGATACGCCAGGCGAAGCCATACGCCGGTGAGACTTATGGCTGGCACACGCCACTGCTTGATGGCACTGAGTCAGTATTGCCTATGATGGCGGAGATATTGATCGCCCGTATATTGCCCACGCCTTCCATGACTCAGAACATGGGGATATCGTCACTCGTGACAACCGTAGCCAGAATATTTTGCGTACCGCAGCAGATAACGAATTGCGCATGGAAGATCAGCGCGGGCAGCAGCATATCGCACTGACCACGCCCTTTGCTGCGACGCAGCTTAATCAGGGCCATTTGGTTGACGGGCAGAATAAAGCGCGCGGCAGTGGTTCTGAATTGCGTACCGATGAGTTTAGTGTTATTCGTGTGGCAAAGGGGCTGTTTATTACGGCTGACGGCCAGAGCAAAGCGGCAGGGGAGGTGCTTGATATGGCAACGGCCCTTAACGAAATTGAGGTTTGTCGTAAACAACTGGAAGCCCTTGCTGGCGCGGCAGCACAGGCACAGGCACTGGAAGCGGATATCGCCAGCCAGACAGCCATGTTTGACCAGCGGCTGCAACCCCTCAATGGCATGATCCATCTTCATGGCCCGCAAGGGGTAGCGTTTAGCAGTGGTGAACATACGCAGCTGACCGCCAGTAACAACGTGGCAGTTAACGCCGTGGGTGAGATAAGCAGCGGCTCTCTCGGCAACACGGCACTGCTTGCCGGGGAAACTATCGGTCTGTTTGCACGCACCGGAGCACTGACCCTGAATGCCAGTGAAGGACCGGTACAACTCCAGGCGCAGAATGGGGCGATGCATCTGTCGGCAGAACAGAAACTGAGCCTGATCTCAGCCAGCGATATGCTGTTTGCCGGCAAAAAGAAAGTCACCCTGTTGGGCGGTGGCAGCTATTTGAAACTTGAAGCCGGGAAAATTGAATACGGCACAGCGGGCACGTACACACGCAAGATAAAGCGCACGGCGGCTACGGGGCCAGCATCCATACCATTTCAGTCTGTTGCAGGCAGTGGTATTTGTTTAAGCTGCCTTATGAAAGCTACGACAAATGGTAATGCTTATGTAATCAGGGGCGATCAATGAGTAAATCGTATGATTATATTATGTGTCAATGGCTATGCCATTCTACATGTTCATTGTATGCGTTAGTTGATGGATTACAATATGAACGTTACTTTGGTCAGGAGCTTCAGGCTGCACGTGATATTTCTTATCCATTGTTCGATCCCTATCCTGACTCAAAGATAGCATTTGCCGGACCATGGTTAATAAAATTAAATAAATCTGAGTGTTACAGAGAGAAATTTAAAGAACTCGATATAAAGTATCCTGCGCTTTCGTGGTTACTTTCGTCGTCACCACCTGATGCATTGCTTAATAATTTTAAAGATTTCCTCACTCTTGAACTTCCAGATGGGAAAAGTGCTTTATTCAGATTTTATGATCCCAGAGTATTATCTAACTTGACTGATTGGATTGATGAGCAGGATTTTTCCCGACTGATTCAGGGTGTAAGTGAATGGGTATTTACATTAAATAATGAGTTTGTTGATTTAAGGTCAAAAATTGACAATTTTAAGTTAATATATAAGGTATGATTAAATGGTAATCAAAGTTAATCAAGAACAACTGAATTCAATCAGTCAGGATGAAAGTAAAAGATATATCAATGAGTTATATTCTTTAATTATAAGATGTTCACCTTCGTTAAAAGAAGATCCTGAACTAATGAAAAGACTGAGTGATGCTAATGAATTCGTTGAGAGTAATAGTTTTAGTAATAAAAGTGTAATTACGGATTTTTTAATCACTAACGCATATGAACCCTATTTTTATGAAGTTAGTGAAATAAAAAAATGGCTCCTGAAGGGGAGGGAATCTGTCGAGTGTGAATATATAAAATATCAACAGATTAAAAATCATTTGATAAGCCGGACTCCCGGAGATGGCGTATGAGTGAAATGGGAGGAACTCTTCCACTACCTTAAGGAAGAACAGGGACGATTCCTCGTGCAGGAGGAGGACGTCTTGGTGGGATAATAGGAATAATCCAGGGACTGGAGGGGGCGAGGGAAGCTTATTTTGAGAGAAAGGCTGAGATGGAGCGAGCTAAGTCTGAAGCAAAGGCACTTACAAAAGATCTAAGCGAAGAAGGTTGTGAACAATGTATTTACACGAAAGGTGAAGTGACACTTCAAAACATTGAAGGATGGTCAGACATCAGTGTGGCATATCAGTTTTATATGTGTCAGTTTCCGATTCATTTTCAGATTATGAAAATAATGGAGTGGACCTATGGTGTGGCATTTGATGGTTTTGAGCCAAAAGGCTGTATTCTGAAAGAAACTAAAGCAAATTATGATCAATTTTTTGCTAAGGATGGTCTATTGAAATTTTTTATGGCTTTGAAATATGGAGATGATGGGATTTTTTTTGAGCAAGCAAGGAAACAAATTTACGCTGCGACGGGGGGAATTCCACCGGGAAGTGTAGAATGGTATTTTATGCAGCCAGTTAGTGCTAATTATGCTCGATTGCAATTTGTTGAACAGGGGTTAAATATTAAAGTTTTCTATAAGCCTATGCCTATAGATTACATTTCCGTTATCTTTCCGGATTAATTATAAGGAATTTAAATGTTATACATGATTAATAGTATTTTATATAGAAAAGAAAGCACTACAGCATTAAATATACTTAATGAGTTGAGTGCTGTTATTAATACTTTACCTGAGTGGGATGAAAAACCTGATGAATGGCTTATTGCTAATCCGTCAGCAGATATTGTTGTTATTAGAGGCTCGGAGTTTTCATATGAAGCTTTAGAATATTTAGAATTGAATATTTCAAAAAAAAATCAATTAGCATAGTGTTGGCTGGAAAAGAAAAAGATGAAAGCCCATTAATAATTTGGTTTAGAAATACACCGGTTATTTCATATGACAGATATTCTTTGACCATAGCAATTCATTCTCCTCGCTCTTTTACTGATTGTAAAAGCTTCCAGGAAATAATCACAAAAATATCTATGATTAGTGAATGGAGTTATAGTTATATTGGCCTGGAAACTGAGCAGTATAGGATGGAGCAAAAATCAGTATTTGATGATCGTCTTCCTTCAGGCTGGATGCTATTTCTGCCAAAAATCATAAAATCTAGTGAGGTTCCTTCAGCTTTTTCTGTTATTAATCTACCTGATAATAAATCGACGTTGATTGTAGTAAAAAACAAATTTGATGGTAAAGATATTAAAGATATTACGTGTGCGAATGAAGTGGAAATGGAATTGGCAGCGAGTGGATATCTACCTAGATGGCTGGATTTATGATAGCAATCACTTTTCTGGTCTATAGGCTATATGCTGAAAGAAAGCAAAGTACGATCAGTTTTTTGATAATAAAATAAAACTAAATTTCTTTATGAGTATGGGAAAGTATGGGACTGGACTATTCACAAAATAGGCCATAGCCCAAAATTCATATGCAATTTAAGGTATGCCAAAAGGATCCTTAGAAAGGTATTTTATGCTACCCATAAGTGCAAGATATGCTGAAATAGAATTTGAAAAAGAAGGTCTATCAATTATTGTTATTTATAAACCAATGGCATCTTATTTTATAAGAAAAGCATACCGTTAATGAGATAAAAAATGCAATATAACATTGATTCATTATTGTATCGTAATAGTGAGCTAAGTGCTGTGAATTAACTCAATGAAGTTGAGTGGTTAATTAATTCTCTTCCTGACTGGCAGGAAAAAAACAATATTGGATAATTACTCATCCGTCGAAAAAAATTATAGCATTTGAACCACATTTTATTTCTAATTTGATGCCTGCGAGGGCTTTTTTCTTCATTATTATCGATGGGCCTAGTAAAGATGGTTTTTTAATTAGAAAGATATATAGCTCAAGTTCTAATCCTTATCTTTCAAAACTAGATTTATCAGAAGGGTAGATTCTTTCTGAAAAAAATCCAGAACGTTATCGCCTAATGCCAAAAAAATACTCAGCATCGGTAACGGTTGCTGAACATGTTATGGGTAGTAATATTTCGCCTTACATTTCTACTAGCTCTGCTTTTCCTGAGGGTTCACCAAGATTTGATGGTAAAACAATTCTCATTGATATTGATAAGGCTGTGTTATCAGGTGCTAAATTAATTACCACAGAGGAAATAATTAAAAGTCTTGATGAATAAAAAAATAATACTCTCATTTGCAAAAAAGCATAGATAAAATTTTAAACTATTTTAAAGATATCGATAAAGAAGTGTTGCTACATGAGGAAAAAATACCAGCATCCGCCATTTTTACACCTGGAACGTTAAAGTATATCAAGAATTTTACTCGTTCTGCGCGTGTTATCCAAGTTGCTGGTATAGTTACTGCCTATGATATTGAGCAGGCAACTGAAAAATCTTTTAAAGAAATAGCAGCGTAAAACCAATTGCTGCTGATGTTATTAGGCAAGCGGGAGGATGGGGAGGTGCAATGGTAGGTGCAATGGTAGGTGCAAAGATAGGTGCAGCTGCTGGAGCGCTTGTTGGAGTTGAGACTGGTTTGGGTGCTATATTAACAGGATTGGTTGGCGGGATTATATTTGGATCTGCAGGATATTTTGGTGCGGACTGGATGGCGGATTATATAGATGAAAATTAATTTTTTTAATTTTTCAGAAAAAATACTTAAAAGTGAATTTCCCCGCTGGAAAATTAAACTCTGTTTCTAAACTTGATCTTTCATACCCATTATTTATATCTTTAGAAAGCGAAAATATATATGATTGTTCTTCATGTTTTATGATAAAACATGAGGATTTATCAGTGATAGGTGGAGAGGTGGATATATTTTTTAACGGAAAGTTAACACAAAAGATGGCAAAGATTGCTAATTATGATAAGGTTCTTATTGGCTATAAATTTAAGGAGTTCAACCAAGATGTTATAAAAATAATTACAAATGATGGTGGCTTTATTACCAGTTTTTGTGGGAAGTGTTTAGAGCCACCCTCGCCACAAAATGTATTTCCAGATAGGGGTTTTGGTACTTATGGAAGTTTGCAGGGAGATATGGAATATTGGTGGGATGTATACTGGCATCCTTTTTGGAGTAGGTTGACAGAGTATGAAAAGGAAAAATATATTTTACAGAATGATTTTTCTTAAGATTTGATTCAATTTTTGGAATGTCATGATTAGCTCTTGTTAAATACAACCCCGTGGTTGGGTTGTTTATATGCAAACTCTGTTTGGTTTTTTATTTCAATTAAATGCAATCAATAAAGTATAACATTATTAGAATAACCCGCTTGCGGAATGGCTGGGTGACCGGATAAAACGGGCAATACTCAGCCATATGGAATAGCCGTTTCATGTCTACCTCATCCTGCCGGTGTATCCGGAAGGACGCGTTGATGACCCGACAGTGGTGGCGCAAATTCACCTGACGAGGCAATCACTTGTGTTTGGCAGCAAAAGCCTGATGAACCGGATACGGCGTAGCTTAGGGGTGAAACAGCAGCTGGAGGCGCGGGCCGTGCCGCGCCGAGACTGGCATAGGGTGATACCGGAGCTGGAGGCAGAGTGCAATGATAATTATAAAAACATCAGCATGGGGGGGCAACCCGTATATCACGCTGCTTAATCTTCGTGACCATGCTGAGCTGAGTGGTCAGGCGGTGACAGAACAAATTTATGTGCACAGTAAGCTGATGATCGTGGATGACCGTTACATTCTGGTGGGGAGTGCGAATATCAACGACCGGAGTCTGCTGGGTGACCGGGATTCAGAGCTGGCGGTGCTGATATCGGATACTGCGAGCGGGAATGCGGACCTGGATGGCAGCGGCATACCGGCGCCATACCGTCAGTTTGCCCGTGACCTGCGTCAGTGGGCCTGGGGGGAAATGGCTGGGGAGTGCAGCGGAAGCCTGTGCAGAGGCGCTGGATAAACCGGCGCTGAGGGCTGGGTGGGTGAAAATACAGGCTGTGGCAAAGGAAAATGCGGATGTTTATGAGTCAATATTTAACTTTCTTCCCTGAAACGGTTATGACATCACTGACACTCAAATGAAAAGTTATGATGATATACAAGGCGGTGAATCTCGTGTTGACGAAAAAGCAAATAGCGTATCCATCTGGCCGGTATCGTCTGCTAACAGTATTGCTATTTCTTTGGCGTCTGACAATATGCCTTTTTCGGAAATTTTCTGGAGTCAGAACTTAGACGATAAAAGTAAAAACTCGAAGATGAAAAAACCACAGTCAATAAAGAATTATTTCACGATTTAACCGGCGAATTGGACAGAGGGTGAAAATAACCTTATTCCATATAATACCCGACTTATTGCCAGCAACTCTACTATAGCAGAGGAAAAACAAAAAATTGCAGGAAATGTTACAGGAACAGCAACTATTGAGGGTCTTTCATGAAACTCGGTATATTAAAATTATCTCTAACCTTTTTTATTTTTCCAATGCCAGCTTTTTCTCAAGAGTGGAAACTTGACTGTGTCGGATATTACAATCTTCAACTACCAGATAACATAGACATGGCATTGTATCCGATTAATGATCTGATTAGCCCCAGAAAAGCCCCTGTAAGTGATGGTGGTATTTTGGTTCGCCGCTATGAATCAACCGGATTTACATTCAATAAAAATCATTACAGGAATGACAAGGAAGCTGGTCAGGCTCAGTTTACGCAATACTATTATAGTGATTATAAAGTTGGAGTATCATCGAAGGGCGATAAACAATTTAGCTTAACTGACTATATTAGTAGTGAAAAGGACAGGCTGGACTTTGGAACTAAAGTTAAAAGGCAATATGAACAAAGAAAATTAAAACTCTTCGGTGAACCGCTAACGTCAAAAGATGATTTTGACAGGCAGAATAAATATCTGGTGAGAGTGTATCCGAGTGCATCAGCTATTTATAAAAGAAGAGGCTATACTATTTACTATCTCAATGGTAATGGTCGGCTGTATCATTTCTGGAGTGAAACACAAAAAAAAGAAGAGGACCAACTACAAACAGCCGAAAAACAGATTAAAAAAAACGAACTTCTCGTTATATCTCTCCTCAATCGCTTTCGTGAGCGAGAATTATATGAGGTGCCCTCTGAACAAGGATTCTGTCTGCCTTATGGTTTTATTGTCAATGACGGTGGTGATAAAAAGCGTAATATGACGGTCACTTATCGACTCAAAGATCATCCGGATATCACTATTTTCTTTCAGGATCTGGGCATGGAGCCGGGAGCTGGTTTTCAGCGTCCTGAAAACGAAAGTGCTAAAGATTTTGTTTTATAGCTATGGAACAGAAAATATCAATGGTCTGCCGTTTCAAAAAAAATTACTTAGCCCTAAGTGGCGTACGATTAAAATGGCAGGCAGAGAAGGTATGGGAACATTTGTAAAATCTACTTTCGAAAACGGGAGTATTGATTACGGTTACGTTGCCTATGTCCGGGTAAATCATTTAGCCAGGAACAGAGAACCAGATTTACTGCTTTATGTCATGCAGGATAGCGAACAGTCCAAAGGGCAGCCACCGATGGATAAAGATGAGCTTGAGAAAATGGCCGAGCATTGTCTCTACGGTGAAGAGGCGGTAAAAAAGCGGTACGAAGAGGTCGAATGGGCGGAGCATAAGGTAGATCTCGTTCTATACCTGTCCGAAGATGATCGGAACATTACTTATTTAGCGCACTGACAGGGTGGTAAGAAATAACGCCAGCAATACCCCCATTACCTCCATCATTTGGATGGTTAATCCCATCGGACACGGGAACAGTCTCGAAATCGAAAGGGGATATACCCTCCAGACAGGCGACATTGATTCCGTATAAACGTGGATTCGACCTACGCTGATGGAATGTATAAATACCGCATCTGGAACAAAAATAGTGAGTGACTATTTTTGAATTAAACCGATACTCTGTCAGAAATGGCTGTCCACTGAGAATTTCAAAACGCGATAACTCCGCAGAGACCACCACTGCTCCTCTCATGCGGCAAAAAGAGCAGTTGCATCGACGAACATCTTCCAATCCAGTTAAAAGCTCAACAGAAAAAGTCACCGAATGACAGTGACAGCTACCTGTAAACTTATCACTCATAATAATATATCCCCCGCGCAAATGGGTACATTTGATCACCTTTACCATACCCTTGCATCATGGCCTAAGCTGACCATTATAAATGATCAATAGTACCTTTCTGAGATGGGGGGATAAAACTCCTTATCAGATGATTCATTTAAAATCAGTGTGTTATATTGAATTATTGTACGGAGTAAATCGTAAGTTACGATTTTAATAAGCTGATCATGCTGCTAATTTTTATCGCAAACTGAAGGAACATACCGATACTTTGAATCGGGAAAAACGTATATGACTTTGCAAATCTTCCAGATTTACTGTGGCTATCGTTATCATCAACTTTACGGAACATCATTCAGATAGCCATGTAATAGCAATTCCATCGGCGGCGCTGAGACGAATAACCCGGACATGACGTTAGAAAGCAAAAAACCAGCCCTAGGCTGGTTTTTCAAAATAATGATGCCGGACTCGGAATCGAACATCACTTTATTCCTATGTTTTAAATGAATAAAAATAACTACGCTTTTGTTTTACCAACTCACTTTTACCAACAAATAATGGTGCAAGTCAATTTAAATCAATAGTTTACTGTAATGAACGCCAGTGAACATTACTGAACATCAAATCGCATGAGGCATAAAGCTTACAGGCCAACATCGACACATCCGATACGGTAAGAAAAATAGCACTTTTTGCTAAATATTATAACTAATTGTTTTTAATTAACTTAGTTGTAATTTTATATGCCATTACCTCAAATGTCCTGAAAAATCCAGAGATTTTTCGTAAATGTGGTTGATCGTCATAAGCGATATTCGAATAATACATTCCATCAAACGACGATGGAGAAATATATGACGCAGAAGAAAAAACTAATTCGCATTTCTGAAGTAATCGACCGGACTGGTTATGGTCGGACGTGGATTTATAACCTAATCGAAAATAATCGTTTTCCAACACCTGTTAGAACCGGTGAAAGAACTATCGCCTTTGTAGAAAGTGAAATCGATGCTTGGATTGATGAAAAGATTTTTTCCTCACGGAATCAAGCTGCGTAAAAACACTCTCACCTACTATTTGTTAGCTTGAATATGATTACACTATTTTTAGTGTAAAACGTCTCAAAATCGCCTACAGAGCATTTTAAGGCTATATATGAAAAATATTATATGCTGTGAGTAAGGGCTAGATTTTATCCGGCCTTTTTATTTGTCTTTTTATCTAATTAAACATGGTTTTAAAATATTTTTCATTCTCTATTGACAGGTAATATATAGAGATCTACAAAAAATAAAGATAAAAAAAGCCAGATATTAAATCTGACTTTTTAAGGACTAAAAAAGTTTTCGCTGACTTTTTTAAGTCTTGTAATCAGTTAAAAAAGAACGTGATTACAAATATAACAAAGTATTAAATAATCTTTTCATATTTGTCAAATCTAAATCTCAATTTTTTACAAGTCTTTTAAATACCATTTCCAGAATCCTTTTTAATCCTCAAAAGCAATAACGTTAAAACCTGCTGTATCAGGTATAAGAATACGAAGGTCCCTCAAGTGATGGTGAATCTTATAGTTATTGCGACAACGGTTAACCGGGAGCGATGTTGTCAGCCTGAATCGCCTTACCTAAGATTTATAAAGCGTTATAGCTTCTTTAGTAAAACGAGAAGTGCTTAAAGGATCATGGTAAGGTTTGCGCAGGTCGTGGGGGGAAGTATCAGACAGGAAACGGTTTGAATACTTTTTGAGTAATTAAAGCGCAATGAGCATTCTTTATCCTTTCTCCATCTTCTTTAGCGATTTTCATTTTTCGCGTGGGGGGAGGGGGGGGAATGCTCCAAGAAAAACTATTTCCTCCTTCGGAGGAAAACTACTACGACTGAAAGTCGCCATCTAAAACCCAATGCCTTTAAATTAAATTATGAGTACAACTAGTACGAAATTTTTTAGATAAAATAAAGGAGGAAATCAGATTAAAAATATAAATAAGCAAGGTGCCATTTATTCATGGCACTAATAAAACATAAAGTAAAACTAGAACTAAAAAATATATAGGGCGAAGCTAGATAAAGTAAAATGTAAAACTAAATATTAAAATATTTTTCGCGCCAGATAGCCTGTCACGTTATCCAACATCCAGAGATAAATCGGCAATAGAATGATCGATATAAAAGATCAATAAAAGAATATTGATAGGTTTTAACAATCAAATGACGCATTATCGATCGATGATTAATTGGTTGTGTCGATCGATTTAAATATTGTGATAGACAGTGGCTATCATATAGTGCTTTTCGATCGGTACAAACGATATGACTGGGCATGAAAATAATTGAATTCTAGGACGTTTACAGGTCGATCTTAGATCTGTGCCATTGGTGAGGAAAAAATATGCTTAAGTTGATGTTAGCAGCAGGTCTTGCCGTCCTGCTTTCGGGTTGTGGTGATGATGGCATCTACGGCAACTATGTTAGTCCGCAGTATGGCGTCAAACTTGATATTAATAAAGACGTGATCAAATTTCGCGATGGTGTTTTTACAGTTAAAAGCTGGGATGAAAGCCAAAAGCCTCTTTATATCGCCAAAACGCAAAACAAAGATCTCGGATCTTGGACTTTTAAAATAGAAAAAGTAAAAGACGGTGTCATTTATCAAGGCGCGATATTCAAAAAGGATTAGTAAATGGAAAAAAATATTATTCAGTGTCCTTACTGTCTAAAAGAAATTCAGAAAGGAGTTCACGTATGCACTGGTTGCCAAGCTTCAGTTATATACGGTTCCCCACCTAACTGGTGTATCCTTTTAGTCATATTCGGCACTTTTATTATGTCCATTTTGATCAGTATGATTGCTGGAATAGCGGCGGGGACTATAAGTTTACCGATAGTGGGCATTGTAGCTTTTATTGTCAGTAAAATTTCTTTTTCTGACAGGGTTTCTTTTGGAAGAAGAATGTAAAACACGCCTTCCAAGGTGATGGCTCGTAGTGCGAACCATCACCTATCTAAAGTTTATTTCCTTCATTGTGTCATCAAGTAATAAATCGGAACCCACTGACATAAAATCCGTCAGCGGGACCCCGCGATTTATTTCTTGACGATTTGACCCCGCTACAAATTTTACGCACAGCTACCAGAATATTTTATTTGCATTTTATTTTCCGTGTGGTGTATTTATTTATGTAGCCGCTATTGACTAGATCTTATTATCGGTTATTTATTTAAATATAGGTGTAGTTCAGCTTTCTTTTTTCGTTTTTCGGAAACTGAGGCAAGGTGTAATAGCGTATCCGCTATTTACCCAATCCTTCGGATTGCCCTATCTCGCTTTGCTCGTAGGGTTGAAAAAGATCTACCCTTCCGCTTATTTCCCCTATCAAGGGGAAGCGGTAAACAATAGTTAGTTTTACATTTTAATAATGAACCAAGGAGTTATATATGGCATTACCTAAACACGCTAAGGATTTTGAACCTTTTATAGAAGAAGATTACACGCATATGAAATATTGCTTCATATGTCAGAGAAAAATAAAAACAATATTATATGCTGATTTTGTTATTTTTGAGAGATTAGTAAAATTCGATCCTAACGTTTCAGACGCTCAAGCATTTGATGGTTGGGTGCGTGAAGAGACTGAACAAGTTGAAATATTACGTATCTTTTCTTCCTGCAAAAAATGCGGGAGCAGGAATGTTTTATGCGATTTTGACAGTTTATCAGTTGATATTTTGAAAGAATATAAAATAAGAAATAAGGAGTAAATAAAATATGATGATTATGTCTGTAGCAATGGTAATACTTTGTATTATGTTAGGCGGTTTTATGATTAGAAGCTGCACAGGAAAAACAAACTCTTCAAGCGAAGCAAAGCAAGCAATATCAGATATTAGGAAAATGATAGATAAAAAAGCTCTCATAAAATATAAAAGGAATAATAGAATATGAATGTGGAAAACTTAATGTATAATATGACCATGGAATATAAGTTCGAAATACTGGCAAGGTTTTTTATTACATAGAACAAGATGAAAATATACCATTCAATGAAATCAATGGTGATGAGCGAGATTTATGTTATTTTGTGGCTAATAGATATATTACAGAAAATAAAGCTGAGGAGCTTATCGAAGCATTACTTATTGACAATGATAACGACTACATAAGAGCAACTGAAGATTACATTATTATGAGGAATAAAGAATGCCAACAACAGATCGAAAAAGAGGACGTATAAATTTAAGTGCTGACGAACGCAGAGATATATCTATACAGTTCAGAGTAAACAAAGCAGAGTTTGAATATTTAAAAGAACTTGTAAAATCTTCTGACCTTGAAAGAGGCCACTACATTAGAAGAGAAATATTAAAATCTGAACCTGTTGTAAGAAGAAAGATGCCAGAAGTTAATCAAAAAACTTATATACAACTTTCATCATTGGGAAACAATATAAATCAGGCAGCAAAGAAACTAAATAGCAATGAGTATTTTGATAAAGGCGAAGTTGATAAGCTTAATTTTAATATAAAGCAAGTTAGCAGAAGGATATTAGAAATGAACAAGGATCTAAATTATGAAGGGATACGTAGCGAAGTCAGGTAAATCATTTAAAAACAGAGTTAAGTATATATTAAAAGATGATCATGGTTCATTTGTAGCAATATGTCAGCAGATAAAAATAATGTTAGTGATTTAACTGATGAGTTTAAAGCTGTAAGCAGTTTCAGACCTGATATAAATAAACCAACTTTTCATGCGTTTTTATCTCTTCCAAAAGATGAGAAGCTCACAGATGAACAATGGCAGGAGATAGCAAAAGACTATTTGAAAGAAATGATTATCTATATAGAAAAACATCAATATATTTGCGTGCGTCATAAAGATACAGATCAAGACCATATTCATATAGTAGCCAACCGCATAGGTTTAGACGGTTCCGTATGGCATGGTCAGCACTCAGCATTTAATACAATAGCAGCTTGTGAACGTTTAGAAGTAAAGCACAGCTTAACCATTACCAAAGGCTTGCAGGGGCAAAAATCAGCGGTATCAGCACCAACCAAGAACGAAATTGAAATGGCTTTAAGGACAGGAGAGAAACCAGCCCGTTTAGTGCTACAGAACTCACTACAAGCCGCTTTAGTAGGTAAGCCTGATTTGTCCACATTCGTAGAACGTCTGCAGGCTGTCGGCATCGAGCCGGCTTTTAACGTTGCTTCTACTGGCAACGTCGCCGGAGTGTCATTTGGTATCATAAATAATGAAAAATATGTTTTCTTCAAGGGATCATCTCTTGGTAAAAAATACAGTTGGAACACTATTAAAGGCAAGGTGAAATATGACAAAAATAGAGATGATGAACTCGTTAGAAGCTTCTCAGCAAGAAAAGATGATGAACCAAATAGTATTGGACGATCACCTATTGAACCAAATATCAATGACGGTAGAGCCACTGACCGAATCGATGATGATATTATCGGAGTCAGTCAGTACGGCATTAAATCAGACGCAACAGACATTAACCAGAGTGAACAACTCATTAGAAACAACAATAACAGCTTTAAACTCAGCGAAAAATATAATAGACCAACAGTCCCTAAAGTTAGAAGAACAACACAAAAAGCTGCACAAATACTTAACAGAGTTAAAAGACAATACAATAAAGAACCAATCAAAACTTCTACTAAAAGTAGCTTTAGTCGTGGGAGTAATACATTTAGCGGCAGTTCTATCAGTAGGATACTTGATCATGCAGAAACAGCAACAACTGCTACCAATCAATTTAGACTCAAAAGCCGTGGCAACATCAATAGTAGAGCAACTAAGATCGAAGAAATGAGAAAGAGGTTAGGAATTAGCAAATCTATTATAGCTCCTAAAAATAAAGAGAAAACTATTAATAAGGAAATAAAGAAAAAGCTAGCTTATTTAGCTGGAAATGAAAATAGCTTTAAATCGAAGTTGAAATCAAGAATGAATAGCGAAATATTAAAATTATTACAACTTGACGACGATAAAACTTTAGAAGTTAGATCTGTAAAGATAAAATAAAAGAGGCCTGATGCCTCTTTTATATATTATCACCTATGAGCTAGATGACTATACAATCTCTAAAGGTAGTTGATGCGTATTATCATTTTCTTGATGATTCGTTTTTTTAGATAATTCATTTTTGACTACTTCAGCAACAACTCGAGCTAATTTACAAGGCACAGCATTGCCTATTTGACTAAATACTTTTGATTGAGGACCAATGAAAATATAATCATCTGGGAATGTTTGTAGTATGATTGTTTCATCAATCGTCAATCTTCTTAATCTCTTGGGTGCATCTCCATATTCCGCTTTTTTTGTACCTTCCATTAAAGCCTTGTGATGTCCTTCAACCCAGCTTGGCATATCGTCATATAAATGCCCTTCATCAATTATGGGAGTTCTGTTTCCATCCATACTTGCAGGCAATGTGCTTGACCATGCATCAGGATTTAGAGGCCTTCCCTGACCATTAAAAAGCATACCAGCATATGGAGACTTTCTCAGCACAGGTTTTTTCAGCAAGAGTAATTTTCGCCTTGGTAATTCTTGAGTTTTTTTCACCACCTGCGGGGCCAAGATGTATTATAGCCTCACGTAAAGATATGGCTTTCTCTTTTTTATTCTCGAAGTCAGTGTATGTTTTTTGTTTATTTTTACCAAATAAACCTATAATAAAAACACGTTCTCTGGATTGAGGGACACCAAAATCTTTTGCATTAAGGATTACCATTGAAAGTGTATATCCTAATGCTGACATTCTTCTAAATATCCCTTATCTAAGCCCTTTAAACTTTTCCAATGCTCCTAAAGCTTTGACATTTTCCATTATAAAAGCTTTAGGCATGACTCGTTCAATGACGTCGCAATATGAGAACACCAGTTTTGAGCGTGGATCATTCGGATCCATTCTACCAGCAACTGAAAACCCTTGGCATGGTGGCCCTCCGATTACTAAATCGACACCTTTATGTGTGCCTATCGCATCAAGATTTTTTTCTATATCTCCTTCATATAGAACGGTTTCTTTATGATTTTCTCTATAGGTTTTGCAAGCGTAGGGATCTAGTTCATTAGCCGCAACAATTTCAAAATCTGCGTTTTGGACGCCAACATCCATACCACCCGCACCACAAAAGAGAGATACTGCTTTCATAAAACCTCTTCAAAATATGTGAATTTCGAATATTTTATCTTTTATAGCATAATTTATTGATTATGAATAAAAAAATCCATTCACAGCCCGGTTTATAGCGAGTTAATAGACCGACTTGCTGAAGAGCGTAAGCGCCTCGGTCTATCTCAATTGGAGGTAGCGACCGCGCTTAATCTTACTCAAGCTGATATATCTAAAGTAGAGCATAAAGAGCGCCGCTTAGACGTTTTAGAATTAAAGAAAATATTGGAAGTTTATAGAATATCTTAAAATAAAAAACTCCTTGAAACAATAATCAAATTTTTCGTTATGGATAAAAAATGAATGTTCAAACAAGAAATGATAAAGCTAAGCAGTTCATTTTAGATCAACTATCAACTGTAGCTCAGCTAAGCGAAAGTGATTTCGAAGATTTTCCTGATTTCCAAAGGCTTAAATCTATCACTCAAGATTTAATTTATGTTAAGGCTATGGGGTTCAGAGGAATTGTTGCTACGGCTTTAACAGGCAAATTTCTTGATGATAGCTATGATTGTTTGAATGATTTCTACAAATGTAATCCGCGATCTATCTTCGAAAATGGAATATTTTACGCATTTCAGGAAATGAAAATACCCTGTGGAAAATCAGATCCATTAAATGTAGCAAAAAATAATAATGTTTTAGACGAAAACTGGGCCAAGGGGAGAAGACCTCAGAAAACTGCGATGGCTGCAGTTTATTTATTAAGAATCATTAGCAGCGAAGGTGATGATGTTATTCGGCAAAAAATTGTCAATTATTTCTTTTTCCGATTGTTATCTTATTCACAGGAGTGTGGTTCAGTAGCTATTCACACTCTTAATGAAACTTTCCTTTCAAATCAGATCGTTGCTTCAAAGTTAATTAGCTTCACTCTTAATTATCCTGAGTCTGGAACAATACTGAAGTTTGTTATTTCTAAAATATTGTCTTCTCAATATAACCAATCGTCAATTAATGTTACTGGCGGAGATGAAAGTGTTTTTGGAACTAATACTACCTCGAAAAAACCTGCTGATGTATGGCTCGAAAATGAAGGTGTAATATTAAATCTCTACGAAATAACTGTTAAAAAAATCGATTACAAAATATTGGACGATAGTATTCAGTCCCTTGCTGATACCGACTCTCTGGAAAAACCTATTATATTCATATGCCGACTACCGGATGATATAAATACTTTGAACGGGTATCAAGAAGGTGTTCTAACGTATAAAAGTAAATCATTTAATTTTGTGGATATATCGGTGTTTATTAAAAGCACTATAGCTTTATTATCTCCCCACCAAATTGAACTTCTTCTGTCCGAAATAGAGGGATTTGTTGGTTCATATTTAAGGCCCGTCAAGACTAAAAATGGATGGAATGAAATATTCGCTATTTGATATCAATCATAAAGAGCAGAGTTTCTGCTCTTGTCTAATTTCTATAATCAGAGCGTTGATCTGGCAAAATCAAGCGGCATAATATGTTTTTCTATATTAGCATCGAGATAATCAGCCCACCATTGAATCATTAGACGACGCTGTGTAATATGCTTCGCTTTATGAGTATAAGCGGCACGAACATTATTTTGTTCTTTATGACTCATTTGCCTTTCTGTAGCATCTTCAGTCCATATACCTGACTCAACAAGAGAACTACAAGCCATCGTGCGGAAACCATGACCACATATATCCTTTTGAGTATCATAACCCATCAGTCGTAAGGCTTTATTAACCGTATTTTCACTCATTGGTTTACGGTAATCATGGCAGCCAATAAAAATTAATCCTTGTCCATAAGACATATTATAACTTATTTCTTTCAGTTCTTTCAAAATATCAATAGCCTGATGACTTAGTGGCACATAATGCGGTATACGCATTTTAGAACCACGCTCAGAAAATTTTACATCTTTGATTTCTTCACGATTTGGCGGAATGATCCAAAGTTGATTCTCAAAATCTATTTCAGACCAACGAGCGAAGCGTAGTTCACTTGAACGGATGAATACAAGCATCGTTAGCTTTAAGGCTAATACAGTGAGTTTACGGCCTTTATAGGCATTTATACGGCTTAATAGATCGGGTATTTGCTCAAGCTCAAGAGCGGGATAATGAGTCCGCTTAGGCGTGATTAATGTGCCACCAAGCTCATTTGCAGGATTTTGACTGATCATGTCTTCCTGAACAGCATAACGCATGATAGCTGTAATACGTTGTTTCAGGCGTGAAGCTGTTTCATGTTGGCCTTTGGCCTCAATTTTACGCTGAGGAAGCAGCAGATCACGAGTGGTTAGCTTCGTAATGTCTTTTGAACCAAGAGCCGGGAAAAGATGATTAATGAGGCTATTTAAAATACGTTCACTATGTTGAGGTATCCACCGCTCACTGACAGACATTTTTTTGTGCCAGTTCCGGGCTACTGCTTCAAACGTAAAATCTCCACGCTCTTCAGCTTTTACAGCCTTTTTCTGTTGAAGTGGGTCAATACCACTGGCTAACAGAGATTTCATCTCTAAGAGGCTTGTACGAGCTTCAGCGAGCGATACAGTAGGGTAGGTGCCAATCGAGAATACTTTCTGCTTACCATCATAACGATAAGCCGCTTGCCAATACTACGAGCCGTTAGGATGAACGAGCAGATACAGCCCTTTGCCATCAGAAATTTTGGTTGGTTTTTCGGAAGGCTTGGCGTTTTTTACTGCAATATCAGTTAAGCGCATGGCGGGCCTCCAGTAGTTCAAATGTTGGTAAAAAACTCATCGAACTGAGTTTACCAACTTTTTTACCAACAAAACTTAGTGGCTGCCAGTGAATTTTAATGAACAGTAGTGAACATGAAGAACGGGATAACATGTTGACTTTATAAAGCAAAACGGACGCCAAAGGGCGTCCGTTTCTGAATGGTTGGTGCCCGGACTCGGAATCGAACCAAGGACACGGGGATTTTCAATCCCCTGCTCTACCGACTGAGCTATCCGGGCAACGGGGCGCATTAAACCGCAATTGATTACGTCCGTCAACTGAATTTCGCTAATCCTGATTTTGTTGCTTAACTTTGCAACAATTTATACTTAATCGGGAGGGAGGCTGGCTGTCAGGTGACGTTGCTGAGTGAGAGGTAAAGAGAATACCTCTCACTTCAGCGGGTTGATGTTATGGCTGCAATCTGGTTGCCTGATAATCGCGTAGTGCCAGCGTTGCACCACCCTGAGCACCATTAAATGCGGAGGATGAGGCAGCGAAGAACTCTACTTCATTGTGTGGCAGAGGACGACGCAAATGCTGTTTTATTTGTATCAGCAGTTGCTCACGCGGAAAGTCTGGCATATCGATAACGCCGCCGCTCAGAATGACAGCATCAGGATCAAACAAGTTAACCGTTGTCGCAATCGCACGCGCGGCGTGTGATAACAGCTGCTGAATAAAAGGCTCTTGTTTGGCATGGCTGAAGACTTCACCAAGTGGATAATCACGCGGTTTTTCGTTGTACCAGCGCTGTAGTGCGATACCCGAACAGACGGTTTCCAAACAGCCGTGATTACCACAACCACAGGTCCGTTGTTCATCACCCTGCGGAATATGCCCCAGCTCGCCCGCGACACCATGCGCCCCGGTCCATGGAGCGCCATTCAGCCAGATAGCAAAGCCCATTCCTGTTCCAAGATAAGCAGCCAGCACTTGCTGTTGCTGTAACTGATGCTGGTTAACATCAAAACTAAGCTGAAGATTCACGTCACGTGAGAAGGTCACCGGACATCCCAATGCATTTTCCATTTCGTCAGCCAGGCCTGCCAGAGCCGAAGGGGATAATGGCAAATTGGGTGTTGAGATAATGCTACGTTTGTCCTTACCTACCAATGCCGGAAAGCCCATAACGACGTTGCGACAGCGGGCATGGTGTTCTGTCAGAGGCTGTTGCAACCAGTCGCTGATGCCATTAACGATGCCATCAGCGATCACTTCCGAAGTACGGTGCTTTTCACAATGAATAATCTCGCCTGTCTCAGCCAGCAGACAGAGGCGGATATGGGTTGCCCCCATATCCACCCCGGCAACCAGATTACGCGGAGTATGCATGATCCTGTATCTCCTCCCGGGCGGCGAGAATCTGCGCACGCATGATTTGCCAGGCTTCATCAATTTGCGCGGCGTTATTGAAGAGGCCTGATGATCCGACGATAAACACATCAGCGCCTGCCTCGATCAGACGTTGATATGTCGCTGTGTTACAGGAACCATCGATTTCAATTTCAAAATGCAACCCTTCACGTTCACGCCAGGCTTTCAACTGCGTAATTTTATCCAGCATTTCGGGTATGAACGGTTGACCGGCAAAGCCAGGGTCCACTGTCATTACGGTAATTTTATCTGCCTTATGAATGTAATATTTCATCGTTTCGACAGGCGTTTCCGGATTAAGAATCAATCCTGTTTTCATCCCCAGACGTTTTATTTCGTCAATCAGGCGAAAGGCCTGCCCGTTAATCGTTTCCGGATGCAGGGTAATATAGTCAGCACCCGCGTCAGCCAGCTGACTGATGTAATCCTGCGGACGAAGTACCATCAAATGACAATCAAGTGGTTTGGTAGCCAGCCGTTTCACCTGACTGACAAAGAACGGGGAAAGTGTCAGGTTAGGTACGAAATGGCCATCCATAATATCAATATGGAATTAGTCAGCATGATGGTCGATAAAGCTAATCTGCTCGTGAAATTTAGTTAAATCCATGCACATTAAAGAGGGAGAAATTTTCATGTCGTTATCCTTACTTGCTGATTAACCGATCCAGGGCTACGGCGGCAATGATCAAGCCCCCCATCACCACTAACTGATAATAGGTTTGCACCTGAAGAATATTGAGGCCGTTATTGATTGTGCCGATAATTAGGCCGCCAATAACAACCGAGAAGATACGGCCCTTGCCACCAAAGAAACTGGTTCCGCCAATGATGGCGCTGGCAATCGCATAGGTTTCAAATCCCATGCCGGCAAGAGGTTCTGCTGCACCCAGCCGCGCAGTGGAGACCACACCGGCCAGCCCGGCGCAGACACCTGAGATGATGAACACTACGAGGATGTGAAATTTCACATCGATACCGGAGTAAAACGCAGAATTTTTGTTTCCACCGAGGGCATAAATATTACGCCCCAGACGCATGCGGGTGGTCAGGAACCACAGCATCAGCGCGATAATCAGTGCAAACAATACCGGAACAGGAATGCCCAGCGGAGTTGCCGCAAAGAAGTTCACAAAATCGAAGGAGAAACCATACACGGAGTTAGCATCACAGATAACCAGCGTAATGCCGCGGAAAATAGCATTCGTCCCGAGGGTAATGATAAAAGGATGCAACCCTGTCCAGTTAACCAGACAGCCATTAATTGCACCGAGCAATCCGCCGACTAAAACACCGCCGATCAAGGCAGCAAGTACCGGATCCAGTCCTGCCAGCATCAGTTTGGCGGTGACCATGCCGGAGAGGGCCAGTATCGCACCAACAGAGAGATCGATACCCGCGACCAGAATGGCGAAGAACTCGCCCATGCCGATCAGAACAGTCACCGAGCTTTGTACAAAAATAGCACTGATATTACTGGTGGTCAGAAAGTATTCTGACGATAACGTGCCAAAAATGGCAACGATAATAGCCAGAATGAAAAAGGTGCCGTATTTGTCCCAGAACCGGGCAAAATTAAACGGTTTTTTCTCACCCGCGTCCTTTTTTATTCTTGTGGTAGCGCCCATGCCATAATCTCCTCTTCACTTATATCGTCGCGATTGGTCAGAATTTGCGTCAGTCGTCCCTCGCAGAACACGGCGATACTGTCGCAGACGGTAATAATTTCCGGAAGTTCGGATGACACCATAAGAATGACTTTTCCCTCGTCAGCTAACTGGCGCATCACTTTATAGATCTCTGCTTTGGCTCCCACATCAATACCGCGAGTGGGTTCATCAAAAATGATGACGTCCGGCTGGCAACATAACCATTTTGAAATCAGTACCTTTTGCTGATTCCCTCCGGATAATTCAGTAATGTTTTGGTCCACGCTATGACATTTCAGTGCCAGTAGTTGGCGTTGTGCTTCTGCTATCTGATGCTCTTCTTTTTCGCGTACCAGTCCCATTGCCCCTTTGTATCGCCCTTGCTTCAGACTGCGACTGACCGCCATATTTTGTGCAATAGAGAAGTTAGGGAAGAAACCATTGTCACGACGACTCTCAGTGATGTACCCCATGCCTTTTTTGACAGCATCGAGAGGAGAACGAGGGGAAATCACCTCACCATTCAGACGAATTTCTCCGCGCGAACGCTTATCGACCCCAAACAGGCAATCCATCAGCTCAGTTCTTCCCGAGCCCACTAAACCTGCGAAACCGAGAATTTCGCCACGGTTCACGCAAAAAGAGATGTCTTTGACTTTTTTACCATCGCGGCTGGTAACATTTTTGACTTCAAAGGCCGGGTCAGAACCGACGAAGGCACTGCTATCACTGCGGGTATTAAAGCGGTTCTGCAGCTCTCTTCCTACCATCAGGCGTACAATCTCGTCGTTGGTCACATCACGAATTAACCCACTGCAAACGCTGCTGCCATCTTTCATCACGGTATAACGATCACAGATGCGACGTATTTCAGCCAGTTTGTGTGAAATGTAAACAATTGCTGTCCCTTCTTTGCGTAACTGATTCATAATCAGAAACAGGTAGTCGACTTCTTTATTGGTTAACGAAGATGTGGGTTCATCCATAATGATGACTTTGGCATCCAGCATCAGCGTTTTTGCTATTTCCAGCATTTGCTTATGGCTGATGGATAAATTTGCCACTTTTTCATCCAGAGAACCTTTCAGACCAACACGCAACAGCATCATAGAGGCGCGCAGTCGCATCTCTTTCCAGTCAATAATCTGCAAACCAAAGCACTTTTTGGTCGCGTGTCGGCCGATGTACAAATTCTCCAATACGGTTAACTCATCGATGACGCTCAATTCCTGATAGATAATGCCAATGCCGAGTTGTGCTGCCAGTTTGTGATCCAGTTTTTCATAGGGGATATCGTGTATGGTGATTGTCCCTTTGGTCGGCGCATGAATACCGGATAACACCTTCATCAGTGTCGATTTGCCTGCGCCGTTCTCACCCAGTAGCGCATGAATCTCACCGGGAAATAGCGTTAAATCCACCGATTTTAAGGCGTGAACCGGACCAAAAGATTTACCGATCCCCGCCATTGAAATTGTTGGCGTAAGCATGATGAACCTCTTCCTTAATGAGCCAGCGATGATGTGGTGCTGACGGTTTTTTTCGGTGCCTGAATGCGGTATTGTCAGCTCAGGCACCTTGCGTGGTTATTTCGTGATCAGGATGGAATCAACCAGTTTAAATTCAGGTGTTTTATCCAGAGGAATCACTTTGCCGGTGCGCGAAGTGGAAACCAGCAATTTCAGCCCTGTAGCACCTATATCTGCCGGGTTTTGTGCCACGGTGGCGGTCATTTGTCCGGCTTCAACCATTTTACGTGCTTCAGGAATACCATCAGTACCGACGACCAGCACTTTCCCGGTTTTACCTGCATTGGCAACGGCCTGTGCCACACCCATTGCCATGGTGTCATTGGCGCAGTAAAACGCTTTTAAGTTAGGGTTGCGCTGCAATACGTTGGTGGCAACATCCAGTGCTTTGATGCGATCCCAGTCGGCAGGCTGACTGGCCACCAGTTTGATTTGTGTGGCTTTACTGAATGCATCGGTTGCACCACTGCGACGCGCTTCTCCTGAGGCATTACCAGCTTTCCCTTCAATAATGGCTACGTCACCACCTTCACTGCCGAGTTTTTCGATGATAAATTCAGCACCTTCTGCGCCAACGGCGACGTTATCTGTGGTGACGAAGGCTTCTACGTTACCGCCGGCTTTTTTGAGGTTACCCATATCAATTTTTTCATCGAGGTTGACCAGGAAGATGTTTTTTTTCCAGGCTCGTGCAACAGGCATCACCAGGTTAACCGAAGAGAGTGGGGCGAAAGCGATGCCCTTGTAATTTTTGTTACTCAGGTCTTCAAAAAGTTGTAATTGTGACTGAAAATCACCTTCCGAAGGAGAAGCAAAAATATCGACAGTGACACCCAGTGTTTTAGCCTCGTCTTCTATGCCTTTTTTCATATCTACCCAAAAAGGATTCGACAGGGTTTTCAGTACCACTGCATAATCCGCAGCAGCCAATGCACTGGTGGATAACATCACGCCCATAGCGGCAGCGCTGAATAACTTCAGATATTTATCCATAGAATGACTCTCTGTAGTGTTGTTGTTAATTATTCTCTTAGTGAAGGTGGAGAATAAAATATTATTCATTTCAGAATAATTTTATTTTTCTTTTTAATCCGGATGTTACGCTACAACCTTTATTGTTTTTAGTTGCCAGGGAAAATTTCTGTGTTACTTGTGTCCGTCTGCTGATACTAATAAAGTTATGCTAAGTGAGAACTTTTATCCGCGCAGCGCACCCGGCGAGAAATATTCCACAATAGCCCCGGTTTTTTTCATATTTAACGTTGCCTGCTCAATGTTTTGCTGGGCAACAGAAGTAAATAGCGCATCCGAGAGTGTTAATTGTAAAATACGCGCCGATGCGTTCCTGCCTAATAAAGGTGTCCCTGGTGCAGGCGAACAAATAATAAAATCAGCTAATTGGGCAATGGGGGAGTGATCGCTGTGTGTAATACAGATTATTTTCGCGCCATTCTTTTTTGCCAGTTCAACTGCCGCTTTCAGATCGCTGGTGCGTCCTGAATGAGAGATCACTAATACCACATCACCTGGTTTCAGCAGGGCGGCTGACACCATCTGACACCATCATGATGTGGGCATCCTGGTAGGCGTGACAGCGAATGCCGATGCGCAGAAACTTATGCTGAATATCAGCACAAATCGCGTTGGATCCGCCGACACCATACAGGTCACGCTGATTTGCCTGGGCAAAATAACGCGCAGCCCGGTGGATTTCATCAACATTGACGATAGACATGCCTTCCATGATGGTACGTAACGTAATGTTGAATACTTTATTCACCACATCCTGAGGTGCCTCATCAAATGAGAGTTCTGTGGGGAGTACCTGTTCAGATTCAGAAAAATAGGTGACCAGCTCACCACGCAGATCACGAAAACCGCTGAAGCCCAGTCGTTTGGCTACTTTAACAATCATCGCCTCTGATACCGCTAATGCTTCAGCAACCTCTTTAATGGCGTGGATTTCCTGCAGGTTGCCAGGGGTCAGCAACCAGTCCACGATGCGGCTTTCATTCTGGGTCATCCCTTCCTGTTTCATACGCAGCCAGGGGGCGAGACCAATCCCATGCGGAAGCTGTGATCTTTGCGCTGTCTGGTTGCTCATAACAGGATTCCCTGAGGTGAAAATGACGAAGTCATATTATCATAATTAGCCGCAGAAATATGCTGTCAACTTCACAAAAAATATAAATTCATAAAGTTATTTATGTTGGGAGGTTTTTTGTTGACATTAACATTTTAAATCAGGCTGATTTATATCATTTATTTTTGAATTATTATTTTTCAAGATTACAAGGAAAGGGCGGTATTTAACGTTTGTTTATATTATGTGAAGATAAGCGAGTCGCCTCGCTTATGTTTCTCTTAACGCAGAATAGTTTGCAGATGCTGCTGAAATTGAGGGGCGTCCATGAAGCCAGTGACGCGGGAATCAGGTATTTCATTACCCTTTTCATCAAAAAAGATTAATGTAGGAAGTCCTAATACATGCAGTTCGTTAAGCAGATCACGGTTACGTGGGTTATTTTGCGTTACATCAGCCTGCAATGTCGTGACGCCTGTGAGCAAGGCCTGCACTTGTGGATCGCTGAAGGTATATTTTTCAAATTCTTTACACGCCACACACCATTCAGCATAGAGATCAAGCATGCTGATTTTTCCCGACATACGTGCCTGTTGTAACTCAGCTAAATCTCTGACAGGCGTGAAATGGGTGCCGGATGAGGGGATAGCCGGGGAAGATGTATTAAATATGCCCTGTTGCAGAGGACCGGCACTGATAATTGCACCTGCCATCAGCAGAATTTTTACCAGCCTTTTTTTACCACTACTGGCCTGAATAGTGATGGCGCCCCATGCAAAAAAAGCCACGGCCAATGCGCTCCAGGCAAGTACCCCCCACTTGTCACCAAAAACGCGCTCCAGTAAAAAGATCGGTAAGGCGAGGATTACGAAGCCAAAACCCTCTTTAATGGTCTGCATCCATGGTCCGCTTTTGGGTAACAGCCGCTGACCGGAAAGTGTCACCAGTAATAAAGGAAACCCCATACCGAGAGCGTAAAGATAGAGGGTTCCGGCGCCAATGGCCATGTTACCACTTTGGGCGATATACAGCAGAATTGCACTCAGCGGCGCAGTGGTACAGGGAGAACAAATTAACCCCGCGACGCCACCCATCAGGAAAACACCCGGAAATGAACCGCTTTGCCGTCGGTTACTCCATAATGTCAGTGTCGTTTGCAGTGCGCTCGGAAGCTGCAGGTTAAAAAATCCAAACATTGATAATGCCAGCAAAATAAAGATCACTGACAGTGTGCCCAGCACCAGTGGTGATTGCAGTGCGGCCTGAAATTGCAATCCGGCTGCGGCAACCACAATGCCGAGCAGGGTATAGGTAAGCGCCATTCCCTGAATGTAAACCAGAGTGAGCAGGGCGGTACGGCGTAACGTGAACCGCTGGCGCTGCCCCAAAATGACACCCGCAATCAGCGGATACATCGGCAAGACGCAAGGGGTAAACGCAATGCCAAGGCCAATTAACAGCGCCCAGAGCGGGGAAAAGGGTTGAGTGTCAGGCACGGTACTTTTTGGTGATGTTGTGGCAGCAGGTGGTGGACTGGTGGCTAAAACTTCATTAACCGGTATAGTGCGGCTCTCCGGGGGGTAACAAAATCCTGCTGCAGCACATCCCTGGTAGCTGAATGTGAGGGTAGCATTTTTACCCGCCTCCAGCAGTGTCAACGGCAGGCTGAGGTCACTGGTATAGATTACTGTCTCACCGTAAAACTCATCGTGGTGAGCTTCTCCCTGTGGAGGATGCCACTCCGCCAGACGTACACCATTAGCCACCACGTTTAATTGCTGGCGATAAAGGTAATATCCAGGTTTAATTTGCCAGCGCAGCGTTAACTTTGCCCCCTGCTGGCGGAAATCGAAAGAAAACGCCTGATCAACCGGCGCATAACCCGGGTTATTTGGTTGCCGAAACAGAGAAGCCTGGCTGGCTGGCGCAAAAAGCGATGACATTAAAATAAGCAGTAGAGTGACAATGCGCAGAGCCATAAAATTTCTGTTATCTCCAAAATAACCGGGTGTTCTCGTCAATCCTGACGGTCTGATATGTTGACTGCAACCAGGCAGTAACCGCGTAGGGTGCTATTCTGCTGGTTATCTGCCTGGCTGCAAGTGTTGTTTTTTTGCAAAACATGACGAGGGCTGTGGAAAACCACCACACGCAAGACGCTGCGCGTTGCAGTTATTCCGGGGTTTCAGAATAGCGTTTCGCCTTATAAACCGGGTGCATCAGATTTTCAGTGGAAAAAATATCATTCAGCTCTGCTTCACTCAACAATCCTCGTTCCAGTACCACTTCCTGTACACTCTTACCGGTTTCGGCACAGATCTTACCAACAATATCGCCATTATGGTGACCAATATATGGGTTGAGATAGGTGACGATACCGATTGAATTCAGCACATAACTTTCACAGATAGCTTTGTTAGCAGTGATGCCTTGAACACACTTCTGTGCCAGCGTAAGGCAGGCATTGGTCAGTAACTGGATTGATTCGAACATCGCCTGGCCGATAACCGGTTCCATCACGTTTAATTGCAGTTGCCCTGCTTCAGAAGCCATGGTCACGGTCACATCATTCCCAATCACTTTGAAACAGACCTGATTGACGACTTCAGGGATCACCGGATTTACTTTTGCCGGCATGATCGAGGAGCCTGCCTGTAATTGCGGCAGATTAATTTCATTCAGCCCCGCGCGTGGCCCTGATGAAAGCAGGCGCAGATCGTTACATATTTTCGACAGTTTTACCGCGAGCCGTTTTAGCGCGCTGTGCACCATGACATACGCACCGCAATCGGAGGTGGCTTCAATCAGGTCTTCTGCAGCAACACAAGGTAGTTGACTGATTTCTGCCAGTTTCTCTACCGCCAGAGCCTGATAACCCTCAGGAGTATTGAGTCGTGTACCAATGGCCGTCGCGCCCAGGTTGACTTCCAGTAATAATTCGCCAGTGCGGAGCAGATTTTTAATCTCTTCTTTTAGCAGGATATCAAAGGCATGGAATTCTTGCCCCAGTGTCATAGGAACTGCGTCCTGAAGTTGAGTTCGCCCCATTTTCAGGATTGTTGAGAAAGCAGAGGCTTGTTGCTGAAAGCTGCCGCGTAATGTTTCGATAGCCTCAAGCAAATTGAGCAGCGAGCGGTATACCGCGATTCGAAAACCTGTGGGGTAAGCATCATTGGTTGACTGACATTTATTCACATGATCATTAGGATTTAAGAACTGATATTCCCCCTTCTGATGACCAAGAATTTCCAGTGCAATATTGGCCAGCACCTCATTGGTATTCATATTTACTGAAGTGCCTGCGCCACCCTGATAGACATCTACCGGGAACTGATCCAGACATTTTCCCTGTTCCAACACCTGATCACAGGCAGTGATGATGGCCTCAGCAATATGACGGGGTAATGTTTGCAGGGCTTTATTCGCCATTGCCGCTGCTTTTTTTACCATGACCATGCCGTGCACCAGTTCCGGGATATCGCTGATTTTACTGTGACTGATGGGGAAGTTTTCGCAGGCTCGCAGTGTGTGAATACCGTAATAGGCATCTGCGGGAATTTCACGGGTGCCTAAAAGATCTTCTTCAATGCGGATAGTATCAACCATGGTGACCCTTCTTGAGTTATCTTTGCATGTTATTACACATAATCGTGGCAGTCCCACTACCTTGTAAACAGGCTGTTCAGGTAGAGTGAGTGCCAGGCGCTCTGCTGTCTGGCGTATAGCCGGTTTACCAGCAGTGTAAACACCACTCATAGCCTACCTGATTGAGGACAAAATCACCTCATAAGAGAATGCTATTCCGGTATTACGATTTTCCAGGCCTTGAAATTCGGTGCCATAGCGTCAACATAGTCACTTATCAGGATCGAGAGATCTTCCATTTTTATGCTATTGCGGTTCACGGGATAGCGATGACAGACAGGAGAGACCTGTGCGTTGGTTACCTTTATTGCTTCTTTTTCTCCTTGCCTGGATAGAGATTTCTCTCTTCATTCAGGTTGCCGATGTGATAGGCGTATTTTTCACGCTGCTTCTGGTGATCCTCACCTCAGTTGCTGGTATTTCACTGGTGAAAAACCAGGGGATCAGGAACATCATGCTAATGCAGCAAAAATTGCAGGTAGGTGAAAGCCCGGCATCAGAGATGGTGAAAAGTGTTTCGCTGGTGATTGCTGGTGTACTGCTGTTATTACCCGGTTTCTTAACCGATTTTCTTGGCCTCTTGCTGCTACTGCCACCGGTGCAGAAGCATTTGACACTGAAATTATTACCACACCTTCGGGTCTGGCGTGGTAGTGCGGAGCGTGAAGGCTACACGGTGGATGGGGAGTTTGAGCGTAAAAACTCTTCGCGTATCGGACAAGACGAACCGTAATTTCCTCAGCAGTCCTTAAAATCCGGGCTGTTCATATCATTTTCTTGCCATACGGCGGTGTCTGCCATGATACCGCTTTCTTACTGATAAGATGAGATAAGGTGACAATACTGCTTTCTTCATGGGTGAAAAAAATTTTATTTTGCCCCTTGAAAGCGAGCCGGGCGATCCCTATCTCTCTGTCACAACGCCGGATGCCTGAACGCCCGGCTTTTATCCCAACCGACTGATTGGATTTCTCAAAGGAGAGCTATCAATGAAAATTCGTCCCCTGCACGACCGTGTTATCGTCAAGCGGAAAGAAGTGGAATCTAAATCTGCTGGCGGCATCGTGCTGACTGGCTCAGCAGCCGGTAAATCTACCCGTGCTGATGTGCTGGCTGTAGGTAACGGTCGTATTCTGGAAAACGGTGAATTGAAACCCCTCGATGTGAAAGTGGGTGATGTGGTTATTTTCAATGAAGGTTATGGCGCCAAGACTGAAAAAATCGATAACGAAGAAGTGCTGATTATTTCTGAAAGCGACATTTTGGCGATTGTTGAAGCGTAATTTCCACGCTTACCTTACTGAACTAAACCAAATTAAGGGATACATAACATGGCAGCTAAAGACGTAAAATTCGGCAATGACGCGCGCGTAAAAATGTTACGTGGGGTTAATGTCCTCGCAGATGCAGTAAAAGTGACTCTGGGGCCTAAAGGCCGCAACGTAGTACTGGACAAATCTTTCGGTGCACCGACTATCACTAAAGATGGTGTTTCTGTAGCGCGTGAAATCGAGCTGGAAGACAAGTTCGAAAACATGGGTGCACAGATGGTGAAAGAAGTGGCATCGAAAGCAAACGATGCTGCGGGTGACGGTACAACCACTGCAACCGTACTGGCTCAGTCTATTGTGACTGAAGGCCTGAAAGCGGTGGCTGCGGGCATGAATCCCATGGATTTAAAACGCGGTATTGATCAGGCTGTGGTTGCAGCGGTAGAAGAACTGAAAAAACTCTCTGTACCATGCTCTGATTCTAAAGCCATTGCTCAGGTTGGTACTATTTCCGCTAACGCCGATGAAAGTGTCGGGACTCTGATCGCTCAAGCGATGGAAAAAGTGGGTAACGACGGTGTTATCACTGTTGAAGAAGGCACCGGCCTGCAGGATGAACTGAGTGTGGTTGAAGGTATGCAGTTTGACCGCGGTTACCTCTCTCCTTACTTCATTAATAAGCCAGAAACAGGTTCAGTAGAGCTGGAAAGTCCATTCATTCTGCTGGCAGACAAAAAAATATCTAACATCCGTGAAATGCTGCCTGTACTGGAAGCTGTTGCGAAAGCCGGTAAACCACTGCTGATCATCGCTGAAGATGTTGAAGGTGAAGCGCTGGCAACGCTGGTAGTGAACACCATGCGTGGAATCGTAAAAGTTGCCGCAGTGAAAGCACCAGGTTTTGGTGATCGTCGTAAAGCGATGCTGCAGGATATTGCTGTGCTGACCGGTGGTACTGTGATTTCTGAAGAGATCGGTATGGATCTGGAGAAATCGACACTCGAAGATCTCGGACAGGCTAAACGTGTTGTGATCAACAAAGACACCACCACTATCATTGACGGTGTGGGTGAGCGTGTTGATATCGATGGTCGTCTGGAGCAAATCCGCAAAGAGAGCAAAGATGCGACTTCTGACTACGATCGTGAAAAACTGCAGGAACGTGTTGCTAAACTGTCAGGCGGCGTTGCTGTACTGAAAGTTGGAGCGGCAACTGAAGTTGAAATGAAAGAGAAGAAAGCACGTGTAGAAGATGCACTGCATGCTACCCGTGCCGCAGTGGAAGAAGGTGTTGTTGCTGGTGGTGGTGTTGCGCTGGTACGTGTTGCTGCTGTACTGGGTAACCTGACTGGTCAGAACGAAGATCAGAACGTGGGAATTAAAGTTGCCCTGCGTGCAATGGAATCCCCTCTGCGTCAGATCGTTTCTAATGCCGGTGAAGAGCCTTCCGTTGTTGCGAACACCGTTAAAGCGGGCGAAGGTAACTACGGTTATAACGCACAGACTGAAGAGTACGGTAACATGATTGAGTTCGGTATTCTGGACCCAACCAAAGTAACCCGTTCCGCACTGCAATATGCAGCTTCTGTAGCTGGCCTGATGATCACCACCGAATGTATGGTGACTGATCTGCCTAAAGCTGATGCGCCTGATTTAGGTGCTGCTGGCGGCGGTATGGGCGGCATGGGTGGTATGGGCGGTATGATGTAATACCAGACCGACCACGAGTCATGTTGTCTGAAAGAAACCCTCTGTCCTGTGACAGGGGGTTTTTTGTTTTTCAGAGAGGGCAGTTGAGTAAGATGTTGAATATCTGCACGCAAGGCTGATGAGTATGATACCGGGTGTGTAATAATAGGTCTCTTTCCTCGGCAAGGGATGCTTATCAGCTCACCTGTTTTTCCGGTAAGCTGGTGGCTATAACTGTATTTGTTAATCATTATGGTGACTAAAATGCGTATCAAATTATTATCCGCTCTTTCTGCTGCGGCCGTTTTACTTCTCGCCGGATGCAGTAGCTCGAATGTTTTAACCTCTGCAGGTGAGCGCGTGACATTTACTGATAAGCAACCAGCCAGTAACTGTCAGTTGCTCGGTGGACTGACGGGTTCACAGAATAACTGGTTGAGTGGCGCTGGTGGCGGTGAAAGTAGTTCTTTGCGTGGTGCAGCTAATGATCTGCGTAATCGTGCGGCTGAAATGGGGGGGAATGTGATTTATGGTGCAAACAGTCCGACCATGACTATCTGGTCAAGCTTTGCCCCTCTCGACAGTAAGATGACAGGACAGGTCTACCGCTGCCCGTAGCCACATGCTGAAACGCCGTCAGACAAAGGAATTCATTTTTCCTTTGTCTGAGCAATCTCAACTACTCCTGACGCAGGCCTAAGTCGAGAGGCGTTTTACTCGCTTCACCACCAATTTCTCTTGCCAGCCTGGGAACCAGATAGCCAGAAACCAGCCTGAGCAGCTCCCCGACAATTTTTCTTGCATCATGGTCTGAAACATAAAAATGAGCCGCACCCTGTACTTTATCCAGCACATGCAGATAGTAGGGGAGCACGCCGGCATCAAACAGTGCCTGACTGAGCTGTGCCAGAATATCAGCCTGATCATTCACACCTTTGAGTAATACACTCTGATTGAGCAATGTCACTCCAGCCTGTTTAAGCTGTGAGAGTGCATGTCTTACACTCTGATCAATCTCCTGTGCATGATTGATGTGGCTGACAAACAGTATCTGCAGATGTGATGAGGCAAGCCGCTGGCAGAGGGTTTCGGTGATACGGGCCGGGATTACCACAGGTAAACGACTGTGGATACGTAACCGCTTCAGGTGCGGTATCTGTTCCAGTTCTGAGATCAACCAGGCCAGTTCACTGTCTTTCGCCATTAAGGGATCGCCACCGGAGAAAATAATCTCATCAAGCTCATCGTGCTGGCGAATGTAGTCCAGCGCTTGCAGCCAGTTACGTTTGTTTCCCTGATTGTCCTGATAGGGGAAATGGCGGCGGAAACAGTAGCGGCAATTCACGGCACAACCCCCTTTAACCAGCAGTAGTGCCCGATTATGGTATTTGTGTAATAAACCCGGTACCACGCTGTTCTGTTCATCGAGCGGGTCAGTACTGTAACCTTCGCTAAGTCTGAACTCCTGACGATCGGTGATAACCTGTCGTAGTAACGGGTCATCAGGATCGCCTTTTTTCATTCGTGCAGCAAAGTGGCGAGGTACACGCAGGGCAAAAAGCTGGCGTGCATCACTGCCAGCACGCAGGTCTGGGTGGTCATCGAGATCTAAAATGTGTAGTAATTCATGCGGATCAGTAATTACATCGGCAAGTTGATACAACCATTCTTCTCGTTCAGGGGTATTTAGGGTTACAATGTGTGCCATTTTTTTGGCTAAGTACCAGTGTTAAATTGTAGAGGGCCTTTATGGCGACTTATTCTAGCAACGATTTCCGTCCCGGTCTTAAAATCATGTTCGAAGGCGAGCCTTATGCCATCGAATCCAGTGAATTTGTGAAACCCGGCAAAGGTCAGGCTTTTGCACGTGTGAAAATGCGTCGCTTGCTGACCGGCAGCCGGGTAGAAAAAACGTTTAAATCAACTGATTCTGCTGAAGGCGCAGATGTGGTGGATACTAACCTTAACTATCTGTACAACGATGGTGAGTTCTATCACTTTATGCACCCGGAAAGTTTCGAACAACATCCGGTTGAAGAGAAAACGGTTGGTGAGGCAGCAAAATGGTTACTCGATAATGCCGAGTGTATTGTGACGTTATGGAACGGTAAACCAATTCAGGTATTGCCACCTAATTTCGTCGAACTGGAAGTGGTGGATACTGATCCAGGCCTGAAAGGCGATACCGCAGGTACCGGTGGCAAACCTGCCACGTTATCTACTGGTGCGGTGGTAAAAGTGCCACTTTTCGTTCAGATTGGTGAAGTGATCCGCGTTGATACGCGCAGTAGTGAATATGTCTCGCGTGTGAAGTAAGTTTTTCCGCACAGGGGCCTTGATTGTGCTCCTGTGTTTTCACTTCTCCTTCGTTTTCCCTGCCTGCAGCGCATCATACTACCCTCTGCAAAACGTTACCTCTGCTAGACTCCCATGAGATGTATAAAAATTGCGTCAGATAGGCAATGCAATGTGATCACTGCCAGAAACGGCATCATGATCCTGCAGCGATAATATGAAAGAGAGGTGTACGATGATAAAGCGAATGGTAATAACCGTCCTGTCCGTGTTGATGATATCCAGTGCCCTGACCGCATGTAATACCGTGCGTGGTGTAGGCGAAGATATCTCTGCCGGAGGAAAAGCGATTCAGCGTAGTGCAAAATAACAGAAGCTGGTGTATCTGGTGACAGTAGTATTACTTGTTGAAAATTAAATAGTGCACAGTAACTTGCTGTTACACCAGCGCTGTGCACTGCTTTGTGGGCGCGATAACAAACAGTGATAGCAAAACATCCGCTATAAATGTGGTGCTAAAAATTAATACCAGTTACTTCTTTTAACGTATCTATAAAAAGGGTTTTTTCTACAGAATTAATATTAGCCAGGCTTATGGTGCTTTTATTATCTTCTTTAGTGTCTGCTATTCTGATAGTAAATAACGTTTTTTACCAGACAGGTTTTTAGTTCGACTTGTCTCTCTGAATAAAATTGTGATATTTGCTGTGAGGGGGCAACTGATTATCGTCAAAGAAGTGAAGTAAGCACTGACGTATTGCAATATAAATATCAGCAGAGGAAAGAACAGAAAACCCTGAGCTGTGCCGTCACTATTTTTCACAGTAATAAGTGAAAAAATAAATACTGCACCAATAAAGATAACTATACACTGCAAGTGCATAGTTGCGCGATAAATAACGACAGGTATAATGTTAATCAAACCTGCTTCTATTCTTTTTCTGGCTATCCAGTTAGCTGAGTCTGGCATTCAGATGTTTAGCTTCAGATATATCAATAAAATTTTCTTTGATATTGAGGCAGCATGTTCATCGGGATTTTTTACATATAGAAAAAACTCGCTACCATAATTACGCTAACCGGGCACTCTGTTGGCAGGAAGGGATTATGGCCTGTCGCTCACCCAAATCAGTTTGCTGATATCAAAATTCAGGCGTTGTGCCTGATGCAGGAGGAAGTCGATATTTTCTTTACGCGGGTGTGCTGTTCGTGCAAGAAGCCATAAAAAACGGCGATTCGGACCACAAACTAATGCGTACTGGTAGTCATCATCCAGCGCGATAACGTTGTATCCGGCATAAAATGGCCCGAAGAAAGAGACTTCCAGCGCCGCCTGATCAGTGTCGTTGATAAATCGCGCTTTGCCACGGCTCTCCTGCCAGCGTTGCTTTTTTTCATTGAAGCCACGATTGACTACCTGAATGTGCTCTTTTTCTCCGTCCAGATAGGTAGCCGTGACCTGCGTCAGACCCCGTTCAAAACGGTGGTCAAAGCGGGCTATTTCATACCAGCGTCCAAGATAACGCCTGGAGTCAAAAGATTCGACTGGCTTAATACCTTCCGGAATCGTCATACCCTGACGAAACAGAAGTCGCTTTGCGGCTGAGATAAATGTTTGCCATAGCTTCATCATGACTGCCCCGGAATTCAGTTAATACAGTGAATTTGCAATATTTTTTACATCAATTTTTTGCTTCTTTAACTGTAGATCAAATTATCAGATTTGTGGGTAATTTGTATGGTGCAGGTAATGCAGGTAGACTCCCCCTCCTTATGAAATAAAGAGCGTTAATGATGAACGACACGATCCTCTGGCAACCCAGTGCCACCATTGACAATTTGCTTAAGCGTGGAGCGATTATTAATGAGATCCGCCGCTTCTTTGCCGACCGGGGGCTACTGGAAGTAGAAACCCCCGCAATGAGCAGAGCGAGGGTGACTGATATTCATTTGGTGACTTTCACCACGCATTTCGTAGGCCCCGGGCGCAGTGAAGGACAAGATTTATATCTGATAACCAGTCCTGAGTATCATATGAAGCGGTTATTGGCGGCAGGCAGCGGCCCCATTTTTCAGATTTGCCGGGCGTTCAGAAATGAGGAATCAGGGCAATATCATAATCCTGAGTTTACTATGCTGGAGTGGTATCGTCCGCATTATGATATGTATCGGCTGATCAACGAAGTAGATGACCTGCTGCAGTGTGTGCTTGAATGCCCGCCAGTGGAGATGCTTTCCTATCAACAGGCATTTTTACGCTATCTCGATCTCGATCCGTTATCCTGTGATCTGCAACAACTGCGTCTGGCGGCTGAAAAGTCAGGCGAAGGCGAACTGGCCCGGCGTGAAGATGACCGGGATATTTTATTACAGTTACTGTTCATGCTCGGTGTTGAACCACACATTGGCAAAGAGAAACCGGTGGTGATTTATCATTTCCCCGCCAGCCAGGCGGCGTTGGCAGAGATCAGCAGTGAAGACCATCGGGTAGCCGAACGTTTTGAAGTCTATTTCAAAGGGGTGGAACTGGCGAACGGGTTTCGTGAACTGACCGATAGCCGTGAGCAGCGTCAGCGTTTTGAAAGAGATAACCGGCAACGTGCAGCACGGGGAATGACGGTACAACCTGTCGATGAACTACTGCTGGAGGCACTTTCTCATGGCATTCCTGAGTGTTCAGGTGTGGCCATTGGAGTGGACAGACTGGTGATGCTGGCTCTTAATGCCGAACGTCTCAGTGATGTGATAGCGTTCGACATTAATCGTAGTTGAATGGATGTGCTGGAGGGCAGTTTACAGCCCTCCGGAACGATAGGTCCTTGCCGAAGGAGCATTTTTATTTAACGGTGTACGGCCGAGAGTTTCCATTCGCACCTGGAAAGGCGGGAATGGCATTTCCAGGCCATGAGTCTGATACTCTCTGAGAATAAGTTGATGGAGTTCGTGACGAAGTGGCATACGATGCCCCATTTCTGCGGCATGTACACGCAGTTCGAACAGTTGTATACCTTGTTGTAAATCCACCAGATAGGCTTCCGGGTGTGGTGTATCCAGCACCAGATGACATTTTTTCGCCGCACTGAGTAACACCTCTGTCACTTCCTCGCTTTTTGCACTGGCATCGGCCGGGATGGTCAGTACAACCCGTGTTACTGAGTCTGACAGCGACCAGTTAATGAATTGTTCTGTAATAAAGGCTTTATTAGGAACAATGATCTCTTTGCGATCCCAGTCGGTGATTGTCGTTGCCCGGGTATTGATGCGTGTGATGCTACCTGTCAGGTCACGAATTGTCACGGTATCGCCAATACGGATAGGTTTTTCAAATAAAATGATCAATCCAGAAATAAAATTGGCGAAAATCTCCTGTAATCCGAAGCCAAGCCCAACCCCCAAGGCTGCAACCAGCCACTGAAGTTTTGACCAGTCTACGCCAATCATGGAAAAACCAGCCAGCCCGCCGAACAGAATTAACAGATACTTTAGCAGCGTGGTGATCGCATAACCGGTACCGGGGGTCAGACTAAGGTGCTGTAACAGCGCCAGCTCCAGAAGGGCTGGCATATTTCTGACCAGCTGAGTAGTAACAATCAACACCAGGATGGCGATCAATACCGATCCCAGGGTGATCGGCTGAATGTTTTCTACTCCCTGAACGGTTGTGCTGGCATCCCACAGACGAATGTTTTCAAGGAAGCCGAATGCAGAATGGAGTTCAGACCAGAGAATGATCACCGATAACAGCGCAATCAGTGTCAGTATTGAACGCACAAGGCGCAGCGATTGCGCACTGATGGTATCGAGGTCAATTACCGGCTCATCCATTTCAGGAAGGTCTGAGTTTCCGGCGGCAGAGCCGGACTCATCACCACTCTTCGCGCGTTGTGCGAGAATTTCTGCACGTCGTTGCCTGGCGCGTTCAAAGGCGATGCGCCGTCGTTGAATGAGCATCCAGCGACGGATAATGTGATAGATAACCAGTAAAAAAAACCAGATGGCGACAGAGGTTTCGAGGCGTGCCAGCAGAGCCTGTGCTGTCGCCAGATAGCCTGCGCAGGAAGCAATTGCAGCAACCAGTGGAACAGCAATCAGAATATTCCACAGGATGGTATTGATTAGGTTTTCCCCATTGCCTTCTTTATCGAGATGCAGGGGAATGCCAGAACGTTTGAGGCTGACCGTGACAATACTCAATGCGCCGCAGATAAGGATGAAACAGAGACGGCCAAGCGTAGAGGAAAACTGCCGATCATCGAGGTTATCGAAGCTGATAAGCAGCATGGTTAAAGGCACGACAAGGCCAATGCATAGCGTATAGTAACGCATTGCACGTTCAACCCGGTGACGTGGCCAGTGGAAATGGGCGATAAATAAGCCCTGAGGACGGGCAAATGCAGCGCTTATCATAAAAATCCACAGCAGAGGGACCGTGGCAGTCACACCATCTCCCACCGCGACTGCGATTGGCCATGTCCATGCATGCTGTAAGCCATATCCCAGAGTCATCCAGAGCACCGGCAGCGGCACAGCAACAACAACCGACCAGAATACGGTGCGTAATGTCAGAGTGAACTTATCCTGATTGACTTTACCGACACTGCTGGCTGCACGACTGAGAAAAGCGCGATAATGACGGCGGGAGCTCAGACTAAGGGCAACTAACAGCAGGGCTCCCAACACAGGCAGTAACGTCTCCTGGCCGGTGAACATCATCACCACTGCACGACCTAACTGGCCAAAGGTATCCAGAGATAACAGGTTGCGTAAATCGCGCAACAACTCAAGCGGGAATTTAAAATTGACCGGATTAACATCCGCGGTCCAGAACAGATAACGATGTGTTGCCTCCCGGACCTCATTCAACGCATCATTTAATTGCCCGTTGGCGACCCGGAGTTTAGTGGTCTCCAGGATTAAATTATCGCAGCCAGAGAGCAGAGAGCTGATTAAATCACTCTGTGTTTTCAGTTGGGCAGTAAGAATACGCCGCTGTTCTGTGGTCAGCGGTGAGCCATCGCTCTGTTTCATCAGTAACAGCAGATTTTGTTGTTCGAGAAGATCCTCATAATGCAGACGCTGCACTCTGAGATCCGCCATATCATTTTCAAGCTGCTGTGGTTTTGGTTTATCGGGTAGTCGTGCAACCTGGGCGCGTAAGGCTTCACCGAGAATGTTAGAAATACCCAGCCACTGAGACTGCTCGCGGAGCGTGCTGAGGGCCTGACGAACCTGCAGAGTTTGGTTTACTACTACGCGTTGTTGTGTGGCAACACTGTCCATCTTCTCCGCCTGCTGATGCAGCGCAGCGGAGAGTTCACGGTTGATCAAAAATTGTTTACTGATGGATTCTGGCAATTCGCCACTGCTTTCTGCAAGCTGCTCTGTACGCTCGAGAGCCAGTTCGGCCTCACGTTGACGGCGATTGTTTAATTGATTACGCAGGGCCTGCAGATAGCTATCAAGTTGCGCGGCTTTTTGCTGATGAACCTCACTGCGCAGACGGGCCAGTTCCTGTCGGTTGCTGGCGGATAATTGAGCCAGTTCAAGCTCATCCACACGGGCTTTCTGTGCAGCAAACTCAGCCTGTCGGGCGATATTTCTTACGATAGTTTGTGGGGTAGACGATGCGCTTTGCCCTTGCAGACGTCGTTCTGTTTCGTTAACAGCCCGTCTCGCTTCGGTCTGCTGTGTTGGCAGTTGTGTCAGTGAGTCGTTGATTTCGCGTACCCGATCCTGCTCCTGTTGGGCCTGTCGGCCCTCTTCGAGCAGCTGGCTACTCACTTGCAGGATCTCCTGGTCTAACTCTGCTGCGCTTAGTGTTGAGCGCACCGTTTTCACAGAATCACTGTTGGCGGTGATTTGCTGACGCAAATCACGCGCCACACGCGGGAAAGCATCAATGACCTGCTGATACTCTTTGCCGTTATTGAGTGATTTTTGTCGCTCTTCCAGCCAGCTCAAGGTGCTTTGCAGGCTTTCAATCATCTCTGCCTGATTCGGCTGAGTTTTATCGGCTTTTACCTCATCCAGTTGCTGACGAATCTGTGCTGGATCAGGGAGTGCCGCTGCAGATGCGTTTTGCATCAGTAATAGGCTAATTAAAAAAACCGCAATCAGGCGTAACATCGGGGTTCGCTCGCTTAGAGGGCCGGGGATGAGGAACGGGTGGCAGTGGCGTTAGCCAGCATCTCTCCCAGGCGGGTTTTACTGCCAGCGCTTAGAGTATCTGACAGTTGTACCCTTCCGGGTGCAAAAAGGTTAATCACAGTTGAACCCAGTTTGAATTGTCCCATCTCCTGGCCTTTCAGTAACACGACGGCACCAGGTTGTTCAGCCTCAGGATATTGCCAGCGCCTGATAATACCTTCACGAGGCGGAGTAAGCGTACCAGCCCATACTGTTTCAATACTGCCTACGATAGTGGCACCGACCAAAATTTGCACCATGGGGCCAAACTCAGTCTCAAAGAAGCAGATAACCCGTTCGTTACGTGCAAACAGGTTGGGAATATTTTCGGCTGTCAGTGGATTGACTGAATACAAATCACCAGGCACGTAGATCATCTCCCGCAGAATGCCATTGCAGGGCATATGGACACGGTGATAATCGCGCGGTGAAAGATAAGTGGTGACAAAACTACCTTCGTTAAAATGTTCAGCGATACGAAGATCGCCTGCCAGTAGTGCTTCAAGTGAGTAGGTGTGGCCCTTCGCCTGGAACAGACGATCGCCCTCAATCGGCCCCAGCTGACTGATAGCGCCATCGGCAGGCATCACCAGATGGTTAGGATCTGTGTCGATTGCCCGCGCATCTTCGCGTAATTCCCTGACAAAAAAATCATTGAAAGAGCGGTAGGCCGCGGTATCTGGTTTTGCCGCTTCGCGCATATCGACTTTATAGCACCAGACAAAAATATCGATCAGTGCTTTGGTTAGCCAGCCGGCACGCTTACTGGCAAGCCAGCCGGCAAGTTCAGTCAGGGCTTTTTTCGGTAACAGTTTATTGAAGCCAAGTTTGATACGTTTTAACACGCGAACCTCCAGGGAACAGGAACGTGGTTTAATAAAGCCGGGATTGTAACAGCGGTGCTGCGATTAGGCTATCTTGTCTCCCGGCAGGGATAAATGGCTGCTCAGTTGTCGGATTGAGAAAAACTACGCCGTGTTTTCAGTGACATTTCCTGCATGCTTTCCATGATGCGGTGGTAGCTTTCAAAGCGTATGGCATCAATTTCACCTTGTTCGACGGCTTCGCGTAACGCGCAGCCTGGATCGTTACCATGCTTACAATCACGAAATTTACATTGACCAAGCAACGGGCGAAATTCAATAAAGCCCTGAGTAATTTCATTGGGTTCCAGATGCCACAAGCCAAATTCACGCACGCCGGGTGAATCGATCACATCGCCACCATGGGGAAAGTGATACAAGCGTGCTGCGGTGGTGGTGTGCTGGCCCAAACCGGAAACACCAGACACGGAGTTGGTGAGGATCTCCTCCTGATTCTCGGGAAACTCAAGTAAGGCATTAAGCAGGCTGGACTTACCGACACCGGACTGACCGGCAAAAATGCTGATTCTGTCTGTCAGCGCTTTTTCGAGGCTGGCTAATCCTTGCTTTTGGTAGCTGGAGACCATCAAAACCTGGTAGCCGATTTTTTGATAAATGCTCATTTGTTCCGTGACCCATTGCATTCCTTGTGCATCAAGCAAATCGGTCTTATTCAGTACCAGCAATGGTTCGATACCTAATGTTTCACAGGCAATCAGATAGCGATCGATAATATTCAGCGATAATTCTGGCAAAATGGCCGAAACAATCACAATCTGGTCTATATTGGCTGCAATGGGTTTGACGCCATCATAAAAATCGGGACGCGTTAACACGGAGGTGCGTTCATGCACCGCCTCAACAATGCCTTTGACCATCGCACTGCCTTGTAAACCCGGACGCCAGCGAACCCGATCACCTGTCACCAGCGAGCGTAAGGTACGTCTGATATTACAGCGATGCACTGAGCCATCGTCGTCCTCGACATCGGCATGCATACCAAAGCGGCTGATAACGATACCATCACGGGCCTCTGCAAAAAGTGTATCGTCAGATTCTGGCTTATCATTATGTTTCAGACGGCGATCATGATTGGCGTTTACACGGCGCTGCTGACCTCTTGAGAGTTTATTTTTACTCACACGACCTCACCACTGAGTCACTTCGCCCTGCCGGGGCAAAAGGGCTATGATACACTGTTAAAGAATATGATATAAGCCACCTTGAGACCCTCTTATGACGGAAAAAACGCAGAATCTTATCTGGATTGACCTTGAAATGACCGGTTTGAACCCCGGACAGGATCGCATTATCGAGATTGCCACGTTGGTGACCGATGCACAGTTGAACATCCTGGCAGAAGGGCCTGTGCTGGCAGTGCATCAGTCTGACGCGCAGTTATCTCTGATGGATGAGTGGAATGTTAAAACACACACTCACAGCGGACTGGTAGAAAGAGTTAAGCACAGCACTATCGATGAACGTGCCGCAGAGCTGGCTACGCTGGATTTTTTGCGTCAGTGGGTACCAGCTAATCAGTCACCTATTTGTGGCAACAGCATTGGCCAGGACAGGCGCTTTCTGTTTAAGTATATGCCTGAACTGGAAGCCTATTTTCATTATCGCTATCTTGATGTCAGTACGCTTAAAGAGTTGGCACGTCTTTGGAAACCAGAAATATTACCCGGTTTCAAAAAGCGCGGCACACATCAGGCGCTCGATGATATCCGTGAGTCAGTGGCTGAACTTGCTTACTATCGGCAACATTTTATTCAATTGTAACCCGGTGACGGCGGAACGTGCTGTTTTTATCCGCGTTCTGTTGTTTTATTCAGCATTTAAATCGCTACAGAAAAAATAGTGCAGGGTAAGGCTTGCAGGGGGAAAGAATTTTCGTATAATTCGCACCCTGTGGTTTACATCGCAGCACAAAGCGGGAATAGCTCAGTTGGTAGAGCACGACCTTGCCAAGGTCGGGGTCGCGAGTTCGAGTCTCGTTTCCCGCTCCAGATTGTGGATGAAACAACAGAAAACAAGCTTTATGCGCTATGACGCGGGAATAGCTCAGTTGGTAGAGCACGACCTTGCCAAGGTCGGGGTCGCGAGTTCGAGTCTCGTTTCCCGCTCCAAAGTGTAAGCAATAAAAATAGTATCAACCCATCTCTAATGCGGGAATAGCTCAGTTGGTAGAGCACGACCTTGCCAAGGTCGGGGTCGCGAGTTCGAGTCTCGTTTCCCGCTCCAAATTCATCTCATTCCGTTTGATATAGCACACCTTGCTGTGTAAAACAGCACACAATCTGTTTTAACTCGTGGCGAAAATCTGTAGTTCTTATCTATACAGGAACAGTTATTGATGTTACTAGCTGTTCATACTGCCATTGTTATAGAGCAATCTTATTTTTGGAATTGGCGGTATTAAGGCAGAAGCGTCAGTTTTTGGTCTGGTAGGGGCATATAATCTTTGGTATCCATCGCGTACGAAGACTCATACTTCTCGATTAACGTAAATAAATTTCACCTTTCTATTGAATTCCAATGGTGACATTTCTAGAATTCGTGCATAAAAATCCACAACATCTCCGCAGTTCCTGTTGCACTTTTTTTATTTTTCCCTGTTTATAGTTCCACCAGTCAAATAATGCTTCATCGAACATCCTCCGGCAAGGAACGGCTTTTCGGAGGCAAACCATACAAAGGACAAAATTGACATGGCAAATAACATCTACGTGACTATTACCGGCAAGAAACAGGGTGTCATCACTGCTGGATGCTGCACTATTGACTCCATCGGCAATAAATACCAAATTGGACATCAGGATCAGATTTTTTTCCTCCAGTTTGACCATGCCATTAGTCGCAGTCAACACACTAACCACCATCCGGTCAGATTCTGCAAACCTATTGATAAATCATCACCACTCCTTAATATTGCTATTACCGATAACGAAGAGCTTGAACTCCTTTTTGACTTTTATCGCACATCACAAACTGGTGCGCAAGAAAAGTACTACTCCATTCAACTGACCGGCGCAAGTCTGAGTAACATCACCGTATCCTACCCCCATGCCCTTACTCATGCTGACAATCAGCCTGAAGAAATGATATCCGTTGGATACAAAAGCATTGACTGGAAACACCACATTGCCGGAACCAGTGGCTACAGCATCTGGGATGAGCGTATTTATTAAGAGTGGGAAACTTAATGAAAAACACTATCGTAGCCCGAAACAGATTCTGTGAAATTACGCGGTTAAAATTCAGAAAGTGGGACGAGATCGATGTAATCTACTGGAAACTGACCCGAAACAATCCTGAGCGGAAAAGCGGAGAATACTACTCAAACGCATACAAAGACGCCTACGTTCAGTACAACAGGCAACTTATCATCGAATCAGCTAATGTCTTTGGCATACCGCCTGAACTCTTGGGCGGTGTTGCCTGGATTGAAACAGGGGGTAAACCGGAAGCATATAAACCCCTGATCCTCAATTGGCGTGAACAATTTAGCTTCATCAAAAACGTTACCCCGGCAGACCGCACATCCGTTGGCTCAGTTGCTATGCAAATCCGTGTCGCCGCCAGAACGCTCGGGCTCGATCCTGGCTCATTGACCACACGTGACCAGCTCGAACTTGCCAACTGCCTGCTTGAAGACGAATTCAACCTGCGTCTGGTCGCACAACACCTCAGAGACCTGATTCTCTATGACCATCCGGATGCTGCCACCCTACACCCGACAGAAATACAGTACGAAATGGCCGGGATTCGCTACAACCGGGGTACAGAAAGAAAACTCAGTGAGTTTTTACGTTTCATCCACATGAAACCGATACGAGGTTCCCACGAATTCGACTACATCTCATACGGTGAACGCCTGGTATCCATTCGTCCGCACATCAAAAGGCTACTGGAAATAAATTGATGAAAATAGATAGAACAAGACTAATCGAAATTATCTCTCTGGGGGCATACTTCATACTCGTTTATGTATGCATGCAGGTCTTTAACATCAATGAATATGACTGGATGCGTGAGCCGGGCGATAGCGTCTGTAGCATACCCCGGGACCCTGACGACACACGAGACATCACAGCCCCTCTGTTTCTGCTCTTACTGGGAATGCCGCTCCTGATCGCCCTGGTGCGTGATATCTTTATCAAAGACATCTTCAAAGCGCTCCTCTATGGATTTGGGCTAATCGTGGTGATTATCTATTGGTGGTGGTCATTCTTGGGACAATTCAGCGCGTGTGTAGCCTGGCAATATGATTTGTAGGGCTATTGTCACCATACGTCTCTATTGTCCGCCCTGGCAGTGAGTTGCTGCCGAGCGGTTCAGGTGATTGCAGACCTTAATATGCTGAGCCGTAACAGCTCTACCATAGCATTACGTACCCTTCTAAATGATAAAAGAAAGCGCATATAAAAAAGTGATAGACTGCTTTTCCATGGCAGCTTACTTTGCCTTTGCAGCGCTTGCCATTGAGTTCCTGTCGCTTAATAAATATGACTGGATGCTGGAACCTGGTGATAGTGTGTGCAGCATTCCCCACCAGTCATTCAGCCACCGTATCTTCCAGGCAGCCATTGCTGCACTTTTTCTGATTACCCCGTTGTTGATTGCATTGCTGCGTAATATTTATATTGGTAATCGTTACATGACGAGATTTTACGCTGCTGGGATTCTGGGGGTAGTACTCTATGGGGGATGGATATTCTTTGGCCGCTTTATCCTCTGTATGAGGTAGTACAGGGCATTTCGTTAGCCCGACAAGGTGTCTGGTTTCGTAGTTTTTTTGGTTAAACTACCGTTTGTTTTTCTGAAGTATCCTCTTTCGCTGTAACCGAGTTGATTGCATATCAATTAGATTATCTTTAGTGGTGCAGAGGGAGGGGTATCCCGTGGCCGGGATAGGGTGTGTGCTGATCCCGGCTTCAGGTATTCTCTTGTCGGTCACTGTCGGCATCAGAGTGGCTGAATATTGTGTCCGTATACACTCACCGTTTCATTTTACAATGTGCTGAGCCGTTGCTGAATACCGTTACAACTTTTGCGAAATAAGTTAATGCGGAGTAACACTACTATCTCTTTTTTCCGCTCATGGTAACTTTACCTCTCCTGAATTGCCTTTCTCGTCGGCTGTTCTTTCTTGTTTATTCTCAGGTTTTCTGATGAAATGTCAGCCAAACACAGCGGAAAATTTTTTTGGGTAGAGATGATGATTAAAAACAAACTGTTAACACCAATTTGTCTTTCATTGTTACTGCTGCAGGGCTGCAGCGTAATGAAAAAAAATGATGGCATTATTGTAAAAAGTCAGGCCAGTCAGCTGCCTGCTCTGCAACAGTGTCTGCAGGACACCAGTACGCTGGTAAAACTGGATAATAAGTATCAGAAAGATGCCAGTGAACTGTATCGTTTGATGGAAGATGCTAAATACTATGCATCAATCGCCACAAAATCCTCTGAAAGTGTAAGTTCTACCGTTGCACCTCTTTTTGAATACAAAATTAATGATAAATGCAATGTAATTTCCCAGCAGTTGATTAATGAATTTAAAGTAAGAGTCAGCAGACTGGATGTCGAAGGCGGTAATGTGAAATGACCGCAGCGACAGGGATGAAAAAGAAGTCTTGTATTGGAAATACTAAACTGGCGTTAGCTCTGTGTTGTAGCGTATTACCGGTTGTTACCAGCGCAGAGTCTGCATCATTTATGAATGATATTTCGCGCCTTGATGTGCCATCGTCCACAACATCTGAAATGTCAGAACCGCGCTCGAAAGGCGCATTTCTTGTTACACCGCCCGTGAAGCCAGTTCCTGGTTCTGCCTCGATTAAACCGCAATCAGTACCGCAAAATAAGCGTCCTCAGGCAATCTCTTCCCTGCAAAAGAAAAGCAAAAAAAATACACAACAGCCCGATGAACCTGGTCAGCTTAGGTCACAGAACAAACAGTTGACGACTAAGATGGCTGCTGAAGAGAAAAAGCAGGCTGCTGCACGGCAGGTTTTATCTGCTGAAATCACTGCGCTGAAGCAGCAACTGGCCCAGCGCGAAAGTGAACAGAAAGTAGCTGCGGTAACACTGAATCAGCAGCGTGCCGGGCAGGCTGCGGCGGGGAAAAAGGAGTTAGCGGAAACCAGTGCTAAACACAGCGTGGAGATTGCTGCACTGAAACAGCAACTGTCCCAGCGTGAAAGTGAACAAAAAACAGCCATAGCAGCATTGAATCAGCAGAATGCTGAGCTGGCTGCTGCGGCGAAAAAACAGTTAGCGGGAACCAGTGCTAAGCATAGCGCGGAGAGTGCTGCACTGAAACAGCAACTGTCCCAGCGTGAAAGTGAACAAAAAACAGCCATAGCAGCATTGAATCAGCAGAATGCTGAGCTGGCTGCTGCGGCGAAAAAAACAGTTAGCGGAAACCAGTGCTAAGCATAGCGCGGAGAGTGCTGCACTGAAACAGCAACTGGCCCAGCGTGAAAGTGAACAGAAGGCATCTGCGGCGGTGCTGAATCAGCAGAATGCTGAGCTGGCTGCGGCGGCGAAAAAGCAGTTAGCGGAATCCACTGCTAAGCATAGCGCGGAGATTGCTGCACTGAAACGGCAACTGGCTCAGCGTGAAAGTGAACAAAAAACATCCATGGCAGCATTAAATCAGCAGAATGCTGAGCTGGCTGCTGCGGCGAAAAAACAGTTAGCGGAATCCACTGCTAAGCATAGCGCGGAGATTGCTACACTGAAACAGCAACTGGCCCAGCGTGAAAGTGAACAGAAGGCATCTGCGGCGGCGCTAAACCAGCAGACTGTCGCGGCGAAAAAACAACTGGATGATGTCACTGCACAGTTAAATACTGAAATCGTTACCCTTAAAACGCAGCAGACACGTCTGGAAAGTGACAAGCAAAAAGCCATCAGTGAAGCCACACAGCAGCGGGAACAACTGCTGTCAATGACACAGGCACAGAAAAAAGCTGAGGTGTCTGCACTGCAGCTGACAGAAAAAAATCAAAAACTGCAATCTTCTTTTGACGCGTTAGCGTTGAAAAGTAAAGGTATAGTGCCTGCGGATGCAAATGAAAAAAGTGCTTACTCACTAGGTATTTATTATTTTAATCAGACCTGAGCAGAGATCGACAGACTCTCAAGAGATGCACTTACAGTGAGCATGCCGTTTTTAATGTCCGGTTTTAATGATGCCTATGAGAATAAAATAAAACTGAAAGATAAGGACGTCGAAGAGTTACTGAACAAGCTTGATGCAAAAGTCACATCACGAAAAAATGAGATCGAGAATAAATTAAAGGCCAGGATCAAAGGCAAGAAGTATGAATTGCTCCCCGGGGGCATTTATATGGTGGTGGACAAAAAAGGGAAAGAGGCCTTCCGACAACATGATGTTGTCACATTTAACATTTCGGAAAAACACCTCGATGGCAAGCCAATTCTCAATACCATGAATTCAAAACTGATTAATGATCAGAATGTTGATCCTATGATGGGCATGATTATCAAATCTGGTTTGAAGGGGGGAGTGGTGACTATTTATGGCCCGGCGGGCGCACTTTATCAGCAACTCCCTGCAGAGATGAAAACAGATACACTTATCTCTATCACGTTCTCCCTTTTGACTACTACGGGCTAACCCTTTGAGTAGCCCCTGACAGGGCATATCTTCGGTGATATGCCCTGTCAGCGGATAACATCAGTCAGCCATAGCAGAGTAAACGGAGCACAATGCAATCGGCATAACTCTTGATTTCGCACTACGTTGGTGCTCTCTGATACCGTTTATCCTGATTTGTCAAAAACTTTTTAACACACTTATCCACAGCCGGATGAGTTATGATGCTGTGTGTGATTTATTTAACAGTTTAGCAAAAATATTTATCTTAATGTTTTTAAAGTAAATTAACTTTAATTATTTCTTTTTTTATTGCTTGCTCTTTCTGTTACGTTTGAATGACAACGTTTTTTTTATTTTATTCACAATCTGTGGATAAGTTTATGAAGTACCTGTAATCGAATCAGGCATCACGGGGTAATCCTTTTTCGATGGCACGTACCAGACGTTTTTGCTGAGCATTGGTTATTTCAACGGCATTTTTACTGCGTGACGCAAGTTGCTGTGCGATAGCCCACTCAATATGCTCATCAAGGAGGGGATGTTCCCCCTGGCGGGCAGCTAAAACAGTAATATTTTCTGCGCTATAAGGTGCATTCCCCAGCGCGACCGCGATATTACGTAACCATCGCAGATGGCCTATACGTCGTATCGCTGTTCCTTCGGTAACCTGAAGAAAATAGGCTTCAGACCAACGAAACAGCTCAAGCAATTCCGGTGCGTGAAGTTGTTTTCGTGGACTTAAATCTTCTTCATCTGTCAGTTGGCTGTAGCGATTCCAGGGACAGATAAGCTGGCAATCGTCGCAACCATAGATGCGGTTACCGATCAATGGCCGTAATGCTTCAGGAATACTGCCTTCCAGTTCAATGGTTAAATAAGAGATACAGCGGCGGGCATCAACAGTATAGGGTTCAACGATCGCACCGGTTGGACAGAGTGTCATGCAGGCCACACAACGGCCGCATTGTTCGGGTTGCGGTTCATCGACTGGCAGTGGCAAGTTGATCAACAGTTCACCCAGAAAGAACCACGAGCCACTTTCCCGATTCAACACCAAAGAGTGTTTTCCTGTCCATCCCAGTCCTGCTTTGACGGCCAGCGGGCGCTCAAGTAATGGCGCTGAATCGACAAAAGGACGAAACTGTGCGTCATTGAAATGCTCACGAATTTTTTCACCGAGCTTTTTTAATCGGTTACGTAATACTTTATGATAGTCGCGTCCCAGAGCATAGCGGCTGACATAACCGAGTCGGGGGTTTTTTAGCGTGCGTGCAAAATGGGCATTGGCAGGAAGGTAGTTCATGCGCACGCTGATAACTCGCAACGTTCCGGGTAGTAGTTCTTGTGGTCTGGCGCGTAACATGCCATGTCTTTCCATCCATGCCATTTCGCCATGATATTGTTTTTCCAGCCAGGCCTTAAGTCGGGGCTCTTCAGGTGTTAAGTCTGTGTCACAGATCCCGACCTGCTGAAAGCCGAGTTCGGTTCCCCACTGCTTTATTTGTTGGGCGAATAGCTGAAGATCAAGAGGATACAAATGAATAACCTGAAAAAAGCACAACACCTTTCTAGTCTACCTGAATCGGTGTGGCCTGTAGAGTGTTTAGCGAATCTTGAGCGGGAAGCTGCTAAAGCTCAGAGGATCACCTTGTATCGTTTGATGGAGAATGCTGGTGAGGCTGTTTTTCGTCGGGTAAGTGCGCGCTGGCCAGAAAAAAAGCACTGGCTGATTTTATGTGGTGCAGGTAACAATGGCGGAGATGGGTTTGTCATCGCACAACGTGCTCAGGCGGCGGGGCTGATTGTCACGGTGATTGCTTGTCCGGGTAAGTGGCCCCCGGAAGCCGCTCAGGCGCGTGGTGCATGGTTAGAATCAGGTGGCGTCATTCACGAACCAGCCGATCAGTGGCCGGAAAGTGTAGATGTTATCATTGATGCTTTATTTGGGACGGGGCTTAACCGTGCGCCGCAGGCACCTTATAGCGATTTAATTGATGAGGCCAATGCGCATCCGGCACCGGTATTTTCGGTTGATGTACCGAGTGGACTCAATGCAGCAACTGGCGCGGTACCTGGTGCGGTGATAATGGCAGATGAAACGCTGACCTTTCTGGTATTAAAACCCGGTCTGCTGACAGGTAAAGCACGGGATGTTACCGGTCGGTTGTTTTGCGATGACTTGGGCATCGGTGCTGGTGAAAATGCTGTAGCACCGATACAACGCTGTGATGCAGCCTCATTACGGCACTGGCTGAAACCACTGAGACGGTCAGCGCATAAAGGTGATAATGGTAAGCTGGTGATTGTCGGTGGCGACACGGATACTGCAGGCGCCGTACGAATGGCAGGAGAAGCGGCATTACGTTCGGGTGCCGGGTTAGTCAGAATTCTGACCCGACCGGAAAATAGTCTGGCAATACTGGCCGCCAGACCTGAGTTGATGGTCGGGGCGCTGACTGATGCTTCTCTCTCTGAGGCAATGGAGTGGGCCGATGCTATGGTAATTGGTCCTGGCCTTGGTCAGAGTGAATGGAGTAAGAATGCCCTGAAAATGGCGGAAAATTTCCGTAAACCGATGCTTTGGGATGCTGATGCACTTAATCTGCTGGCGCAAAGCCATCATTTTGCGGAAAACCGACTGCTAACCCCACATCCTGGTGAGGCAGCCCGGCTGTTAAGCACCAGTGTTGCTGAAATTGAAAATAATCGGCCAGCGGCAGCCCGGCAACTTGCCCAAAAATTCGGTGGCACAGTGGTGCTCAAGGGGGCTGGCACATTAATCGTCAGTGCGGCAGGGGAGATGGCGATAGCGGATGTAGGTAATCCTGGCATGGCTTCGGGAGGAATGGGCGATGTGTTATCCGGTATCATTGGTTGTTTACTTGGCCAGGGGCACACGCTGTTTGAGGCTGCCTGTGCAGGATCTGTCATACATGGTGCGGCCGCCGATGTGCTTGCTGCACGTCGTGGACCACGTGGCATGTTAGCCACGGATCTTTTTTCTGAACTTTATGCGTTTATTAATCCTGAGATGTAGAACAAAAATAATGAAAACGAGCTCCCTGTTTCTGTCTGATGAAGATGCTACCCTGTCACTGGGCGCTTCTCTTGCCCATGCCTGTCAGGGCGCTGTTACTCTCTATTTGTATGGTGATCTTGGTGCCGGGAAAACCACGTTCACGCGAGGTTTTCTACAGGCTTTAGGGCATTCGGGGACAGTAAAAAGTCCAACCTATACATTGGTTGAAACCTATCCCTTTGCGCAGTACCTTGTCTGCCATTTCGATCTTTACCGACTGGCTGACGCTGAAGAACTGGAATATATGGGTATTCGTGACTATTTTACCGATAACACACTCTGCCTGGTAGAGTGGCCCCAACGGGGAGATGGTGTGTTACCCATTGCTGATATCGCATTATATCTTGATTACCAGCCAGCAGGACGAAAGGCTGAACTACAAGCACTCACGGAAAAGGGGAGAGAGGTGGTTCAGAGGATGCAAATGGAAAAGGATATCTGATCATGTGGCGTGTAGTCACGGGCATTATTGCCCTCTGTTTTTTCTCATTATTCTTCTCACTGGCTCAGGCGGCTAACCTTTCAGATATTACCGTATCAAATGGTAATAGCCGGGCGACTGTTACCCTGCGTTTTGCCGGGAAACCTGATTATGCTTATTTTTCACTCAGTCAGCCTCACCGGGTAGTGCTGGATATCCGGCAAAGTGGTTTGGTGAAAGGATTACCACTGACTTTCAGTGGTGAAAATATGGTCAAGCGTATTCGCGCCAGTACGCCTAAAGATAAGCAGAGTATCCGCCTGGTGGTTGATCTGACTCAGGCAGCTAAAACACGGGCAACGACCGAGCGGCATGGCAATGATACCCATTTGATATTCACCATTGATGCGGTGGGAAATACCCGTGAGCGCACGACGGTGGCAGTTAAACCTTCCCGGCAACCTCCACCAGAAGTAGAGAAGCATCCTTTGCTCGGTAATCCTTTAATGGATGTCAGTAGCGGGAATCAGGTTGCCCGTCCGGGCAGAGCCCCACAGGCGGTGAATGATGTTGTTATTGTGGCGATTGATGCTGGTCATGGCGGTCAAGATCCGGGGGCGACTGGTGCCGGTGGTCTGAAAGAGAAAACAGTGACGCTGGCGATAGCGCGTAAACTGCGTGCTTTATTGAACGATGACCCGATGTTTAAAGGGGTGATGACGCGAGATGGCGACTATTTTATCTCAGTTATGGGGCGTTCTGATGTTGCGCGTAAACAGAATGCTAATGTTTTAGTTTCCATCCACGCAGATGCAGCGCCGAATCGCAGTGCCTCGGGGGCTTCTGTCTGGGTTCTCTCTAACCGTCGGGCTAACAGCGAAATGGCAGGCTGGCTAGAGCAGCACGAAAAACAGTCAGAATTGCTTGGAGGTGCCGGTGATTTGCTGGCAAATAGCCAGGCAGACCCCTATCTGAGTCAGGCGGTATTGGATCTGCAGTTTGGTCATTCGCAACGTGTAGGCTACGATGTGGCAACAAAAGTGATAACACAACTCAAACAGGTCGGTGCGTTGCATAAACGTAAACCTGAGCACGCCAGCCTCGGTGTATTGCGTTCGCCTGATATTCCCTCATTATTGGTTGAAACGGGTTTTATCAGTAATGCCAGTGAAGAACGCTTATTAGGTAGCGAGGCTTATCAGCAAAAGATTGCGCAGGCTATCTATAAAGGTGTCCGCAACTACTTTTTAGCTCATCCCTTGCAGACTATGCCGCGACAGGAAAACAGGGCGTCACGTACATCCGCAAGTGAGAGTCGCCACTCCTCTGCGTCAATGCCTCAAACCCAACCCCGTGCGGCGACGCAGCAGCATACAGTACGCCGTGGTGAGACATTGTCCGGAATTGCAGCGAAGTATGGTGTCAGTAGTGCGACATTACGCTCGCTGAATACCTTACGTAACGATGTGGTATGGGTGGGGCAACGCCTTAATTTACCGGCCGTCACTGTACCTGTTTCCAGCACTGCGGGGGCCGGGAAACCTGTGCGTCATAAAGTAGTAAGTGGTGACTCACTCTCTTCGATTGCTGCCCGTTACGGTGTTAGCAGCCAGAAGATTAAACAGGTAAATAAACTTAAATCGAATAATGTCTTGCTAGGTACCACACTGGTTATTCCATCATCTTAAGTGCTTAAGGAGCTTTTATGCCTATTCAGATCCTGCCTCCGCAGCTGGCTAATCAGATAGCTGCCGGTGAGGTGGTGGAGCGTCCTGCATCGGTGGTAAAAGAGTTGGTAGAAAATAGCCTCGATGCCGGGGCGAAGAGAATAGACATTGAGATAGAAAAAGGCGGAGCAAAACTAATTCGTATCCGTGATGATGGCGGTGGTATCTGTCAGGATGAGCTGGCAATGGCACTTGCTCGTCATGCTACCAGTAAAATAGCGACACTCGACGATCTGGAAGCAATTCTTAGCCTGGGGTTTCGTGGTGAAGCACTGGCAAGTATCAGTTCTGTGTCACGTCTGACGCTGACATCCCGCACGGTGGAGCAGAATGAAGCCTGGCAAGCTTATGCGGAAGGGCGTGAAATGGCTGTTACCACACGACCAGCGGCTCATCCGGTGGGGACAACGGTTGAGGTACTCGACCTGTTCTATAACACTCCGGCCCGGCGTAAATTTATGCGTACCGAGAAAACAGAATTTACGCATATTGATGAAGTTATCCGCCGCATCGCTTTAGCGCGTTTTGATGTGGCATTTTCCCTGACGCACAACGGTAAGTTAGTCAGACAGTATCGGGGAGTGAGTGAAAACAGTCAGCGTGAAAAACGTCTGGCTGCTATTTGTGGTATTCCTTTTTTGCAGCATGCGTTGCAAATCAGCTGGCAGCACAGTGATCTTGCATTAAACGGGTGGGTGGCGGATCCCGCAGGTTCTCGTACATTGAGTGAACTGCAATATTGCTATGTAAATGGACGTATGATGCGTGACAGGTTGATCAACCATGCTATCCGTCAGGCTTATCAGGATAAGCTCGGCGCAGATCAACAACCTGCTTATGTGCTGTATCTCACTGTCGATCCTCATCAGGTTGATGTCAATGTACACCCGGCGAAACATGAAGTGCGTTTTCACCAGTCACGTCTGGTGCACGATTTTATTTACCAGGGCGTGATGACTGTTCTGCAGGAGAGTCAGCAAAAAGAAATATTACCGACTTCCGATGAGTCTGCTGGCCGTTCTCCTGCCCCTAACCGCCCGGCGGCGGGAACTAACCGGTTTTCTGCGGAAAGCGTCTCTGCATCTCCCCCTGATAGTGATGGGGGGCCTGTGAATTCCTCGTCTTCTCTGCAGATAGCTTATGAGGAGAGGACTCCTGCGGCGCTACCGCCAGCGATGTTACGGGGTGAGAGTTACCAAAAACGCGAGGGGGCACTCTATCAGAAGTTGTTGCAGGCGACCCCTCCACGTTCAGCCAGAGAGCCCTCGCTGAACTCTCCTCATCATTCCCGGATTCCCTTGTCCGGGCACTCGCAAACCTTTGGCCGCTTACTGACTGTGGTGATGAATTGCTACGCTTTACTGGAAGATCAATACGGGATTAGATTACTTTCATTACCTGTCGCTGAACGTGAACTGAGGAAAAGACAATTACTTCCAGGTGCAGAGGGATTGCGTACACAGCCTTTATTGATCCCTTTACGGCTGAAAGTGTCGACAGAAGAGCGCAAGGCTCAGCAAGAAAATCAGCATCTTTTGTCATCACTGGCCTTGGATCTACAAACTGATGGTAATACCTTGATGCTTAAAGGGGTGCCTTTACCTTTACGCCAACAAAATTTACAAATCTTGATTCCAGAACTGTTAGGCTATCTTGCTTTACACTCGGCCTGTACAGCAGAACAATTGGCAGAGTGGCTGGCGAGTCAGCTGCAGGGCGAGGTACAGTGGGGGCAAGCTCAGGCGATTACGTTGCTGGCAGAGTTGGAACGCCTGTGTCCTGAATGGGTTATCACGCCTCCGCGTGAGTTGTTACAATCTGTTGATCTGAGTTCGACGGTAAATGCATTTAATGAACAGTGAGTTAACTTCCGCCCCCCGGCCAAAAGCGCTTTTTTTAATGGGACCTACCGCTTCAGGTAAGACCGCACTGGCGATAGCATTAAGAGAACATTTGCCGGTTGAATTAATCAGCGTAGATTCTGCTTTGATTTATCGTGGAATGGATATCGGCACAGCCAAGCCAGACGCCGGAGAGTTAAAGCGTGCTCCCCACCGTTTGCTGGATATTCGTGATCCCGCAGAGGCCTATTCAGCCGCAGAATTTCGTCGTGATGCTTTGATCGAAATGGCTGACATTGTAGCCCGGGGTCGGATCCCGTTGCTGGTCGGTGGGACAATGCTCTATTTTAAAGCGTTGCTGGAGGGGTTGTCCCCTTTACCTCCTGCCTCACCTGACGTACGCGCCGAAATAGAAGCCGAAGCTCGTCGTGTGGGATGGGCATCATTACATCAGCAATTGTGTGATGTAGATCCCGTTTCTGCACAACGAATTCACCCTAATGATCCCCAGCGATTATCACGGGCACTGGAAGTTTTTTATATTTCAGGTAAAACATTAACTGAGCTCACTAAAATCGCCGGAGGCGAGTTACCTTATGATGTGACTCAGTTCGCGATAGCGCCGCAGCAGCGTGAAGTGATTCATCAACGTATTGAGCAGCGCTTACTTCAGATGCTTGCCTCCAATTTTGAAGCAGAGGTACGGGGGCTTTTTTCCCGTGGCGATTTGCACACTGATATGCCATCTATCCGTTGCGTGGGTTATCGCCAGATGTGGTCATATCTTTCTGGTGAAATCGATTATGATGAGATGGTATTTCGCGGTATTTGCGCAACACGGCAGTTAGCCAAGCGGCAAATTACCTGGCTGAGAGGGTGGAAAGATGTTCACTGGCTGGATAGTGAGCAACCAGAAACCGCATTGATAAACGTGTTACAGGTTCTTGGTGCGAAGCAGGAATGATTGTGTACAATTGGCACAGTATGGTCGCACATTAATTAGGCTCTTTTTAGGATCATTTGATCCCCACAAAATAAACAACAGGCATACAAGGAAAAGATATAATGGCTAAGGGGCAATCTTTGCAAGATCCGTTCTTAAACGCATTGCGTCGTGAACGTGTTCCGGTTTCAATTTATCTGGTCAATGGTATCAAGCTTCAGGGGCAAATTGAGTCATTCGACCAGTTTGTTATTTTACTGAAAAATACAGTAAGTCAGATGGTGTATAAGCATGCCATATCAACGGTGGTGCCTTCCCGTCCAATATCTCATCACAACAATAATGTCGGGGGCAGTAGTTATCATCAAAGCAACGGAACTGCGTCATCTGCTGTGAATGCAGAAGATGACGAAAACGAACAAGCTTAATGGTTTCTGAGCGAGTTAATCCGGTTGACTCGCTGATGTTACGAGTCGGGGCAGATAAACAGCTGCCCTGGCCAGTGCCATCGCAAAGGGAGTGACAAACTTTTTTCTGTTTCAATGAGTGAAGCGGTTGATTCAATCTGGTTTTACGCAGTATGAGTATTGTGTAGCTGGTTTCACAAGGTTCTGAGAGGTTTCACGTTGTTTGACCGTTATGATGCCGGTGAGCATGCAGTACTGGTTCACATCTATTTTTCCCAGGATCGGGACACTGAGGACATGCAGGAGTTTGAAACGCTGGTCTCTTCTGCCGGGGTGGAGGCATTATCTGTCGTTACAGGTACACGCAAGGCCCCGCACCCTAAATATTTCGTCGGTGAAGGTAAAGCACTGGAGATTGCAGCAGCTGTAAAAGAGCAGGCGGCTTCAGTGGTGTTGTTTGACCACGCCTTAACACCTGCGCAGGAACGTAATCTCGAAGCGCTATGCGAGTGTCGGGTCATTGACCGTACCGGACTTATCCTTGATATTTTTGCCCAGCGTGCGCGTACTCATGAGGGGAAACTTCAGGTTGAGCTGGCGCAATTGCGTCATCTTGCAACTCGCCTTGTGCGGGGCTGGACTCACCTTGAACGTCAAAAAGGGGGGATCGGTCTGCGCGGGCCGGGTGAAACACAGCTGGAAACCGATCGTCGATTACTGCGTAATCGTATCACGCTCATCCTTTCACGTTTAGCCAAAGTAGAGAAACAACGAGAGCAAGGCAGGCAATCGCGTACCAAAGCTGACATTCCTACAGTATCTTTGGTTGGCTATACCAATGCAGGGAAATCAACGCTGTTCAATCGCCTGACCACTGCGGAAGTTTATGTGGCTGACCAGCTTTTTGCTACGCTGGACCCCACCCTGAGACGGGTCGATGTGGCGGATGTGGGAGAAGTGGTGCTGGCTGACACCGTGGGTTTCATTCGACACTTACCCCATGATTTGGTAGCAGCATTTAAAGCAACGTTGCAGGAAACCCGACAGGCAACGCTGTTATTACACGTCATTGATGCAGCAGATAACCGTGTTGATGAAAATATCGCCGCAGTGGATGAAGTACTTGAAGAGATCGAATCAGACGAGATCCCAACGCTGTTGGTGATGAATAAAATTGATATGCTGGAGGACTTTGTTCCCAGAATCGATCGTAATGAAGAAAATTTACCGGTGCGAGTCTGGCTTTCGGCACAGACGGGAGAAGGTACAGAATTACTCTTTCAGGCATTGAGTGAACGTCTTGCCGGGGAGATCGCGCAATTTCATGTACGTTTACCTCCGGAAGAGGGACGATTACGCAGTCGTTTTTATCAGCTCCAGTCGATAGAAAAAGAGTGGAATGATGAGCAGGGGAGCGTGATCCTACAGATACGGATGCCTGCAGTCGAGTGGCGTCGGCTCAACAAGCAAGAGCCGATGTTACAACAGTATGTATTTTAACTGATGTTGTTTGATACGTGTATTCCATCTCTGGGATTGGAATACCACCGCACACACAATTAATGGAGCATAAACATGGCGTGGAATCAGCCCGGAAATAACGGACAGGACCGCGACCCATGGGGAAGCAGCGATAAAGGCGGCAACTCCGGGGGAAATAATAATACAGGGCGCGATAAAAATGTGCCTGAAGTGGATGCACTCTTTCGAAAACTGACGCAGTTATTCAAAGGTTCAGGTGGTAACAACGGTGGTAATCAGACCCCAACAGCGAGTGGTGGTGGTCGTCTGTTCACTATCGTGGCGGTGGCTGCGGTTGTGGTTTGGGCTGCTACTGGTTTTTATACCATTAAGGAAGCTGAGCGCGGTGTCGTCACTCGCTTTGGTAAATTCAGCCATATTGTTGAGCCAGGTCTGAACTGGAAACCAACGTTTATCGACCAGGTTCGTGCTGTTAACGTTGAAGCTGTACGTGAACTTGGTGCCTCTGGCATGATGCTTACTTCTGATGAAAATGTGGTACGCGTGGAGATGAACGTGCAGTACCGGGTTACAGATCCAGAGCGCTATTTGTATTCAGTCACCAATGCTGAAAACAGTTTGCGTCAGGCCACTGACAGCGCATTACGCGGTGTGATTGGTGGTTCGACGATGGATCGTATCCTGACTGAAGGGCGCACGATAGTCAGAAGCGAGACACAACGTGAACTGGAAGAGACTATTCGTCCGTATGATACGGGTATCACCTTACTCGATGTGAACTTCCAGGCAGCCAGACCACCTGAAGAGGTCAAAAAAGCCTTCGATGATGCAATTGCCGCACGTGAAAACCGTGAGCAGTATGTACGTGAAGCTGAGGCTTATGCTAACGAAGTACAGCCGAAAGCTAATGGTGATGCGCAGCGTATACTCGAAGAAGCCAGAGCCTATAAAGCACGTACCGTACTGGAAGCGCAGGGGGAAGTGGCCCGTTTCGCGAAGCTGTTACCAGAATACCGTGCCGCGCCTGAAGTGACCCGTGAACGCCTCTATATTGACAGTATGGAAAAGGTGTTGAGTCAGACACGTAAAGTACTGATGAATGAACAATCCAATAGTTTGATGTTATTACCGCTCGATCAAATGATGAACGGCTCGGCAAAGTCGGGTAATCACATTTCATCCGGTACGCTCAACAGTAATCGCTCAGATACAGTGCGAATACCCGAAACACAGGCTGAACGTAACCGCAGTAACACGCAAACAGCCGATGATATTATGGGGCAGCGACGGGCCAATGCTCAGCGTGCTGACACCCTACGCGAAGGGAGAGAATAACGGATGCGTAAGCCATTTATTGCAGTTTTGATTGTGGTGCTGGTCGTGCTTTACGCATCACTGTTTGTTGTTCAGGAAGGGCAGCGTGGCATCGTGATGCGTTTTGGCAAAGTGCTGCGAGATGCGGAGAACAAGCCGCTGGTTTATGCACCAGGTCTGCATCTGAAAATTCCTTTTATTGAATCAGTAAAATTCCTTGATGCCCGTATTCAGACAATGGATAACCAGGCAGATCGCTTTGTCACTAAAGAGAAAAAAGATCTGATTGTTGACTCGTACATCAAATGGCGAATCAGTGATTTTAGTCGTTATTACCTCACAACCGGAGGGGGTGATACTTCTCAGGCTGAAGTACTGCTCAGACGCAAATTCAGTGACCGTTTGCGTTCTGAAATTGGTCTTCTGGATGTCAAAGATATCGTCACTGATTCTCGTGGACGTCTGACAACTGATGTGCGTAATGCACTGAATGCAGGAACTGCAGGGAAAGATGACAGAATCGCTACTACGGCGGCAGATAATGCAATAGCGTCTGTGGCGGAGAAAGTGGAGCGGGAAACGACAAGTAAAACCCCCGTGTTCAACCCTAATAGTATGGCTTCGCTGGGTATTGAGGTGGTTGACGTGCGGATTAAGCAGATTAATTTGCCGGCTGAAGTCTCTGATGCCATTTATAATCGCATGCGCGCAGAACGAGAATCTGTGGCACGTAGTCAGCGCTCTCAGGGCTATGAAGAAGCAGAAAAGGTGCGTGCTACTGCCGATTATGAAGTGATTCGCATCAAAGCGGAAGCGGAGCGTAGCGCACTGATTATTCGGGGTGAGGCTGATGCAGAAGTGGCAAAACTGTTTGCTGATACTTTTAGCCAGGAGCCTGAGTTCTATGCTTTTATACGTAGCCTGCGTGCTTATGAGAAAAGTTTTAAAGGCAATCAGGATGTGATGGTACTCAGCCCGGATAGCGATTTCTTCCGCTTTATGAAGTCGCCACCTAAAGAGCGTCATTAATCTCTGTATAGTATGAAAATGTTGTACTCTGCAGTCAGGGCCATTTTGGCCCTGACTGCTTTTGTGGTGCTCATCGCGGGTTATTTTCCGTAACAGTAGGTGACGTAGTGTGCAAAAACTCAAAATTTGCTGGTTAAAAGAGCTGAAAGCGTCGTTTTACGGTGGTAGAATCCTTTTTTAAGCAACCGGTGATGTTGAGAAATGGGCAAGAACGTTGTCGTACTGGGCACCCAATGGGGTGACGAAGGTAAAGGAAAGATTGTTGACCTGCTAACTGAACGTGCAAAATATGTTGTGCGTTATCAGGGCGGCCATAATGCTGGCCATACGTTAGTCATCGACGGTGAAAAAACCGTCCTTCATTTAATCCCCTCAGGCATTCTGCGTGAAAATGTGATTAGCATCATCGGCAACGGTGTGGTGCTTTCCCCTGCTGCGTTGATGAAAGAGATGAAAGGATTAGAAGATCGTGGTTTTCCAGTGCGCGATCGCTTGTTCATTTCGGAAGCCTGCCCGTTAATCCTTGATTATCATGTTGCGCTGGATATGGCGCGTGAAAGGGCACGTGGTGAAAAGGCGATCGGTACAACCGGCCGCGGCATTGGTCCTGCGTATGAAGATAAAGTGGCACGCCGTGGATTACGCGTTGGTGATCTTTTTGATAAGCAGACTTTTGCGGCCAAGTTGAAAGAAGTGATGGATTACCATAACTTCCAGCTGGTGAATTACTACAAAGAACCGGCAGTTGACTACGACAAAGTGCTTGCTGACATGATGGCTGTAGCCGATATTCTTACTGGCATGGTAGTCGATGTTTCAGATCTTCTGGATCAGGCTCGTCGTCGTGGTGATCTGATGATGTTTGAAGGCGCTCAGGGAACACTACTGGATATTGATCACGGAACTTACCCCTATGTGACTTCTTCCAATACCACTGCAGGTGGGGTTGCGACGGGATCCGGACTGGGGCCACGCTATGTTGATTATGTGCTGGGTATTGTTAAAGCCTATTCAACACGTGTTGGCGCCGGACCTTTTCCTACAGAGCTGTTTGACGAAACCGGTGAGTTTCTGTGTGAAAAAGGTAATGAGTTTGGTGCAACAACCGGTCGTCGCCGTCGTACAGGGTGGCTGGATGCAGTAGCCGTTCGCCGGGCGGTACAAATCAATTCACTTTCAGGTTTTTGTATGACAAAACTGGATGTGCTTGATGGTCTTGAAGAAGTCAAAATTTGTGTTGCTTATCGCATGCCTGACGGGCGCGAAGTGACGAGCACCCCGCTGGCGGCAGAAGGGTGGGAAGGTATCGAACCAATATATGAATCGTTACCCGGCTGGCAGGAAAATACGTTTGGTGTGAAAACACTGGAAGGTCTGCCACAGGCGGCACGTAATTATATTAAACGTGTAGAAGAAGTGACTGGAGTACCGGTAGATATTATTTCAACCGGACCAGACCGCAGTGAAACAATGATCCTGCGCGATCCTTTCGATGCCTGAGTAGGCTAAAATGCAGGCCGACTGTGCCGGCCTGCACTCTCTTCAATTGTCCTGTCCTTTTTATCCTTCACTGCTTAAATAATATGAACCAGGCAGGAAAGAGTAGTTTATTATCACTATTATTATAGTAACTTGCAGAGCAACGTTATTCATGTCATCTGATTAATCACAGGACTCTTTTCCCTTGAGGAATGGAGCGTCCCGGATGATAGTGAGTGGTATATAACTTGCCTGGAATGCCCTTTTTGAGGTGTGAATGTGTTGAGTATGTGGTTGCAGGCGATAAATGCGTCGCAATAGCGATGATGGCAAGTTAACACCTCGTAATATTCGTTTTTTCCTGTCGCCAAAAAAGGGGACAGGTACCTGATGACAACGGAGGAACCTCGATGTCAAAAGATCCATTTCAGGCTCGGGAGGCGGAAAAATATGATAATCCGATTCCCAGCCGTGAGTTTATTCTCGCTCATTTAGAAAAAAGAGAAAAACCAGCCAGCCGTGAAGAGCTGGCAAAGGAACTGGCCATCACCGACGAAGAGCAAACAGAGGCCTTGCGTCGCCGTTTGCGGGCAATGGAGCGAGATGGTCAGTTAATTTTTACCCGCAGAAAGTGCTATGCATTACCTGAACGCCTCGATCTGTTGCGTGGCAAAGTGATTGGTCATCGTGATGGTTTCGGTTTTTTGCGTATCGAAGGCAGTAAAGAAGATCTTTATCTTTCCGCCGAGCAGATGAAAATGTGCATGCATGGTGATGTGATTCTGGCTCAGGTAGTGGGCAGTGATCGTAAAGGTCGTCGGGAAGTGCGCGTTGTACGTGTACTTGAGCCTCGTAATAGTCAGATTGTTGGCCGCTATTTTACCGAAGCAGGCGTAGGGTTTGTTGTGCCGGATGATAGCCGCCTGAGCTTTGACATACTCATTCCGCCAGAGGCATTAATGAGTGCGCGGATGGGGTCTGTGGTGGTGGTGGAGCTGATGCAGCGGCCGACGCGCCGGCATAAAGCTATCGGACACATTATTGAAGTGCTGGGTGATGACATGGGTACCGGTCTGGCGGTGGAAATGGCATTACGCACGCATGAAATCCCTCATGTCTGGTCGCCCGAAGTAGAGAGTGAAATCGCCGGCCTCAAAGAAGAAGTCCCGGAGAAAGCGAAAAAAGGGCGTGTTGACCTGCGAGATTTGCCGTTAGTTACCATTGACGGTGAAGACGCGCGTGATTTCGATGATGCGGTTTTTTGTGAAAGAAAACGAGGTGGTGGCTGGCGCTTGTGGGTGGCGATTGCGGATGTCAGTTACTATGTGCGACCGGGTAGTGCACTTGATGCAGAGGCAACTAAACGCGGCACCTCGGTCTATTTCCCATCACAAGTGGTGCCGATGTTACCGGAAGTGTTGTCGAACGGTTTGTGCTCTTTAAATCCGCAAGTCGACAGGTTGTGTATGGTATGTGAAATGACCATCTCCGCCAGTGGTAAGCTGACTGGGTATAAGCACTATGAAGCCGTGATGAACTCCTGGGCACGTCTGACCTATAACAAAGTCTGGAGTATCCTGCAGGGTGATCAGGCACTGAGGGCGCAATATCAGCCGTTGGTCAAAGATCTCGAAGAGCTGCATCGCCTGTACCTGGTACTGGAAAAAGCACGTGAACTGCGCGGTGGTATTGCTTTTGAAACCGAAGAGGCAAAATTTGTCTTCAACGCGCAGCGGCGTATTGAGCGTATTGAGCAGGTCTCGCGGAATGATGCTCATAAACTTATTGAAGAGTGTATGATTCTGGCGAATATTGCATCAGCCCGTTTCGTAGAGAAAAGCAAAGAGCCAGCCCTGTTTCGTGATCATGATCGCCCTTCGGAAGATAACATCAAGAGCTTCCGTGCGGTGCTAAGTGAACTCGGCTTATCATTAGGGGGAGGGGGTAAGCCACTGCCACTGGATTATGCCGCTCTGCTCGTTCAGATCGCCCACCGGCCCGATCATGAAATGTTACAGACCATGTTACTGCGTTCAATGAAACAGGCAGTGTATGATCCAGAAAACCGGGGCCATTTTGGTCTTGCTCTGGCCTCATATGCGCACTTTACATCGCCGATCAGGCGTTATCCTGATTTATTATTACACCGGGCAATCAAGTATCTACTGGCCAAAGAACAGGATGCAGTGCAGGGAATTACTACGCCTACCGGTGGCTATCACTACGAGCTGCCGCAAATGTTACAACTAGGTCAACATTGCTCAATGACCGAACGGCGGGCAGATGAAGCGACACGCGATGTTGCTGACTGGCTGAAATGTGACTTTATGCAGGATCAGGTCGGTGAGAGCTTTACCGGGGTTATTTCCAGTGTGACTGGTTTTGGTTTCTTTGTCCGCCTGAACGATCTGTTTATCGACGGTTTGGTGCATGTGTCATCACTGGACAATGATTACTATCGTTTTGATGCTATCGGTCAGCGTTTAATTGGTGAGTCCAGCGGTAAGACATACCGCCTTGGTGATACTGTCAGCGTAAAAGTTGATGCGGTACACATGGATGAACGTAAAATTGATTTCGCTTTGATATCCAGCCAGCGTAAAGTCCGGGGTGCCGGAAAAACCGCGCGACAGAAAGGGAAAAGAAGTGTTGCGAATGAAGAGCAACCGTCTGTAAAAGTCGAAAATACTCTCAGTAAAGAGAAAAGTACGGCCAGAGAGACTCGCAGTGGCAAACGCACGCGGCGCGGTAGCCAGACCAAAAATAGCGCCACTTCAGGCACAGAAAAAGTAACAAGTAAACGTACCAAACGTGCGACAACGAAGCGCAATACGTCACGCACCAATTAGTGTAGTGAGGCCAATTACCTGTTGTCAGAGGTCTGTCCGGGTAAATAACAAAGCACTGACGGGCTGCTCAGCAGCCCTTTTTGCAGTTAAAGATGAACAGTTCAGGATGAGTAACGAGTCATGAGTGAAATTGTTTTTGGTATTCATGCTGTCCAGGCGCTGCTTGACAGCAGTCCGCAGCGTTTTCAGGAAGTGTTTATCCTTAAAGGTCGTAACGATCGACGTTTGCAACCTTTGATTACTGCTCTTGAAGCCCAGGGGATTGTCATACAATTGACCAGCCGCCAATGGCTCGACAGTCAGGTTGAAGGAGCAACACATCAGGGCATTATTGCCAAAGTCAAACCCGGAAAACAGTATCAGGAACAAGATCTTCCGGATTTGCTTGATACACTTGAAAAGCCGTTTTTACTGATACTCGATGGCGTGACTGATCCTCACAACCTCGGTGCCTGTTTGCGTTGTGCTGATGCGGCGGGTGTTCATGCAGTGATTGTGCCTCGCGATCGTTCAGCACAGCTGAATGCCACAGCGCGTAAAGTCGCATGTGGCGCAGCAGAGCACGTGCCTTTGATACGGGTGACCAATCTGGCGCGAACACTGCGGCTGCTGCAGGAAAGACAAATATGGGTCGTGGGAACGGCCGGAGAAGCAGATCACGACCTTTATGCCAGCCGGATGGTTGGGGCGATGGCTCTGGTTATGGGCGCGGAGGGTGAGGGGATACGCCGTCTCACCAGAGAACATTGTGATGAACTGATCTCGATTCCTATGGCTGGTAGCGTGTCATCTCTCAACGTTTCGGTAGCGACAGGCATCTGTCTTTTTGAGGCAGTGCGTCAGCGCCGTCAGTGAGGGGTATCTTCACATTGTTGTGAGGTTGATAGCGGTATAGAAGGGGAGAGCGTAGCCTGATAAAGCAGCGCTCTTGCATACCAAACGCCAGGAATGGCGGTTTCGTCAATCAGTTGAATAAGATAATAACTGGCACGCGCCTGATTAGCTTTGCGATTCAGCAGACGTTGTGCATCATCGGGCGATCCCCTGACTTCAGCACTGACTGAGCCGATAGGTTGTAGTGTCAGCGCCTGTGCCCGGGAGATTAACCGGGCACAGGAGGCTGGCGGTGGTGGCGTTTCCGGCTGCCCATTAAGTAGGGTGCAGCCTGTCAGTAGTAGTGAACCGATTATTACTCCAGGCAGCCGCATAACTATTCTCACAGGATGAGTCAGTCAGGTTACGCTACGCAACTTCCTTTTCTTTGACAACAAAAATACTGACCAATTGACTCAGATGTTCACCTTTTTCATTGAGTACCACAGCTGCATGTTCCGCAGCCGTGATTTGGGCAGAATTCTGTTGGGTGGCCTGACTGATCTGGTTCATCGCCAGGTTGACCTGACTTATCCCGGCAGCCTGCTCTTTTGCTGCAATATTGATTTCATTAATCAGCAATTTAAACTCTTCAATCCCCTGAGCAACACTCTCCATCACTTCACGCATTTCTTCCGAAAGTGAGTGTCCCTGAGCGATCTTATTGATCGAGTTTTGGATTAATTCCCCAATCTCTTTTGCCGAGTGTGCGCTGCGTTGTGCCAGTGCACGCACCTCAGCGGCCACAACGGCAAAACCTTTACCGTGCTCACCCGCCCGGGCGGCTTCAACTGCTGCGTTTAAGGCGAGAATATTAGTCTGGAAAGCAATAGATTCAATAACAGAGGTGATCTCTGCAATATTGTGTGACGCGGTTTTAATCTCTGACATAGTCAGTACGGAACGCGCCACAGTGTCATTACCATGTTGTGTGGTGACTGCGGCTTTACTCGCCAGTTCAGAAGTTTGATCAACATTAGCAGCGGTCTGCTTTACACTGGCACTCAACTGTTCCAGGCTGGCCGAGGTTTGTTCCACACTGCTGGCCTGGCTTGAGACATGCTGTGATATTTCAGTACTACTCGCAGTAATGGTTTGGGTACCGTGATTTATCTCATCGGTGGTAGTGCGCACCTGGAGGACAATGCGAGCTAAACCTTCACCAATCCCATTAATGGCATAAATCAACTGGCCTACTTCATCACGCCGGGAGGTTCTCATTGTCGCCTGCAGATGGCCTGCACTGTACTCTCTTGCCTGGGTGATGACGTGCTGCAGTGGCAGGCTTATCCAGCGGCGTACGGTGTAACTGAATGCCAGGAAAAACATCGCTACCAACGCACCACCAATCATCAGGAACACATTACGACTATGGTGCACAGGTGCAAGCAATTCAGTTTCACTTACTTCTCCCATAATCACCCAGTTCCATCCCGGTAGCTGTTGCCATACCAGTAAAGTAGGTCCGCCTTGATGATCGTGGCTTTCCTGAACCCCCTGGGGTTGATTTAACATCTGCTGGGCCACGCTGTCCGGCCAGTCAGGACGTTTTCCCTCTTCAGTGGGATGGAAAATAAATGATCCTCGTTGTTCGCCCTGGGTGTTGTTAATAACGTAAAAGCGTCCGTTATCACCGATACTTTTATCGAGTATCTTGTCGCGAATTTCAGCATATTGTTTAGTGATATCGATGCCAACAAATAACACACCCACTACTTTTCCGTTGCTGTCTTTGACCGGCTGGTATTGAGTGATGTAGCGTTTACCAAAAAGCAGGCTTACCCCCTGGTAGGTTTCACCCTGATGAATCTTTTGCCAGGCCGGGCTCTGCTTATCAAGGAAAGTACCGACAACGCGTTCACCAGCCTGATTACGTAGTGATGTTGATACCCGTAAATATTCATCGCCCATACGAACAAACACAGTGGAAACTGCACCCGTGCGTTCCTGAAAATCATTAACCAGTACCTGATCCAGGTTGAGTGTTTTCAGGCCAGCCCGCAAGGTGGGGGACTGGGTTTGCCCTACGGTAATCAATTGGTCTTCATCCAGCGAGAAACGTTTAGGAAGGAAATTGAGGAAGAGCGTGGTGTAGTTCCCAACTTCTTCACTCAGGGTACTACTGAATAATGCGGTCATGTCGCTGATACCACGAACCTGATTTTCCATGTTCTGCTGCGTGAGACGCTGAATTTGTGTCGAAGCATGATGGGTGAGCGCAAGCGTAAGAATCAGGATGAGTACCACAACCGTAAGAGAGGTCATCACCGATAGTTTAGTGCCCAGTCGCCAATCGCGAAGTGAAAATAGTGTCATACAAAACCCCTTGTGCGGGTTAGCGGTAATCATATCAACGGCACGTAAAGTGAAATGTTTAGGATTTTTTAGGTTAAATATTTCCTATTCGATGCAGTTCGGGTGTGTCAGTAGATCATTTTCTTATTAACTGCCACTTTACCTTGCTTCCCGTGCGATGCATCGGTACTATTATGCGTCAATTTTTTCGGCCACACTTACAAACACGTTCCTTGCTTCCATGGGCCGTGGCTGACCCTGACAGGAGGCTGAATAATCCGTAAGGAGCAAATTCGATGCGTCATTACGAAATCGTATTTATGGTTCACCCTGACCAGAGCGAACAGGTTCCTGGTATGATTGAACGTTACACTGGTGCAATCACTAGTGCTGGCGGCACCATTCATCGCCTGGAAGACTGGGGTCGCCGTCAGCTGGCTTACCCAATCAATAAACTGCATAAAGCACACTACGTTCTGCTGAACGTTGAGTCGCCGCAGGAAGCGATTGATGAGCTGGAAACAAACTTCCGCTTCAACGACGCCGTTATCCGTAGCATGGTTATGCGTCTAAAACACGCGGTAACAGAAGCATCTCCGATGGTAAAAGCAAAAGATGAGCGTCGTGAGCGTCGTGACGATTTTGCAAACGAAACCTCGGACGATTCTGATGCTGGGGATTCTGAAGAGTAATTGATGATAATGACCAATCACCTGACGTTATCGGGAAGGGTGTGTAAGCCTCCGATACGAAAAGTGAGTCCGTCAGGTATTCCACACTGTCAGTTTGTGCTCGAACATCGTTCGGAGCAAGTGGAAGCCGGTTTTGCCCGACAAGCATGGTGTCATGTGCCAGTGATTGTCAGTGGTAAAGCCCATCAGGTCATTACTCAAAGTATAACGGTCGGCAGGCTACTCACTGTATCTGGTTTTATTTGCAGCCATAAAGGCCGCAATGGCCTGATAAAAACAGTATTGCATGCCGAGCAGATTGATTTGATAGATTCTGGAGACTAGCCAAATGGCACGTTATTTCCGTCGTCGCAAGTTCTGCCGTTTCACCGCGGAAGGCGTTCAAGAGATCGACTATAAAGATATCGCAACGCTGAAAAACTACATTACTGAAAGCGGTAAGATTGTACCGAGCCGTATCACCGGTACTCGCGCTAAATACCAGCGTCAGCTGGCTCGTGCAATTAAGCGCGCGCGTTACCTGTCCCTGCTGCCGTACACTGATCGTCATCAGTAACGGTTGCTGTCCATAACGACTAAGAGGATAAGGTAATGCAAGTTATTCTGCTTGATAAAGTAGCAAATCTGGGCAGCCTGGGCGACCAGGTAAATGTGAAAGCTGGTTACGCGCGTAACTTCCTGGTGCCACAGGGTAAAGCTGTCCCGGCTACTAAGAAAAATGTTGAGTATTTCGAAGCACGTCGTGCTGAGCTGGAAGCGAAACTAAATGAAACGCTGGCCGCTGCTAACGCGCGCGCTGAGCAAATCAACGCACTGGGTACCGTTGTTATCACCACCAAATCAGGTGATGAAGGTAGACTGTTCGGTTCTATCGGTAGCCGTGATATCGCTGATGCGGTTACTGCTGCTGGTGTTGAAATCGCTAAAAGTGAAGTACGCCTGCCAAACGGTGTGCTGCGTACAACTGGCGACCATGAAGTAGACTTCCAGGTACACAGTGAAGTGTTTGCGAAACTTATCGTGAGCATTGTTGCTGAAGCTTGATAGGCTATTTTCGGTAGCTTAAAAAACGCTGGCGTTCGCCAGCGTTTTTTTATGGATTTTGCTGACACATTATTGTTGATGAAAATGCATTGCCAGCCAGCACACATGGTGCTGCGTAACGAATACCGCATCCCCTTGTTCCTGCCAGATGACTCCTCTCCTTGTCAGACATTGTAGTGCTTCGACCAGCACCACTCCGGGTAAGACACCGCGCACATTACCCACTCCCCCGGTCATTACCATGTTCCAAATAAGAAAGGTCTCGGAAGGCAGGAGATAATCGGGACTGACATAATTGCTGTACCAGGCGAGTAACATTCCGGCAAGAGAGCACATGACAGCACTGCTTATCAGTGCCCGGCATTTTAACCAGGGGAGATCATAGCCCATACACATGCCAGCTTCAGCTGTTCCCGCCTCAGTTTCAGAGCGCGGCCAAATCGGCTATTACCGATATGTGCGCAACCCCATGCCGCTATTATTACGCCGGCCAAAACAATAATGGCAAAAATCAGCGTATCCGACGAGATATCAACTGTGGACCACGGTGGGGTCAATCCGCCAATTCCCCGGTAATCAGCAGTCAACTGACAACCCAACAGTGTCATAATAAGACTGATCATTGCCGCAAAAAGAATGCCGACAGGGATGACCACCCATGATGGCAGAAAAAACTGCCCCCCCAATCCGATGGCATAGGCGCCGGTTCCCATAAATACAATGTGGCCGAAATTTAATAAACTGGCATAGCCCGCCAGGATATTCAATGCCAGCGCGACAATGGCATAAATACCAATCAGACAAGAAATATGTAATAAAAATTCAGACACGGCGCACCTCCCGATTTTGATAAATCGGTAATCTGTACTGAAATCTAATGGGTAAATATTATTAAAATATAGAGAAAAATTCTAAGCGTATAAATTTAGTTAAATATTATTTTGGTGTGTTTTAATTTGACTTATTAATTAAATGGATCATTTTAGTTCAATGATGCTTTTATTTGGCGGGGTAGAATCTATTCAATTTATGAATAATTTATATTTTAATGTTATTGGAAAGTGCATTCAGTTTTGTATTGAGTTGTATTTCTTATTGTGTTATTGATAGATTATTACGTTTAAAGTGGTTTTTATTTATGTCTAACAGGATGTCTGTTGAGTTGAGGGAGCAAGATGGTTGCCATTAAAAAGAAATTACGTAGCGCAGATAGCGTCGAAAAAGTTTATGAAAAAGTAAAAAATAGGGCGATAGATTACTATTTCAAACCTGGCGGACGGGTCAGTGAGTTCGAACCTGGAGCACAGCTGGGTGTATCACGTACCCCGGTCAGAGAAGCATTAAATCGCCTGGCGAAAGATGGTTTTATGCGCGTGGTGCCTAACCGCGGATTCTACTCACGTGACCTGACACCAGAAGGCGTGCGCGAGCTTTATGAAGTACGTATGGTGATTGAGCAGTCCACATTTCGTTTTGCCTGTATGAGGGCATCGGATGAGGAAATAGAACAAACGGCGGCAATCTGGGAAGAGGTCGTTCAGCATCATCCAGCGCAGACTGTTCAGGATTGAGCGAATATAGCCGAAATCGACGAGCGTTTTCACTTGGGGATTGCACGGATCTCCCATAATATGTGTTTGTATGAAATGCTTGAGAGTTTAAATTCCCTTAGTCGCTTCTTTCGACGAATTGATTTGGAAACGCCGGCTCGTAGAAATAATGCTTATGATGAGCATGTCGATATTATATTTGCATTACGCAAAAGGGATATTGAGAAAGGCGTTTTCCTGATCGAAAAACACATTTCACTCAGTGCTGAATATGCTGTAGAGGTAACAAAAGAGGGTTTGGCCAGAATTTATTTTGGTAAACCCTGATTCGTATTTTATCGCTGAATTTATCAAATTGAGTTATCAATTGATGTTCAGCATGAAATTAAATTTTATGCTGACATTATACAGAGGAAATATGTGTATCATTCCGGAAGAAATTATTCAACAGGCAATAGCCTGGCGGCATGAGTTCCATGCCCACCCTGAACTGGGTCTTCAGGAGTTTCACACATCAGAAAAGATCAGCAATCTGCTGAGAAGTTTTGGCCTTGATGTTCATTGCGGCATGGCCGGAACTGGCGTGGTTGGTGTATTACGCCATGGTGATGGGCCAGCCATTGCTTTACGTGCCGATATTGATGCACTACCCATGCAGGAAGAAAGTACCGTACCGTGGCGTTCAACGATACCTGGTATGATGCACGCCTGTGGCCATGACGGGCACACAGCGATTCTACTGGCAACTGCTGATTACCTGAGTCAGCACAGGAATTTCTACGGCACAATTTATTTTATCTTCCAGCCAGCAGAAGAGAATGCCGGTGGTGCAAAAATGATGCTCGACGAGGGTTTTTTGGATTGTTTTCCGGTTTCGGCAATCTACGCTCTCCATAACTGGCCCGGCCTGCCTGTAGGGGAAGTGGCGGTCAGTAGCGGTGCAATGATGGCTTCACAAGACAATTTTTTTATTACGCTGACTGGTCAGGGGTGTCATGCCGCAATGCCTGAAAAAGGGGCCGATCCGATTTTAGCCGGCGCACATCTGATTTGCGCGTTACAAACGATTATCACCCGGCAGCTTTCGCCGCTTGATAGCGGCGTGATTAGCATCACGCAGATACAGGCAGGTGAAGTTATTAATGTGGTGCCAAATAGCATGCAATTATCAGGAACTCTTCGCTGCCTCAGCCACACAGCCAGAGATCGCTGCCAGAGACTCCTCGCCGACTATGTGGGACAGCTTACCTTACCGTTCGGTGTTACTGGCTCAGTTCGCTGGGAGTATGGTTATCCAGTGACGGTGAATCATGAAAATCAAGCGATGATGCTGGCTGATGCCGCAAGACGGGTTCCGTCGATTAGTCAGGTTCACACTGAGTTAGCACCGTCGATGGCGGCAGAAGATTTTGCTTATTTTCTTGAAGCTTGTCCCGGGGCGTATCTGTGGATGGGCGCCGATACCAATGATGGCGGAGCATCTTTACATAACGCACATTACGATTTTAACGATCAACTTATCGCTCCCGGTATTGCCCTTTGGGTATCACTGGTGGAGCACGCGTTGCCCGTTTCCGGGGCTGGCTGAGAGGAATAAATATGAAGCACATTCATTTCATTGGTGCAGGTCAAATGAGCGACGCTATCTTAAGAGCGTCGCTGTAATACGGTGCTATCTCCGCTGATGCAGTCAGTTTATCTGATATTGATCCGGACCGTATTAATACGCTAAACCAGCGATATCGGTTAACAGCTGGCACCAGTCAATCTGCAGCATTGGCGAAGGTGGATTGCGTCGTAATCGGTATACGACCCCAGACGATATCACTGCAGTTGCGACATTGATCAATCAGCATGCTGCTGCAGATGCGATCGTGATTTCAATCATTGCCGGGGTCACACTGGCTCAGCTTGCGGAGCGATTGGGGGAGCAACGTCCGGTAGTCCGCATCATTCCCAATACATTAACTGATACCGGTTTGGGGTACAGTGGTGTCACTTTCAATCACTATGCAGAGTCGGATGCGTTGATGCCATTCCTTGAAAGTTTTGGCAAAGTGAAGATCCTCGAAGAAAGAGTCATGGATACCTTTACCGGGTTTGCTGCCGCTGGTGTCAACTACGTTTTACTTTATCGAGGCGCTGATGGATGCCGGGGTATTGGTGGGAATCACCCACTTGCAGGCAGAGCAAATCGTTCAGGAAAATTTGGTCGCTGCTGTTGAAATGCTCCGCTCCTCTGGATATCACCCACGTCAGTTGATGGATATTAATAGTTCACCGGCCGGGGTGTGAATTCATGGCATCTACGAATTGAACAAAAGCAATTTTACTGCGGGCTTGCAAAGCAGTGTGCTGGCTGCGGTAAAGCGTACCACGGCACTATCAGGCGGTAATATTCTTTCTGTTTCATAAGGGTGTGATGCAGGTCGCTGCGGCATGACAACTTGCTTCTTCACAAGATCTTACTCTGCAGGGAGAAATGAGTGATCATTCTGGCGAATATACAGGATCTGTTGTAATCCGTTATCAATCACAACAGCGGTGACAAGGCCGCGCTGATCCCGACGTAATTTTACAATTTCTCCATGATGAAATTGAGAGTGCGCAGCGGGTCTCTCTGCCTGTTGTGTTATCTGGATGATTTCGTCCGCACTAAGCTTCATTTGTGACAGAAGCTGTGAAAGCGACTGATCAGAGCGTAAATGAAAGGTTTGCCAGTTGGCAGTGGAATCGAAAGTGAGCACTGAAGGCGAAACCAGATAGGCATTCTCAGGAAGAGGGGTTTCTTCTGCCTGCCGGTCAGATAACTCCTGCGGGGAAACCAGAGGCCAGAATAAGATGCTCGCTATCAGTAATAATGTTACAGAAATAGCATATCTGTGAGTTTTAGGCAGGAAGTGAACTGACTCAAACGTATCTACCCACCGTTGCAGAGTATGAGGTTGCAATCGTCGTACCGGAAAGACTCTGGGCATGGATGTATCCTCCTTGCCATACTACGACCCGCAGCCTGTTTTGCGGATCAGCGTATAGCGACCATCAGTAAACCACGCTTAGTTTATCTCAAATTAAAAATTAATTTACAACAATTAATTTAATGTATCCAGCAATAAATCGCCGCACCTGTCACCTTCTGTGAGTAATGCTATTTTACCGAGCCGGTGCACACTGTTATGCTGCTGAAGTTAATTTATCTGTTTAAATAAAAGGAAAATGCATGACAACCCTCTCTTTTGAAAACATCGAAGCGCAGGCAAGTTACGGTATTGGTCTGCAGGTTGGTCAGCAGTTACAGGAATCGGGTCTGGAAGGTCTTCAGCCAGCTGCACTGCTTGCTGGTCTGGAAGATGCACTGGCTGGCAACGCACCACAAGTTCCTGTAGATGTTGTGCATCGGGCATTACGTGAAATACATGAGCGTGCTGATGCACAACGTCTGGAGCAGCAGCAAGAGATGGCGAAGGAAGGGCAACGTTTCCTGGATGAAAATGCTCAACGCGAAGAGACAAAAGTGACGGAATCTGGCCTCCAGTATCGGGTTATCAATGCAGGTGAGGGGGCTATCCCGTCAAAGACAGATCGTGTCCGTGTGCATTACACAGGTAAACTGATAGATGGCTCGGTGTTTGACAGCTCAGTTCAGCGTGGACAACCTGCTGAGTTTCCGGTCAATGGTGTGATCGCAGGCTGGATAGAAGCGTTGACGATGATGCCTGTCGGTTCAAAATGGGAACTGGTGATTCCACAGCAACTAGCCTATGGTGAGCGTGGCGCAGGAGCGGCTATTCCGCCACTGAGCACGTTAGTGTTCGAAGTTGAACTGCTGGAAATCCTGTAACCTCATCGTTGAAAGATAGGTGACTGTATCCCGGTATCATCGGGATACAGCGCATTTTTGGGTCAACCGGAGGTGATATGTTAGAAAAAATTTGCCAGCTTGCCCGGCAGGCAGGGGATGAAATTCTCAAAATTTATCAGTGCGAAACCCCGATTACGGTGCAGCAAAAAGAGGATCATTCACCTGTGACGGCGGCAGACCTCGCAGCACATCGGGTTATTGTTGATGGATTGCAACAGTTCACACCCGATATTCCAGTTCTTTCAGAAGAAGATCCTGCTGACTGGTTAACAAGAAAGCACTGGCAGCGCTACTGGCTGGTTGATCCCCTTGACGGCACAAAAGAGTTTATCCAGCGAAATGGTGAGTTTACTGTCAATATTGCGTTGATAGAACAGGGCAAGCCGCTGTTGGGGGTGGTGTACGCTCCTGTCCCCAACCTGCTTTATGCTGCCAGCGATGGGGGTGCCTGGAAGGAAGCACAAGGTGCCCGTCATCCGATTCAGGTCAGCGTGGAGACTTCGCCTGTGGTAGTTATCAGTCGTTCTCATCAGGATGCCGAGATGGAAGATTATTTGCGTCAATTGGGAGAGCATCAGACCGTTGCGATAGGCTCATCACTGAAGTTTTGTCTGGTGGCTGAGGGCAAAGCGCAACTTTATCCACGTTTTGGACCTACTCATACCTGGGATACGGCGGCTGGTCATGCAGTGGCATTGGCTGCGGGAGCCCACGTCAGAGACTGGCAAGGCAATGACCTTGATTATACTCCTGCCGAATCATTGCTTAACCCCGGTTTTCGCGTTTCCGTTTTTTAAGTCGCGGTCCAGTCGACAGCCAGCCTGCAGAGTCAGCAGGCTGTCCTGAACAATGCGGGGCAGTTAAGTTCTCACTGCTTTCTTCCGTCTGTCATCCCCTTGCAATAATGAACCCTAATGATGCGCTCCATAGTGAGCGCTGACCAGGGATAATTACTTGTCTGATGCAATATTTGGTATTAAAACTCAAAGTTGGCAGGCTGTACTGTAATTGTATGTAAAATAAGGAAAAAAATTAATATTCAGCCAATAAGTGGCCGAAGTTGAGCTATTAAGTGGCCGAAGTTGAGCTATTAAGTGGCCGAAGTTGAGCTATAGTCAATTCTGCACTATAGATGTCCACGGCGGTGCTGAGTAAGAGGATGTCAGTGATCATCAGGAGTGGTAAAGATGAAAGTTTTCCAGCGTTATAATCCATTACAGATAGCTAAGTATGTGAAAATACTGTTTCGTGGTCGATTGTATATCGCCAATGTTGGCGCATTTGAATTTGATAAAGGCAAAATATTGTTGCCTGAGACGCGAGATAAACAGCATTACGGTGTGATGAGTGAAGTTAATCGTTGTGTTTCACGTTTGCAAATGGAAACTCATGGCCTCTCATGAGACGGCTGATCCGTTTCAGGAGCAGCCGTCTCACTCTATTCGTTGATGCCTGGCAAGGGTGGGGTTTTAGGTTCAATACGGGAGACCAGCAGTTGATCAATACGATAACTGTCGATATCAACCACCTCAAACTTATAGCCGTGCAGGATCACGAAATCGGTACGCTTAGGGATTTTACGTAACATATACATCATGAAGCCGCCGATGGTTTCGTAATTATTAGATTGCGGAAATTCATTAATATCCAGTACACGCATAACGTCTTCAATTGGCGTACCGCCCTCAATTAGCCAGGAATTCTCATCACGCGCGACGATTTGCTCCTCCATGCCCTGACCGACTAAGTCTCCCATCAGGGTTGCCATCACATCATTCAGCGTGATGATACCTACCACCAGAGCGTATTCATTCATGATGACGGCAAAGTCTTCGCCTGCCGTTTTAAAGCTTTCCAGCGCTTCAGAGAGCGTCAGGGTATCAGGCACGATTAAGGCGGAACGAATCTGAACACCGCTGTTCAGCGCCATGCTCTGATGGCCGAGTACACGTAATAAAAGTTCTTTTGAATCGACATAACCAATGATGTGGTCAATATCATCCTTACAGACTAAAAATTTTGAGTGGGGATGATTAGCGATTTTTTCTTTCAGGCTGGCCTCGTTCTCGTCGAGATTGAACCAGACAATATTCTCTCTCGACGTCATGGATGACGGTACGGTACGTGATTCCAGCTCAAACACATTTTCAATCAGTTCGTGTTCTTGTTTGCGTAATACCCCGGCCAGTGCTCCCGCCTCCACAACAGCGTAGATATCATCAGAAGTAATATCATCTTTACGCACCAGAGGAATTTTAAACAGGCGAAAAATAATGTTAGCGCCGCCGTTAAAAAACCAGACCAGCGGGCGGAAGATAAACAGGCACAGACGCATCGGCTGGATGATTTTTAACGCGATAGCTTCTGGTGCAATCATCCCCAGTCTTTTGGGGAAAAGGTCAGCAAACAGGATAAACAGACTGGTTACCAGGGTAAAGGAGCAAACAAAACTCAACTGCTCGGCTACTTCAGGAGAAACGGCGCGTTCAAACAGTGAGCGAAAAGCCGGTGAGAAAGCTGAATCACCAACGATCCCGCCGAGAATAGCAACGGCATTCAGGCCAATTTGCACCACAGTAAAAAAGGTCCCTGGTGTCTCCTGCATTTTCAGTACCAGGCTGGCATTGATGTTGCCTTCGTCAGCCAGAAGCTTAAGTTTTATTTTTCGTGATGCGGCAAGTGATATCTCTGAAAGCGAGAAGAATGAACTGATGGAGATCAGCAGTAAAATAACCAGCAAGCTGTCTAGCATAAAATATCCATATATGGGTTCGCTATTTTCAGATGAAAATACCGTTAATCTGGCACACAGAGAGTGAATATCGGTACCTGATCCGCCAGTCACTATGGCAACAGATTGATCGTGTTTCCGATAAAAAAGTGCACAGGGGAAGCAAAAATCTCTGTGACATCCAGCAAAAGTGAACAAATTATAGCTGTGGTGACGATGGCTTACAATTAGCAAGCTACACGATCAGGTTAACATGAAAGGATGGCTGACCAGCGATTCCCCGCTAATCATAGGCAACTAAAGATAATTATATGGTACAAATGGTGAGCAGTTGCCAGCTAATAACACATTTGACGGTTTTCCTGTGTTGTATCCTGCGGATTCTTTGCACACAATAAGTCAACTTAACTGTTATGCAGGGTAGAGCACTTTTTTTGAAATTTTGACTACGCTTTAGCCCATGATATTGCATAACGTGCAGTAAAAGAGGCGTTTCCGCTGAGAAGGGAACCCGATATTCAGGAGTGATTGTGCCACGACTACATTTATTCTGCCTGTGCAGTATTCTCCTAATTAGCCCAGCAGGGGTTGGGGTTCGCGCTGCTGACAATGTCCGGCTGCAACTGACAGGGCTCTCCGGTGAGTTACAAAAAAATGTGCGGGCGAGGCTCTCGACGATAGGTAAAGAAGAAGTTTCTGCAGATGGCCGTTTTCAGTCACGGGTCAGTGAAGCAGTTAAAGAGGGGTTGAGGGCGCTCGGTTATTATGAGCCGCAGATAGAATTCACGCTTCAGCCACCACCACCGGGAGGGAAACGGCCGGTTTTGCTGGCGAAGGTCACTCCGGGTGAGCCTGTTATCTTAACTGACGAACAGATTATTATACGCGGCGAAGCCCGTGAAGACCGTGATTATCAGGCCTTACTTAGCGGGGCTAAACAACATATTGGTCATGTGCTGGACCACGGCGACTACGATGACTTCAAAAGTGCGATGAACAGCATCGCACTGCGCAAAGGGTATTTTGACAGTGAGTTTGAAAAAAGCCAGTTAGGTGTTTCTGTTGCACGCAGAGAGGCCGTCTGGGATATAGATTATAACAGTGGTGATCGTTACCGCTTTGGTGATGTCTCTTTTTCCGGTTCACAGATTCAGCAAGCCTACTTACAAAATTTGATCCCCTTTAAAAAGGGTGATCACTATAACTCAAAAGATCTGGCAGAGCTTAATCGCCGGCTTTCTGCTACCGGGTGGTTTAATTCAGTGGTGGTTGCCCCGGAATTTGATAAGTCACGCAAGACAAAAACACTTCCATTACAAGGGGTTGTTTCTCCACGCACTAAAAACACCATAGAAAGCGGCGTCGGTTATTCGACAGATGTAGGGCCGCGGGTGAAAGCCACCTGGAAACGCCCCTGGGTAAACAGCTACGGTCATAGCTTCTCTGCCAGCGCCAATATTTCTGCCCCGGAGCAGCAGGTGGATTTCAGCTACAAAATACCGCGACTGAGCAACCCGATAGAGCAGTATTATCTGTTACAGGGGGGAGTAAAACGCACAGATTTGAATGACACAAAAGCGGATTCCTCCACGCTGGCTGCCTCACGCTACTGGGACTCATCCTCCGGCTGGCAACGTGCGATTAATCTGCGCTGGAGCCTTGATCACTTTACTCAGGCCAATGTTACTAATACCACGATGCTTATTTACCCGGGGGTCAGTGTCAACCGTACGCGTTCGCGTGGCGGATTAATGCCCGACTGGGGAGATTCTCAGCGCTATTCGCTTGATGTTTCCGATCAAACCTGGGGCTCAGATGTGGATTTTGCAGTCGTTCAGGCACAAAACGTTTGGATTCGGACATTAGGTGAGAAAAACCGTTTCGTTGTGCGTGGCAATTTAGGCTGGATAGAAACTAATAACTTTGATCGTGTTCCACCGGATCTGCGCTTCTTTGCCGGGGGTGATCGGAGTATTCGTGGTTATAAGTATAAGAATATTTCGCCGCGCGATGATGATGGTAAATTAACTGGCGCTTCAAAACTCGCCACCGGATCGCTGGAGTATCAGTATAACGTCAGCGGGAAATGGTGGGGGGCAGTATTCGTTGATAGCGGTGAAGCGGTCAACGACATCCGTAAGAGTGATTTTAAAACAGGGGCCGGATTTGGGGTTCGCTGGCAGTCTCCGGTAGGCCCTATCAAACTCGATCTTGCGCGCCCTGTTGGTGATAGCGAAAGTCGCGGCATTCAATTTTATATCGGGTTAGGGCCAGAGCTATGAGTCGCTGGAAAAAAGTTGTTATCGCTATTCTGATAGTGATTCTGGTACTACTTGGTAGTCTGTTTTTACTGGTGGCAACTGCACCAGGGCTGCATTTGTTGCTCAATAACGTTCCCCGCTGGGTCCCGGGATTAAAAATTGGCGAAGTCGAAGGAGGATGGCGAGACCTTACCCTCAGGGATGTTAGCTACACAACGCCAGGCGTTAATGTGCAGGCGGGTGAATTCCATCTCTCTTTGCGTGCCAGTTGTCTGATCAAGAGTTCATTCTGTCTTGATGATTTGGCTTTGAGTCGGGTGAATGTGGTCGTCGACACACAGCAACTTCCCTCGGCAGCTGAAGCTGCAACGCCGGAACCTGCAGCACCAGTGTCACTTAAAACCCCGTGGCCGGTGATGCTCAATCAGGTGAAGCTCAATGATGTCAAGGTGAATGTGGATGGAACCTCCGTGACACTTTCTGATTTCACCTCTGGTGCTCACTGGCAGGGCAACGCGATCACGTTGCTCCCCTCACATTTGCAGAGTCTGCAGGTTGCATTACCGTCACCTTCAGAGGCTGAAAAGCCACAGGTCTCTTCTGTGCCACAGCCTAAAGAGGCTGAAAACACAGGCGAAATGCTGCGTGATTTGTTTGTTAAACCGCTGCTACCTGCTCTCCCGGCGATAATATTGCCCGTTGATGTGACAGTGCCTTCATTGGTCCTTGAGGATTTTCGCCTGACAGGTGCGAATAATCTCACGATAGAGAAGCTGGTGCTGGAAGGTAAAACGCACGGTAGCACCGTGCAGCTTGATACATTTTCTGTGACTCTGCCCCAGGGGGAATTGCAGTTGCGTGGCGAGGCACAGCTGGCTTCCGACTGGCCAGTGAATTTATCACTTAAAGGCAATGTCGCTGTTGAGCCCTTTAAACAGCAGCAATTCAGTGCTGATTTACAAGGTGCGCTCTACGATGGTTTGCAGCTTGATATCGCTTTAGCCGGTGACCTCCCTCTGACACTGAAAGCCACTACCCGGCTCTCGGCTCCAGGTTTACCGCTTGACCTGCATCTGCATAGCCCACAGTTGCGTTGGCCGCTGTCCGGGAAAGCCGCCTGGCAGGCAAATGATGTTGATTTACGCCTGACAGGAAAAGCCACTGCTTATCAGTTGACTCTTGCTTCAGCGCTTTCCGGAGAGAATCTGCCTCCTGCTACCCTCAAGGTTGAAGGAAGTGGAACAGAAGAACAATTTAACCTGCAAAAATTGCATCTCGCTGCATTGCAGGGAAATACAGAACTGAAGGGCGTAGTAGACTGGCGACAGGCTATCAGTTGGCGTAGTGAACTGCTGGTGAACGGAATTAACACCGCGCAATATCTGCCAGCATGGCCCTCTACCCTCTCAGGAATCGTCCGTACACGCGGGAGCATCTATGGCGGCAGCTGGCAATTGAGCGTACCGGAGCTGCAACTGCATGGTAACATTAAACAGAATAAACTGGCGGTTACAGGGAGCTTTACCGGCAACAGTTACCAACAGTGGGATATTCCGCAACTTGCCGCGACATTAGGTCGTAATCAGCTCACCCTGAATGGCAAACTGGGCGATTCGATCAATCTGGATGGCGTACTTGATGCACAGCATCTTGATAACGCGCTGCCTGGACTGTTTGGTAATATCAAAGGAACATTAAAAGCACGAGGAAGCCTGAGTGCACCACAGTTACTTGCAGATATCACCGGCAGAGGATTACGCTGGCAAACAACACAAATCAATCAGCTCTCTCTGAAAGGGGATATCAGCGCTGATAAGCAAATTGCCGGGAAGCTTTTGTTACAGGTTGATCAGATAAAACAGGATGCACTGACAATCTCGTCACTGACCCTTGATGCCAGAGGCAATGAACAACAACATCAGCTAAAACTGTCAATCGCGGGGCAACCGGTATCAGGGCAACTCAGCCTCAGTGGTCATATGGACAGACAGCAACAGCGCTGGCAGGGAACACTCAGCAACACCTTTTTCAACACTCCGGTAGGTGAGTGGCGGCTGACGAACACCCTGGCACTCAGTTATGCTAATGCCAGGCAGATGCTGAGTATAGGTGCGCACTGCTGGCGTAATCCTGATGCGGAAATCTGTGTACCACAGACTATCGAGGCTGGGGCATCCGGGACGGCTAAAGTAACCTTGAAGCGTTTTGATCTGGCGATGCTCAAACCTTTTTTGAGCACAGAGACAACGCTACAGGGTGGATTTAGCGGAGCAGCAGATATTAGCTGGCAGGCTCAGGGTGGATTACCTCAGGGGCGTGTAAATTTGCAAGGTAAAGGGGTGAAAGTAACACAGCAAATTCGTGGTAAATCGTTGCCTCTGGCATTTGAAACCCTCGACCTCACTGCTGCTTTACAGGGTGACCGTGCCCAACTGAACTGGCTGGTAAAAATAGCTAATAATGGTCAGTTTGAAGGTACGGTCCGGATTACTGATCCAGGCCGTCGACGTCAGTTGAGTGGCAATGTTTCCATCACCAATGTGTCGCTTGGATTACCTAATCCCGTCTTGATCAAAGGTGAACAGATTGCCGGCGATATCAACAGTCAGTTACGTCTGGGAGGTACGCTGCAACAGCCTCAGTTGTTCGGTAATCTGGCATTAAGTAAGGGGAAAGGGGTAGCCAGTTTCATGCCTGTGGAGCTGACTGCGGCTGATTTGGCGATAACATTTGACGGAATGCGTTCGCTTTTGCAAGGTGCAATACAGACGCGACAAGGTGCACTTTCATTGAGCGGTGATGCAGACTGGCACCAGCCTGCGGCCTGGCGGGCAAATGTGGCGGCGAAAGGCAGCAAAATCCGCGTCACGTTACCACCGATGGTGCGCATTGATGTATCACCTGACCTCGTATTTGAAGCGAGTCCCTCCTCTTTTACTCTGAATGGCCAGGTAGATATCCCCTGGGCTCGTATTACTGTCGAGGATGTGCCAGCCAGTGCGGTAGGTGTTTCATCCGACGAGGTGATGTTGGATGCGAATATGCAGCCTGTTGCTGTTAAAAGCAACACGATACCGATTAACAGCAATCTTACTGTTCATGTGGGCAATGATGTCAGGCTGAGCGCTTTCGGACTCAATGCCAGATTGCAGGGTGATTTGAAGGTGGTGCAGGATAAACATGGCCTGGGATTAAATGGTCAGATTAATATCCCTTCTGGCCGTTTTCAGGCTTACGGACAGGATTTGATTGTCCGTAAAGGGGAGCTACAATTTGCCGGTCCTGCTGATCAGCCCTATTTAAATATCGAAGCGATCCGTAATCCTGAGAATACGGAAAATGACGTCACTGCGGGGGTAAGGGTGACGGGCTTAGCAACAGAACCGAAAGCGGAAGTCTTTTCTGATCCGGCCATGTCTCAGCAGGAAGCGCTATCCTATCTGTTACGTGGGCAGGGGCTGGATGCCAGTGGCAGCGACAGTAGTGCAATAACCTCAGCTTTAGTAGGATTAGGGCTTGCGCAAAGTGGTCAGGTTGTGGGTAAAATCGGTGAGACTTTCGGCGTCAGCAATCTGGCACTTGATACCACAGGAGTAGGTGATAGCCAGCAGGTTCAGGTCAGTGGATATGTCTTGCCTGGTTTGCAGGTGAAATATGGCGTGGGTATCTTTGATTCACTGGCAACGCTGACTTTACGTTATCGTTTGATGCCGAAACTCTATCTGGAAGCAGTGTCTGGTGTCGATCAGGCACTGGATGTGCTCTATCAATTTGAGTTTTAGTTATGCGAATAATTGTCTACGGTAGCTTAAGACGTAAGCAGGGAAATAGTCATTGGATGACTAACGGACAGTGGCTTGGTGATCATCAGCTAACCGGATACGCACTTTACAATCTGGGGCATTACCCTGGTGTAGTCGTGGGGGAGGGGAGTGTTTATTGTGAAGTCTACCGGATAGATGCAACTACCCTCGGTGAGCTCGATGCATTGCGCACGAAAGGGGGGGAGTATAAACGTGAACTGGTATCCACCCCTTATGGCAGTGCCTGGTTATATGTTTACCAGCGTCCGGTTAATGATAAAGTCCACATTTTTAGTGGAGACTGGTTGCTGCGTTAAACAGACGATGAAAACAAAAACACCGCATAGCATGCGGTGTTTTTTTATAAAAAACCGTTATTTTTTCGCGGCGCGTTCAAATGACGAGATGATTTCAGCTTTCGCTGCTGCGGCGTTATCCCAGCCTTCAACTTTAACCCATTTGCCTTTTTCCAGTGCTTTGTACTGCTCGAAAAAGTGAGTAATTTGCGCACGCAGTAATTCCGGAAGGTCATTGACATCCTGAATGTGATCGTACTCTTTTGTCAGTTTACTGTGCGGTACTGCCACCAGTTTAGCATCTTCCCCAGACTCGTCTGTCATCTTCAACACACCCACCGGACGGCAGCGGATCACTGAACCGGGTTGCAGAGGGTAAGGTGTCGGCACCAGCACATCTACCGGGTCGCCATCCAGAGAAAGCGTATGATTGATGTATCCGTAGTTACAAGGATAAAACATCGCGGTAGACATAAAACGGTCAACAAACAGCGCACCGGATGCTTTATCGACTTCGTATTTAATCGGGTCAGCATTTGCCGGGATCTCAATCACAACATAGATATCATCTGGCAGCGCATTACCTGCGGGTACCTGGTTTAAACTCATGATCCATTCCTTCATTCATACAAAAATAATTAACCGACGCATAATATCATTATCTCTCGTGGAAAGTATGCCCCCTTTTAGTTTCATTCGGGAGGATGGTTACCTGCTATGAGAGGTTCCTTTTTTCATTTCATTAAGTCTCTATTCATGAGAGCGACTACTGCGCTTGGTTCCCTGCTTCAGACCACGATGGAATTCATTGATACGTTTAACTGTCTTGATTGTTCGGGGGGCGGTTGCTGAAGCCACGGCTAAGACAATCATTTCCAGACACAGCAGTACCGTGCCGTGTAAAGGAATACGTCCTTTTTCTGCTCCGCGTGGTACCTGAATAATGACGCTGGCCTGGCGGGCAAATTCAGAGTCTGGCGCGTTAGTCAGCAGAATCACCGGAATATCCAGGCGTTGTGCTTCTTTGAGGGTGGTCAGCCCTTCGCGATGGGGTGATTTTTGCGCCATCATAAGCAGTACATCACCGCGTTGCAGTTGAATCAGCTGCTCTGCGAGCGCGATCCCGGTGTGGTTAAGTGTGGCGGCGGATAAACCGATTCGACAGAACTGGCGTGCACTGTATTCAGCAAGAATACCTGAAGCGCCGATACCGAAAATCGCAACCTGCCGGGCATTAATCAGCAGTGCTACTGCCTGTGCGATCGCTTCACGATGCGGGGCTGAGGAGAGTATGTTGCAAGTGTGTCGGTGTCCTTCAAGAACAAAATCAATGCCGCTGTTAACATCGTCACTCAGGGCATTAACCGTCGTTGCCATCTTATCCGAAGATGAGATAACCGGACCAAACCATTGAGCCAGAGCCTGTTTCAAATCGCGTAATCCGGCAAAACCTAATGCCTGTATAGTACGAATCACCGTCGCATCGGAGGTCTGGGTGACATTGGCTATCTCCATTGCCGTACTTTCGAGTATCTGATCACGATGATCATTAAGGTAATGAGCCACAGTCTGTAAACCGGGTGACAGATTTTCCACACGCAAACGGTAACGTTCGCCTAAGATATCGACACGATGTCGGAGAGTCTGTTGATTCATGGTTCCTTCCTTAGTGCAGTCATCTCCGGTAAGGGCCTGCCTGCGATGTGGGACTGTATTTGTGCCACCATTAACCCCAAAGAGGCAAATGAATTCGATATCGCCTCTTCGCGCGAGATAAGTACATAATTACCCCGACGACAGGCTGAAAGGAACTGACACCAGCCGGGCATGACAGCATTCATTGCGTCAATTTCATCTTGTGGTTTTCCTCCGGTGTCACCACGCCAGGTGGCAAAAACGATGTCCGCATCAAGTTCAGGCAGGCGTTCTGCACTGATATCAATGCGTTTACCTTCCGGAATCTGTTCAAATAATGGCGGGAAACGGAATCCTGCATCATGCAATACCCGCCCCAGAGAGTGATAGCTGTGCAGTACCGTCAGTTTTCCTCTGTTCGCCTGAATCACTGATACCGTTACTTTTGTCGTAGTAATGCTCTTTTTCAATGCCGTCAACTGGGCCTGATAGCGGCGCTCGAGCACCGACAAACGAGCTTCAGTACCTGTCAGCCAGGCGAGCTGATGATAGATACGCGGAGCCCCGCCTTTTAAGTGATCGATACTGACTGTAGGGGCAATTTTCTCCAGTTGTTCAATCGGCGTATTTCGATTAGGTTCAGTAATAATCAAATCAGGTTTCAGAGTAGCAATGGCTTCCAAATTGATATCAGTTGCCCCAATAAAACGGATATCACTGTTATCAAAGTCAACGCCTGTCAGCAGTGCACCTGAACGAAGAAAGGGTTTTCCTTCCGCACTGATTCGACCATGGCTGGCGACGGGTAACACGCCCAACTCGATCAGGGGAATAGTGATGTCCAGATCGTGCAACGAGACAATGCGTTGCGGATGAGAAGGCACTTTGACCTGTCGTTGCAGGTCATCAGTGAAAATTCGTGGTGTCTCTGCTGCAGCAAAAGAGAGCGGTAACCAGATCAAAACATAAAACAGCGCACGCATACTTATCCTTATCATCTTACAGCTGGTCACGGCGTCGCCATAATAACCAGAGGAAAAAAGGGCCGCCAATCAACGAAATCGCGATACCGGCTGGAAGTTGTAACGGTGTAAGCAACACTCTGCCCAGAGTGTCGGCCAGTAACAGCAATACACTGCCAATGATGGCACTCCCCCACAGCAGGGTTCTTTCGCCGCTGCGGAACAGAAAACGTGTCATGTGAGGTGCAATCAGGCCGATAAAGCCTATTCGGCCTACGCAAGAGACACTGGTCGCAGTGAGCAACACGGTAGCCATCAGACGCATACTCTGAAGCCGGACAAGATTAACACCCAGACTGATCGCGGTTTGATAACCAGCCTGTGCAGCATTTGCGGCGTGAGTCGTGAAAATCAGCAGACCAAAAGCAGGCAATGCCCAGCAAAGCGTGACACCTATCAGTGGCCAGCTTGCAGCTTGCAGACTGCCCGCCAGCCAAATCATTGCTGTCTGCACATCGCGAATATCTGCGGTGGTCATAAACAGGCTCATACCCGCTGAGAAAGTCCATGCCACACCAATTCCCAACAGTACGAAGCGGGGGCGTGACACATCCCTCGCCAGTATCAATACAATACCTGCGGCCAGTAAACCGCCGGCCATGCCCGCCAGAGGACGCCAGAACAGTCCCAGTGCAGGAAAGGCGAAAATAACAATCAGGACCATAACGCAGGCTCCCTCTTTGACACCTATCAGACCAGGGTCTGCCAGTCCATTGCGGGTGAGGGATTGCATGGTTGCCCCGGCAACGCCCAGCATTGCCCCACAGAAGAGGGCCATAATGATACGTGGAAGCCGTAACTCATAAACAACATACTGCTCACCACCGGTCAAAACGGGTTCGAACAACAGTGTGCGGGCCAGCGAAGAGACAGGCACCGTTAAGCTTCCCTGTGTCACGCTGATCAAAGCCAATGCCGCAGTGAATAACACGGAGAACAGTAGCGCCGTGATGATGCCAGGCTGGTAAAGCCGGGAAAAGAGGCCAAACCGCCAGTAACGATAACCACGTGGTAAACGAGAGTGTTTCATCGAAAAAATCTCGCAGCCAGAAAGATAAATACCGGTGCGCCAACCAGCGCGGTCATCACCCCGGTAGCCAGCTCCTGGGGAGCGAAGAGCATCCTCGCAGCACAATCAGCAAGTGTCATTAATAATGCACCTGCCAGTGCCGCAAGAGGTACCACTGCAGACAGATTGTCACCTGTAATACGCCGAATCAGATGAGGAACAATCAAAGCAATAAATCCAATGGGACCTGCAAGAGCAACCGCGGCACCACACAGTAAAGTAACACTGAATAGTGCCAGCAGGCGGGTACGCAACAAGGAAACGCCTAAACCTTGCGCCAGTTTATCGCCAAGCGCCAGGACAGTGAGCGAAGGCGTGATGAAAACAGTCAGTAACAAGCCGCAGAGGGCTGTAATGGCGGCAGGCACAATCGTCTGCCAGTTGACGCCGGCCAGATCACCTGCCAGCCAGGTTTGCATAGCAAGTAATGTTTGTTCATCAAAAATGAGAATCGCTGCGGTGAGAGAAGAAGCAAAGGCCGAAATCGCTACGCCACATAGGGTCACTTTCATTGGCGTAAATCCACTGCGTCCTGTGGCTGATAGCCCCATCACAATAGAAAAAAGGGTGCCCGCCCCGAGTGCGGCGATAAAGGTGTGCGCCAGCGGAGAGATAACCCCGATTGCGGTAGCAGAGACTACCGCGAGGGCCGCACCGGAATGTAAACCCAGCAGATGGGGCTCCCCGAGAGGATTACGTAGTGTTGATTGTAATACGGCACCAGCGATACCTAGTATCGCTCCGGTAAGCAGTGCAGCAGCCAGACGAATAAGCCGTAACTGAATAATAATATGATGCTGGAAATTCCTGGCATCATAATGGAACAATGCTTCATGTAGCGTTGCCAGTGAGAGCTGACGTGAACCAGTTAGCAGATGCAGTAAGGCCGCCAGAGTGACACCAGCCAGTAGAGTGAATCCGGCGAGAAGTGTTGCGTGACGACGGGGAGGCATCTCACGCTCTCCTCGGTGGAAAGGGAATAAAAAAAGGTGCATCACCTGCTGAGCGGCGTACCATTTGAACATCAATATCGAAAACGCTGTTGATTAATTCAGTGGTACATTCACTTTTGTCATGCAAAATGCGCTCTACATGGCCTTTTTTCAGGAAAATCAGTGTATCACCGTAGTTAAGCGCAAAATTAAGATCGTGTAAGATCACCACGATAGTTCGCTGATGATCGCGGCTCAATGTATGCAGGAGTTCCATAATCTCGACCTGATAGCGAAGATCGAGAAACGTTGTGGGTTCATCCAACAGAATTACAGGTGTCTGTTGAGCCAGCGCCATGGCTATCCAGCAGCGTTGTCGTTGCCCTCCTGACAGACTATCTACCGGGCGATCAGACAGTGTCAGCGTACCTGTCAGTGCCATTGCTTCCGTGACAGCTGCTTCATCTTCCTGACTCCATTGCTGCAGGAAATTTTGCCATGGAAAGCGTCCTCTTGAGACTAACTCAAAAACCGTAAGCCCCTCAGGAAGGATCGGTGATTGCGGTAGAAGTCCTAACTGACGCGAAACCACTTTAGTGGGTTGCTGATGAATATCTTTGCCGTTAAGCAGAACATGACCACTGAGAGGAGAGATCAATCGGGCCATTGTATTCAGTAACGTGGACTTACCCGAACCGTTAGCGCCAATCAGTACCGTTATTTTGCTGGTGGGTATCGTTAACTGAATATTATCGATAATCACCTGTCGTGCATAACCCGCCTGTAAATCATGCAACACGATACTGTTTTCAGAGGTTTTTTTTTCCATTTTCCGTGGTCTTTATGCGGCGATTGATACTGACAGAAGGTAAAAAAAGCATAAATTTAAATAAAAATAACTCTCATTATCTTTCGCATACTCTGCGCTGTTCAACTGTAGCAGTCAAGTGCTATATGATTAATATAATGAATGAAAAACTGTTTTGATTTACAGCCGTGTGAAATCTTTAAAAGTAATAAGTCATTATTATATATGTGGTTATTTTTATTTCTTTTGGTGACTATATCGTTTTAGAAAAATCGAAGAAGTAGTGAAAATCATTTTTTTATTATTTACTACTACATTCCCTCATGTTTGAATGATTCTCAATTACAAGTTCATCACCATGTGAGATGAACGAACAGACGAAGCAATGGGCAATTATTGAAACTGTTTATCCCGTCGTCAGACGGGCTCCTCTGGGGATCTGATCATTTATGTCAGCAATTACATTTCGTATTCACAAAAGTTATGCACTGCTTTCTCTTTGTTTCCTGGCTGGCATGTCACCAATACGTTCACAAGCCACGGAAAAAGAACCTGTTGAGAAGCCGAATACTTTAACTGTGCATGCCAGCGAGCGCAGTGCAACAGCACCAATGACCTCGGGTTATCAACCGCTGAGTTCTCCGACAGTAACATTAACGACCATGCCTTTACTCGACATACCCCAGGTGGTCAATACCGTCAGTGATGCCGTGCTCGAGGATCAACACGCCACTACCCTGGATGAAGCCCTATATAACGTGAGTAATGTGGTGCAGACTAATACCCTGGGAGGCACGCAGGATGCTTTCGTCCGCCGGGGATTTGGCGCTAACCGTGATGGCTCCATCATGACAAATGGCGTTCGTACTGTGTTGCCACGAAGTTTCAATGCTGCAACCTCCAGAATTGAGGTTCTGAAGGGCCCTGCATCAACGTTGTATGGCATCCTCGATCCCGGGGGATTAATCAATGTGGTGACTAAAAGACCAGAGCAACTCTCATCCGGCTCGGTATCGGCGACCTCCAGCAGTTTCGGAGGAGGGACCGGTGAATTTGACATTACAGGCCCTCTTGATGGGACTTCACTTGCCTACCGCTTAATTGGCGAGTATCAGAATGAAGAATACTGGCGAAATTTTGGTAAAGAGAAGAGTACTTTCATTTCTCCTGCTGTGACCTGGTATGGTGAGAATGCCACGATTGACCTGCTTTATACTCATCGGGATTATGAAACCCCTTTTGATCGCGGCACCATCTTTGACCTGAATACACATCAGCCTGTCAACGTTGATCGCAAGACGCGCTTTGATGAGCCTTTTAATCTGACGGAAGGATCCTCTGATCTTGCTCAGATCAATGGACAATATCGTTTCAGTAGTCAGTGGAGTGCTAAAGTTGCTTACGGGTACAGTCAGGATAAATACAGCGATAACCAGGCGCGGGTGATGGCTTATGACGCAAAAACAGGAAACCTGACCCGGCGCGTTGATGCCACTCAGGGATCTACGCAGCGAATGCACAGTGCCCGGGCTGATTTGCAGGGCAATATCGACATTGCTGGTTACTACAATGAGATCCTGACCGGTATTGCGTATGAAGAGTATGATTTACTGCGCACGGATATGATACGTTGCAAAAATAGTAAAGATTTCAATATCTACAATCCTGTCTATGATAAGGCCAGTAAATGCACGACAGTTTCCGCGTCAGACAGTGATCAGACTATCCGTCAGGAGAGCTATGCGGCTTATGCGCAGGATGCTTTTTATTTCAATGATAAATGGATAGCAGTTTCAGGAATCCGTTATCAGCATTACAGCCAGTTTGCCGGAAAAGGGCGTCCTTTTCGTGAAAATACTGACAGTCATGACGAGCAATGGACACCTAAAGCGGGGCTGGTCTATAAACTCACCCCGACAGTTTCTTTGTTTGGTAATGTTGCCCAGGCATTTATGCCCCAATCCTCTATAGCCAGCTATATCGGTGATCTACCACCAGAAACCTCTACTGCTTACGAGGTTGGGGCGAAATTTGAACTGGCTGAAGGAATAACGGCTGATGCCACGTTGTTCGATATCCATAAACGGCATGTGCTCTACAATGATATCGTTGCCGGAGAAACAGTTGCAAAAACAGCAGGTAAGGTGCGTTCACAAGGTATCGAGTTCGATCTGGCCGGAGCGCTGACAACTAACATAAACCTTATCGCCAGCTACAGTTACACCGCAGCTAAAGTTCTCGAAGACCCTGATTATGCAGGAAAACCACTGCCTAACGTTCCGCGTCATACCGGTTCACTCTTTGTGACTTATGATATTCAAAATCTGTATGGTGCTAACACGCTGACGCTGGGTGCTGGTGGTCATGGCGTCAGTCGTCGTTCTGCAACAAATTCAGCAGATTACTTCCTGCCGGGTTATGCCGTTGCTGATGCCTTTGCCGCCTACAAAATGAAACTGGAGTATCCTGTGACACTCCAGCTCAATGTTAAAAATCTCTTCGATAAGACCTATTACACCTCATCGGTTACTACCAATAATTTGGGTAACCAGATCGGTTCTCCACGAGAAGTTCAGTTTACTGTAAAAATGTCATTCTGACGGTCGATAAGTGTATTGCGCTTTGTTGGCCAGGCTCTCGTGCGGGTTGCACGAGAGTTTTTTAGGTGAGGCATAACGATAAACGACCTGACAGGAAGCGCTGCAAAGTAACGTTTTCTTTAGCAGGTGAAATAATCATTTTTCAGTTATTTCTTATACGCAATGAAATAAATCTCAAATTTATTTTTATATTTAATTTAAGTCTAAAAAAATTATCCATGATGATAATAAACAGAAGCGAACTGCTTTTATGGGAAAAATAACATGCTGTTATCACATTAGATTATTTAATATGAAATTGCGTATCTTTTTAGACTAAAGAAGAATAACAACCCCTTTCCGTCTAAAAAATATACTTTCCAGTAATTTAAGTTATGTTTTTTTTACCTTTTCTATAAATATTTTTCTATTTATGTCGTATGAATAGTGGCTTATTAGCTTTTTAAGTACTATTTCTGCTATTGAATTATAAGATAAATCCGCTTCTCTTTTGATGATGGTTTAGAAAAATTTCACCAACGCCCCAAATCTTCCAAAAAATCCAAAAAGATCCTGATCTTAACTATTTCAGTGGTAAAAAATAACAGAAAAATAAATCTTAATTATCATTAACTTGAGAATAATTTAAAAACACTCAAGGTAATCACAAGGTTTTTTTTTGTTGGTACTTATTATTTCTGTGAGAATAATCACGTTATAAACATTTTTTTTCTGTGTTGCTTTAGGAAAAAAATAGAACTATGTTTTTATTCAACGGGCGTTAAACAGTTAAAGGGATTTTTTCATTTTATTAACGAATGGAGATATCCATGAACAGAAAAAATTTTACTCATATCCTGACTAGTTTTATTCTCCTTGCAGCATCAGCAGCTCCTTTTGCCCATAGCGCATCAGGCGGAACAATTCATTTCACAGGTTCGATTGTTGAGGGCGGTTGCACAGTTAACAATACTCAAACCACCGTAAATGTCGGATGTGCTAAAGGGGGCGGAAAAACTATCACGACAAAAATTCCATTTAATGCAAAAGAAGCTGAATTTCCCGGTGGAAAAATTTCCGGCGTTAATGGCTGAATCCACAACGTACTGTGGGTGTTGTCAGCATCAGTTATTCATAAGGAATATTAAGTGTCCTTTTTTGATAGCGAAAAATAAGGAAAGCATGGATATTCAGCTTAATCAGGTCAGTCATTATAGATAGTTGATGTTCTGACCTGATGAGCGTGCCAGGTATAGCGCTCTCACCAGAGTGCGTTTAGAGACTTTTCCTGACAAATCTTCATTGCAAACTCTGACGCATCACTAACAGCCAACCACTCTTTACTCGGTATGAACCTTCGATGTCACCTCTTATCGGTAAATCCGTTCCTTCTCTGAGCAGAGATCGTTACACTGTGGTGCAAGTCAGTCAGCAAACGGATCTGTTATGCATATTCACATTCTTGGTATTTGTGGCACATTCATGGGCGGGATCGCGCTGATTGCGCGTGCTCAAGGGCATGAGGTAACGGGTTCAGACAGCAATGTTTATCCGCCTATGAGTACTCAACTGCAGGAACAAGGCATTAGCCTGATAGAGGGCTATGATGTCGCTCAGCTTACACCTGTGCCCGATTTGGTGATAGTCGGCAATGCAATGAGTCGTGGCAATCCTTGCGTTGAGGCAGTACTGGATCGCAATATTCCCTATGTGTCAGCTCCTCAGTGGTTACATGACCATGTATTACGCGAGCGTTGGGTGATTGCCGTGGCGGGAACACATGGTAAAACCACGACCTCCGGGATGGTTGCCTGGATTTTGCAAGCTTGTGGTTTTGACCCCGGATTTATTATTGGTGGCGTTCCTGATAATTTTTCTGTTACAGCCTCACTGGGGAAGAGTGACTTTTTCGTTATAGAGGCTGATGAATACGACTGTGCTTTCTTCGATAAGCGCGCAAAATTTGTTCATTATTGCCCACGCACATTGATTCTCAATAATCTTGAATTTGATCACGCCGATATTTATGACGATTTGCCTGCGATACAAAGGCAGTTTCATCATCTTGTGCGCATTGTTCCGCAGACGGGGAAAATAATATCGCCGGAAAGTGATCGTCATTTGTCAGACGTACTGGCGATGGGTTGCTGGAGTGAACATGAGACCACAGGAACGGATGGTGTCTGGCAGGCAGTGAAACAGCAGGCTGATGCATCAACCTGGCAGGTTTTGCTGCACAATCAGAAAGTTGCTGAGGTGCAGTGGGGATTGGTCGGTGAGCATAATATGCATAATGGCCTGATGGCGATTGCTGCGGCTCGTCACATTGGTATATCGCCTCAGCAGGCTGCCGGGGCATTGCAGTCATTTATCAATGCTCGTCGTCGGTTGGAGTGGCGTGGAGAGGTCAGCGGTATCACGCTCTATGACGATTTCGCTCACCATCCTACGGCGATCTCGGCAACATTAAGCGCGTTGCGTAGCAAGTTAGGCAATGACACACGAATTCTTGCTGTTGTAGAACCGCGTTCAAACACCATGAAAATGGGGATCAATAAAGAACATTTAGCACCGTCGTTAGCTGCTGCAGACGAAGTTTTTTTCTTTCAGCCAGCAGAGATGAGCTGGCAGGTGGCGGATGTCGCCAGTTTATGCCCTCAGCCCCATTATTGCAGTAGCAATCTGGATCAGTTGGTGGAGAGTATAGCGACCGCAGCTCGCCCTGGTGACACTATCCTGGTGATGAGCAACGGTGGCTTTGGTGGCATTCACCAAAAAATACTGGAGAGACTGGCGAGTTAGTTCTCTTACAGCACAGGAATAAATTATTGTTCGGCGAGCTGACGCAGATATTGAAAGATCTGGCGATAAGCCTTAGGTGGCTGCTCGCCAGCTTTCTCTTTCTGTACATTACGAATCATTGTACGCAGTTGTTGTCTGTCAGCATCCGGATAGAGCTTCAATACTTCAGTCATCGCTTCATCACCTTGCTCAATCAAACGGTCACGTAACATTTCCAACTTATGAAACAGCGCTGTTTGCTGATTATGCCGATTTTTCAGTTTATCCAGCGCCTGGCGTATGGGAGCATCATCCCGTGAGCGAAGCAGTTTGCCAATCAGTTGCAATTGTCTCCGGCGTGCCTCTTTTTTTATTTTTTGCGCCAGTTCAATTGCTGTTCTCAAATCTTCATCAAGAGGGATCTTATCAAGCGAGTGACTGCTAAGTTCAATCAGCTCGGCCCCCAGGCGTTTCAACTCTTCAGCATCACGTTTTATTTCACTTTTACTGACCCAGATGATTTCGTCATCATCGTTGTCATCAGCAGCGTTATCAAGCCACTCTTCAGGCTGTCTGGTCATTACCGGCTCCCTAAAAATGACTATGTTATCAGGTTACGATGCCACTGCGAAATTGTTCTCTGAGTCTGATAAACTTCACCATGGACATAATTACTGATTAGATAACTGTCACCTGCAGTGTAGTGGCGGCATTCAATCAATTATAAGGCATGAAAATGACATCACATTCACAAGTCGCAGAACAGAGAACGATCCTCGAACAGGCTGTTGCCAGGGCGCTGGAGTTAGCAAAAGTAGCCACTGATGGTGCAGAAGTGGCCGTGAACAAAACCACAGGTATCAGTGTCAGTACGCGACATGGTGAGGTTGAAAACGTTGAATTTAACAGCGATGGCGCATTAGGAATTACCGTTTATCATCAGCATCGCAAAGGTAGCGCATCATCCACCGTTCTCAGTGAAGAGGCGATAAAACGCACGGTCCAGGCGGCGATTGATATTGCCCGCTACACTTCGGAAGATCCCTGTGCTGATGTGGCTGATCGTAACTTACTTGCTTTTGATGCACCTGATCTAGATCTCTATCATCCCTCCGCGCTTACGGCAGAACAGGCAATCGTTCGTGCCGCAGAAGCAGAACAATATGCACTTAATAGTGACGCCCGGATAACGAACACTGAAGGCGGAAGTTTCAACAGTCATTGGGGGATTCGGGTTTTTGGTAACAGTCATGGCATGTTGCAAAGTTATCTTTCCAGTCGGCACTCGCTTTCTGTCAGTGTTATTGCCAGTGAAAGGGGGATGATGGAGCGTGATTATGCTTATACCGTAGGACGTGCGTTGGAGGATCTTCAGACGCCGAAATGGGTGGGAGAGCAGTGTGCTGAACGAGTACTCTCTCGTCTTGCGCCACGGAAGCTCCCGACGATGTCGGCCCCGGTTATCTTTTCGGCAGAGGTGGCCACCGGATTATTTGGTCATCTGGTAGGCGCCATCAGTGGAAGCAGCGTTTATCGCAAATCTACCTTCTTACTTGATGCATTGGGGCAACAAATTTTCCCCGAATGGTTGTCGATTGACGAGCAACCGCATTTGCTGAAAGGTCTGGCTTCATCACCTTTCGACAGCGAAGGTGTCAGAACGCAACCACGAAAGATTATAGATAATGGGGTATTACAGGGGTGGCTCCTCAGCGGTTACTCTTCGCGCAAGTTGGGATTACAGAGTACCGGGCATGCTGGTGGCATTCATAATTGGCGTATTCCGGGCCAGGGCGACGATTTTCCGGCGCTCCTGAAAAAAATGGGCCGCGGTTTGGTGGTGACTGAATTAATGGGGCACGGTGTCAGTGGCATCACCGGGGACTATTCGCGTGGAGCAGCAGGATTCTGGGTTGAAAATGGAGAAATTCAGTATCCTGTCAGTGAGATTACTATCGCTGGAAATTTAAAAACGATGTGGAGAGATATTGTCACTGTGGGGAGTGATATCGAAACACGCAGCAATATACAGTGTGGTTCGGTACTGATGCCTGAAATGCGCATTGCCGGACAATAGAAGAGGCATAGTCAACGGAATGAACTCAGTTTTTCAATAAATACAATAAGTTAATTAGGTTATCATTGCGTTGAACGACATCATGCTTGATAACCTGCTCATGAAAATTTTTGGTTAATGATTTGAAAACATCCCGAGATACAAAAAATCCCACTAGTGAATAACTTTACCCTCAATAAGGGTAAAGCTCCCTTTTATTCCACCCTTGATGTCAATTATTTATGATGTTTTGTTTTTTTCTTCGAAAAAACTCATAAGTCAGATAAAAATACATTCTATCTGTTTTTATCATTTTGTTATTTTATTGTGGATAATATGGAAGTCATTATTTTTCCACGATATAAAGATGTGTCAATTTTTATTAATGTTACTATAGTTACTTGTTACTCTCAAGAAGATGCATTGATAACATTGCGGGTTATTTTAACCCTCTATGGGGGTTTTATTTTCATCTTTCTGTTTTATTTGTATTTTTACTTTCTCAGGTAAGTTTTAAATGTAAAAAATTAACCCATTTTTCGGTTATTCTTTTTTATTTACATCTAAATAAAATAAAAATAACGCTTTTTGGTACGTTTTAAACCTTCATGGGTGGTTTTTGTTCTTTTATTTTTTGACGGTATTCATGAAATCAACGCTAAGTAAAATCAAAGTTTGTCATTGATTTTGTTACTTGTTCTTTCTGAAAATGTTATTTTTATATCGACTCAATCGATCATTAACAATATATCAATAGGTATCAGCTATTAATATATGGTGTATTTTATTCTAAAAACGATTGGATAATTAAATATCTAAAAATTAGAGTCCGTAACGTGTCACCGACTGAAAATTATTTAGAAATATAAAAAATCACTGTTATTGAACTGGAGGGCATATGGATAACTATACCAGGAACGTCTCTCAATATATTGGTGCGGAAATAAAAAAAAGAAGAAAAAAATTAGGAGTGACCGGTTCACTTTTAGCTGAGCATTTACAAATAAGTCAGCAACAGGTTTCGCGTTATGAGCGTGGGATTAATCAACCTTCAGTGATGATGATGATGCGAATTTTTGCGTCTCTGGAAATGTCTGATTCAGAGATTAAAATTTTTTTGATCCCTTGATTATGTTTTATAAAATGCAAAAACCACCTTCTATCTGTGATAAAAAATCAGTTATCGACCCTGCTGATATTCTTTTTTCTGCCCTTTCATCAGAAAAAGGTTACGTCCAATATCTAAGATCAAAATCAACACTTTTTGATATGTAACCTTAAAGGTTTTTTTTTAAAAATTGTCATTTTCAATGAATTTTTTGAAAAATTATTTTTTCATTTTTCTGTTTTATTATGTGAGTGAAATGAATAAATTCGGCTACCAACATCAGGATTGGTTGCCGTTGTTTTAATTTTCAAGAACTGGGGTTTTTACAGTAAAATCAAGCGGGGTGTAAGATATAATACAATGATAAATGCTCTCTAAGACTCAATTTCATTTGATTGAATCAAAAATCAGTAAAGTGATGGAGAGGACTGAGCACTGAGTATTCAGTTGAGTGGCTAATGCTATAATCAATCTATTATCATTAAGTGACAATAATGATCAATCTCAATCTAAACTAATTATCAACCAAATGTTTATTTATAGATTAAAAAACACATCAAAACTACTTTGCTAACACAAGTGGTTTTTTTAATTTTTTCATATTTGACGGTATTTTTTAAATTTTGTATTTAGACTTACTCTTTTATCTTTAGTTTGAGTTAAATGTTTTTAATAAAGTGTTGGCTATCCATGTTGAATTTTTCTCATTATCTGAATTTGATAATTCCATGTGTTAAGTGTTGTGATTTTTTCCATTTCTACCTTTTCAAACAGTGCAGCTTTCCTTTTTGACTCTCTTTCATGTAATCCATTAGTCATAATTATTTTTCTGTTTTTTTAATACCTGACTTTCCCATAAATTTGTTTTAAGTTTATAGTAATGATGACATTTTTAAATTCTGTTATAAATAAATTAAAATGCCACCTAACTTTGTTATCATCTTGTTTTTTATTTTAAATTATTTTGTTTCATTCTGGATCATATTTAACGATCGTTGATTCTGTATTGATAGTTGATGTCTATTAAATTTACGCTTATATTGCTTAAAAAACGATTGGATTGTCATCTGGTGAAAATTTAGAATGTCTAAATATTATAAGTATTATTTTCTTTTGAATGACTCTCTCGGAAGGGTTAAGTTATTTTTTCAACGCGGGGAAAGACAGATGGAACACTGTGCCAGGAATGTCTCTGAATACATTGGTTTCGAAATAAAAAAGCGCAGAAAAGCATTGGATATTAGTGGTGCTCAGCTTGCGACTCATCTGGACATTAGTCAGCAGCAGATCTCTCGTTATGAAAGAGGTATTAATCAACCCTCGGTGATAATGATGATGCGTATATTTTCTTCTCTGGAAATGTCGGAATCCGAAATTATAAAATTCTTTGAGCCCCTGATTGAGCTCTATAAAATAAAACAACCCCCTCATCCCGCGGGAAGAAAAGCAAAAAGAGATCCTGTTAATGTGCTTTTCTCTAGCTTGTCATCTGATAATGTGAAGCTCCAGTACTGAAAGGTAAATCTGCAATATTATAGTTTTCTATAAATAAAAACCCGACTCACCTATTTTCTTTATTTTTTACAAAATAAAGTTTGCTTTTCTTTGGATAAAAATACGTTCTTAAATACGAGGTGTCATTTATGAACACGGACGTCAGTCAGTGTCACGCCCGCATCCGGCGGGCGACGGCTTATCTGTTGCTGTTTATTCAGCTTTTTCTGCCGCTTTCTGCCGGCTTTTCCGGTATGGCCCAGGCCGCGCAGGAGAACGACATCCCCGATGTCATGGCCGGCCTGCAGGCACTAATGAATGACACCTCCCCCCCGGCAACACCAGTCACCCTCCCCCAGGTACCGACTGTTTCACCCGTGCCGGCAAAGCCGCAAACCGTCCTGCAGGCCCCTTCGCCTGACAGCATCATGCAGTGGCATGAGACACAGCGCGCCATGAACACACCGCTGCAGCACACCACCGGGGTGGCACTCCCTGCTCTCGGTTCGCCGGAAGGGAGTCATGCTGCACCGGACAACTCGCTGGCTCAGGGGCTCTCACGCACCGGTGAGCTGCTCTCCTCTGATGACATCACCCGCGCCTCAGTCGGCTATGCCCGCAGCATCGGTGAGAACCTTGTCAACCAGCAGATTAATGACTGGCTGAGCCTGTATGGCAAGGCGCGTGTCCAGCTCGGCAGTGACGGGCGTGTTGACGCTGACTTCCTGCTGCCACTGCGTGATGCACCTGACAGCCTGCTGTTTGCCCAGGCCGGTATGCGCAACACCGACGAGCGCAACATCACCAACCTCGGTGTCGGTTACCGTCAGTATGAAGACGGCTGGATGTGGGGCGTGAACTCCTTTTATGACTATGACCTGACCGGGGACAACGCCCGGCTGGGGACCGGGGTCGAGCTCTGGCGTGACTACCTTAAACTTGCCGCCAACGGCTATTACCGCCTGACCGACTGGCATCAGTCTGCGCTGCATGCGATGCGCGATTACGATGAACGCCCGGCTAACGGGTTTGACGTGCGTCTGGAGGGTTACCTTCCGGCCTGGCCACAGCTGGGCTTTTTCACCCGTTATGAGCAGTATTTTGGTCAGGGTGTCAGCCTCGCTGACAGTGCTTCCGTGGACAGCCTGAAAAACAACCCGTCACGGGCCACCGCCGGGGTCAGTTACACCCCGTTCCCGCTGATGACCCTCAAGGGGCAGAAGTCGGTGGGTGACAGCAGTGAGACACGTGTCGACGTGGCGTTTACCTACCGCCTGGGGTGCCGCTGCGGATGCAGCTTGACGGCGCGGCGGTTGACCTGATGCGCAGTCTGGCCGGTAACCGCTATGACTTTGTCGACCGTAACTACAACATTGTGATGCAGTACCGCAAACAGCAGCTGATCAGCATCTCCCTGCCGGAGAGTCTGCAGGCGGAAGCGGCAGAAACGGTTCCTGTCTCGCTGACAGTGAACAAGGCGAAGTATGGCGTGAAGCGCGTCAGCTGGCAGGCACCCGAGCTGGAAGCCCGCGGCGGTAAACTGGTGGTGAGCTCGCTGACCGGTATCAGTCTGACCCTGCCGCCGTATCTGGCGGAGAACGGCACGGACGGCCCTCAGCGCTATCGCCTGACGGCCGAAGCCACCGACAACGAGGGTAACCTGTCGAATCAGGCGGTGATGTGGATTAACGTCACGCCGTCGTTGCAGACCATCAGCCGCATTGCCCTGTCACAGGACACCCCGGTGGTGGCCGATGAACAGCAGAACTACAGCGTGACCGCGCTGCTGCGCGACGAGAAGAACACGCCGCTGGCGGATAAAGTGGTGACCTTCACCGTGCTGGCGGCACAGAGCAGCCGCAGTACAACCGGCAGCGAGCCGGCAGTGAGTGACCTGAGCCGGGTGACCCTGAGAACGGCCGGCGGTGAGAGCGGGCAGAGTGTGAGCGTCACCAGTGACGCGGCCGGACAGGCGGTTATCACGGCGGTGAGCTCACAGGCGGGAAGAGTACGCCTGAAAGCGGCAATGCTGAACGGCAACAGTGCGGTGACCGAGCTGACATTTAAAGCGGACGCGACCACCGCACGGGTGGCATCGCTGGTCCTGACGGAAGACGGCGCGGTGGCGGATGGTAAGTCGCTGAACCAGGCGGTGGCGACGGTAACGGATGCGCAGGGTAATGCGCTGAGTGGTATGACGCCGGTGGCCGTGGCCGATAACAACGCACAGGTCGCAACACCGCTGACGGCGACTGACAGCCGCGGGCAGACCACGGTGTCGTTCAGCAGTGTGAAATCGGGGGCTTCAACCCTGACGGTGGCCCTGAACGGGTCGCAGCAGCAGGTAACCGGTCAGTTTATTGCTGACATTACCACGGCGAAGATAGCGACGCTGGTACAGGACAGCACGGGTGAGAAGCTGGCTGACGGCAGTGACGCACACCAGGTCACGGTGAGCGTGGTGGACGGGAATGAGAACCCGCTGGCGAATGCGCCGGTGACCATAGCCCTGCCGGCCGGAGTGAGCGTGGCGGCGGTGAGCCGCAGTGCGGTGCTGCGCAGCAGCACACAGATGCTGACCGATGCACAGGGACAGCTGGCGGTGACGCTGACCAGTACCGTGGCGGGCACACATACAGTGACGTTCAGTATTAACGGTGACCAGCGTGAGGCGCAGGTCGCCTTCCGTGCGGATGCCTCAACAGCGCGTGTCACCTCACTGACGCTGCAGCGTGAGAATAATGAGCTGATTACCGTGAAGGAAGCGAGCGGCGATAATCACTTCCTCTATACGGCGACGGTGGCGGATGCACAGGGCAACCCGGTACCGGGCGTGACGGTGGAAGCACAGGCGGACAGTGACCGGGTGACAGCCAGTGGCGGCGTGAGCGGTGAAAACGGAGAGGCGGTGGTGACGCTCAGTCACCAGTTCCGTACGGCGGCCGGGGTGATGGTCAGTGCCCGTACGACAGGCGGTGCCAGCAGCGTGGTGGTCGCGGCTGACCAGCGGGTCAGTTTCACGGCTGACCGTACCACCGCACAGGTATCGCAGGTGGTGCTTGAAGGCAGCATCACGGAACAGCCGGTGCGTGATGCCGGCGGTGAACTGAGCCGTTTCACATTCCGCGCGACGGTGAAAAATACCAGTGCGAACGAAGAAGTTGCGGGCATGCCGGTGTACTGGTCACTGCAGACGGGCGATCCGGCGAAAGTGACGCTGCAGAGCAGCAGTGACGTGACGGATGAAAACGGTGTGGCGACCCTGACGGTTATCAGTAAAGGTGCCGTGGTCAGTGACGTGCGCCCGGCGGCCTCGACCGGGGTAGCGGTGGCGACACCGGCTGACCGTGCGGTGGCTTTTGTGGCGAACCCGCTGAGCGGGAAAGTGGCGAGTGTCACACTGATGCAGGAGAACAGTCAGACGGTGACAGAGAAGGTGGCGAACGGCAGTAACAGCTTCACCTGGCAGGTGAGCCTCACCGATGCTGACGGTAACCCGCTGGCGGGTGTGACGCCGGCGGTGACGCTGACCCCTGAGGGTGCGCCGGTTACGGTCACTGTCGGGAAGAGTGATGCCTCCGGGATGGCAGAGGTGAAAGTCACCAGCAGCAGTAAGGCGGTGAAGGATATCAGGCTGACGGTGTCCCATAACGGCAGCTCGCTCGACAGCGCTGAGCCGGTCAGTTTTACCGCAGACAGCAGCTCGGCACGGGTGACGAATGTCAGCAGCACGCTGACTGACCTGACCCAGGTGCCGGCGGGTACACGGGTGCCGGTGGTGGTCACAGTGAAAGATGCGGGCGGAAACCTGGTTCAGGGCATTGCGGTGGCTGTCTCAGCGACCGCCGACAGCAGTGCTGAGGTTAAGATTTACCGCTCAGAGAGTGATGATGACGCGCCTTCAGCGGCAGACCTGACCAGCAACGATAACGGTGAGGTGACAGTGTATGTCACCAGTACCCGGATGCAGGCGGTGACGGTAACAGCGACAGTGAGTGCAGCCGACAACAACAACACGCTGCAGGTTACTTTTGTGGCTGACCGCGCCACGGCAGCAGTGCGTCTGCTGAACTGGGTGCACAGTGTCGAAGGCAGTGGCAGTGTCAGTGATTCACAACCGGTGACGCTGAGTCAGTCTCTGACGGCAGACGTGGATACGCTGAGTCTGAAGGCCTCTGTGACAGATACCTATGGTAACCCGGTAGCCGCCTATCCGGTGGCATTTACCGCTACGCGGGGGGTGTTCAGCCCTGACAGCGACTGGCAGACTGGCACTGACGGTAAGGTGACCGCCGTGCTCTCAGGGAAGAGTGCGGGCAGTACCACCGTGTCAGTAAAAGCGAAGAATAACGCACAGGATGCGGGACAGCAGATTAAAGCGACCTTTATCGCGAATGCCGCGACAGCGCGCGTGGTGTCACTGGGACTGGCGAATAACACGGTAACCCGTGTGACGGCGGTGGTGAACAATGCAGTGACGCTGCAGGTGCAGGTGGCTGATGCGAACAATAATCCGGTGAGCAGTGCGGTGAACCTGACGCTGGATGATGAGGCGGTGGCACGCTTCAGTAACGATTTGCGGGAAATGACGGTGGCGGCAGACAGCTTCACGGAGGCAGGCAAAGCGACGCTGAGTCTTAACAGCAGCGCAGCGGGAGAATCGACCGTCACGGCGGCGACCGAGACGGTTCCGTCAGTGACCCGGAGCATTGTGGTGGAGTATCTGAGCGATGTGGAAACGGCAAAAGTGACGTCTGTGACACAGTCGGCCGGTCCGCTGACGGGACACCGTGGCGAGAGCACCGGTTCACTGCTGTCGGCGGTGATAAAAGATGCGGACGGCGGTCCGCTGTCACTTGCTGTACTGGGCGATGACTTTACCGTGACCTGGAGTATACCGGCAGACAGTAAAGCGTTCCTGGTCAGTGATGCCAGCGCGGTGAGTAATACCGATGAAGCGAAAGCGCGGAAAACACTGGCAGTCAAAGGCAAAGAGGGCTGGCCGGTGACGCTGCGCAGTGAGAAGGCGGATGAGTCGGTGGTGGTGACCGCCACCGTCATCAACAACAAAGGTGACAAGAGTACGGTGAAGACGACGGTGACGTTCAGTGCCAACCCGAACTTCCCGGTGATAAGCGGGCTGACACTGACTCCGCCTGACGGGGTGAGTGTTCCGGTGGCCGGCATAGACAGAGTGAAGGTCTCGGGGGTGCTGAAAGACAAGTACGATAACCCCCTGAAAAAACTGCGCTCAGCGTGTCTGCGAACAACAGTGCGGTGGTGGGTACCGGTGTCGTTACCAACGACAGGGGCGAGTTCACGACAACGCTGGACAGTACCAAAGCCGGTCTGATTACGGTGACGGCGTCTTCGGGTGCGGAAGTGAAGACGGCAGGGATAACCTTTACCGGAAATAAAGCGACGGCACAGGTTGCGCTGTCACCGGTGGGTAATGAAGTGGCCGCCGGCGGCCCGGGTGTCACGATGACCGTGACCGTGAAAGATGCAAACGAAAATCCGCTTGATATGGCGGTAACTCTGGAGGCGAATAACGGCGGCACGCTGAGCCTCAGCAGCGTGGAAACGAGCGGCGGCAGTGCGACAGTGCAGCTGAGCAGCCAGAACATCGCTCAGGTCACCGTGAAGGCGACGCTGACGGCGGACAACAGTAAGACCGCGAGTCAGACAGTCACTTTTGTGGCCAGTGACAGTATGGCCCATGTGTCATTGCTGAGAGCAGATGCTACCACCGTAACGGCCGGTCAGCGTGTGGGTCTGACGGTGACGACCAGCAAAGGAGGTGTGGCACAGGGTAATGTGAGCGTCAGTCTGAGCAACGCCGGCGTGGCCGGTAATGTGAAGTTCTATGCTGACAGTACCGGCACCACGGAGCTGAGCGGACGTACGGTGACCACCGGTGCGGATGGCACAGCGAAGGTGTGGGTCAGTGCACAAGTGGCCGGGACCGAGACACTGACGGCGAGCTCCGGGCTTCCTGCGCAGGACACCAGTAATACGGTGACCCTGACGGTGAACGCCGACAGTACCCGTCCGTCATCGGATGCGACGCAGACAGTGCTGAGTGTCGACAAATCCAGTGCGGTGGCAGACGGTGTCGATGCGATTGCGGTGACGGTGACCGTGAGGGACATCTACGGCAACCTGCTGAAGCAGCTGCCTGTCACGCTGAGCAGTACGCTGGGTACGCTGACGGGGGGAAGCAACAGTGGCAGCAGCCTGTCGCTGACCACCGATGATAACGGCAAAGCGACCGCGACACTGAAGAGCACCAGTGACGGTGATGCAACGCTGACGCTGTCGGGGGTCCGCACAGGTCAGACCGTGGTGCTGGCGACGAAGAAGGTGGTGTTTGCTCAGGCCAGGGTGACCTCGCTGACGCTGAACGGCACTGCTGCTGAGGTGCAAAGCACAGCGGGTGCAGAAGTCACACTGGCAGCAACGGTGCAGGCGAACAATGCGCAGAAACCACTGCTGGATGGTGTGCTGGTGACCTTTACTGTCACCAATGCTGAGGGAACAGTCGTGACACCGAAACCGACCGCGACGAGTGATTCCTCGGGTGTGGCCTCAGTGAAGCTGACACCACAGAAAAAAGGGAAATACACCATAACAGCCACCACCACTTCGGACAGCACCGGTAAGACACAGGTCCTCGATGTCCGGGCGAGTGATGCTAACGGGAAAATGAGCCTGGCAGAGAGTCAGGCAGTGACAGCCGGTGCGTACACCAGGCTTGTGGTGACCACGGCTGACAATAATGACAATACCGTGGGTAAAGCAGTGACGTTCAGTGCGCCGGCAGACTCGACAGCGGCGTTCTACACGAAAGCAGAGGATGATACTTACACGCTACTGAGCAGTAATCAGCTGCAGACCGGTATTGCCAGCGGCTCGGCGGGGCACGGCAGTGCATCTGACACCGGTCAGGCAGAGGTGTATGTGCGTGTCACCAAAGCCGGGAGCGTTACCGTGACGGCAAAAGCAGGCACGGATAACAATATCCAGGCGTCGGCAGTCCTGACCGTCGGTGCTGCAGACGCGGTGGCACCGGCGTCAGTGCTGCTGAGCGGTAACATCACTGAAAAAACCGCGAACGGTACGGATACATTTGAGTACAAGGCGACACTGAAGGATGAATTTGGTAACCGGGTAAGTACGGCAGGAAAAACGGTCACCTGGAAGGCAAGCTGGCAGAACGGAAGCGAAACGCAAATCCTGGCATCACCGGATATTGATACCGATCCAACCGGTATATCGACATTCGGGCTGACCAGCCTGGTGAAAGCGAAAGACATCACTGTCACGGCAACCTTTGGTACGACGGAGAATAAAACCCTGACGGCGAAAAACAGTCAGGGTGACGAAGTCAAAGTGACCTTCCTGGCAAACGCGACGAATGCCAGGGTAAGGGCGCTTGCCACCACGGCGACATCGCCGGTTGTCGGAACCCGTGTTCCGGTGACAGTGTCGGTGCGTGACGGGGCTGCTGCAGGGAGTAATCCGGTGGCCGCTCAGGTGACAGTGGGTGTCAAAAGCGGAACAGCAGCGCAGGTTGTCTTCTACAAGGCTGCCAGCGGAGATCCTGTACTGCCTGACAATCAGGTGACCACGGATGAAGAGACGGGTGATGCAACCTTCTATGTCTGGAGCAGCAAAGCGGAGACGCTGACGCTGGAAGGATATACGAGTCAGAATCCGGCAATCAAGCCAACCCTGGCGATTGACTGGCAAGCCGATGAGGCCAGTGCGCGGGTCACCAACATGACGACAGAATCGGTGCCGGCTGGCGGAAAAGTCGTGGGTGAAGGCGTGAAAGTGACGCTGAACACGGTGGACCAGTATGGTAACCCGGTAGCAGCGACAGTGACGCTTTCTGAAAAAGACAGTCTGGAGAAAGTGAGTTTCTACAGTGATGCTGCACTGACTCAAGAAATCACCGAACTGACAACAGCGAAACCGACTGACAGCACTGTTTATCAGGGGGAGTTTTATGTGACCAGCACGAAGGCACAGACTATCACCGTCCAGGGTACGGCCGGTAAAAACAAGGAGACAGGTAAGGACTATCAGGTTGTAATCGCCTTTATTGCTGGCGATATCAGTCAAACAAAATCATCAATGGAGTTGGAGCGTGACCGTATAGCTATTGGTAGCAAGGATGGAATTCTCGATACCACCGGGCTGACACTGAAGCTTAATGATCAGTATGGTAATCCTGTCACCGTGGATGCGGAGAAGATTACTCTCACGATAAAAGATTCTTTAGGAACTGTTATCAGTAGTGGTGAGGGGATAGAACATTCTGACTTGGTTGCCGATCAAAAAGCGGGTGTTTACACATCGCTTGTAAAAAGCAAAGATCTTGGCAGTTATACGTTGATAGCAAAAGTCGATGACAAACAGTTACAAACTGTAGTCACGGTTTATACTATGACATTTAAGTATCAACATCAGCGAGACACTAGTGCTCCGCAACCTAACGTCGTTACTGGAGAGAAATATAAGTTCATTGTACAGGCAATAATAACGGAGAGTTCGACCAGTAATCCTACACCGGAGATTCAAAGTGTGAAGGGGAATACGCTGAGCTGGACACTGAGCAGATATGATATTGCATCTCTGATAGAAGGAAGTGATCGTAAACACGACGGTACTGTTGAGGCTCAAATCTCGGGTGAGGTAACAGTTAATGCAACTGGAGAGTATGAAGGGTTTAGTATCCCGACACTGGAAGGTGTCCTGAAGATAAGTGGTATGGAATATACACCTGATCTGGGCCCAGAAAATGTACAAGATAGTGATGTTAAGTTTCTGCTTGAAGCTCCTAATTACAAATTAATAATGAAATGTAACGCTGTGCTTGATTCGATCAAAAATGAGAGTGGTAATGGTACTGGCGGTGCTGGCGGTCAAGTTACTGAAGTCACTAATTTAGATCAAGTTATAAAAGTAACAGTTACCACAAGTACTAACTGGTCAGGAACAGATTACCCGACCGTTGGTAAGGTTAGTTTTGATTACAAAGATGGTAAAAATGTCTCCTGTGGTAAGGGCATTGGCAGTACCAAATCGTATGACTTTGCAAGTAACAAGAAAGTTATTAAAGGAGTGCAACCTGGAAGTTATTATCATCCTGTGAAAAAAGGCACGTATGTTAACAAAATCCGTTTCATCATTGTTGACAGTACTCAATGAAAAGAGTATTTCGGCTTTTAGCTCCAGAGTAGGATTTGTCACAATACAATAGCAAAGCTTCTTACAGTTAAGATGAACCCCACGCTTATCAGTGGGGTTCTTTTTTGCAGGCTCGAAAATCGGTATCTTTACTACGTCATAAGTTTTTCTTTTCTTCCGGTTCATTCTGTAACCGCCGCGATTTAATTTTGTGTCTGAATATGCACAAAACACTCACATACCAGCCAATAACATTTATAGACGCCTTTTTTTAGATAGCTGATGCACAAGTTGTGTATTTGCGATCTGTGTCGTTTTTTCCAGGTGAATTTCCACTTGTAAGTGGAAAAAGTGTTTCTACACACAACCTGTGGCAGGCGTTAAGTTACGACGACAGGAACAGTCGGTTGGGATAAGCAATGTCGATAACGAGGAGCATGCAGTGGATAAGAGCCTGGCAACAGCTGATATGACGCAGGAGACAAAGCAGATACAGCAACTGGCTGATAAGGTCATGGCTGAAATTGAAACACTTTTTGCTGCAAAGGCGATCGTGCCCTCATCACTTCAATGGCAGATGCTGCTCTCACATATTAGGGGGATGGCTTCCCGGGCAATTACCGCTGAACCGCTTCCGGAGGTTGAGGCGGAATTGTTTGAAGAGATATCTAAAGAGTCAATGGCACTGGCACAACAGGTAGTTGATTTGTTCGGTAACCTGCCAAAAGAAGAAACCTGGTTACTCTCAGTACACTTTGAGGTAGCCCGGGAGAACGGCTGAAATAAGAAAAACGTCGCTATCCGATTGTTAAGGATCATATCCATTTTAAAACCGAAGGGGGCAAATTATGACGCAGATTATTGTGGTGATAGGTGATCGTTTAGGTAAAGGGCAAAAAGTCGCTGCCGGTGTGGAAAAGGCGGGAGGTAAGGCCATAGTGGTTCCCGGTGTTGCCGCAGATATGAAACTGGGCGATGTGATGAAGGCAGAAGGTGCCAGTTTTGGTATCTCTTTCTGTGGTAGCGGTGGTGCATGTGCAATAACAGCACAGACCAAATACGGCTATAAAGCCCGGCATGGCATGCGGACTGTTGAGGAAGGCATCACCGCTATCAATGAAGGTGCGAATGTGCTGGGTTTCGGATTTATGGATAAGGAAGAACTGGGGGAACGTCTGGTAAAAGCCTGGGCCAAAAAACAGGGTAGCTGACAGATGAAACAGCAATATACCACCACGGTAAACGTAAAGGGGAAAGGGGAGAGTAAGGCAAGAGCTTTTGCTGATGCGTTGAGTAAAGTGCAACAAACCGTATTGAAATCAACCTCACAGGTATTGCTACGAATAGATCCCCTCGACGTAAAAGTAGTTCAGGCCACACAACAGGTAAAGAGAGAGAAGTTTTTGTTCTTTTTTCTTGCCCGGGAGCGCAATAGCTTCGGTATAGAACTGGAGATTACGATCAGTGTGACGGCTATTGATACAGAAACTGTTCATTTTTCTACATGATAACCAGAGTTACCCTCTTTATCACTCTGATGGGTAACGGGAGGAAACAGCTATGTTTCTCGTAATATTAATTAAATCGCTGATTATCGGCGGTCTGGTCGGTGTGGGTGTCGGCGCCGGTGCTGCCAGAATGTTTCATGCTCCTGCCACTCAGGGAATGGGCGCTTTTCGCACATTGGGTGAGTTGAACTCTTGTGAGGGTGACCCCGCCTCACACTTCTCTTTCGGTCTCGGTTTTTTCTTTAATGCCTGGGCATCGTCGGTTGCCGCGGGTGCTTTCACCCAGGATGTTGATCACCGCATTATCCCGCACTGGGGTGCGGCTGCATTAATGGTTAAAAACCGGAATGTTGCAGAGACTCTGCATGACCCCAGAAAAATGGCGGAGGCGTGTGGGGTGATTGGCATGGTGGTGGTGGCTTTTTTAAATACCAGCGCGTCTGCTGTACCTGCGGCTTTACAGGTGACGGCTGTGAAAGTGTTGGTTCCAGCCGCCAATTTACTGGTGAATACGGTTATGCCGGTTATTTTTTGGCTGGCGGCTATTGACGCGGGCAAACGTTCAGGATTTTGGGCAACCATTTTCGGTGGGCTGGCGCAATTAATCATGGGTAATGCCGTACCTGAGTTGGTATTGGGCATTCTGATTGGTAAAGGCGTGGAGGAGAGCGGCTGGAATAAAGTGACCCGTATCATGATGATTGGCATCGTGCTGCTGTTTGTACTCAGTGCGTTTTTCCGCGGGTTTGATGTAAAAATACTGCAATCATTTTACCTCGGCGTCCCGCTCTGGCTCGACCATCTTCACAATATGCTGAGTGGCAAATAAGAGGAAAAGAGAATGAAAACGTTAAATCGTGATTTCTGGTATGCCGACTGGTCTTTTCCCTTCTTTGTCGGGTTGTTATCTGCCGGGGTATTTGCCGGAACTCATATGTATTACGTCCATGGTTTGGGCGCATTCAATGAGGTGGTGTTTGTTTCAATGTTACGCTCAGGTATGGAAACAGGGGTTTATGGTGCAGTTGCGGCATTTGGTGCCAGTTTTCTGTTTGCCCGCATTATTGAAGGTTCTTTGGTTGGCATACTGGATATCGGCGGGGCGATTCAAACGGGCGTTGGGCTGGGTGTACCTGCGCTGCTGCTTGGTGCGGGGATTGTGTACCCGGTACAAAATTTTTTCGCATCGCTGGCAACAGGTCTGGTGCTGGGCATTGCTATTGGCTATGTGATTATCCTCGCCAGGCGTTTTACCATCAATAACAGTGACTCCACTTACGGTGCCGATGTGATGATGGGTGCCGGTAACTCATCCGGACGTTTCCTCGGGCCGTTGATTATTCTTTCGGCAATGGGGGCTTCTATTCCGATCGGTCTCGGTTCATTAGCCGGCGCCTTGTTGTTCTATCTCTGGAATAAACCCATCACCGGTGGCGCTATTTTAGGTGCCATGTTATTGGGTGCGATTTTTCCTGTTGCGGTTTAACACTCTGCCCGATTTTTACCAATCTGCAGGGTGTGGAACCCCAGGAGTGGATGATGTTTGATTTGATTATCCGTCGTGGTCGCTTACCAGATAACACTCTGGTTGATGTAGCGATACAGGATGGAAAAATTGCTGCTGTTGGTGTTCTTAACGCTTCAGGGCGGCGTGAATGTCACCTTGACGGACGCTACTGGTTAAGCGCCGGGTGGATAGACACTCATGTGCATTGTTATCCTAAGTCGCCAATTTATCACGATGAAGCGGATTGCATAGGCGTCTCCACCGGAGTGACTACCGTTGTTGATGCCGGAAGCACAGGGTCTGATGATGTTGATGATTTCTATCAGCTTACTCGTGAAGCCAATACCCAGGTGTATGCATTACTGAATATTGCCCGTACTGGTATTGTCACGCAAAACGAACTTGCTGATATGCAACAAATCGACAGCGTGGCGATTACCGATGCAATACACCGCTTACCTGCGTTTATTCTTGGTCTTAAAGCCAGGATGAGCAGTAGCGTGGTAGGAAGTAATGATATTTTGCCACTGCTACGTGCAAAAGAGATTCAGCGCCAGCTCGGTGAGCGGCCGCTTATGGTGCATATTGGTAATAATCCTCCGGACCTTGATGAGATCGCAGATTTACTGGATGACCATGACATCATCACGCATTGTTTCAATGGTAAACCTAATCGCATCCTGACGGAGCAGGGTGCTGTTCGCCCTTCTGTTCAGCGCGCTATGCAGCGTGGTGTCTGTCTTGATGTGGGTCATGGCAGTGCCAGTTTCAGTTTTGAGGTTGCACGGCAGGCCATTGCTGCCGGCATTCTGCCTCACACTATCAGTTCGGATATCTACTGCCGCAATCGTATTGACGGTCCGGTATATCGGTTGGCTCACGTGATGTCGAAGTTCTTCTGTCTCGGTATGTCACTGTCTCAGATCATTGATTGTGTCACGTTGCATGCTGCAACTGCGGTGAATTTGCCACAAAAAGGCCGTCTGGAACCCGGTTATGATGCTGATCTGACCCTGTTTGATATTGAATCAGAAGAGACACAGTTCATTGATTCTGAGGCGGTCACGGTAACGGGAGAAAAACAACTGATCCCGTTAGCGGCTATCGTTGCAGGTAAGTGGTTTATTACAGATGAAGGGAAAAAACATCATGTGTTCGATTTATGAAAAGTATGGTCTCAAACAGGTGATTAACGCTTCAGGACGAATGACAATTCTCGGAGTGTCAACACCTGAAAAGGAGGTTGTTGAAGCCTCGCCTACGGATTGAATCACTACTTTGAAATGGATGATCTGGTTAATAAGACCGGAGCATACATAGCGGGGTTGCTTGGTGCAGAAGATGCAGTAGTTGTTTCCTGCGCATCAGCAGGCATTGCTCAGGCCGTGGCCGGCATGATTGTTAAAGACGATCCAGCTCTTTTGGAACAGTTACATGCAGTCCCTCTCTGTACCCCCCATGAGATCGTTATCCCTAAAGGGCATAACGTGAATTATGGTGCGCCGGTTGGCACGATGGTGGCGTTGGGCGGGGGACGTCTGGTGGAAGCGGGATACGCCAATGAGTGTTCTGCTGTGGTGACACCACAGACAGCTGCAATCTTGTACATCAAATCGCACCATTGCGTGCAGAAAAGCCATCTTACCGTTGCAGAAGCGGTGGAAGTGGCACGTCAGCATGGCATCCCGCTTATCGTCGATGCTGCTGCAGAAGAGGATTTGCAATGCTATTACCAGGCAGGTGCTGATCTGGTGATTTACAGTGGTGCAAAAGCTATTGAAGGCCCCAGCAGTGGTTTGGTCATTGGGCGTAGTCAACCTGTCAGTTGGGTGAAGCGTCAGTCTAAGGGGATTGGGCGAGCGATGAAAGTCGGTAAAGAGGGCATCCTTGGATTAACCACCGCAATAGAACGTTACCTGACACAACCGAGGGTCTCAGGTCAGCAGATGGTTGATAAAATGCAGCCTTTTATTGATCAACTTAATACCTTACCTGGCGTCACTGCGCATGTTATCTGGGACAGCGCAGGCCGTGATATTGCTCGTACTGAAATAACGATTAATGCGGCTGAAGCGGCGGTGAGTGCTGCTGAGATGGTTGTAGCATTGAAAAATGGCCGTGAAACGGCGATTTATTTCCGTGGTTATAAAGCAAACGAGGGAGTGATTGAAGTGGATGTTCGTAGTGTCACTTCATCGCAGTTAACCACGATGTTTCAGCAGATTCAGGCAACAGTAACGGGAGCATAACAATATGAAGCTGAGTCCAAAATTTTATCAGGAACGTATTTGTCTGAATGTGTTGGCCGGGTCGAAGCAGAATGCCCGTGACATCTGGCAGGCGGCAGAAGGGTATGTTCTGGTCGGTGTACTGTCGAAAAATTACCAGACTGTAGAGCAGGCAGTCGATGATATGCGTGAATATGCGGCGTTGATCGATAATGCCATCTCTGTCGGACTGGGGGCGGGCGATCCTCGCCAGTCCCTGATGGCAAGTGCAATCTCCGCAGAATTACAGCCTCAGCATGTTAATTAGGTCTTTACCGGTGTGGGGACCAGCCGTGCACTCCTGGGACAGACGGAGACGGTAGTTAATGGCTTGATTTCACCGACAGGGCAAGTTGGTATGGTGAACATTGCCACTGTAGTGGCACACTGAATTTGGCCACCTGAGCAGAGGTGATATGCTCACCTCAACATCTTATAGGTGAACCAATGAGCAAAGCATTTACTGCTGAATTTAAAGTCGAAGCGGCAAAACTGGTCCTGGATCAGAACTACACTCACGGCGAGGCGGCTAAGGCGATGAACGTCAGCCTCTCCGCCATCAACCGCCGGGTAAAATCGTTACGTATCGAGCGCCAGGGAAAACGCCCCCGGGGCTGCCTCTGACGCCTGAGCAGACTGAACTCAGGGAAATGAGAAAACGGATACAACGCCTTGAAATGGAGAATGAAATCCTAAAAAAGGCTACCGCGCTCTTGATGCCGGACTCCCTGAACAGTTCACGATAATAGACAGTCTGAGGGCGCACTACCCGGTAGCGCCATTGTGCCGGCTGTTCGGTGTTCACCGAAGCAGTTATCGCTACATTCGTAAAAATGGCAGGGATTCTGACGCCGAGCGTGCCGTTAAACGGAGTCTCGTCAGTGAAGTCTGGAACGCCAGTGGTGGCTCTGCTGGCGCGAGAAGTATCGCCACGATGGTCAGCGCTAAGGGCGTCAGACTCGGGCGATGGCTGGCCGGTAAGCTGATGAAAGAGCTGGATATCGCCAGTTGCCAGGTCCCGGCGCATAAATACAAACGCGGCGGGAACGAACACATTGAAATACCGAACCATCTCGACCGGCAGTTCGCGGTTACCGCGCCGGATCAGGTCTGGTGCGGCGATGTGACGTATATCTGGACGGGAAAATGCTGGGCTTATCTGGCAGCAGTGCTGGATCTGTTCGCCCGCAAACCTGTGGGCTGGGCGATATCGACGTCGCCGGACTCGGCCCTCACGGTCAAAGCATTGCAGATGGCCTGGGAGCTTCGGGGTAAGCCAACAGGCGTGATGTTCCACAGCGATCAGGGCAGCCACTATACCAGCCGTCAGTACCGGCAGGCTCTGTGGCGCTGTCGGATAAAGCAGAGCATGAGTCGCCGGGGTAACTGCTGGGATAATGCCCCGATGGAGCGGTTCTTCCGGAGCCTGAAGACCGAATGGGTGCCGACGAAGGGCTATAACAGCTTCAACGAGGCTCAGAGCGCGATAATCAGCTACATCACGGGCTATTACAGTGCCATCCGGCCCCACTGGTATAACGGTGGCTTAACGCCAAATGAATCAGAGCGGCTGTTCCACGAACAGTCAGGTCGTGTGGCCAAAATTAGTTGACCACTACACACCGGGCCGCTGAGTGCTCAGCGACCTCAGGGCGCTATTCCGGTTGAAACGGCGATCGCTTTACTCAAAGATATGGGCGGTAGTTCAGTTAAGTATTTCCCGATGGACGGTCTGCAGCATCTTGATGAGTTCAGGGCGGTTGCCCGTGCCTGTGCTGCTGAGGATTTCTGGCTGGAACCCACTGGTGGAATCGATCTCGATAATTATGAAACGATTGTCACGATTGCTCTTGAAGAAGGTGTCAGCCGAATTATCCCGCATGTATACAGCTCGATTATTGATAAAGCGAGTGGCAATACCCGACCAGAAGATGTTATGCAGTTGCTGACATTGACGAAAAAATTGATCGGTCAGTGATGAATCATCGTAGACCTGTTCTGGAATATTGCCGGGAACAGAGTCAGTAGCAGAGGATGCAGAAAGGGTATCAGCGAATTTATAGATGGGGTCAGTCGTCATTTATCGATGGCTGATTCTGATTAAATCGCGTTGTTGCTGCCTTTTTTGCACCTGATATCAGGAGTTTTCGTGCGATTTCCATACCCGCGTCTTGCTCAGTTATTTGAATTATTACAAAACAGCATTCTGCCACAGGATGAGTTAGCGCGGCATTTTTCTGTGTCGACACGAACAGTACGTACTGAAATGGCTGCGTTAAATGAGTTACTTGAAGCGTATGGCGCACGTTTTGTTCTCGCCCGTGGTCAGGGATATCAGCTCTGTGTGACCGATGACGAACGCTATCAGACGTTGAAGCAACAACCATCCGCCTCGTTGAGGATTCCCCGCACCTCTGCCAGTCGTGTTCAGCAGTTACTGACGCGTTTACTGACCTCCCCTTTTTCTCTGAAACTGGAAGATATCGCTGACGAATGGTTTGTCAGCCGGGCAACGCTTCAGCACGATATGGTGACTGTCAGAGAGCATCTTGCCCGCTATCAGCTGGAGATAGAATCGCGCCCTCGATATGGCATGAGGCTGTTTGGTCAGGAGGTGGCGGTACGCAGTTGCCTGACTGATCTATTGTACCAGGTAGCCCAGGATGACAGTGAGGCTCCGTTAATCACCCACGAAGCGTTACCGCCGGGCATGATGGAAGTTCTCAGGCCGCAGTTGCAACAATGTCTGAGCCGTTTTGATATTCGCCTGACGGATGAGGGTGAATTTTTCCTGTTGCTTTATTGTGCCGTCGCGGTACGTCGTATCAGTGAAGGGTATCCGCTGGCACATTTTGCTGCTGAAGATGGAGATGATGATGTACGCAGTGCAGCACGGGATATTGTCAGCGTGCTTTATCCTTTGGCGCAAAAAGCCATCTCACCAGCCGAGGAGGCTTATTTACAGGTCAATATCGCTGCAAGGCGGATTGAAGATCTCTCTCCAAGTACTATCAGCCCCGATGATGCTAATGCACTGGTGAACTACATCCTGGGATATATCAATAGCCATTATAATTTTGATCTGCAGCATGATCAGCAGTTACATGCTGACTTACTGACGCATATCAAGACGATGATCACCCGGATTCGTTATCAGATAGCGATACCTAATCCGCTGCTTGGTAACATTAAACAGCACTACCCGATGGCCTGGGATGTGACGCTGGCGGCGGTGTCCAGTTGGGGAAAATATACCCCTTATATTATCAGTGAAAATGAAATTGGCTTTTTAGTATTACATATCGGTGTGGGTCTGGAACGGCACTATCATGTTGGTTACCAGCAGCGTCCGAGGATCCTTTTAGTTTGTGACAGCGGTACTTCTACGGTGAGAGTAGTGGAATCCATGTTACGCCGCCGTTACTCGCAAAGTGATATTAGTCGTATTATTTCACTGCGTGATTATGAAAATCATTCAACGATTGAAGAAGATATTATTATTTCGACAGTCAGGGCAACGGAAAAAGATAAACCGCTGGTGGTAATATCGCCGTTTCCTACTGAATATCAGTTAGAACAGATAGGGCGCTGGCTATTGGTTGACAGGACTCGTCCTTATATGCTGGAAAAATTTTTTGATGCCAGCCACTTTCGTATTATTGATACTCCTGTCAATCAGGAGGGATTGTTTACTCTGCTGTGTGAACAGTTACAAAACGAAGGGGTGGTGGATGAGACTTTTTTACCCTCGGTCATTGAGCGGGAGGCGATAATCAGTACGATGCTAGGTGATGGCATTGCACTCCCTCACTCACTCGGATTACTGGCTAAAAAAACGGTTGTCTACACGGTACTGGCACCTGCAGGGATCAGTTGGGGCGATGAAACCGCTTTCGTGATTTTTCTGCTTGCAATCAGCAAAACAGAATATGAAGAAGCGATGGCAATCTATGACCTGTTTGTTACCTTTATGCGTGATAGAGCCATGGTAAGGTTGCGCAACAGTAAAGATTTTGACAGTTTCAAAATCGTCGCACTGGATTGTCTCAGCCGTCTGTGAAAGAGTAAAACAACAGAGAGGTGGTCAGCTGAGACCACCGTATAGAATCAGAAATTATTTCAGGATGGTAAAAGCTGTGGTGACATGACGAACACCTCCTGTACGGCTGGCGATATCTGCCGCAGCGTTACCTTCCTCCTGCGTCACTAAACCGAGAAGAAAAACCTCACCATTTTCGGTGGTGACTTTGACATTAGAGGCTTTCACCTGATTACTGGTTAATAACTGTGATCTCACTTTGGTACTGATCCAGGTATCAGAAGAGGCGGTCCCTAATGTTGCGTTAGCACCAATGCGAATTTCATTATACACCTCTTGTGCTCCCTCTACGCCCATCGCTATCTGGCGTGCGCGGGATGCAACATCGGCGGCTGGTGCTTGTCCGGTCAGTAAGACCTTGCCCTGATAGGCGGTTGCAGAGATATGAGCATCGTTTCTAATTTGCTGATCTTTCGCCAGTGCATTAGCAACACGTAACTCAAGTGTACCATCATCGACCTGGGTACCCACGCTACGTGGATCAGTGGCTGTTTTAGTTGCCAGGGCAGCACTGCCAATGACGGCTGCTACACATCCCTGGAGCAAAAAAGCACTCAGAACAATGGCTGTTACGGGTAATAGCTTCATCGATACTCCTTTAGACATCCTGTTGAGGGAATAGTGTATTATCAATCAGATCACACAAACAATTCACGGTAAGCATATGCATTTCATGTATCCTGGCGCTTTTGTGTGATGGGATGCGTATTTCAACATCCTGTGGACCCAGTAAACCGGCCAGCTCACCACCATCATATCCAGTGAGCGCAATGATCGTCATATCGCGTGTTACTGCAGCTTCCACCGCTTTCACAATATCCCGGCTGTTACCTCGTGTGGAGATTGCCAGCAGAACATCTCCGGTCTGGCCAAGAGCACGGACTTGCTTGGCATAAATTTCATCATACTGACGATCATTACCGATAGCGGTCAGCAGAATATTATCCGCGCTTAATGCGATAGCCGGCAAACTTGGTCGTTCTGTCTCGAAGCGATTAATCATGCAAGCTGCAAAATGTTGAGCCTGTGCACTGGAAGCCCCGTTGCCACAACTGACAATTTTATTACCATTCAGCAACGCTTGCACAATACTCATTGCCGCAGTTGAAATAGCATCAGGTAGTGCTTCAGCTGCGGCTATTTGAATTTGGATACTCTCGGTAAAACAAACTTTGATTCTTTCCAGCACGTCTTTCACCTAATCAATCGTGTGCGGTATTCATTGCGCAGTAAAAGCATTCTTCAGCCACTCAACGTCGGTTCCGGTAATAGCCACGATATCGAAGCGACAGTCGGTTGTGGAGAAGCAGGCGCCTCGCTGGCATAACCAAAGCGCGGCAGCTTGTAACAGTTTTTTCTGCTTACCCAAAGTGACACTACTGAGTGCGCCCCCGAAAGAATTATCACGGCGGTAGCGCACTTCAACGAACACCCATATGTGTTTATCGCGCATAATGAGGTCTAATTCTCCAACACGATAGCATACGTTTGCTGCGATGAAACATAAACCTGCCCGTTCCAGCCATAACCGGGCGCGCTGTTCAGCGTCCCGGCCAGATTGCTGGTGGGTTAGTTGACGGGAACGATCTGTCCCTGACGGTACTGGCTCCATGGTAACGTCCTGTTAATCACACAGTTTTGATTAGTCGTCAGGCTGCCTGTCTCCCCATTGAGTTGAAAACCATTCTGATGGAGTGATGGGAAATGGTTAGCCAGTGTCCAGGCGTCGATACCCATGGCGTACAGGCGTATAAGGGAGTAGTTGTTATTAAAGGTTTTTGTCGTCTGCTGCACTAACGCTGAATTGGTGCCTGAAAGCAGGGGAATATCGCTGAATTGCACCCCTTCCATCTCCAGGCGATAATCCGGACCGGCACCTCCCTGAACACTGCGCGAGCTGGCATAAATTTGTACCATATCGCGGCTACTGGTGCGCATGGCAAGCATCGGTTTAATCAGCGTCATTTCGTCCTGACTGGCGACAATATACAGCGCATCAATAGGCCCGTTACTTGTGTTGGCCGTTGAAGATAGCGCATTAGTCAGAGTCACTGGTGTGCCAGTAAGCGCCAGACCACTGCCGCGGTTAATAGCCTGCTTCAGCTCACTGGTTGAACCGAAGCTTTGCTGCAGAACGGTACCGCCGCCTTGTGTTTGCCAGGCCTCGGTGAATGCTTTACTGACGCGTTCACCTAAAGGGGTTTGCGGAACAAGCAGCAGAGGTGCACGTTTGGTTTGTTGCCAGATATGTTGTGCCGCATCGCGCGCTTCATCTTCCGGTGACAGTGAAAAATAGCAAATATTGGCCATATTCTGTACGGATTCAGGGGTGTTTAACGCCAGAATATTGATTGAGGTTTGCAGGGATGCCAGCTTTTCGACATCAGGTTTCAACAACGGCCCGATGATCAATGTTGCACCATCCTGTTGCGCTTTTGCGAGTAGCTGCTCCAAAGGCTGAGTGCTGGTATCGTAAACCTGAACGGACACCTGGCTGGCTGAGGTATCTTGTGGCGTGGCTGCAGGTGGTGTTGCAGTGGCAGGGGTAGCTGTCTCTGGCTGGGTATTCCCCTCTGTTGAGGCAGGTGAGGTCAGCAGACCACTTTTTGCATCATTGAAGCCGCGTTGAATGGCATCGGCAAAACCCTGAGCCTGGTCACTCAGTGGTAGCAGTAACGCTATTTTACCATTCAGGCCGGCGGCAACAACGGGCTGTGGTGACAGCAGTTCAGTAGGCAGTGTTTTCGCTGCCGGATTATAAGGATAACGCTTCTGCCAGTCTGCGATAGCGGCTTTTAGCATGGTGACATCGCTGCTGTTAGCCCGATAGCTGTTTAACAGATCCAGCCATCCCTGCAGGGTATTTTCGTTAGCATTAATCACAATACTGCTTAACTGGGGGGCTGTGAGTTGTTTCAACACCGCCCAGGTATCATCAATATTTTTCTGGCTCTCCACCGGGTTATTCAGTAACTGCTGTTGCGCGATATAAGCGCGGATTACATCAAGAGAAGGCTGACTTTGTCCGGCGATGATCCGTAACTGCCAGTAGCGACCTTGCTGAGCTTTACTCAACGTATCAGGTGTAATGTTATTCAACAGCGTGTTTGCTGAAGCGAAATCCTGCCGGGCAATTTTCAATTGTGCTTCCAGCAAAAATCTTTCCCTTTGCTGTTCATCGCTGAGCGAAGCCGGTAACAGATTTAATTGATCTGTCGCCTGAGGATACTGGCCTTCATTCAGTAATGCACCGATAGCAAGTAATTGCCAGTCAACCTTGTTATCATTGTTACTGCGTTGCATTTGTTCGAGATAGAAGCCAGAAGTACCTGCCGCAGCATAGGGATTTTCTGAGCCTGGTGCCTGATTTCCCTGAGGAACGCATCCACCAAACATCAGTGCAGCGGATAAAATAAAAAGTGCTCTTCCCGTTTTGGGATAGGGAGTGTTCAAAGAAAGCATAGGGTATCCACTCTTTTCGTAAGATGCCTAATAGTAAATCGGTAAGGCGGATCTCACAATGAAACAACACGATCGGACAGATATTTCTGATAGCACGCTCTACATTGTACCTACTCCGATTGGTAATTTGACGGATATTACACAACGGGCGCTCAATGTGCTGGCACAAGTTGATCTGATTGCTGCGGAAGATACACGCCATACTGGATTGTTGTTGCACCATTTCGGTATTACTGCGCGGTTGTTCGCATTACATGACCACAATGAGCAGCAAAAAAGTCTGTTATTGCTGGAAAAATTACAAGAAGGAAAGAGCATTGCTCTGGTATCGGATGCAGGCACTCCACTGATCAATGACCCCGGTTATCATTTGGTGCGTACCTGTCGTGAAGCAGGGATACGTATCGTTCCTTTGCCTGGTGCTTGTGCGGCAATAACCGCACTCAGTGCCGCAGGGTTGCCTTCTGATCGTTTCTGTTATGAAGGCTTTCTGCCAGCCAGACAAAAAGGACGTTGTGACAGATTACGAGAATTACTGGAAGAACCACGCACGCTGATTCTCTATGAGTCAACACACCGTTTACTGGAATGTTTGCAGGATATGGTCACTGTATGGGGCGAGGCGCGTTACGTTGTTCTTGCGCGTGAGCTGACCAAGACCTGGGAAACCATTCATGGCGCAGCGGTAGGAGAGTTGCTGAGCTGGGTGCGGGAGGATGAAAATCGTCGCAAGGGTGAGATGGTTTTAATTGTGGAGGGATGGCAGGTCAGTGACAGTGCCATCCCGGCTGAAGCGATACGTACCCTTACATTATTACAGCAGGAATTACCTTTGAAAAAAGCGGCACAGCTTACCGCAGAGATCCATGGAGTGAAGAAAAATGCCCTCTATAAGTTTGCGCTGGCGCAGCAAGAGGGTGACAAATAGGCGGAAATGCGTTATCTTCCGCCGCGAAGCTGACCAGACAGTCGCCGCTTTGTTGCCGTCCCTGAAAGGGGAGACACACAGAGGGGAGGAAAGTCCGGGCTCCATAGGGCAGGGTGCCAGGTAACGCCTGGGAGGCGTAAGCCTACGACCAGTGCAACAGAGAGCAAACCGCCGATGGCCCCATGTGGGATCAGGTAAGGGTGAAAGGGTGCGGTAAGAGCGCACCGCGCGGCTGGCAACAGACCGTGGCACGGTAAACTCCACCCGGAGCAAGGCCAAATAGGGGTTCACATGGTACGGCCCGTACTGAACCTGGGTAGGCTGCTTGAGCCAGTGAGTGATTGCTGGCCTAGATGAATGACTGTCCACGACAGAACCCGGCTTAACGGTCAGCTTCAACTTATTCCACAACAAGAGCCTGGTGTATCTCAGAAATGAAATTCAGATACACCAGGTTTTTCTGTATCAGGCATCATCATGTATGGTCTCGAAATGATGATGGCTGGACGATTATCTCTCCAACCCTGTTTGAACTCTTTTGTCACCGATGTATTACCCTGTTTACTCAGCATGCGAGCGTTTTAGCAAAGCCGTTAACTGAACGCGCATAGGATGCCTTGTTATTGTGCGGTATGTTCGGCGGACATCTGAGATATCAGGGCGTAACGATTAAGCAACTGAATCAAATGGTTATCCAGCCGGGTCGTTAGTTGCTCCGGGATGTTCTGCTGTAAACGTTGCCTTTCTGCTAGCTGCCGTAATGTCTCTTCGACAGGGATATTTCTGTTCATCGTTTGCTGGATGGAGAAAATGGCTGATTTCAACTGAGAAACAGTGAGATAGTGTCCTCGTTTTTCATCCAGTCCATTGAGTTTATTAGCTAAATCCTGGAGTTGTCTCTCTGCATCAGCCCAGCCAATAAGCGTTTCGTCAGAGGCCGCATTTGCCAGGGTGTTTTCCCGCCATTTTTTTTCAAGTTGGTTTACTTTTTCATTACCAGGCCAAAGTGTATGAGCTTGCTGGATTATTTTTCCTCCAGCGTCAAAGCGCCACAGAAGCGGCAATCCAGTCATCTGATTGAGTTGCTGGCTTATTTCTGTCAGTAATTCCGGAGAATTTTTATCAAGTGCACTGGCGTGGCGCTCTCTGAACGTGGTTTGCTCGGCCTGGCTCCACTGAGCCGGAAAATAAGGTAATGTGGTTTTTATTTGTTCTGGCACTGATGCCGGGAGAAAATGGCGTAGCGTATAACTTGTTATTCCGGCGAGAAGCAGAGTACATATCACCCCGCTAATAAAACCTTTCCATTGCCACTTTTTTCTCAGGTTAACGGGTGAGGCAACGACCACTTGTGGTGATTGCTGGGCATGGTATTCCCATATCGTTGCAGTTGCCTCTGTACTGCCGGCCTGGGGGGAGAGCTGAGGAGCTGCCGATAAGGATGGCTGTTCAGCATTGATTGGACTGATATTTTGTGATTTTTCAAGCCGCAATGCGGTTTGGTGCATAAACTGACCGATATCGCCTAACTGGCTGGCATGTTTCAGTTCCAGCCGTTCGAGAAACTGACAGATTGAGATGATGACTTGTTCGGTTTTATAGATGGCAGGGAGATCACGGTAATCGAAAACAATTTTGCGCAGTAATTGCTGAACTCTCTTATTTAATCCGCTGAGAATATCCATTCGGTGGTGAACCGGTAACGGCCAAAGTGACGACCATTGATGCCTTATCAGGGCATCAATAATTGAGAGTCCCTCGTTGAGGCCATTCAGTCCACATCGCCTGGCTCTTGCTTCGGTATACCAGGCTGCTGTTTGCAGATCGATCCCATTTTGTTCAAAAAGATTCAGGCAGAGCTGTTCTGCATGCTGCCAGTTAATGTCAGGACGCGCAGGGTGGGTCAGTTTCGCCAGCTCGTCGCGTAATGCACCGTAATCGGCGAAATGTCGGGGATCACCGCCCGTATGCAAATGATGGATGATATGACTCATGAACAGATTCCTTTCTGATTGAAATATTAGTCTGAGGAATGAGTATGATACATTCTTAATAAGATTTTAATAGAAATCTTAATGGGATAAACAACATTATTTTTTTCAACAGGCCTTTTTATAAAAATTAAATTAAGCAGTTATAGTTGGTTTAGCCGTGTTTCACGCAGTGAGTGACTGGACTGTGCAGCGCTGGCTCGTTACTCTTATGCTTATTGAATCTCACTGGATGCACAACATGGCAAAAGATCGGGCATTGACCCTGGAGGCATTGCGGGTAATGGATGCTATTGAGCGCCGTGGCAGTTTTGCTGCTGCGGCCGAAGCCTTAGGAAAAGTGCCTTCCGCGCTCAGCTATACCGTACAAAAGCTGGAAGAAGATTTGGACGTGGTACTCTTTGATCGCTCAGGACATCGGACGAAATTTACTAATGTAGGCCGTTTGCTGCTGGATAGAGGCCGAATTTTACTTGATGCAGCAGAAAAATTGACGTCAGATGCGGAAGCGCTTGCCAGTGGTTGGGAAACACAAATCACTATCGTGTGTGAAGCATTAATACCTTCATCGTCTCTGTTTCCTCTGGTGGATAAACTGGCAGAGAAAGCGGATACGCAGATTGCACTGGTGACTGAATTGCTGGCAGGTGCCTGGGAACGGCTGGAACAGGGACGTGCTGATATCGTCATCGCGCCGGATTTGCATTTTCGCCCTTCTGCTGAAGTGAACTCCAGCCTGCTGTACCGTTTAATTAGCGTGCTGGTGGCGGTACCTCAACATCCTATTCATCGTGAGCTCCAGCCACTTGCTGATGCCACAAGGGTTAAATATCGTGGGATTGCCATGGCTGATACCGCGCGAGAGCGTCCGGTATTGACAGTGCAATTGCTGGATAAACAACCGAGACTGACAGTGAGTAGTATGGAAGAAAAACATCAGGCGCTACTTGCCGGACTTGGCGTTGCCTGGATGCCATATCCCTTAGTTGAAAAAGAGATAACTGAAGGGCGTTTAAAATTGGTGACGACTGAGACAACTCATGAAGTTGATATTATTATGGCGTGGCGCAGGGATAGTATGGGTGAAGCCAAATCCTGGTGTTTACGTGAAATTCCTAAATTACTTGCCAGGCAGCAACGAAGTATAAAACGAAGTGAGTAGTTTTTCCCCGGAAGAGAAGTACGTAGCGAGATTCAGATTAACTCTCGTTACAGTATAAAAGCGCTACGGAGTAATGCAGGTTTTCTGTGGTAAATGTTACTGCGAACTGATATTTTATCGCGGGCGTGGGTCTGTTCTGCTGCCTGCCTGCAAAGATTCATTCACACAGAACCTCTCATAAGGCTGTTTATTTCAGGGTATGTATAGTGTGACTACCCGTTGTTCTCAGCTGAGAAAGGTGGTTTGCAGGTGAACTATTTCGCTAGTGTACACTTTCCCTGTCCGGACTGGCTGTTATGTCTGTCCGGACAGTCTCTGAAGTAATGTGAGAGGGGCTAACTTGCGTTAACTTACCACTTTTTATTCAGCAGGCGGTCGATGCTGTATGCTCCGGGGCCACTGATAAACAGTAAAAGATATCCCCCTGCAATGGTCAGGTTTTTCATAAAGCTAATTTCATTGGATGATACCGAGAAATCAGTATGAAAGATCAGTGCGGTGATCACGGTAAAAATAGCCGTGGTGATAGCAGTAAAGCGGGTTAAGAAGCCAAAAAGTATGGCAAGTCCACCCCCGAACTCAAGCAGGATAGTCAAAGGTAGTAGTGCACCAGGAACTCCCATATGTTCCATGTACTGTTGAGTAGCAGCATAACCATTAATTTTGCCCCATCCTGCAACAATAAACAGTATCGGCATTAGCAGACGTGCTATCAGTAGACCAACAGATTCAAATTTTTTCATTATTAACCCCAAAAAATCAATGTGCAGCCAGTGTGTGTGAAATTTCAATTAAGCACGCAGTCTGGTGTTTCTAACAACATGCGGCGTGTTGGTACTGATAATAGAGAGTAGGCTGGGAAATTGTTAGCAAGATAATCTGCTAAACTTAATCAAAAAAAATGAATGAAGGGGGTAGAATGAGGGAGTGAGTACCAAATAGACGCTTCAGCCGGTATTACTTTCAGCGCGGCATCAAATTGCGCAAAACCCGCCAGCCGCTCCAGACACTCATGCCGCGTTTAATCAAGTGTGCCAGACGGCCTGGGCGCCGGAGGGTCCAGAGAGCAAGGAAGCCCGAGGTACCTATCACCAGCGGGCGAAACAGTGAAAGCTTTGAACAGAAAGCGTCAATTTTTGCTGTTGCGTTAAGGAAGTCTGCTTTTTCATCACATAACGACTGCCGCTGTTGCGCAATGGCGGCAAGAATTTCTGATTTCTGCTTTTTTCTCTGCTGATTCATTCATTTTTTTCCAGCATTTGACGGTCTTTATCGAGTTCCCGGCGGGTTGCATTCAACAATGTTGAGCGTCGCGAGCGTTTCAATGTCCAGACAGCAAAAATGATCGCCAGAGTAAACAATAGCGCTGTAATGATGCCAACAGTTAACAGACGTTGTTCAGCCGGGACGGCCCAGATGGCTAACACTAACAGACTCATCAGGCCAAAAGCTGTGAACAACATGGTAAGCCCGACCATCATCAGCATTTGGATAAGATTGGCTTTCTCTTCTTCCAGTTCAATGACGACCAGTTTGAGCCGGGTTTCGACAATGCTTACCAGCGTAGTCAGGATTCGTTGTCCGGCCTTAATGACCCCTTTACCGGGGCCATGATGTTGTGAAGAGTCAGTCATGACTAACGACGTGCCAACAGAATACCTAATACAGCACCAACGGCAGCGCCAATGCCAACGCTGGTCCACGGGTTTTCACGCACATAGACGTTGGTCTGCTCAGCAACTTCACGTGAGGTTTGCGCAATACGCTCACCTGACTCGCTCAACTTTTGCCGCGTATCTTTGAGCGTAGCCTGAGCTTTTGCCCGAAGCGTGTCGAGTTCTGCTTTTGATTTATCACCGGCATTGTTCAAAACTTCTTCCAGTGTATCTGCCAGATGTTTTAACTCTTTATGCAGGTTTTCAGAGGATGGATTTTGCGACATAAAAACTCCTTATCACAGTGGTTGAAGTCTCAGTGAATGGCCTCTAATAGTATGCTGACCACCTCACTTTTTTGGTCCGACTATTTCCGACCGGACAGATTAATATAACAGGGGTCATTTATAACCCGGTCTGATAATGCCTGGAGGACATTCAGTGCTTTTTAAAAAATCGGATACTGACGACACTGAAAACTGTCCTTCATGCTATCAAGCATAGACTGAAAAAATGAAATTGCCAGTATATGATTGAAAAAAGAAGGGTGTTATTCGTTATTTGCACGTTTTTTAAGGGTGAAAAGTGAGTGACTCATCATGCTGACAGAGAACACCTTATAAACCTTTAGTGGTGAGACAGTGAACTCATGAGGAAACATTGAGTGCAGTATTTTCTCCGCTTTTTCACCCTCAGCTTCGGAATCAAACTTTATCAACAGTGAGTGGTCACCAGGCGTAATGCTTTTGAGGGCAACGCCTTTTTCATTGAGTTGCTGATAGACGTAAAATCCATCGGGCGGAGTGGCGCTCGGTTGTGTGGCAAGAATACGCAGAGTACTTTCAGTTTTCAGGCAAAAAGGAGAAAGAGAATACAGCACTGCAACACTGACAAGTACCAAGATGATAGCGTGTTGCCACCAGCGTTGCAGAGCTAACATGCGAGGCATCAGGGTTGTTCACGCTGCTGGTCAACACTGCGTTTTTTACGCCAAAGTACATACAGCGAACCGGCCAGACCGAACACTAATAGTACCAGTGGAAGCAGCATCAGAAGAAACATCAGTTGATCTTCATACTTTAAAAATAGCGGCGTTCTGCCGAGGGCAAAACCAAGCACTGTCAGGATTAATACCCATAACAAACCGCTCATCCAGTTAAAAAACTGGAAGCGGGCATTACTGAGACCGGATAACCCGGCAATGGTAGGCAGAAGAGTGCGAACGAAGGCGATAAAACGTCCTACCAGCAAAGCTGAAAGCCCATGACGATAAAAGAGCTGATGGGCCCGCTGATGGTAATGTTCAGGTAAGTGTGACAGCCATTTTTGTACCAACGTAGTATTGCCAAGCCATCGTCCCTGAATATAACTCACCCAGCAGCCAAGACTGGCAGCGCTGGTCAGGATAAACACGGTGAGTGGAAAGGACATTGTACCTTTTGATATCAGGACGCCGACTAAAATCAGCAGACTGTCACCGGGTAAAAACGCCGCAGGAAGAAGACCGTTTTCTAAAAAAAGGATCATAAAAAGAATAAGATAAAGCGCCCAGACCAGTGTCGGGTCAGCAAGCGTGTTGTAATCCTGCTGCCAGAGAGCATGTATCAGTGATTTTAAAATATCCATGGGATTCCCGAACATCATTGGCGCTTATGCGCAACCCGTAATAAGAAAGCTCATTGCTTAACTATAACGTCATGAGCGTTAGACTGCATCACGACTTATCAGCTATTTCGATCATCCTCTTATCCCGGCGATCACAGTGAAGTTGATAAAGAGTGTAACAAAATCCAGCAAATTTAGACAGGCAAACTATGACTATATCCTGTTTTACAGACACTTACCGAGAATGAAGCGGGGATTTACACTGTTTGACGTTACTGCAGTTTAGTTGACTTTTTTTGGCGGAAGGGTGTCTGCAACGAGAGATTGCAGCCATCGAAGAGATGACTGCAACGTAACGTAAGACGGGTTATGCCGAACGGGACGGTTGCCCGGCCTGACAAACCGCCGCAGTAAATAAAATATCGGCAGAAGAATTTAACGCAGTCTCTGCGGAATCCTGTAATACACCAATAATGAAACCTACCGCAACAACCTGCATTGCGATGTCATTGGGTATACCGAACATATTGCACGCGACCGGAATCAGCAGCAGAGAGCCACCAGCAACACCAGAAGCCCCACACGCGCACAGGGAGGCAACCAGACTCAGCAACACTGCTGTGCCGATGTCCACTTGTATACCCAGAGTATTCACTGCGGCCAGCGTCAGTAGAGTGATGGTGATGGAAGCACCTGCCATGCTGATGTTGGCTCCGATGGGAATCGAGACGGAATAAGTATCTTCATCGAGCCCCAGTTTTTTCGCCAGAGCCATATTTACCGGGATATTGGCTGCGGAACTGCGGGTGAAAAATGCCGTTATGCCGCTCTCCCGTAAACAGGTAAATACCAGAGGATAGGGATTACGGCGAATTTTCCAGAAAACCAGTATCGGATTGAAAACAAGGGCAACCAGCAACATACAGCCGATAAGTAGTATCAGGAGACTGGCATAAGTGTTCAGGGATGCAAAACTACTTGCGGCAAGCGTGGAACCGACTAGACCAAAAATCCCTAACGGTGCAAAACGAATCACAATACGGACCAGTGAAGTTACCGCGTCAGAGGCATCATTGAGAAAGCGGCGTGTTGAATCACTGCTGTGTCTGAAAGCAAAACCTAATCCTACCGCCCATACCAGGATACCGATATAATTGGCGTCTGCCAGTGCAGTCACTGGATTCGCCACCATATTCATTAATACCCCATGCAATACTGCCAGCACCCCTGAGGGAGGCGTGATGGTTTCAGTAATGTTGGCCAGAACTAACTTTTGCGGGAAAAACTGACTCATTGCCACAGCAATCACCGCTGCCAGAAAAGTGCTGAGCAGATAGAGTATAAGGATCGGGCGAATGTGGGTTTTTTTCCCTACCCGGTGGTTAGCGATAGAGGAGATGATCAGAATCATCACTAACAGTGGAGCCACAGCCTTCAGCGCTTTGACAAATAGTTCACCAAAAATGCCAACAGCCAGTGCATGTTCCCGGGATATCCAGGCGATCGCGACACCTGCCAGCAAACCGATAATGATCTGTTTCACCAGACTCAATTGCATAAGGCGAGAGAATATTCCCGCAGATGTTTTTGCTTTACTCATTGTAAAATCAACCAAATTTAATAATTACTGTTTATGAGTGCCAGTCTTATATGGGCTGTTATTTAACCCTTCATGAGAGTGATTGTCAGGAGCCCGCACAGGGCAGAGACGAGCTCTGTCTGGTCCTGCTAGGATGAAACAGATTGAAGAAGTGACATCCCTGCGAGACTGGCGCATGTTGTCAGTGCAATAAGATGCCATGACGTTCCCTGTGCGCAGCAGAGTATAAGAAAAAAAAACCACAGGGGAAGTAAAAGATCCACAAACAGGGGAGAGAACAGCAGCGTGCGCTATTCTCTCCCCAAAGAGATGATTATTGTTGCTGACGGCGATCGTTACGACGGTTAACCCAGCTATTAACCAGCAGAGTAACAGTAAGTATACTACCGATAGTGCCGAGTGAAACGGCGACCGGAATGTGGTAGATATCGACAATCAGCATTTTGATACCAATGAAAACCAGTACCACAGCCAGACCGTATTTCAACATGGAGAAGCGTTCAGCCACGTTTGCCAGCAGGAAGTACATCGGCCTGAGACCGAGGATAGCGAACAGGTTTGAGGTCAGTACGATAAAGGGGTCTGTGGTAACGGCAAAAATAGCAGGGATGCTGTCAACAGCAAAAATGACGTCACTCAGTTCAACCATGATCAGGACTAACAGTAATGGCGTGGCATAAAGCAAACCATTACGGCGCACGAAGAATTTTTCACCCTCCAGTGTGTCGGTCATCCGCAGGTGGCTGCGTAGCCAGCGAACAACCGGTTTTTCACCCGCGCCGTTATGGCTATCTTCACCTGCGGTGGCCATTTTGATACCGGTGAACACCAGAAAGGCACCGAAGACATAGAGTATCCAGGCAAATTCTGAAACCAGCCAGCTACCCGCAAAGATCATAATCGTACGCAGGATAATGGCACCGAGGACACCGTAAATAAGCACCCGGCGTTGTAGTGCAGAAGGCACAGCAAAATAGCTGAATAGCATCAACCAGACGAAAACATTATCAACGGCCAGTGCTTTTTCCAGCACATATCCGGTCAAAAAGGCGAGAGTTTGTGTGTGGGCGATTTCTGCACCTACACTTGCTTTCAAGTGCCACCACAAGCCCGCAGCAAAGATCAACGAGACAGAAACCCAAACCACAGACCAGAATGCGGCCTGTTTCAATGACATGGTGTGCGCACCTTTACGACCTTGCAGTAGCAGATCAATGGCGAGCATGACAAGAACGATGGCAGCAAAACTGCCCCAGAGAAGTGGTGTACCAACAGTGTTCATAGCATATCACTGAGTAGTGATAAAGTCATCAAAGTCGGAAGACGATGAATACAGTATTACAGCTGTAAGCAAACCTCGCCTCCCGGCAAGGTCTCACTTACAACACAGGACGGGATCCTGGTTGCCCGGTAACCGGATGCAAATGCATCGTAATGACGATTAACCGGCAATGAAGTTACTCCCCTTTGCTCAGGTCACTATAGAGAGCCCTTGCTATCAGGTCAAGGGGCGAGCGGTCTGTTATCTTCGTGATGCAGGCAGAGTCACTGCGGGTCGGGAGAGAAAACGCCTGGCGTGGAAACTGGCAGAGAGTGACATGATTTTCTTATTGCGCGGCAACCGGATGCTAGGCGCCCTGGTAATCGTTATGCCACGAAAGTGATGCTACAGGAACATCACATTATTCTCTACTGGTTGGGTTTACTGATGAGGTGGCAGTTCCCGCGCCGTCAGCCAGAGACGGGTATCAAATTCCAGCTGATGGTAATCTGGCTCCATATGGCAGCAAAGCTGGTAGAAGGCTTTGTTGTGTGACTTCTCTTTGATATGCGCCAGTTCATGGACCACAATCATGCGTAAAAACGGCGCAGGAGCCTCTCTGAACAGCGTGGCGACGCGAATCTCAGCTTTCGCTTTGAGGCGATTTCCCTGTACCCGGGATATGGACGTGTGGAGGCCAAGCGCCTGATGGATGATTTTTATTTTATTGTCGTAATAGACTTTATCCAGCGCCGGGGCATGACGTAATCGTGCATTTTTTATTTCCAAAGCATAATCATACAGCGCTTTATCACTGGTAATGGTGTGCGTCTCCGGATAACGCTGAGCAATCACCAGATGCAGGCGTTGTTGCTGAATGAGCAGGCGTACCTGATCAAGCAGTGGAGCAGGGTAGCCTGCGAGATAGGGGAGTGACATAGCGTGCTCCTGAAAAAAAAGTTTACTGGGCGACGATTTTAAGGGATAAAGCGCGGGACCGTTAATGCATCAGGAGTTTCCATGAGCCAGTTGGTACTCAGTGACCGTACATTGCAATTACAGCGTTTTCCACCTTTGCGTGATGGAAGCCCACTCCAGGCCTGGGATGCGGCAGATGAGTATCTTCTCGACCATTGTGCTACTCAACCCGCTTCAGGTGTAATACTGATTTTTAATGATGCGTTTGGTGCTCTGGCTTGCGCCCTGGCATCCGAAGAGTGTTACAGCATCAGTGACTCATTACTGAGTCGTATCGCGACCCGTGAAAATCTTGCGCAAAATGCAGCCGATGCCAGCCAGGTGACGCTGCTCGATAGTCTGGCACCTTTACCATCAGCCCCTTCAAGGGTATTGATAAAAATTCCTAAAACACTGGCACTGCTTGAGTATCAGTTACGCACGTTGCGTGCAGTCGTTACACCGGAAACCGTCATCGTTGCCGCAGGTAAAGTGAAAGAGATTCATAGCTCAACACTGCAACTGTTTGCCAGAGTTCTGGGCCCGGTAACGACATCGCTGGCGGTAAAAAAAGCGCGCCTGATTTGCTGTCAGCCAACACTGCCAGCCTTGGCAGATGATGCAATGATACAGTCCTGGCCGCTGGAAAACAGCCCCTATTGTATACATAACCATGCGAATGTCTTTTCGCGCACCGGACTCGATATTGGTACGCGTCGTTTAATGATGAATCTGCCCCGTGACCTGCCAGGCAACATTGCCGATCTCGGCTGTGGCAATGGGGTGATTGGTTTGAGCTTACTGACTGAAAATCCGCAGGCAGAAATCCACTTCATTGATGAATCATCGATGGCTGTTGCTTCCAGTCAACTGAATGTTCATCTCAACCGGCCTCAGGATGAGGCGCGCTGCCATTTTATTGTGAATAATGCATTGCAGGGATTTCCGGCAAACCATTTTAGTGCGGTCTTGTGTAATCCCCCTTTTCATCAACAGAATTCGTTGACCGATGAGATAGCGTGGCAGATGTTCTGTGATGCCTGGCGCTGTTTGCAGCAGGGGGGGGAACTACGGGTAGTAGGTAACCGGCATCTGGATTATTACCGTAAACTGAAAAAGGTGTTTGGCAATTGTACGACACTCGATGCGGATAAAAAATTTGTCGTGTTGCGGTCGGTAAAACTACGTCATTCGAAGGGCTGGTGAGAAACCAGCCCTTCAGCTGCGTGGTGGTCAGGCAGTGTTGAGCAGATAAACACACTCATACGGTCTTAAAATTCCGCATGCTGGTGAATCCGGGTAATTGGTCAGTAAAGGTGCTATGCCCTGACTGACTAAACTGCAGGGTTGTTGTTCTGCGGTGAAGTTAGTCAATACCGTAAGTTTTTGCTGCTCCCAATGGCGAACATAACACCAGAGTGACGGGTGTTCCGGCAGGAGATCGTCATAATCACCGAGAGTGAAAATCGGCTCAGCTTTGCGCAGAGCGATCAATTTCTGATAAAGATAAAACAGTGATTCAGGATCGCCTAATGCCTTCTCAACGTTGATATCAGTATAGTTTTCACAAACGTCAATCCACGGGCTACCGGTGGTGAAACCTGCATGTGATGCGTTATTCCACTGCATCGGCGTTCGGCTATTGTCGCGGGATTTACGTGCCAGAATCGCTAAGGTTTCAGCGTTATCTTTCCCGGCAGTTTCTCTCTCCTGATACATATTGAGACTTTCTACATCGCGGTATTGTCCGATATGACTGAAACCAGGATTGGTCATACCAATCTCTTCACCCTGATAGATGTAGGGCGTGCCCTGCATTCCATGCAGTACCATGGCCAGCATTTTCCCCGAGATAACGCGCCATTGTTTGTCGTTGCCAAAGCGTGACACAATACGAGGCTGATCATGGTTACACCAGAAGAGCGCGTTCCAGGCGCGGTTATGCATCCCTTGTTGCCAGATTCGGAACAGATTTTTTAACGCCAGCAGGTCTGCCGGTGCATCACTCCATTTCTCACCTCCGGCATAATCCACTTTCAGGTGATGAAAATTGAAGGTCATCGACAATTCATCACCACGCAGGTCCGCATACTGTTGACAAGCTTCCAGTGTTGTAGACGACATTTCGCCCACAGTCATCAGGCCAAGGGGTTGAAAGACATCCCGGCTGAACTCCTGCAGAAATTCGTGAATGCGGGGACCATCGGTATAAAAACGCCGGCCATCGCCATCGGGATCCTCAGGAAAACCTGCTGTTTTGGAAACCAGATTAATCACATCCAGTCGAAGCCAATCGACTCCCTGAGCTGCCCAGAAACGACACACTTGTTTGAGGGCTTCACGTACCGGTGGATGTTCCCAGTTCAGGTCAGCCTGCTGTGGACTGAAAAGGTGCAGGTAGTATTGTTGGCTCGCCGCATGCCATTGCCAGGCATTGCCGCCAAATTTTGATCGCCATTGTGTCGGTGGTGTCGGGAAGTCGCCATTCTGCCACAAATAAAAGTCACGCCAGGGACTCTCAGGATCTTCGGCGGCTTTGAACCAGGCATGTTCCGTTGAAGTATGATTAAACACCATGTCCATGATGATGCGAATCCCACGTTGGTGGGCGGCCTCTGTCAGACGGGTGAAATCTGCCAACGTGCCATAAGTGGGGTCGATCTGGCAGTAATCGGCTACATCGTAGCCGTTATCAATTTGCGGAGAAGGATAAACCGGCGTTATCCACAAGGCATCAACACCGAGCTGTTTAAGGTAATCCAGTTTTTCTGTAATACCATTTAAATCTCCCTGACCTGACCCTGTTGTATCAGCGAAGCTTTTCGGGTAAATCTGGTAAATCACCGCGTTTTTCCACCACTCAGTGGTATTTAGCAATGTCATAATGGCTGGGTCCTTCTGGCTTGTCTTTTGTAAATAATCACAGTGAGTAGCATGGGAATCACGATGGCAGTTAACATTGCCAATCCATAGATACCCCAGTAGAGCGGTTTAATTGACAGAATATCTGGCAGACCACCAACACTAATACCATTAGCTGTCACGCCGTTCAGTCCGCACAGCAGCGCGGCAACAGCAGACCCCACCATGGCGCAGAGCATCGGATAGCGATATTTGATGTTGATGCCATACATTGCGGGTTCAGTGACACCGAGAAAAGCAGAGACAGCAGCTGGCACGGAGACTTCACGCTCATTTTTCTTTTCGCTGGCAATGATAATCCCGACAACGGCGGCACCCTGAGCAATGTTAGACAAAGCTATCAGTGGCCATACCGGGGTTCCTCCGGTACTTTGAATCATCTGCATGTCGATGGCGAGGGTGGTCTGATGCACGCCAGTAATGACCAGTGGACCATACAGGAAGCCAAACAGTGCCGCTCCGACAGGTGCAAAACTACCACTCATGACACTGTTAACCGCCCATGCAACACCGTCACCAATCATCCTGCCGAAAGGTCCAATCAGTGTATGTGCCAGCAGCACCGCGAGGATAAGGGAAGTGACAGGTACAATAACCAGATAGAAAGCATCTGGCACCCATTTTTTTAGCCTTAGCTCAATGAAAGCTAAGGCAACTCCAGCCAGCATAGAAGGAATAACCTGTGCCTGATAGCCCACTTTTGCAATCGCGAAACTGCCTAATTGCCAGACATCGGGCACCTGCTTACCAAGATCGTAGGCATTCATCAGCTGCGGTGAAACCAGCGTAATACTGAGCACGATCCCCAGGATTTCGCTCCCCCCCATTTTTTTGACCGTCGACCAACAGACCGCAACAGGCAAAAACATGAAAATCGCTTCACCAGGCAACCAGAGCATGTCATAGAGTGTTTTCCAGACGGAGGAAATTTGTGTCAGCGTTTTACCGTCGTATAGTGGTATGTCACCGATAACATTGCGGAAACCAAGGATTAAACCACCACTGATAAGTGCGGGTAATAGCGGAAAAAAAATCTCTGCAAAGTGTGAGATACCGCGTTCCATCTGACTCATATTTTGCCGTGCTGCCGCTTTGACCGCCTCTTTATCACTGCCTGATTTCTGTGAAATGGCCAGTAGTGATTGATAATAGGCATCGACACCCGGTCCGATAACGACCTGGAATTGCCCGGCATTGGTAAAGCAGCCTTTTACCATAGGCAGTGTTTCAATACCTGCCACATCGGCACGTGCCGGATCGTGCAGGACAAAACGCAACCGTGTGATACAGTGACTGACGCTGGCAATATTGTCTGGCCCACCGATTAAAGAAATTAACTTTCTGATATTATTATCAATATCTTTACTCATCGCTGTTTCCCCGAGATAAGGTTCAGTGAACATGAGTCTCCTCCCTGATAATGCTACTCATCCTAAAGGGTAATTGTTATTTTGTTTGGGAACGTTCCCAAAGTTGTGCAGGATGTCACATAAACAGTACGAACCCAGGGGCAGTCACATAGTTATTGCTGTAATAAGGGTGATTCCAGAGGCATTATTAATTGTCGATGTGGCAGGTTACCGGTTAACTGACCAATGAGCTGAGTGACCGCGACTTTACCGCTCTCGTGGTAGCCTAAACGCGCCTGCAACGTGTCGGGAAAGAGAAAGTGCAGCAGGGGATTACTACCAATACAACAGACCTGAATAGCTTTGCTCTGTGTTTGTTGCAACGCTTTGCAGACACCGATCGCAATAGTATCAGAGGCACAAATGATTGCCTGAGTCTCGGGCTTCAACACTCTGAATAACAGCTCAAAGCCGCTCTGATAGCTCAGATCACCCAGCGCAATGGTTTCGTGCAATCCGTGTTGCTGACAGCTTGCCGAATAGGCTTCAGCGCGCCGCTTGCCCGTTGTTGTATCATGATGAGCAACTCCGACGAAACTGATATGCCGTGAACCGTCAGTAATTAATCTCTCCATCAGTGAACTGATAGCACCTGCATCATCATAACAGACAGATGAAAAACCATGTAAAGGGCGCGCCATGAGCACGATTTTATCCTGCCACCCTGTCAGCTGTCTGGCTTGTAATCCGGTAAAGCCAAACACAATAACGCCATCAATATTCCGTTCGCTGAGAACCTGCAGGTGCGCATCCACACGCTCTGTCTGAAACTGACTTTCCAGCACAATCGGGTCATAACCATGTTGATAGAGCAGGGGGAGCATGGCTCGCACGGCCTGACTCTCAGAAGGTGAGTCAAGTCGTGAGACAATAATCGCGATGACTTTTTCACTACCGCCACGCATAGAACGCGCTGATTTAGAAGGGGTAAAACGTTGTTCAGCAATTACCTGGCGTACACGCTGACAGGTATCGGGATTGACGCCATGCCCACCATTAATTACCCGGGAAACCGTCGATTTACCAACACCGCACAACAGGGCAATATCTTTGATTGTCAGGCGATTTTGCATCATTAAACTGTCATGTCAGTCCGTGAACATTGATACAGCTAATATAGCATGTCTGTCAGCTGGTGTTGAGCATTCAAAATAAGCTACAGCATGAGACAGAAGAGAAAGCGTGGGCTCATTGGGTTGCAAAACTTATGATGCCTTCTATGATTTGTTAATCATGATAATGGGTTAGCAAGAAATGATGAAAGTTAATGGTATTAATAAAGGTTTGTTTATCGTCATTCTGTTTATTGTCAGTCTGGCGTTTCTACAAATTCTCACCCCCTATGCCTCTTCTGTGTTGTGGGCAACAGTGATTGCTGTGATTTTCCATCCATTAAAAAACCGACTTAAAGGTTGGACAGGCGGTAAAAATGGTGTGGCATCGTTGCTGACGTTACTGGTGATTTGTCTGATTGTGTTCACCCCACTGGTGCTTATCGTCTCATCACTGGCGGTAGAATTTAATGTGGTCTATGAAAAACTGCAGCACAACAACACCCAGATACCGATGGTACTTTCTGATGTTATGCAGCATTTACCTAACTGGATACAACGTTTCCTGGCTGAACATCAGCTGGACACGGCGGCAAATATTCAAAAGCGGCTTTCTCAGTTTGCCCTGAAAGGCAGCCAGGTGCTGGCAGGCAGTGTCTTCCTGATTGGCAAAAGCACCTTCAGTTTTACTGTAGGTTTTGGTGTCATGCTCTATTTACTTTTCTTTTTATTAAAAGATGGGGCGTATCTGGTCAATGTCATTTTGCAGGCGCTCCCTCTCTCGAAATATATCAAACATCATCTGTTTATGAAGTTTGTTGCCGTGTCGAGAGCAACGGTAAAAGGGACGGTGGTAGTTGCTGCGGTACAAGGAGGATTAGGCGGGCTGGCATTCTACGTAACCGGCATCGATGGCAGTTTGTTGTGGGGAACGCTGATGGCCTTCCTTTCACTCATACCCGCGGTAGGATCGGCCATCATCTGGGTACCTGCAGCTATTTACTTCTTTGTGTCGGGGATGCTATGGCAGGGAATATTCATTGTAGCCTTTTTCGTGGTGGTGATAGGGCTGGTGGATAATATTTTACGTCCGATTTTGGTCGGCAAAGATACCCGGATGCCGGATTATCTGATCCTGATCTCTACTCTGGGTGGCATGGAGATTTATGGTATCAACGGTTTTGTTATCGGGCCGTTGATCGCAGCGATGTTTATTGCCAGCTGGAACCTGCTCTCTGGTCGTTCCCATCGTGGTAACAGTGATGAAATCGATGCTTTGTTTATCGCTGAAGGGGAGAGCATACCCGCTGAGGAACGTGAAGATAATCAGCAAGAAGAGCACAAGTAATCGCCTGATTATCGTTGTGAACTGAATGCGCGATGATATTCTTTGTCACTCGCGCAATAAAAAGGCTTTGAAAACAGGTTGAGGCGTTATCGGGATTGACTCTCCCGGAGCACTCAACCATTCACCTGACCCACTGTTCACTTTGATCTTATCCCTGATTTTTTTTGTGACAAACATCATACATATTCATAATTAACGTGGGTAATAACAATTGTTAACGTTAACATCTATGTTGTGGGAAGTAAGCCGCAATTGATTAATAAACGGAGTGATGATGATGAGTGAGTTACTGGCCAAAGCAGAAGAGACACTGAAAGAGAAACGCACCACATTACAGCACCGCTGGTATCCCAAAATTCATCTGGCAGCACAGGCTGGCTGGATGAACGATCCTAACGGTCTGGTCTTTTTTGATGGGTGGTATCACGCCTTTTATCAGCATCATCCTTATTCAACAAAGTGGGGGCCGATGCACTGGGGACACGCCCGTAGCCGTGATTTAGTGCATTGGGAACATCTGCCGGTTGCACTGGCACCGGAAGGCCCGGAAGATAAAGATGGCTGTTTTTCCGGTTCCGCGGTAGTCGACGGTGATGAGCTGGCTTTAATTTATACCGGCCATAAGTTCCATGGTGATCCCAACGATGATAATAACCTGTTCCAGGTTCAATGCCTTGCAACCAGTAAGGACGGTATTCATTTTGCACGTCAGGGCATGGTCATTGATACCCCGCCAGGTGTGCATCATTTTCGTGATCCGAAGGTGTGGCGCCAGGGGGAGTACTGGTACATGGTGGTAGGCGCCCGGGTTAATGATATCGGTGAAGTGCAACTCTATCGTTCAGCGGATCTTCGCTTGTGGGAGTCACAAGGTGTGCTGGCTCAGGCTTCTGCTGAGATGGGCTATATGTGGGAGTGTCCGGACTTTTTCACTCTGGCTGACAAACAAATTTTGATGTTTTCCCCTCAGGGGATGGCAGCACAGGGATATGCCAACCGTAATTTATTCCAGAGTGGCTATATCGTTGGAGAATGGCAACCCGGAGAAGAATTTTTGCAGCAACAGCCTTTCGAGGAGATGGATCTCGGTCATGACTTTTATGCGCCGCAAAGTTTTCTCACCCCTGACAATCGCCGTATCGTGATTGGCTGGATAGCGATGTGGGAATCTCCGATGCCCGAGCAGCAGGATGGCTGGGCTGGCATGCTATCTCTGCCTCGAGAGGTGTCACTTACCGCTGATAATCGTTTAAAAATGGTGCCGGCAAAAGAGGTCGGGTCATTACGACAAAACTGGCAGGGCTGGGAAGATAACACCTTGTGCAATCAGCAGAAATGTGTCATCGATCACTGTGAAGCCGCAGAGGTTATTTTACACTTCGACCTGCGAGCCAGTACGGCAGAACAATATGGCATCGCACTGGGTAAAGGTGTGCGGATTTTTGTCGATAATCAGTCCCGAAGGCTGATTGTTGAGCGTCATTACCCTGAATTTGGCTTATGCGGACAGCGGAGTGTGCCTCTGTCAGAGGCTGATACGATTCAGCTGCGTATTTTCTTCGATACTTCCTCGGTGGAAGTATTTGTTAACGAGGGAGAAGCGTGCCTGAGTAGTCGCATCTATCCGCAGGAGCTTGAACTGAGTCTGTTTGCCTGGAGCGGTCAGGCTGTATTCTCGAATTCAGGGGCATGGTCACTGGCCTGATGTCATGACAGAGACAGTGAAAACTCAAATACGCATTGCCTGACTTTCTTTATTGTCAATACACAGCATTTTCAAAGAAAAGGGTAGCAAGATAATTATGATAAAAAAAATCTATGCACTGGCAGCATGCGCCTGTTTAACCTCTGGCCACTTATATGCCGCGCCGTTGACTACGGAACAGCGTCTTGCGTTGCTGGAAGAGCGTTTGCAAGCAGCTGAATCGCGGGCAGACAAAGCTGAGGCGGAAATTGCGCAACTGACCAGGCAAAATGGAGCAAGTACCAAACCTACCACTTCTGCAACCAATACTCCTTCAGCCAGCACAGCCAAACCTTTAGTTGTTGCAGTGACAGAACAGCAGGGCAGTACGCCGAAAGCGATGTTAAAAGTCGGTGAGAATTCAGAACTGAAATTTTACGGTGATGTTGAATTTAATATGGATGGAGCGAGCCGTACCGGCAGCCTCACCTCGCTGAAAACCAGCGCAAATAAAGACTGGGCACCTGGCGCTAAAGAGCGTTGGGATATTAACGGGCGTATTTTACTGGGATTCGATGGTATCCAGCATGGTACAAATAATCACTATGCCGGATTTACTGTTCAGCCGCTGGCTGACATGACAGGTAAAATGAATTTGGATGACGCCGCTTTCTTCTTTGGCCAGAAAGATGACTGGAAAGTGAAAGTCGGTCGCTTCGAAGCTTATGATATGTTCCCACTTAATCAGGATACCTTTATTGAGTATTCCGGGAATACCGCCAATAACCTCTACAGTGATGGTTATGGTTACATTTATATGATGAAAGAAGCGCGGGGACGCAGTAACAGCGGCGGGAACTTCCTGTTCAGTAAAACGCTGGATAACTGGTACTTTGAAGTGAACTCGCTGGTGGAAGATGGCAGCTCACTGTATGTGAACGATGCGTATCATGGTTCGGCGCTTGATAACCAGAAAAATGTTGTTTACGTGCGTCCGGTCATTGCCTGGCAGTCCGGTAATTACTCCATCGCAGCCGCCGTGGAAAGTAACCTGGTCAATAATGCCTATGGTTATACAGACAGTAAGGGAACCTGGCAGGATCAATCGCGTCGTACAGGTTATGGTATGACCATGTCATGGAATACCCTGAAGGATGATCCTGTAGATGGTGTAGTGCTGAACCTGAGCTCTGCCTATATGGATGCCGTAGATGAGACAAATTTCAGTGCCGGAGTCAATGGGTTATGGCGCCGCGTTGAACTGGGTTATATCTATGCACACAATGATATTTCGCGTTTCAATTCTGTTGATAGCCTTAATTGCAGCGATGGCTGTGCATTCCGCATTCCGGGGAAATATGACATTCACACAATCCATACATCATGGCAATTACCCAATATCTTAGATATGCCAAACTTTAATATCTATCTCGGAGCGTATGCATCGTGGCTGGATACTCAAGAGAAAAACTCTCATAATGATTCCCGTTACGGTGCTCGCTTGCGCTTTAAATATTTATTCTGACAAAACTACCACCACCTGAGGAGCAGTAATGAATATCTGGACATTGGGCGATGCTGTCGTCGATCTTCTGCCGTTGGCTGATATGCAGTTTGAAGCTTGTGCAGGAGGTGCCCCTGTCAATGTGGCGGCAGGGGCAGCCCGACTTTCCTGTCAAAGTGGCTTCATCGGGTGTGTGGGAGATGATCCTTTTGGCCATTTCATGCAGCAGACGCTGCATGAATATGGCGTAGATACAAGCAGTATGGCCTTCAGCTCAGAGTATCGTACCAGCACTGTGGTAGTTTCTCTGGGGAAACAAGGCGAACGTGATTTTACTTTCCTTGTTAATCCTTCGGCTGATCAGTTCCTCCCGGTTACCTCACTGCCTCAGTTCGGTGCTGACATTCTGCATTTCTGTTCACTGGCATTGGTGGCTGAACCCTGTCGGGAAACTCTGGCTCAGGCGGTGAAACAGGTGACCGCGGCACAAGGTGTGGTCAGTTTTGATATTAATTTACGCGAGCAGATGTGGCGTGATCCCGAGCAGATGTATAACCAGGTGTACCACTTTGCGCAGCAGGCAGATATCCTGAAGCTATCCGAGGAAGAGTGGTACTGGCTGTCAAAAATACATCATTTTGCTGATGCGATCGCTTTTTTGCAGCAGTTCCCGGCTGAACTGAAAGTGGTCACTTATGGGGCGCAGGGGGCGATGGTGCTCTGGAAAGGGCAGGTCATTCACTTTTCCGGCTATGAAGTACAAAGTGTTGATACTACAGGCGCAGGCGATGCATTTATGGCGGGCTTACTGGCAGGTATTGCTCAGAATGGTATTCCTGATGAGTTTAGTGCTTTACAGCGTCTGATTACCCAGGCCAGCGCTTGCGGTGCACTGGCGACGACGAAAAAAGGCGCACTGGCGGCAACCCCAGATAAAGACGCTGTTGCCGGCTTTATTTCTGCTTTACCGATTCCAGGCTATGAAGTGAAGTAACTGTTTCGCAATAGAGAGCATTGTACTGAGTCGTTCAGTTTCTTTTGCAGGTGATCCATCATGGATCACCTTCCTTATTTTAGTCACCCAGTAGCGTCTCTATTCACTCTCTCTGAGGCTGAGAATTGAGGCACTTTTCTGCCGCCATGCAGTGAGACTTTCCAGGACGGCATAACAGAAACACCCGGCCAGCAGAGAGGTCAGAGCGGGGATACCCGCCGTGATCCAATATCCGACTGTGCCACCGCACAGTGAAGCAAAAATTGCATTGCCACCTATGGTCTTTGTCTCCGCGGGGAGTTTGCCTGATTGTCGTGTTTCTTCCAGTACTTTACGGTCTGTTTTTAACAGATAGTAGTCAGTGAGCATCACGCCAATAACCGGAGGAAAAAATATCCCCAGCAGCGTCAGGAAATCAACGAAGCGGTCAAGAATACCCCACATGGATAACAATGTACTCAGCAGGCCAATGAATAGTGTCAACACCAGATAAGAGATGCGCTTTTTCGTTACCGCTTCAATGACATTGGCAACCCCCAGCGAGGATGAGTACAGGTTGAGATCATTAATGCGTAGAGTGGAAAAAACAACCACCAGGAATCCAATTCCGGCGGATGCCTGTGACATCATGGTCACTACATCCGCAGTATTGAGCTTTAATGCCAGATAGATAGCCAAACCATTAACTAAATATTCTCCGAGAAAAATCGTCAGTAGTATGGTCCAGAATACAGAGGTGCCACTACGGCTGTAACGCGTAATATCCGGTGTGATCAGACTTGCCACAATCGCGCCGCCGACCACCAGGGTGACTCCTGCACTAATAGTGAGGGGTTCACTGGCGATGTCACTGATTGTCGCGGGAGGATGGCTAAATAAGGTCCATGAAATATAAAGCACATTGCATATAAACAGGGGGACTGCGATTTTTGCCGTATATTTCAGCGCACCAATACCAAAAGCAACCAGCAGTGTTAATGTGATGCCGGAGAGTGCTGCGGCAGCAGGAAAGCCCAGAACATGCCCGGTAGAGAAATCGAGTGCGCGGGCAAAGACGGCATTTTGCACCCCGAACCAGCCCATCAGACTGACCGCGATCAATAAGCCGACAAGTGTTGAACCTACCCGTCCGAAGCCGCACCAGCGGGAGAGTAAACTTCCTGAAAGCCCCTCTTTCATGCCTGCATACCCGAGGCCAAAGGTCGTAATAAAGAAGATGATACTCCCTCCTGTAATAGAAAGAGACGCGGCTTCGGGCGTCATTTGATGGCCGAGTACAGCACCAAGCATAAACTGGTCGAGTGCGGTAAGCATCCCCATATGGATCAATGCCAGACTAAAAAATGGCATGCGACCTGCCAGCGGAACCCGGCTAAGAGGATAATTTTGGCTTGAGTTCATAAAACGTCCTTTACTTGATATTGATCAGCCCTTTTTTCAGAAGATGGGGCGGCAAATAATTGGTAAATCCGTGTTCATGACAGAAAGCTTCGAGCTGGCGAAGAGAGTGGACATCGGCTTTCTGGAAAATCGTATAAATACGATTATTTACTGTTTTAAGCGCGATGTTTTTCACATTAGCGATCTCTTTAGGGGAGAGACCTTGCATTAAATAGAAGATGGTTTCATTTTCAGACTGGGTGAACAGCGTGCATGTTAAATGTGTGGTGATAATTCCTGGTTTTTTCTCATCTACCAGCATGAGAGGGGAAATGTTAATGACGGGTTTAGCACTCCAAAGAATAGCAATACAATTCCCGTTTTCATCATGGACCGGGTGTTTTTCACTGAGAAAAGGAGATAAGTCTGTTGCCCCATACCAGTGATGAGTTTCAATAACCACAGATGAGGCGTTCGATGTACATGTTTTCGTATCGTGTGCAATAAGCTCTTCCGCCATCTCAGACCATGGCGCTGGAAATTCACTGTCCCGGCGTCCTTCAATATTGAACTGCTGAGGCGTTGACGTAAAACGGCGCGCCTCATCATTCATAAAAATGTGTCTGGAGTCGGGTGCTTTTAGCCCCCATGGGTCGCTAAAAGCCCCGATCATGGTGATAAGATGATTAATGTAGGGGGAGTTAATCATAGTTTCAGCCATAGATTTTCCTCGATGCGCTGATCCTGTCTGCGGCTATTTGTGTGATTTATTTACATTTAACCTAAATCACAAGCACATTGGAACTGATGAAACACCGGAACAGGTCAATTGAGCACAAAACCCGCATTTCAGTTTGAGTAGTGACGTTAGTTGAGAACAAAAAAGCTAAGTAAATGAAATTATTTCGGCATGCTGTGTCTTCGTTAGTTAGTCATATTCAACCGGTTATTGCACTATAAATCAGGTGATATTGATAACGTGTGGAAGAAACACAATTAATCGTTTGAGGGTGCTTAATCAATACCTTATTGCATGGATTACTGACTCTTCACACAGAAGATAATGTGTGAGAGCTGAACATATTTATCACTTTAGTTATCTTTAGGTTTCCTGATGTTTTTATTCTGTTACATCTTATGTTATAGCCACCTGAACCGAATAAATATTACTTTTTTTAATCAAATAATATTTACAAGGGTATTTTTTACCCATATGATGCCACCAGTGAATCACTATTTTTCAAGCCAACACCGGGTTTTTTCAAAGGAATTCAAGCGAAAGGAATCGCAAATAATAAAATCATGTCCCGTTTTACAGGGTAAAGGGTTATGAAGAGAGACTGATAATCTCTGGAAACAATCCAGGAATAACAGATATTCGGGACATGGGCGTTTCTAGTAAGTGATAATAACTTTTTTACTTATTTTAAATCACTACTGTGACAGGCTGCGTTTCAGCCCGGGAAAACGGTTTCCTCTGAGAGAAAACCGTCCGTCCATCAGTTATTTTAAAGAATATCGTCGGGATACCAAAGGCACTGTATTATTTCTGTCCGGAAGACGCCTGAGCCCCCAATACACCGCTTCCTTCCGGAACCCGGGTAAATCGGCTGACGATTTCATGCCAGGTGCTGGCAGGATCAAGATCATGGAATTGCTGCGGATAAATAAATTTAGCCAGATATTCCAGACCGACAATGTTGTAAGGATGATCATAAAAAGGGTGATACAGTCCGTATAAATTTCCCTCCCTGACTGCTTTAATCTCATTGAATCCGGGGCGAGTTTTTAGCTGTTCAAATGCGTCACTGACTTGCTGCTGTGTGACGCCATAGCCAAAGGGAATAGCATGATTATTTTTACTTGCCCATTGAGCTCCCGAGACAATGTAAGCATCAGGTTGTAGTGAAATTACTTTTTCCAGTGCGATGTCCCGGTGGCGCCCGGCAGCAGTGTCGATCCCAGGTTAGTAGCACCAACCGCAGAAACCATCGCCCCCCAACCGACGTTACCGTGTGTGAAACAGCAGGATTCTACACCTCCTAACCCCGCTTTCGCTTCAAAGAAAACGCGAGGTTTGGGTTGAATATCACGCACTTTATCCAGGATAGCCTGATAATGTTGCTGAAAGAAAGTGGTATATTCCTGCGCCTCTTTTTCCCGATTGAGCGCCTGGCCCAGTAGTGTGATACTTTTCGGTGTGTCTTCTACCGGATTTTGGAAAGTATCGATAAACAGAAGTGGAATACCCAACTGTTTGAGTTTGTCTACGACACCGATTTGTGTCAGCGCGGCTTTTAAACGCAACTGAGCAATGACGAGATTGGGATGTTCCGCGATCACACTTTCGGGGTTTACCTCCCCTTTGTCACTGAACCCCATATCGAAAATTTTTTCTGCCTCAGGCCATTTCCCGGCCATCAACTTCCAGGTGGAGCTGTCGCTCTTCTTCAAAATATTATTCCAGGCCACCACGCGCCGGAAAGGATCTTCGCGATCGAGCAGCGCCAGCGCCAAAATATCCCTGCCATCTTGTACCACGACTCTTTCGGGCTCTTTATCTAGGGTGATTTGTCTGCCATCAGTATCGGTCAGCGTTAAGGGATAAGTAGATGCCAGGGCGGAGGAAGAGAGCGCCAGCAGACAGGCCAGAGAAAGGGGGTTGAGGATTCGGGACACCATAGTCTCCTTACATTTAGATAGTAATGATTATTAATTGCATTTCTACTATAACCTCAAAGGAATAAAATACCAGCCCGAAACGGGAATGCTGTGGCAGGAGAGGCAGTAAGCAGGTTTTTTCTTTTTTGTAGTGGCGAAAGCGTGAGTCAGTCGGTAACCTGTGGTGATTAATGAAGAAAGAGAACCTACAGGGATCTGACATGCAAGAGAAACAACTACGTCTGGCTATCGTTGGTGCCGGTGGGCGTATGGGACGTCAGCTTATTCAGGCAGTCACAGAGACATCTGGTGTTTTGTTGGGGGCTGCATTTGAGCGCCCGGATTCAACGTTACTGGGGTCTGATGCCGGCGAACTGGCAGGTAAAGGCCATTTGGGGATTACTGTCACGCACGATTTAGCCGCAGCAGTGAATGATTTTGATGTTTTAATCGACTTTACCCGTCCACAGGGAACATTGGCCCATCTCGCCTTTTGTCAGCAACATCATAAAGCGATGGTGATCGGTACTACAGGATTCAGTGACGAAGAAAAGGGTGCCATTAAAGCGGCATCCGATCAGATTGCTATCGTTTTTGCTGCTAATTTCAGTGTGGGCGTCAATCTTATGCTGCAACTTTTGAAACAAGCCGCGCAGGTAATGGGAGAATACGCCGATATTGAGATTATCGAAGCGCATCACCGACACAAAGTAGATGCACCTTCCGGAACAGCACTGGCGATGGGGGAATCTATTGCCGAGGCGATGTCTTGGCAACTGGATGAGCACGCCGTGTATGCCAGAGAGGGGTATACCGGTGAGCGGGTGCCAGGAACAATTGGTTTTGCGACCATCAGGGCGGGCGACATTATTGGTGAGCATACCGCGATGTTTGCTGATGAGGGAGAGCGAATTGAGATTACCCATAAAGCCTCAAGTCGCATGACTTTTGCTAATGGTGCTGTACGTGCAGCCAGGTGGCTAAAAATTCATAAAAACGGCCTGTATAATATGAATGATGTGATAGGTTTATCTGATAATCATTAATTTTAATCTATTGATTCAAAATTGTTTTTCAATAGATTCTTATGTTTATTTATGTTTTATTTTTATTAGAATTAATAATTTACTTAATATTTAATCTCAAAACCTCCCTGGAAAAAGAGTAAGTGTTTTCTTTTTAACCAGGGAGTGACATCTTCTTATCTCTTTTAGTCATTCTCATCGGGCAAACGTTTTTTTCGTAGTGATTATTCATCTTTATAGCGCTCATCCCTCTCTTTCTGTCTCAAATTGTTAAAAAATAATGAAAATTTTTCGTATCATGTAGACATTCATCACACTGAACATTAGAATGCCCGGCAATTTATCAAAATTTGAACAGGCATGCTGTTTTCACCTTGATTTTCGCCGTTTATCTGCATTAATATGCATTTAATGTGATTGTTTATTCCTTCGGAGGGTGTTTTGATTAACTCAGCGCTATTGGTTCTGGAAGACGGAACCCAATTCCACGGACGGGCCATCGGGGCATTGGGGTCTGCAGTGGGAGAGGTTGTTTTCAATACTTCCATGACAGGCTACCAGGAAATTCTTACCGACCCCTCTTACTCCCGCCAAATCGTTACACTCACTTATCCGCATATTGGTAATGTTGGTTGCAATAGCGCCGATGAAGAGTCAGTCCAGGTGCACGCTCAGGGGTTAGTTATTCGCGATTTGCCTTTGATTGCCAGCAACTTTCGCAGTGAGGAAGGGCTGTCAGCCTATCTGCAACGCCACAATATTGTTGCGATAGCTGATATTGATACCCGTAAGCTCACCCGACTGCTGCGGGAAAAGGGGGCACAAAACGGCTGTATTATTGCTGGTGATACTCCTGATGTAGCGCAGGCACTGGCACAGGCAAAAGCGTTTCCTGGCCTGAAAGGGATGGATTTGGCGAAAGAAGTCTCAATTACAAGCTATGAACAGTGGAATCAGGGAAGCTGGACCCTTGCGGGGTTACCCGCGCCAACACCGACAGAACAGCTACCTTACCATGTAGTAGCTTATGATTACGGTGTGAAGCGTAATATTCTGCGTCTGTTGGTTGACAGAGGTTGCCGAGTGACGCTGGTGCCGGCGCAAACGCCAGCCAGTGAAGTGATGGCGATGAATCCGGACGGGATATTTTTGTCAAACGGTCCGGGGGATCCTGAGCCTTGTGATTACGCTATTACCGCGATTCAGGCTTTTTTAGAGACAGAGATTCCGGTATTTGGCATTTGTCTTGGGCATCAGCTACTGGCTCTGGCAAGTGGGGCAAATACAGTGAAGATGAAACTGGGCCATCATGGTGGTAATCATCCGGTAAAAGATCTCGATAATGGCAACGTAATGATCACTGCTCAAAACCACGGTTTTGCCGTTGATGACAATCAGTTACCAGATACATTGCGGGTGACACATATCTCGTTATTTGACCAGACTGTGCAAGGTATACATCGTACGGATAAACCAGCATATAGCTTTCAGGGCCATCCGGAAGCCAGCCCAGGGCCGCATGATGCCAGCCCACTGTTTGATCACTTTATCCAGTTGATCAACGCTTACCGTTCAACCTCTGCATAATCAGGAGCGAAAAATGCCAAAACGTACAGACATAAAAAGTATCCTGATCCTCGGCGCTGGCCCGATTGTCATTGGTCAGGCGTGTGAGTTTGACTACTCCGGAGCCCAGGCGTGTAAAGCGCTGCGTGAAGAGGGTTACCGTGTGATTCTGGTGAACTCGAATCCGGCAACCATCATGACCGACCCGGAGATGGCTGATGCGACTTATATTGAGCCTATTCACTGGGAAGTTGTACGTAAGATCATTGAAAAAGAGCGGCCTGATGCGGTATTACCGACAATGGGTGGCCAGACGGCGCTTAATTGTGCGCTGGAGCTTGAACGTCAGGGTGTTCTGCAGGAGTTTGGTGTCACCATGATTGGTGCCACAGCCGACGCGATTGATAAAGCAGAAGATCGTCAGCGTTTTGACAAAGCGATGAAAAAGATCGGTCTGGAAACAGCCAGGTCAGGTATTGCTCATACCATGGACGAAGCACTGGCAGTGGCCGAAGATGTCGGTTTCCCATGTATTATTCGTCCCTCTTTTACGATGGGGGGCAGTGGTGGTGGGATCGCCTATAACCGTGAAGAGTTTGAAGAGATCTGCGAGCGCGGTCTCGATCTTTCACCAACCAATGAACTACTCATTGATGAGTCATTGATTGGCTGGAAAGAGTATGAAATGGAGGTGGTGCGGGACAAAAATGACAACTGTATCATCGTCTGCTCGATTGAGAACTTTGATGCTATGGGCATCCATACCGGTGATTCGATCACTGTCGCACCTGCCCAGACATTGACGGATAAAGAATACCAGGTGATGCGTAATGCATCGATGGCCGTATTGCGTGAAATCGGTGTTGAGACCGGAGGATCGAACGTACAGTTTTCTGTCAATCCTGAGAATGGTCGTCTGATCATCATCGAAATGAACCCGCGCGTCTCGCGTTCTTCCGCGTTAGCCTCGAAAGCTACCGGCTTCCCGATTGCCAAAATTGCCGCAAAACTGGCTGTCGGTTATACACTCGATGAGTTGATGAACGACATTACTGGCGGGCGTACTCCGGCGTCGTTTGAACCTTCGATCGATTATGTTGTTACTAAGATCCCTCGTTTCAATTTTGAAAAATTCGCCGGTACTAATGATCGTCTGACAACGCAGATGAAGTCAGTTGGCGAAGTGATGGCGATTGGCCGCACATTCCAGGAGTCGGTGCAAAAAGCATTGCGCGGCCTGGAAGTGGGGGTTAATGGTTTTGATCCTAAAGTGGACCTTAATGATGGCGAAGCAATGACTCAAATTCGTCATCAATTAAAAGATGCGGGTGCAGACCGTATCTGGTTCATCGCGGATGCGTTCCGTGCCGGCATGAATATTGATGAGGTGTTCGCACTCACTCATGTCGATCGTTGGTTCCTGGTGCAGATTGAAGAGCTGGTGCAGCTTGAGCAGCGTGTCTCCCGTGAGGGGATCAATGGCATGACCTCCGACTTCCTGCGGATGCTCAAGCGTAAAGGTTTCGCCGATGCGCGTCTGGCGGCGGTGGCAGGTGTGGCTGAGAATGAAATTCTTAAGTTACGTCAGGAGTATGCGCTCTATCCGGTCTACAAACGCGTCGATACTTGTGCGGCAGAGTTTGCCACGGATACCGCTTATATGTACTCGACCTATGAAGAAGAGTGCGAGGCTAAGCCGAACCAGGATCGTGAAAAAATAATGATCCTCGGCGGGGGGCCGAACCGTATTGGTCAGGGAATTGAATTTGATTATTGCTGTGTCCATGCGGCACTCGCCCTGCGCGATGATGGCTTTGAAACCATCATGGTCAACTGTAACCCGGAAACAGTTTCTACCGATTATGACACTTCTGACCGTCTCTATTTTGAACCGGTTACACTGGAAGACGTGCTGGAAATTGTACGTGTTGAACAACCCAAAGGCGTCATCGTGCAATATGGCGGACAGACGCCACTGAAGCTTGCCAGAGCACTGGAAGCGGCAGGGGTGCCAGTGATTGGTACCAGCCCGGATGCTATCGACCGTGCAGAGGACCGTGAGCGTTTCCAGCAGGCGGTTGAGCGTTTGGGACTGAAGCAGCCTGCGAATGCTACGGTCACTGCTATTGATCAGGCGATTGAGAAAGCGGCGCAGATTGGCTACCCGCTGGTTGTGCGACCATCGTATGTCCTGGGGGGACGTGCGATGGAGATTGTCTACGACGATATCGATTTGCGCCGTTATTTCACCAACGCGGTCTCTGTCTCGAATGATGCGCCTGTTCTGCTTGATCGTTTTCTCGATGACGCCGTCGAAGTCGACGTTGATGCGATTTGTGACGGCCAGCAAGTGGTTATCGGTGGCATTATGGAGCACATCGAACAGGCAGGGGTTCACTCCGGCGACTCCGCGTGTTCTCTGCCGGCTTACACATTGAGCCAGGAAATCCAGGACGTGATGCGCCAGCAGGTTGAGAAACTGGCTTTTGAATTGCGTGTGCGTGGTTTGATGAACGTACAGTTCGCGGTCAAGGATAACGAAGTTTACCTGATTGAAGTGAATCCGCGTGCGGCGAGAACGGTTCCCTTTGTCTCTAAGGCCACGGGTGTTCCTCTGGCAAAAGTGGCGGCAAGAGTGATGGCAGGGAAAACCCTCGCCGAACAGGGTGTGACCGAAGAGATTATTCCACCTTATTATTCGGTGAAAGAGGTCGTATTACCTTTCAATAAGTTCCCGGGTGTTGATCCGATACTTGGGCCTGAAATGCGCTCTACTGGTGAGGTGATGGGCGTTGGCAGAACTTTCGCTGAAGCCTTCTGCAAAGCGATGCTTGGCGCACAGAGCACCATGAAGCGAGAAGGTCGGGCGTTGTTATCTGTACGCGAAGGCGATAAAAAACGTGTTGCAGAGCTTGCACGGCGTCTGCAGGCGTTTGGTTTTGAACTTGATGCTACGCAGGGCACGGCTGATGTGTTGGTGGAAGCAGGTATAGAGGTGCGCCGGGTAAATAAAGTGCACGAAGGTCGTCCGCATATTCAGGACCGTCTGAAAAATGGTGAATACTCTTATATCGTCAATACCACAGCAGGACGTCAGGCGATAGAGGATTCAAAGTTGATTCGCCGCAGTGCATTGCAATACAAAGTGCATTACGACACAACGCTGAATGGCAGCTTCGCCACCACTACAGCTCTGCATGCCAGCGCGACAGATCGGGTTATCTCTGTGCAGGAGATGCATGCTCTAATTACTGACTAGATCAGTTGCTTCATCTGCCTGTCGGAGAAAAGGTAAACAGGCGAGGGTAGCGCACTTTGCCATCACACAGAGAGCAGCCTTTTTACAGGGCTGCTCTTTTTTTTATGGGAAGCTTAGCTTAACTGCCTGACTGCTGGTGGAATTTATCGCACCACTCGACGCAGACGGATGCTTTCCGTATCATAGCGCAATCATATTGAGTATAGGGTGTAGTGATGATTAGCCTGATAGCGGCGCTGGCAATGGATCGTATCATTGGTCTGGATAACAAAATGCCCTGGCATTTACCGGCAGATCTGGCCTGGTTCAGACAGCATACAACGCATAAGCCTGTCATTATGGGGCGACGGACGTTTGATTCGATTGGCCGCCCATTACCACAAAGGCAGAATATCATTATCAGCCGTCAGAGAACCTCGCTGGAGGGTGTCGAGTGGGTAAACTCTCTGGAAGCGGCGCTGCAAGTAACCGCCGGAGCACAAGAGGTGATGGTGATTGGCGGCGGGGAGATCTATCGCCAGTTTCTGCCGCTGGCAGATAAGCTTTATCTCACGCACATTGATGCTGAACTGGCAGGGGATACCCGTTTTCCTGATTACGCCGGCGATCATTGGCATAGTGTATTCAGCGAATGCCATGATGCTGACGAAAAAAATTCACATGATTACTGTTTTGAGATCCTGGAACGCTGTGGTCGCGACAGTGCAGGATCATGAGTGATCAGTGTTCAGCTCGCTGGATAGCGGGTTGAACAAAGCGTTGTTTATCTTCCCAGCGCAGCATGGTTAGCTCGCCTCCCCAGCAGCATCCTGTATCAAGGGCAATAATACCTTCCGGAGTGCCTCGTCCTTCCAGCGAGGCCCAGTGACCAAAGACAATGGTATTTTCTTCGGTAATCTTACCAGGCAGCATAAACCAGGGTTTCAGCGGCGGTGGAGCCTGTTCAGGTGCGTCTTTGCAGATCATATCCAGCTGACCGTTCGGAAAACAATAGCGCATGCGTGTCATAACATTGGTACTGAATCTTAAACGTGACAGACCTGCTAGATTCGGTGACCAGTTATTCGGCATATCGCCATACATGGCATCGAGAAACAATGGATAGCTATTACTGGCAAGCATCGTTTCGACTTCCCAGGCACAGGTTTTAGCGGTAGGCAGATCCCATTGTGGGGTGATGCCAGCATGTGCCATCACTAGATGTTTCTCTTCATCAACCTGCAGTAAAGGTTGATGCCGTAACCAGTTAATTAGCTGATCTGCATCTTTTGCATTCAGTAGTTCATTGAGCTTGTCTTTGGGTTTATTACGGCTGATCCCGGCATAGACAGCCAGCAGATGAAGGTCGTGATTGCCGAGCACCATACTCACGCTTTCCCCGAGGCTTCTTACCAGACGTAGTACTTTTAGTGAATCAGGTCCTCTGGCAACCAGATCGCCGGTTAGCCATAATGTATCCTGTAAAGGATTGAACGACACATGCTGTAAGAGGTTAGTGAGCTCATCAAAACAACCATGCACATCGCCGATCAAATAGGTGCTCATGACATTATCCTGCTATCAATCAGATTGGGAAACTTCATCTCTTCCTGTCAGAGAAGAGATGAGAAATAACAGAAGGGAAGAGGCTACTCACTGAGCAGAGGGATGCTCGATCAGCCAGTTTGCCAGCAGGCAATACTGTGCCACGGTAATATTTTCAGCGCGCAAGCCAGTATCAATACCCAGATCTTCCAGTACATTGTCAGGGAACAGATGCCCCAAGCTGTTACGTAACGTTTTGCGGCGTTTACCAAAAGCCTCGGTCGTGATACGGCTTAACACGCGGATATCACCCACGGGAGTGGGGAGTGTCTGATGTGGTACCAGGCGTACAACGGCGGAGTCAACTTTGGGCGCCGGGGTAAACGATTCTGGCGGGACTTCCAGTACCGGGATAATCTGGCAGTAGTACTGAGCCATAACAGATAAACGACCGTAAGCTTTACTACCGGGGCCGGCGACAAGACGATTAACCACCTCTTTTTGCAACATAAAATGCATATCGCGAATTGCATCTGTATAGGTGAACAGATGAAACATCAGCGGTGTGGAGATATTATAAGGTAAATTACCAAAAACCCGCAGCGGCTGTGCCTGCTGTTTTGCATAGTCTGCAAAATCAAACGTCATGGCGTCCTGCTGAAAAATAGTCAGCTTTGGACCTAAAAAGGGATGTGTCTGCAGTCTTGCGGCCAAATCACGATCGAGTTCAATCACTGTCAGGCGTTCAAGGCGCTCGCCAACCGGTTCGGTTAGGGCGCCAAGACCCGGGCCTATTTCGACAAAGGCCTCTTCCGGTTGAGGATGAATCGCCGACACAATGCTGTCGATGATGTAAGAGTCGTTAAGAAAGTTTTGCCCGAAGCGTTTACGAGCCAGGTGCCCCTGATGGACGCGAGTATTCATGCAGTTATCTGATCCATGCAGTTATCTGATCATAGTAATGGCGAGGTTAAGCGCCGAAATAAAGCTACCGACTCCGGCCTGGCCGGATCCAGCGAGATCCAGCGCCGTGCCGTGGTCAACAGAAGTACGAATATAGGGCAGACCGAGCGTGATGTTAACTGCACGTCCGAAACCCTGGTATTTTAACACCGGCAATCCCTGATCGTGATACATCGCCAGTACAGCATCGGCATTGTTCAGGTATTTGGGTTGAAAAAGTGTATCAGCGGGCAGTGGTCCTTCAAGGTTCAGACCTTCGGCGCGCAGAGCGTTCAGTACCGGAGTAATCACCTCAATCTCCTCACGCCCCATGTGCCCCCCTTCACCAGCATGTGGATTGAGTCCACAAACCAGAATATGCGGGGAGTCGATAGCAAATTTTTGTTGTAAATCGTGATGAAGAATCGTGATTACTTCACGCAGACTCTCCTGCGTTATAGCATCGGAGACGGCTTTCAGCGGCAAATGGGTAGTGGCCAGGGCAACACGTAGCTCCTCGGTTGCCAGCATCATCACCACCTGTGAGCACTGAGCTCGTTCAGCAAAAAACTCAGTATGCCCGGTGAAAGCAACTCCGGCTTCATTGATCACGCCTTTATGCACCGGGCCTGTCACCAGAGCGGCGAATTCTCCTCGCAGGCAACCATCACTCGCTTTAGCCAGGGTCTCCAGCACATAAGCGCCGTTGGCTGAATTGAGCACACCAGCCTTTACCTGGGATGCTAACGTAACAGGTAAGACAGTGAGCGTACCAGCATTCTGTGGCTGAGGTGTGTTAGCTGATTGATATTGTCGTAAAGTGATCGGCAGTTTTAATTGTGCTCCCCGTTGCTCAAGCAGATCAGGATCTGCACAAACAACCACCTCGACCGGCCAGTCACGCTGTGCGAGCGCAATGACCAGGTCGGGGCCAATCCCGGCGGGTTCGCCGGGGGTGATGATAATACGTTTACTGTCCACGGCTATCGATAATTTTCACATAAGCGGAAGCGCGTTGTTCCTGCATCCAGCTCTGTGCTTCTTCAGCAAATTTACGGTTAAACAGCAATCTGTAAGCCTGTTCTTTTTGTGCCGCGCCGGTCTTATCAACCTGACGAGTGTCAAGCAGTTGGATCAGATGCCAGCCAAATGAGGTGTGAACAGGAGCGCTGATTTCCCCTTTTTTCAGCCGCAGGATAGCATCACGGAATGCCGGGTCGTAGACTTCTGGCGAGTTCCAGCCCAGATCCCCACCTTGATTCGATGAACCTGGATCCTGAGAAAGCAGGCGTGCTTCCTGTTCAAAAGAGACCTTGCCGCTACGAATATCCGCAGCCACCTGGAGCAGTTTCTGACGGGCTTCATCATCGCTCATGATCGGCGAGACTTTCAGCAGAATATGACGTGCATGCACTTCGGTAACGGCGATACTTTTACTTTCACCGCGCAGGTCGTTGACCTTAATAATATGGAAACCCACGCCTGAGCGTACAGGACCAATGATGTCTCCTTTTTTTGCCAAAGCCACTGCGTCAGCTAACAGAGTAGGCAGTTCCTGAATACGACCCCAGCCCATATTGCCGCCTTTTAGCGCCTGAGGATCTGATGAGTGGGCAATCGCCAGTTTGGAGAAGCTTGCTCCATTTTTGAGTTGTCTTACCAGGTCATTGGCAAGGTTTTGTTGCTCATCCACTTGCTGCTGAGTTGGGTTTTCTGGTAGTGCAAGCAGGATATGGCTAAGATTTAATTCAGCATTGGCACTGTTTTGTGCAGAAATCTGCTGTACCAGACTGTCGACTTCCTGAGGCAGGATGGTTATCCGACGACGTACTTCATTGTTTCTGACTTCCGAGATCAACATTTCGCGGCGAATTTGCTCGCGGTAAATAGCATAGTTCATGCCGGCATAGCTTAAACGGGTGCGCAATTGGTCAGGGGTCATATTGTTTTGAGCGGCAATATCACTGATTGCCTGATATACCTGTCCATCTGACACTACAACGCCCGCCTGTTTCGCCATTTGCAAAACGATAGTGTCCATCACTAAGCGCTCGATCACCTGATGACGCAAAGTGTTGTCGTCAGGTAACTGCTGACCAACCTGTTCTGCCTGGCCTTTTACTGACTGCATCATCTTGTCGACGTCACTCTCCAGAACCACTCCGTTATTGACGACGGCTGCAACCTTATTCATCACCTGAGGGGCTGCGAAAACTGTACTGACAGACAGTGCAGCACCAAGGATCAACATTCTCCAGTTCTTCATATATTTTCCATTCTTCTATCCGCACAGCGGGGTTGCATATTGGTTATTACAACATCAGAAAGAGCGCTGATATGGCAGAATACCCTGACGGAGCATTTCACCAGAGCCGAGACTGTAAGAAGGACTCAGGCCGCGTAACTCTATGTTGAATGAAATTTTGTTGTCGTACTTACTGCTGTCTTTTTCCCATCCGGTGATTTTACGCTCGTAACCTAAACGAATAGCGTAACAGCAAGAGCTATATTGTACACCTAACAACTGATCAGCGGGTTGTTGTGCTTTGGTATCGTAATACCAGGCACCTACCACAGACCAGACATCGGCAATGGGCCAACTCGCCGTGGCGCCCACCTGAGAGATCCCCTGCTGATAACCCGGATTGGTGATGCGGCTTAAGGTCTGCTGAATATACTCCGGGCTTGTATAGCGGTAGTTTAGTTGCAGCAGACGATCCGCATCGCGTCGATACTCGAGTACAGTGTTACCCTGTGCCACATTATCAAGACGCGTATCATACTGTAAACCACCACGTGCACTCCAGAAATCACTGATCTTCCAGTAGGTATCCCCAGCCCAAACCAGGCTGCCGCGATCATCGCTGTCGGCGGTTTCCAGCCCGGTTCGTGATGGGGTAAACGAGTAAATTTGACCCACAGACGCGTTAAAACGTTCAATTAAATCTGTATCGAATATCCGCGTAGTGACGCCACTGGTCAGTTTGTTGGCAGATGCGATACGGTCGAGTCCACTGTAAGTACGGTCGCGGAACAGCCCTGTATAGTCACTCTGCAACAGTGTGGAGTCATAGGAGCGGATATTACTTTGATTACGATAAGGCACGTACAGATACTGCAGGCGGGGCTCAAGGGTCTGCGTATAGCCTGCCGACCAGTCCATGTCACGGTCAAACACCACCTTACCATCCATTTTGAATTGCGGCATAGTACGGTTAACGCTTTCGCGAAGCTGATTGACTTTGGTGCTGTCAACATTCTGGTTGTAATAGCTGACATTATCCTGCTGATAGTGTGTGGCCAGCAGTTTGGTTTCGGCATTCAGACTGCCCCACTGATTCGAAAGAGGGAAGTCAACAGTGGGTTCCAGATGAAGGCGGGTTGCATCCGGATAGTGACGATTAACGTTAGTGAATTTCACCGCTTGCGCAAATAAATGGGTATCGAACGGGCCAAGATCATTTTGATAGAAATTGAGGTCGAGCTGCGGTTCGGCCCGATAGACGTCATTATTTGTGTTAGTCGAAAAAACCTGAAACTGTTTGGTGGATACGGTAGCATCCCAGTTTTTCTCTGCGTAACCTACACTGAATTTCTGTGTTGCGTAACCATCTGTCGAGGTTCCGTAACCAGAATCTAAATCAGTGAAATAGTAGGTGTCACTGACTTTGGTATAGTCGGCATTGAAACGCCAGTTTTTTTCATAAACGCCGGCATGTCGCCAGAAAAACATCCAGCGGCTGGTGTCTGTATCGCTGGTGATACCCCGTTTTGAAGCATTCCTGCGGTATTGATCATCACTGGGCATGTAATCAAACTCGACCAGTCCGGTGCCTGCCTGGCTGAGATAGCGAAACTCATTTTGCCACTGCAGACCGCGCTGACTCATGTAATGAGGTGTCAGTGTGGCATCGAGTTGTGGTGCAATATTCCAGTAATAGGGCAGGATAAACTCGAAGCCATTGGAGCTGCCATATTTGGCGTTAGGAATCAGAAAGCCGGAACGGCGTTTATCACCAATCGGTAATTGCATGTAGGGACTGTAAAATACCGGTACCGGGCCAATTTTAAACCGCGCATTCCAGATCTCTGCGACCTGTTCTTCGCTGTCCTGAATGACCTCAGATCCCTGAACACTCCAGCTATTGTCACCAGGCAGACATGAGGTAAAGGTCCCATTTTGTAAAATGGTATAGCGATTGTTGCCACGCAGTTTCATCTCATCGGCATCACCACGCCCCTGACGACCGACCATCTGGTAGGTTCCCTGCCATACATTGGTGTCCTTGGTATTCAGGTTCGACCAGGCTTTCGGTCCGTTAAGAATGACTTGATTATCATCGTATTGCACGTTCCCCAGCGCATCGATAGTGCGCACGGGGGTACTCTGACTGTCCTGAGTTCGCTGATGCAACTGAATTTCATCTGAAGTGAGGCGGCTATTGCCCTGCTCAATATCGACATTACCACTAAAAATGACATGATCAGGATAATTACCGTTCGCATGATCAGCGTTAATCGTTACTGGCAGGTCATTGGCACTTTTCGCCTGAATCAGCGGGCGGTTATAGCTGGGAACCCCCAACATGCACTGTGACATCAGGTCATCTGCCAGCGTGTTCTGGCTGTATAGGGCTGAGCCGATAAGCGTGGCCAGCAATGTAGGTAATCGTCTTTTCATACGCAGTATCGAAATTCCGTGATAGCAGGCATCATGCCGACAAACGGTCAGAGACTATCGTACTCAATTGCGTTGTGCCAGTGTTATAGCTGACATCTTACAAATTAGCGGCCAGTTGCCCGCTTTTTCTTTGATGAAAACAAGATGTTCACTGTGCAAGCAGGAAAAGTCTCTCTCTCTGCATCAGGCAATTAATTACGTTTTCCATGTTGTCTGATAGTGGTGCCAATAGCCGGTGAAGTAAATGACAGGTATGATAATGCAAAATGAGATTATCAGCATGATGATTTGAGGAGTTTATGCGCTATTGGTGCAAAGTTGTGGCCCTGATACTGGCTTTTGTTCTCGGAACAGGATTCTGGGGAGGGCTGATGCTTCTCTTTGTCGGTCATTTATTTGACCGCTCACCCTTTCTGAAGCAGCGTTTTGTCTTGATGGCGCAGAAAAAACATTTCCTGCGCATTACATTTGCAGTGATGGGACACCTCGCCAAAGTCAAAGGCCGTATCACAGAAGTCGATATTCAAATTGCTACCCGGCAGATGGATCATATGCGGCTGACCAGTAAAATGAGAATGCTGGCTCAGGATGCGTACCGTGCCGGAAAAAAAGCGGATTATCCACTGTGGTATAACCTGAACCAATTTCACCATGATTTTGAAGCACGAGATAATCTCTTGCATGCATTTCTGGACATACAAATCAGTGCAGTGTTAGCTGCAGGAGAGCTTTCGGCTCAGGTACGTCACCGGCTATACAGCATCGCGCAGTCTCTTGGAATCACACGTACTGAATTTGAAACCCTGCTCTATCGTAAAAAGCAGGGGAAAGATGCTGGTGACTCACACCGTGGTGCTGATACTGATAAAGAGCCGCCTTTGCATGAGTTTACCATTGAACGCGCTTATCAGGTTTTAGGGGTCAAACGCGCAGACGATGCTGCGACCATTAAGCGTGCCTACCGTAAACTGATGTCGTTGCACCATCCTGATAAAGTGGCCGCACGTGGCTTATCGTCCCACCACCAGCAGCGTGCTAAACAAAAATCCCAGGAGATTCAGGCTGCATGGGGAGTACTCAAACGTGCCAGAGGCTTTAAATAAATCGTGTCTGTGCGATATTTCTGCAGCGGGCCTACTCTCCTTTTTCAAATACACACGGTGACTTCATCTGGCGAATTTGTGCTCAGTGGTATGCCAGATATTACCGCTTATTTAAGTGTAAGACTGACTCACTGCAGCAATAGATTTTGAAAAATATACGTGGCGAGTAATAAAAACCGACAAGGGAATAATTTTTTATTATCTGAGTTCCTGATAAAGTTCATGCTTATGATAATTGAATTTTTAATTCTATAAGTCATTGTAAATTAATTGTTTAATGTAATTTATTATATGATTTCTTTTCTTTTTTTTATTTAACTATTTGCCCTGTTCAATACTTTTTAAGTGTGATGCACATCCCCGTGCATAGATATTTTCTTTTTTAATTGTTTCATTGAGAACGATAAATGGGTTTCGTTTGAATATTTTTATCCAGTTAACAATAGCATTGGTGTGTGGGGGAGAGTGGTTTATTTACGTGCGCATAAAAATTTTTATGCGTAACCAGGCAACTGCTACCTTTGTGGTCTGGGCTGCCGAAGAGCATCAGAGCAACCTGCAGATATTCACTCGGGGCGCGATGATTACGCCTGGCAGCCCAGGCATTGAGACGGATGATTTTTAAAAATCACTCTGCCGTAGCAGGCTAAAACCCGGGCATCTGGCGGAAGGTCATTGGTGTAGCGTAGTGAGGATGCGTGATAGTCAGTGATTCGGCATGCAGTTGCAGACAGACTGCCCTGTTTTTCGCCTCTTCGTGGGCGTAAAAAGCATCACCAAGGATCGGATGCCCCAGCGCCAGCATATGTACACGCAACTGGTGTGAACGTCCCGTGATTGGTTTGAGCTCAATTCGGCTGGTGTTATCGGCCTCATACGAGAGCACTTCCCAGAGTGTTTGTGCTGGTTTTCCCTGCTCAAAACAGACTTTCTGTTTCGGGCGATTAGGCCAGTCACAAATCAGTGGTAAATCAATCAGCCCCTGCATCTTTTCCGGGTGCCCCCAGACGCGTGCGATATAGGTTTTCTGTGGTTCACGTTCACGAAACTGCCGCTTTAATTCCCGTTCCGCCGCTTTGGTCATCGCAACTACCAGCACTCCGCTGGTTGCCATATCCAGACGGTGTACTGATTCAGCACGCGGAAAATCCCGCTGTATGCGGGTCATTACACTGTCTTTGTGCTCTGGCAGACGGCCAGGTACAGACAGTAAGCCACTGGGTTTATTCACTACCATGATGTGTTCATCCTGATAGAGAATATGTAACCAGGGCTCCATCGGGGGAGAGTAAGGTTCCATTTCTTTTCCATTCAGGGGCGATATTTCGCCCCGGCAGAGCCTGTTATTGATGCGTCACCACAATCAGACGCTGGGCATCAAGACGCCAGCTGGCATCATTGAGCGCGGAGAGGATTTGCTGGCGATTATCCTCCAGTGCCTCGATTTCATCCTGACGAATATTAGGATTCACTTGCTGCAGCGCAACTAAACGTGACAGCTCAGCATCGAGATTTTTTTCAGCCTCTTGCTGTGCATGATGAATAATTTGCTGTGCCTGCGGAACAACCCGCTCTTCGGCCAGCATCAAAATAGCATGAACATCCTGCTGTAATGCGTTGACCAGCTTATTGGCATTGTGACGGTTAATGGCATTGAGCTGACGGTTGAAACTTTCAAACTCGACTTTAGCGGCCAGATCATTTCCCTGACTATCGATAAGCAGACGTAACGGCGTCGGGGGTAAAAAGCGGGTCAGCTGAAGATGTTTCGGTGCCTGCGCTTCAACAACATAGATCAATTCAACTAACAGGGTACCGACCGGCAGCGCTTTATTTTTCAGTAACGACAAAGCGCAACTGCCGGTATCACCGGAAAGAATCAAATCTAACCCATTGCGGATAAGGGGATGTTCCCAGGTAACATATTGCGCATCTTCACGTGAAAGCGCCTGGTGGCGATCAAATGTGATGGTGCAGCCTTCTTCTGGCAGACTAGGGAAGTCAGGCACCAGCATGTGGTCACCGGGTGTGAGTACCATCAGGTTATCGCTGCGATCTTCCTGATTAATACCGATGATATCAAAAAGATTAAACGCGAAGTTAATCAGGGCGATATCGTTATCCTGTGCGCCAATCGCCTCAGCAAGCTCTTGTGCTGCCTCTCCGCCCTGTGAGTTGAGCTCCAGCAGTCGATCACGCCCCTGTTCCAGTTGTGCTTTCATGGCATCATGCTGTTGACGGCATTCGGCAATAAAGCTCTCAAGACCCTCGGTCTTATCGAATGCGATAAGAAAGTTCATCAGTTGCTGATGGACGGTATCGTAGATAGCCCTGCCGCCAGGACAGGTGTGCTCGAAAGCATCCAGCCCCTCATGATACCAGCGGAAAAGTACTGACTGCGCTGATTTTTCCAGCCACGGAATGTGGATCATGATATCGTTTTGCTGACCAATACGGTCAAGGCGACCTATACGCTGTTCGAGTAAATCAGGGTTGAAGGGCAGATCGAACATCACCAGCTGGCTGGCAAACTGGAAGTTGCGTCCTTCAGAACCAATTTCGGAACAGAGTAATACCTGTGCGCCTTCTTCCTCGGAAGCGAACCAGGCTGCGGCACGGTCCCGCTCGATGATCGATAAACCTTCATGGAATACTGCCGCTTTAATGCCTTCACGTTCACGCAGCACCTGTTCGAGTTGCAGTGCGGTAGCCGCCTGAGCGCATATAACCAGCACTTTTTGTGTGCGGTGCTGAGTCAGAAACCCCATCAGCCATGCTACACGGGGGTCAAAATCCCACCATGTTCCGCTATCACCTTCAATTTCCTGGTAAATTTTTTCAGGGTAGAGTAATGCTTTTGCCCGGACTTCCGGGGCTTTATTGGCATTCATCAGGGCATTGACGTTAAAGGCAGTTTGGTATTGTGCAGGCAGCGGTAGTCCAACAGCATTCAGATGGCGCTGCGGAAATCCTGTAATACCACTGCGGGTGTTACGGAAAAGGACGCGACTGGTACCATGGCGGTCCATCAGTTGACGGATCAGTGTTTGTCGGGCTGCATGTTGATCGTCGTGGGCAAGGTTGATCGACTGTAACAGAGCCTGGCTGTTCTCATCCGGGAGCAGATCACTTATCAGTGAGCAGGCCTGCGATGAGAGTGGAGCATCATCCAGCAGGCCATTCACGGCTTCTACTACCGGGCGAAAATGTTTTTGCTCTTCGACAAAGGCCGCAAAATCGTGAAAGCGATTAGGGTCGAGCAGGCGCAGGCGGGCAAAATGGCTCTCAAGGCCAAGTTGCTCCGGGGTGGCGGTTAGCAAAAGCACCCCTGGGATCTCGGTCGCCAGTTTTTCAATCGCCTGATATTCCTTGCTGGGTTCATCCTGCTCCCAGGCCAGATGATGTGCTTCATCGACGATTAACAGATCCCAGTTGGCCTCTTGTAAGGCCTGCAGACGAGCATTGCTTTTACAGACGAAATCGAGCGAACAGATAACTAACTGTTCTGTCTCAAACGCATTGGTTGCGTCGAGCTGTGCATTACGGTAGCGTTCATCATCAAACAGAGAAAAGCGCAGATTGAAGCGGCGTAACATTTCGACCAGCCACTGATGTTGTAGTGTTTCTGGTAGCACAATCAGTACACGCTCGGCACGACCAGCCAGCAATTGCTGGTGTAAAATCATTCCGGCTTCAATGGTTTTGCCTAATCCGACTTCATCCGCCAGCAGGACACGCGGCGCATGGCGCTGGCCGACATCGTGAGCTATGTGTAACTGGTGTGGAATGAGGTTAGTGCGCATGCCACGCAGCCCGCTGATAGGCAGGCGATATTGTTCGGCATGGTAATGGCGAGCCCGATAGCGCAGGGCAAAACGATCCATCCGGTCGAGTTGTCCGGCAAATAAGCGATCCTGAGGCTTACTGAAAACCAGTCTACTGTCGAGCAGAACTTCCCGCAGCGTGACAGGATACTCCTGATTGTCGAGGCGCGTTCCCACATAGTTTACCAGGCCTTTATCATGGTTGACCTGCTCAATCTCCAGCTGCCAGCCTTCGTGGCTGGTGACAGTATCGCCAGGGTTAAAAATAACGCGGGTCAGTGGCGAGTCACTGGTGGCATAGAGTCGGTTTTCGCCAGTTGCGGGAAAGAGGAGCGTCACCATGCGATTATCTACCGCGATAACTGTTCCTAATCCGAGTTCGCTTTCCGTATCGCTGATCCAGCGTTGACCAAGTGTAAAAGGCATAAATAGTGGGCTCACGTCTTGTAATAATCACGCCCGTTGCAGTTGCTATGATTAATAGCCCTGTTCAACGGACAAAGTTAGTTGAAGTTAGTTGATGGCAAGGGGCGCTATGGTACTGGAAGGGAGGCGCTTCGTCACCTGTCAAAAAAGACCCAGCTGACCAGTAATTAATGCGTCGAAGTCATCTTGTAAAAACGGCAAAATTCCCTCAGCGATCGGCTGCAGCTGACGGGAGAGATAGTGATCATAATCTAATGGACTGCGGCGCGTTTCAAGCGGTTCCGGTCCCGAAGTGGTCATTACATAGCGAATGCGCCCGCCATGTTGATACAACAGCGGTCTGCTCTGACGCTGATTGAAATCATCTGCCATTCGGGCCGCACGTACATGCGGTGGCACATTACGCTGGTAGTCACTCAGTGGCCGGCGCAGACGTTTGGTGTAGATCAATTGATCGTCAAGTTCTCCGTCGAGCAGCTGTTTGACAGTCTGCTGCAGGTATTCCTGGTATGGTTTGCCTGTGAAGATTTTACGGTACAGTGTCTGCTGAAAATGCTGTGCCAGTGGAGTCCAGTCGGTACGCACTGTTTCCAACCCCTTGAACACCAGTTTTTCTTCTCCCCCCTTGCGCACGAGGCCAGCATAGCGTTTTTTACTGCCCTGCTCAGTACCACGAATGGTTGGCATCAGGAAACGACTGTAATGGGTTTCATACTCCAGCTCCAGTGCACTCTCCAGTTGATAGTTATCTTTAAGCTGGTTTTTCCACCAGATGTTAACTTTCTCTACCAGTTGGTTACCTATAATGGCGGCACTCTCCTCATCATGTGCTTTTCCCAGCCAGACAAACGTCGAGTCCGTATCGCCGTAGATAACCGTATAGCTTTCAGCCTCGATGCGTTCACGGGTCAGACGCATGATCTCATGACCGCGTAGCGTGATGGAAGAGGCCAGACGTGGGTCAAAAAAACGGCAGGCAGGTGTTCCGAGCACGCCGTAAAAAGAGTTCATGATAATTTTTAACGCCTGCGACAAGGGGGCATTACGCTCTTTTTTTGCCGCCTCCCGCTCCTGCCAGATAGTGGTAATGATGTCCGGCAAACAGTGATGGTTGCGAGAAAACCAGGCTTCCCGGTAGCCACTGACTGCATTTTCAGCATCCGGTTGAGCCATGCCCTCTATCAGACCAACGGGATCAATCAGAAATGTGCGGATGATAGAAGGATAGAGGCTTTTATAATCCAGTACTAACACAGAATCATACAATCCGGGCTGTGAGTCCATCACGTATCCCCCGGGGCTTGCCTCAACCTGCACCTCCCCGAGATTAGGTGCCACAAAGCCTGCGCGATGCATACGCGGTAAATAAAGGTGGTTAAACGAGGCCACGGAACCACCGTGACGATCAACTGGCAGGCCGTTGACTGCGGCACGTTCCATTAAAAAAGGCATGATAGCAGTATGATGAAATATACGACTGACCAGTTCACAGTCCTTGATGTTATACCGTGCCAGCGCCGGCTTATCTTCATGGAATTGTCGGTCAATCTCCTGCATACGATCCCATGGCGTATCAATGGCCTTGCCTTCGCCAAGCAGCTCCCGGGCGACGTGTTCAAGAGAAAAAGAATCAAAATTCCAGAACGCTGATTTCAGCGCTTCAATACCGTCGATAATCAGACGTCCCGGGGCCTGTGCAAAAAAATAACCGGGTTTGAATCCGTGCTCACGCCATTCGAGAGGCGTGTGCTGTCGGCCAGGAAGAAGAGCAACGCCGTAGCGTTCGGCTTGTTTTTGTAAAACACGCAAATCGAATTGCACCAGATTCCACCCGATGATGACATCCGGGTTGTTTTCTGCAATCCACTGATTGAGAGATTCAATCAACTGTTTACGATGCGCAGAGTAGTGCAGCTGGCAGTCGCTCTCTGTGGCTTCTGCCGGATGTTGTTCAGCACTCAACATAAAAACATCGCGTTTGCCACAACCTTCGATGCCAATGCAATAGAGCTCCCCTTGTCTTGAAGTTTCAATATCCAGCGAGGCCCAGGTGAGTGCAGGTCGATAGTCCGGATGCGGTTTCAGTCGGGCATTTTTCACTGATTCCCCGACAATATCGCCACTGAACCAGACTGACGCTGTGATAAAGCGCTCCATTAAAAATCGCTCAGTGGGACGAATATCCGCTTCATAGACCGGGATACGATGCTCTGTCAGGCGTTTTTCCAGTCGTTGTAACTGACGATACTGCTGACAGTAGAGGGCAAATACCGGGCGTTGATGGAAATCTTTTAGCGGTAAATCCGACAACCGGCAGTGACGTTCGTTTTGCAATAGCTGCATGGTTTGTGTGCGAAAAGATTGTGGAATAAAAGCAACAGCTTCCTGCAGTGGCAAAATAACATGCCGGGCACCGAGATCAGTAGCCAGCCATAATGATATCTCGACACCGTCAGGCGTATCACGCCAGTGGCGTGTGAGGATAAAACCTGCACGTGCATGCTCCACAGTGACTCCTTTGTCAGTGACCGGGATCATTTTATCATGTTTATTTATACAGTGCAGAAGCGGATGTTGAATTTTATCGTCGCGCGTTGTGCTGGCTGATGGGAGCACTTTTAAGCCAGCGGCCCAGACGCTGCGCTGCGTTGTGATAATGCGCTGAAATTTTTCTCTATCTCCGCCAGTAAGGTGACTTTATTATGTGGTATCGCCATGTTTACCCCTTTGGATATTACCAGTGCAGCCCCTTGATCCTACCGGGGAGTGCGATGAGCGACAATATCTTACAGGGATAAGCCCGGACACACAAAAAAGAAACAAATTACTTTATGTTTTTATACAAAACTCACCTTGACCGTGTGCGGTACGCTCTGGACAATCGCCACTCCTGTAATCTGAGGCGAAAATGCTATGGATCTCTGGCTGGAACAGCTCGTCACACAATCATTGGCCTGGTCGTTGCTGGCTGTTGCTATTATTGATTTTCTTGAATCACTGGCTTTCGTTGGCTTATTACTCCCCGGAGCGGTATTGATGGCCTCCTTTGGTGCGTTGATAGGTAGTGGTCAGGTGGGGTTATATCCGGCCTGGGCGGCAGCAGCAGTCGGGTGCCTGTTAGGGGATTGGATCTCCTATCTGACCGGACGGCAATTTAAAGGGCCACTACATCGCTGGTCATTGGTCAAAAAATACCAAAATTTGATGGCTAAAACAGAACATGCCCTGCATCAGCATAGTATGTTCACTATCATTGTCGGACGTTTTGTTGGACCAACCCGGCCGTTAATTCCGCTGGTCGCCGGTATGCTTGAACTGCCGGTGAGAAAATTTCTCCCGCCTAATCTGATTGGCTGTCTGTTTTGGCCCCCGGTCTATCTGTTACCCGGTATTCTGGCGGGGGTAGCCATTGATGTGCCAGTACAGGCACAGAGCGGACTGTTTAAGTGGTTACTGCTTAGCGTAGCATTACTGGTATGGCTGGCGGGATGGCTCCTCTGGCGTACACTGAGAGGCGAGAAAAAAGTTGACTGGCTCACTCCCCGATTGCCAGTATCTCGTTTGCGCTGGCTGACACCGTTGATGTTACTTTTGGCTGTCAGCAGCCTGCTGGCAATTCAATACCATCCGATGATGCCGTTGTTCCGTCAACTGCTTTGGCAGGTGTTTATCGGCGGTTAACACCGAGAAATGCGGCATCACTGACATCCCCTTGTAACAGGTCTGTGGTGCTGCCATCCCAGCGGAGTTGTCCGTCAACCACCAGTAAGGCGCGACTGGCAATCTGTGCAGCGTCTTCTGGCTGGTGAGAAACCATCAATAACGTTAACTGCTGCTCCTGACACACCTGATCGACTAATTGCAGCATTTCATAACGTAAGGCCGGGTCGAGAGCGGAGAAAGGTTCATCCAGTAATAACAAGGGTTGCTGGCGTAGCAGGCAACGAGCCAGGGCAATACGCTGACGCTGTCCGCCTGAGAGCTCCGCGGGGTAGCGCGTTAAGAATGGCGTCATCTCAACCCTTTCGGCAATTGCTATCATGCGTTGCTGCTGCGCGTTGTTGAGTTTTAGTTTCGGCTGAATACCCAGAGCAAGATTTTCCTCCACGGTCAGATGGGGGAAAAGATTATTATCCTGAAACAGCATCGAAACCGGACGAGAAGCGGGAGGGGTGTGTGTATGATCTTCGCCACGGATAAACAGCTCCCCCTGAACACTGGTCAGGAAGCCGGCGATAAGGCTCAATAGCGTACTTTTTCCGGCACCACTTGGCCCGAGAAGCGCCACTTTTTCTCCGGCCTGAAGATGAAAAGAGAAGCGCATGGGGGTGGTGTCATACAAAAATGTCAGATGATTAAGCGTCAGCATGGGAACCTGATATTTTTTCAATCACAGTTAATAACAACAAACAGAGCAGCAGCAAAAGTAGCGCGGTCACTGCGCCATTTTCGCTACGATAGGCACCAATCTGTTGATAAAGATAAAATGGCAGCGTCTGGAAATTCTCACTGCCAAACAGTGCGATAACCCCAAAATCTCCCACGGATAAAACACAGGCAAAAGCCAGTGCCTGACAAAGAGGCTGACGCAATGCGCGCAGTTCGATCAGCCGCAAACGTTTCCAGCCGGTAATTCCCAGAGAAAGGCACAAGCGATCAAAGCGCTCTGCACTGTCATTCATCGGACTTTCAAGCACTTTCATTGCGTAGGGCACTGCCATTAACGCATTAATGATAATTACCAGTAAAGCAGGATTATCCGGTAATCCAAGTGTCGCACTGCAAAACAAAAAAATGGCACTGGCGAGTACAATACCGGGCATCGCGAGGATCAATGAGCCACTCAGTGTTATCAGTCGCGCCGCAGGAAGATGTCCCCGCAACTGCAGCTCGCGGCTACTCCATAACAACATCATCGTTACCGTCAACGCCAGCAAACCAGCGCTGAGAGCTATCCAGAGCGAGGTGACAATGGCCTGCCAGAGAGTGGTCTGTTGCATCAACACAGGAAAATGGCGATTGATACCATCGAACACAATAGCCAGTAACGGAGGGAGCAACAGCAGGCATAACAAAGAAATCAGCAGGATGTCCCACCCTTTTGCCCGGCGGCTATCCTGCGGGTTAACCCACCCCAACTGGCGTCGCTCTCCGCTCTTAAAGCTACGTTTTAGCCATTGACTGAGTACCACCAGACTGAGGCAGCAACCCATCTGTAGCAGCGCTAACTGTGCGGCACGGGCCGGATCGTAATCAAAACTCAGTGACTGAAATATTGCCAGTTCGAGCGTGGTGGCTTGTGGTCCTCCGCCCAGCGCCAGTACAGTGGCAAAGCTGGTAAAGCAGAGGATAAAAATAAGAGAGCAACTGCTGAGAAGCTGACGGCGTAACCAAGGCCATTCCACAATAATAAAGTGCTGCCAGCGCTTCAATCCGAGCTGTGCGGCCAGTTGACGTTGCTCTACAGGAATTTGCTGCAGAGCCTGTAAAAGCAGCCGGGTGGCCAGTGGCAAATTAAAAAACAGATGCGCCAGTAAAATCCCCTGTAAACCATAAGGCGAGAATGTATAAGGCAGCCCGACAGCGCGACAGAGATGTGCCAGCCAGCCTTGCTGGCCGTAGATGCTCAGCAAGCCAAATACCGCGACCAGCACAGGCAGGATCAGTGTCATGGCGCAAAGTCTCAGTAGCCATGTTCTGCCAATGAAACGACGTCGGTAGAGGGCCCTCGCCAGTGGAACAGCCGGAAGTGTTGCTACCAGCGTTGACAGTGAGGCCTGCCAGAAACTAAAACCAACGACGTGCCATAAACAACTCTCTTCCCAGAGCCCTGAGTGATCCTCGGCAGGTGCGTAATACCACAGGATAAATATGGCCAGCAACGCACTGCTGACCAGCAACAGGGCACAGAGCGTGCCTGGTAACAGGCGAATGAGAATTACTGGCTGACGGCGTGTTGCCATGACCGGGTCCAATTCTGACGCTCTCGGGCAACCTCTTCAGCACGGTATTGTAGCGTTTTTTCCGGCACAGTCAGGGTTTCAAAACCCGCAGGCAGCGGCATTTTTACTGCCGGATACATCCAGTTGCCGGTTGGCATCTTTTCCTGGAACGCCGGGCTGAGAATAAATTGCATGAACTGATGAGCCAGCTCAGGCTGCTGGCTGTGTTTCAGTTGGGCTGCCACTTCCACCTGCAGATAGTGCCCCTCACTGAAAGTGGCCGCGGCATACTGATCTTTCTTCTCTTCAATCAGATGATAAGCGGGTGATGTGGTATAACTCAGTACCATGTCCGCTTCGCCTTTCAGAAACAGCCCATAGGCTTCGCTCCAGCCTTTGGTGACCGTGACCGTTTTTTTCGCCAGTTTTTGCCATGCGGCATCGCTATCCGCACCGAACACTTTTTGCATCCAGAGTAATAACCCAAGTCCTGGTGTGCTGGTACGAGGATCTTCGTAGATGATTTTTAAAGGCTGAGTGGTTTCAACCAGTTCGTGCAGACTGCCTGGCGGATGAGCCAGTTTATTTTTGTCATAAACGAAAGCAAACCAGCCGTAGTCGTAAGGGACAAAAGTGTCATTATGCCAGCCCTCGGGGAGGGAAAGCTTTTGCGTATCCACCCTGGAGGGTACAAAAAGGCCGGTCTTCTGTGCCGCATCGAGTAAGTTGTTATCTAGTCCGAGAACGATATCTGCCCGGCTATTTTTTCCCTCAATGCGCAGCCGGTTCAACAGTGATACACCATCTTCCAGGGCAACAAATTTTAACTCGCACTGACATTGGGCTTCAAAAGCCTGTTTGATCTTTGGCCCCGGACCCCAGTCGGCCGTGAAGGAGTCATAGGTATACACCGTGAGTACTGGCAATGCCGCAAACGAAGACACTGGCATCAGTATGAGTAGCAAAAGAGAAAGGTATTTTTTTAGCACTTTGCGTTCCTTAGTCAGTAAGAGGTCGCAAAGGATCTGAGCAGAAAAGCACTCTCAAATCCCTACGCCGGTATTAGCCGGATCAGGTTCGACGGGTCTCTCTCAGCATTGCTGAATTTACAGCGTGCACCCCGTTGAGAACACGCCATTCTACTGTGTTCCGACGTCAGGGAAAAGCATCATAATTCCGGGGGCGCAAACCAGGCCGATTTAAAGTCAAACCAGCCTAAGGTATTCAGCCTGACATCACGCATACTGCGCTCTCCCTCCAGAGATAGCCAGTGATGAAACAGGGGATGCAGCCACCTCTCATCGACAATTTTTTTATGCCATTCAGCGAGTGGAAGACGTTCCTCACGCCATGCCTGTGCATCACTTTGCCAGTCAAGCGGGAGAGCATGACGCAACAGTGGCAGCTCGTAGACCAGGGCAAATAATGAAAAAGCGAGAGGCAAGGTAAAATTGAGGTTTGCCAGCCAGATATCACTTTCGACATCTCCCTGGTGCCATGTGAGATAATCGACCTGCTGGCAGATTACCTCAACGCCGTGCGCATTGAGTAACAGGACAATCACATTCGCCATTGCCTGATATTCACTATGTTCGCTATACCAGGTCAGGGTCAGGGTTTTGAGTGCTGCTGGCTTGGGTGATGGTGAATCTGGTGTGCAATGGTGCCAGCAGGGAAGAACGCCGTAAGCGGGAAACCAGTAGTGTTGATGTTCAGTTCTGGAAAGCATAAGCAACCGGATGGGATTAAGTAACGTATTAAGCCAGCGGCGGTGTTCATATTGCTGCGCAACCTGAGATCGTTGGTCAAACAGAACGAAATATCCCCCTTCTTCCAGACGGCTCTCTTCAGAGGTCTCACCCTGTACCGGACTTTGTATTTTGACCCCCGAAAACAGTAGCTCTTTGCTGATATCGGGCAGAACCCAGATGTGCACTTCGTCAACTAAGGCCCGATAACCGAAATAGTCATCAAACGCCTCGATCTGCAGTTGCGTAGGATGATTCTCTGTCACGCTGTAGGGGCCTGTGCCGATCGGGCGTCGGGCGAAGTTATCCAGTGATGGCCACTCTTTGGGCAAGATCATGGCACTGGTACTGCCGAGCAGATAGGGGAGCCAGTGATCGGCCTCTGACAGAACGATATCCAGTGTCCAGGGCGCAGGTGAGTGAATGTGTTGCAGATGAGCAAAAAGCGGTTGGTTTTGTAATGCCGTCAGTGAAGCGATAATATCGCCGATCTCCAGCTCCCTCCCATGATGAAAACGTATTGCCGGGCGAAGATAAAAACGCCAGTGGCGGGATGAAAGTTGCTGCCAGTGATGAGCTATATCAGCTTCAATTTCCCCATTTTCCTCATTTATACGAGTAAGACCACTAAAGATTTGGCGTGCAAGGTGCTTTTCTGTGCGCCGCAGCGGGGAGCCAGGTAGCAGATTGAGCAGTGTGCGGTAATAGAGAACCCGGAAAATATGGCGTCCCTGACGGAAACTCCGCCCGAGATGAGAAATCAACATTTGTCGCACACTGTTTTTGTCGCCAACCAGCTGCACCAATTGATCAATACTACCTTCCTGCAACAGCTCATCTGCCCGCTGTTGTTGTAGTGTCATACCCGAAAGACGGAACTCCAGCCTGGCGCGTTTTCCTCTGCCGGCTTCGGCGTGCCACGTCAGCCATCCCTGTTGTTGCATCGCTTTGAGCAGGTTACGCATGTGCCGGCGTGTACAGGATAAACCTTCCGCCAGCTGACTGAGCGTAACATCCCGGGACTCACCCTGGCATTGTTGCCAGAGACGGATGTAGTGTTGTTGCAAACGGGCAGATGACATAAAAGGGGAAATCCTTGGGAAAATCAGTCTGTTTTTATTTCCTTATATTAAGCTAATAATAGCCAGCGATGGAAGGGTGGGAGACATTCACAGAATGCATCCTTGCATCGTGTACGATAACTTCTGAGTAGGGTTCTTTTCCCCGCCAGCGACTTCACTTCGCTGGCTTTTTTCATTGGTGCATTTCGCTATCGACACATAACGTAAGCTGCTGCAGGTGAAGAGCGTATGATGTAGCGAGTGTTGGTAGACATTGTGCTGTGTTGGTGTAGATTGCTACTGATAATCTCTTTTTTCCGGGGTTAAGAGAGATTATCTGGTGAATATTTCCCCTCAAGGATTGAAGATGACTCGCTCCTCGCTCTGCTCACGGATGCTGCATCCGGTGTTACTCTCTTTTTTGGCCGTTGCTTTTATGGCAGGTATTGCGGGTGCGCTACAGGCGCCCACATTGAGCCTGTTTCTTACCCGTGAAGTCGGCGTGACCCCTTTCTGGGTTGGCTGTTTTTTTACGGTTAATGCGCTGGCAGGGATTATTGTCAGCTTCCTGTTAGCAAAACGTTCAGATTTACGCGGTGATCGGCGTATGTTGATCGTGTTTTGCTGTGTCATGGCGCTAATCAATGCGGTTATTTTTGCTTTCAGTCGCAACTATCTGGTGTTGATCACCTTAGGTGTGCTTTTTTCTGCACTGGCGAGTGTTGGTGTGCCACAGATTTTTGCGCTGGCGCGCGAGTATGCAGACAGATCAGTACGTGAAGTGGTGATGTTCAGCTCGGTGATGCGTGCGCAGCTGTCACTGGCGTGGGTGATTGGTCCCCCTTTATCTTTTGCTCTGGCGCTTAATTATGGTTTTACGGTGATGTTTTTAGTTGCCGGAGCGTTGTTTCTTGGCTGTCTGATACTGGTCTATTTTACGCTGCCTTCAGTGCCGCGTGAAACGCTGGCAAGTGGTACACTGCCGGCCAGTGTGTGGCGTCAGCGTGATGTGCCGCGTTTGTTTATCGCCTCGCTCTGCATGTGGACGTGCAATACCATGTATATCATTGATATGCCTATCTATATTACTGAGGTATTAGGCATGGAGGCCAGGCTGGCTGGCTGGCTAATGGGGCTGGCGGCAGGCCTCGAAATCCCGGCGATGATATTGGCAGGCTGGGTTGTGAAGTTTATTGGCAAGCGGCGCATGATGCTGATTGCGGTGGCAGCAGGCGTCGTATTTTACCTTGGTTTAGTGTTGTTCGATTCCCGTCCCGCTCTGATTACATTACAAATCTTCAATGCCGTGTTTATCGGTATTATTGCTGGTATCGGTATGTTGTACTTTCAGGATTTATTACCAGGGCGTGCCGGGGCGGCAACCACCTTGTTCACCAACAGTATTTCAACAGGCATTATTGTCGCCGGGGTATTACAGGGACTGGTGGTGGAATATTTTGGTCATGCAGCGGTCTACCAGGTAGCGCTCTGTCTGACGGTTGTTGCGTGGGGCCTGTTAGCAACGGTCAAAGATCCTTAAGTACGGATAAAAAGCGGCAACGGCGGAGAGCTCCGCCGTTATGCTCAACGCAGAAAGGGATGTTGCTGGTTTTCCCAGGCACTGATTGCAGATTCACGTTGCAGTGTCAGACCAATATTATCCAGGCCATGCAGCAGGCAGTGACGACGAAAAGCGTCAATGTCAAAGCGGTAGCGCAACTCTCCGGCCAGCACCTGCTGATTTTCCAAATCGACAGTCATACTGATACCCGGTGAGGCAAGTGCCCACTGAAACAGCGTATCAATCTCATCTTCCTGCAAGGTCACCAGCAGAAGCTGATTGTTGAATGAATTATTGGCATAAATATCAGCGAAACCACTGCCAACGATAGCGCGAATGCCATAATCACTCAGTGCCCACGGCGCATGCTCACGTGATGAGCCACAACCAAAGTTCTCACGGGTGAGCATGATGCTGGCAGAACGATAGGCCGGCTGATTGAGAATAAAATCAGGATTGGCAAGGTTGCCGGACGGGTCACTGTATCGCCAGTCGAAAAACAGATTTTTACCAAAGCCAGTACGCGTGACCATCTGTAAAAATTGCTTAGGGATAATCGCATCGGTATCCACATTAGCAATGTCTATAGGGATCACCACACCGGTATGCTGAGTAAATTTTCCAGCCATATTGAGTCCTTAGTGTAAATCACGGATGTCAGCAAAATGTCCGGCTACTGCCGCTGCCGCTGCCATGGCAGGACTGAGCAGATGGGTACGCCCACCACGTCCCTGACGTCCTTCAAAATTACGATTACTGGTAGAGGCGCAACGCTCACCGGGAGCCAGTCGATCGTTATTCATCGCGAGGCACATTGAGCAACCCGGTAAACGCCACTCAAAACCCGCATCAAGGAAAATTTGGTCAAGACCTTCGGCTTCAGCCTGCGCTTTTACCGGTCCTGAACCAGGTACGACATAGCCCTGCACTCCGGCAGCAATCTTATGGCCTTTTACCACGGCGGCGGCGGCACGCAAATCCTCGATGCGGGAATTGGTACAGGAGCCTATAAACACTTTATCAATGGCAACATCGGTGAGCCTGATCCCCGGGCGCAATCCCATGTAAGCTAATGCTTTTTCTGCTGAGGCGCGCAACACCGGATCTGAAAATGATGCCGGATCAGGGATCAACGCATTGACGGCGATAACCTGACTGGGGTTTGTCCCCCAGGTCACTTGCGGGGCTATATCTGCCGCATTGATGGTGACTACGCAATCAAAATGGGCGCCTTCGTCACTTTTTAATGTTTGCCACCAGGCGATAGCCTGATCCCAGAGTTCACCTTCGGGAGCGAACTGACGTCCTTTCAGGTAGTCGAAGGTGGTCTGGTCTGGTGCAATCAGTCCGGCTTTGGCACCCAGCTCAATCGCCATGTTACAGAGCGTCATGCGACCCTCCATACTCAAAGCGGTCACTGCCGGGCCACAGAATTCCACCACATGCCCGTTACCACCGCCGCTGCCAGTATGTCCGATAATTGCCAGCGCAATATCTTTCGCGGTGATGCCGTCAGCGACATCACCGACGACCTCAATTTTCATTGTTTTGGCTCGCGCCTGCTTCAGCGTTTGCGTGGCGAGAACATGCTCGACTTCTGATGTACCGATGCCAAAAGCCAGCGCACCGAAAGCACCGTGTGTTGAGGTATGTGAGTCACCACAAACAATCGTCATACCCGGCAGTGACAGCCCCTGTTCCGGACCCATAACATGCACAATTCCCTGGAAAGGGTGCTTCAGGTCATAGAGCCGGATATCGAATTCAGCACAATTATTAATTAGCAGTGACATCTGAATACGGGCCATTTCACCGCTGGCATTAATGTCACGGGTTTCGGTAGACACGTTATGGTCCATAGTTGCGAAGGTTTTCGTCGGCTGACGGACACGACGGCCATGAGTACGCAGGCCATCAAAGGCCTGTGCTGACGTCACCTCGTGAAGCAGGTGGCGATCAATGTAGATCAGCGGCGTTTCGTTCTCTGCCTGATAGACCACATGGGTATCAAATAACTTCTCATATAAGGTTTTCATTGGCTTTACCCACGAATCATCCCGGCTATCAGTGTTCCCATTTCATCCGTACCAATTGCCGGGCCATTACCTGCCAAATCGCGGGTACGGTATCCTTCTGCTAATACCCGGCTTATTGCTTGTTCGATGGCCTCTGCTGCTTCGGTGGCGTGCAGACTGAAGCGCAACAGCAGCGCCAGAGAGAGGATTTGCGCAATCGGGTTGGCGATATTCTGCCCCGCGATGTCGGGAGCGGATCCTCCTGCTGGTTCATACAGGCCGAAACCCTCTTCATTAAGGCTGGCAGAGGGCAGCATACCCATGGAACCGGTAATCATGGCGCACTCGTCAGAAAGAATGTCGCCGAACAGGTTAGAACAGAGCACGACATCAAATTGTGCGGGGGCTTTAATAAACTGCATAGTGGCATTATCGATGTACATATGTGTCAGCGTAACATCGGGATACTCTTTACTCACTTCAGTGACGACTTCACGCCACAGAATCGACGATTGCAGCACATTGGCTTTATCAATCGAGGTCACGTTGTTTTTACGCTGACGGGCAGCCTCGAAAGCAATACGTGCGATGCGTTCAATCTCAAAGCGGTGATAAATTTCGGTATCCCAGGCGCGTTCATGTGGCCCGGTGCCTTCGCGCCCTTTGGGCTGGCCAAAATAGATACCACCGGTCAGCTCACGCACAACCAGAATATCAAAGCCTTGTGCAGCAATATCGCTGCGCAGTGGGCAAAAATCTTTCAGTTCGTCATGCAGGCGCGCGGGACGCAGGTTGCTGAACAGGCGAAAATGTTTTCGCAGGGGCAGCAGGGCTCCGCGTTCAGGCTGTTGAACGGCAGGCAGATGCTCCCATTTAGGTCCACCAACAGAACCAAACAGGATGGCGTCAGCGTGCTGGCAGCCGCGTAAAGTGCTTTCCGGCAGAGGTGTTTGCTGGCTGTCGATAGCCGCACCGCCGATATCATATGCACTGGTGGTGATCTTCAGTCCGAAACGTTGGCGTACTGCTTCTAACACTTTCAGTGCCTGAGCCATGACCTCGGGCCCGATACCATCACCGGCTAATACTGCGATATGTGCGTTGTTTGCCATGATTACACTGCCTCCTGCGGATGCTGTTCCTGAGATTTACGTTGTAACTCTTGTTCAACCTGGCGGGCACGCCAGATATTGTTCATCGCATTGATCATTGCCTGAGCTGACGACTCGACAATATCAGTGGCTAAGCCAATACCGTGGAATTTGCGTCCGTTGTAGTTGACCACGATATCCACTTGTCCCAGCGCATTTTTCCCCTGACCTTTAGCGGTCAGTTGGTAATTGACCAGTTCTGTCTCGAAGTCAGTGAGGCGATTTAATGCCTGATAGACTGCATCGACCGGGCCATTACCTGTCGCTGCTTCTGATTTTATTTCATCGCCACAACCCAGTTTTACTGCTGCAGTTGCCAGCACACTGGAACCTGACTGTACATTGAAATAGTCGAGGCGAAAGAACTCTGGCTCTTCATTCTGTTTGTTGATAAATGCCAGAGCTTCTAAGTCATAGTCGAATACCTGGCCTTTTTTGTCTGCCAGTTTCAGGAAGGCGGTGTACAGGGTATCCAGATTGTAATCGTCTTCTTTATAGCCCATTTCATCCATACGGTGTTTCACTGCAGCGCGCCCTGAGCGTGAAGTCAGATTCAACTGAATCTGATTTAAGCCGATAGATTCCGGTGTCATGATTTCGTAATTTTCGCGATTTTTCAGCACGCCATCCTGATGAATACCGGAAGAGTGTGCAAAGGCACCGGTACCGACAACCGCTTTATTGGCAGGAATAGGCATGTTACAAATCTGGCTGACAATCTGGCTGGTGCGATAGATCTCCTGATGATGAATATTGGTGCGCACGTTCATTAAATGGCTGCGCACTTTAATTGCCATGATCACCTCTTCCAGTGCACAGTTACCCGCACGTTCACCCAGTCCGTTAAGTGTGCCTTCTACCTGACGTGCACCAGCCTGAACCGCAGCGATAGCATTGCCAACTGCCATACCTAAATCGTCATGGGTGTGTACCGACAAAATCGCTTTATCGATATTCGGTACGCGGTCACGCAGCTGTGCGAAGATAGCGCTGTATTCACCGGGCAGCGTATAACCGACTGTATCAGGAATATTGATGGTTGTTGCACCCGCGTTGATGGCCGCTTCTACTACACGACAAAGGTCATCTATCGGTGTTCTGCCACCATCTTCGCAGGAGAACTCGACATCATCGGTGTAATTACGTGCACGCTTGATCATTGCCACCGAACGTTCGATAACCTCGGGCAGGGTGCTACGTAATTTAGTGGCAATATGCATCGGTGAAGTGGCGAGAAAAGTGTGAATGCGAAATGCTTCGGCAACACGCAATGCTTCATACGCGGCATCAATATCTTTTTCCACACAGCGGGCCAGCGCACAGACGCGGCTGTTTTTAATTTGTTTTGCAATGGTTTGTACTGACTGAAAATCGCCAGGGGAAGAAACCGGGAAGCCCACTTCCATCACATCTACCCCCATGCGTTCGAGAGCAAGGGCTATCTGCAATTTTTCTTTAACACTCAGACTTGCCTGTAATGCCTGTTCGCCATCGCGCAGGGTGGTATCGAAAATAATGACCTGTTCACTCATCGGTTGGTTCCTTGTCTTTTTGCTTGCCAGTGCAACGTGCATAAAAAAACCCGCGCATTGGCGCGGGTTTTAATGTTTTGCAAGTCTGAATCAGTGGTTGATTTCGGCTGCAAGACTACCGCGCACAAAAGAGGCGAGTAGTAGTAGTCCTGCGAGACGAGTGCTGAAAACCATCAGTCCAAACCCTGTAAATTAAGTATGATGTGTTATTCATACTTCATCCCTCCGGCGCTGTCAACCTTCATAGATGAATTGTCTGAATATTTCCCGCTGAAATGGCAGGCCTGGGTCAAACTGAGCTGATCATACCACCATCAACCCGTATCACTGACCCGGTGAGGTAACTGGCCGGCTCCCCGGCAAGAAAAGCGGCGACTGCACCGTATTCTTCCGGCTTACCATAGCGACCGACTGGAATAGATTGCCGACTTTGTGCCGCTATGTTCTCTGGCGTAGTTTGTTGACGTTGTGCTTTTAGTGCATCGAGGTCACTGACACGCTCAGTGGCAATGCGTCCTGGTACCAGTACATTGACGGTCACCCCACCTGCGGCGACTTCACCGGCGAGCGTTTTAGACCAGCCGAGCAGGCTCATGCGCAATGCATTGGATAATGCCAGATTTGGAATAGGCGAAATGATGCCGGAAGAGGTTGAGGTAATAATGCGTCCCCAGCCGCGATCGCGCATACCAGGTAACACCATATCGGTTAAGGTAATCAACGAAGAAACCATCAGTGAAAAGTGCTGTTGCCAGAGGGCTGGGTCGGTATTGTGCGCCTGGGACGGCGGTGGTCCACCAGAGTTATTGACCAAAATGTCGACCTCTCCCCAACATTGCCTGATCTCAGATAAAAGATGATTAAACTGATCGGGTTTGGCCAGATCGAGAGAAAACGCTTCCGCGGTACCCTTTTCTTCTCTGATTGCGGCTACGGTTGCCTGTAGTTTTTCTGGCTGACGTCCGGTGACCGCAACATGCACACCTTCGCGGGCCAGAGCGTGGGCCATCGCTTGCCCCAGTCCACTGCCTGCACCACATACCAGTGCTACACGTTGTTGAATACGTAAATCCATTATCTTCTCCTGAATTGTATTTTCAGGATCGATATGTGCAAAAATGGTGCCGATTATTGCTTCTGTTCGGGAATTTGTAGCTGACCACAGGCGTGTTGCAGATGACGGCGCATCAATTCTGCCGCCTGTGTGGTCTGATTTTCCCTCAGCGCATCAATGATGCAAATATGTTCTTCACACCAGGCTTTTACCCGGCGTTTATCATGATAGCTGCTAAATTCGAGTAATCGACGCAGTCGATTTTGTTGCTGAATGGCCTGTAAAACAAACATATTACCGCTGCATTCAGCCAGCGTTTCATGAAAACTGGCATCGGTTTCAAAAATCTCGCGGGCCGAAACCTGGGTGATATCTGGATGGGTAATCAGACGCAGGTGTGCTGCCCGCAGGTGTTTCAACGTCCGGCGGTCTATACGTAGTTCAGGGCTCAACAATGCATCAGGCTCAAGCATCAGGCGGAAAGCATAACTGTTTCGCAGCGCAACGTTAGAGTTGAGCGTCTGCAGAAAGTGCCAGCCATGCCCGGGATTTCGGGCGATCAGTCCATCTTCTGATAATTTGACCAGCGTGCGAGTCAGCACCCCGCGGTCAACATCATAACGTTGAGTGATTTCTGTCTGAGTAAATGAGGCATTTAACACGCCGGCAATCCTGTCGCGTACCAGCAATTCATATAACGTCTGATCACTGCTCGGTGGGGGTTCGATTACCAGCTGTTGTAATTCATCGGCTTTCTTCAGCAGGAAAAATCCCTGATTAGGACGTGATTCGACCACACCAAGCCGGGTTAACTCTTTTAGTCCCGCCCGTATTGGCGTGCGGGAAACACCGAGCGCATCGGCAAGATATTGTTCACGTAAATGATGATTTGGATCGAATCTTGCTTCATATATCAGGTCGAGCAATTGTCGCGTAATAGGACGGCAGCTGGCAGAGGAACTGGATGGCATGGAAAGGTTTCCCTGAAGTGTATTCTTGTAGTCATTAAATACAATAACACGCTGAGTGAAGCGCCGCGATATAAAGCAAACGATGCACTTTTATTTCACGCTTGCACCAAAATGGCGCATATTTTTGCATCTTAGATTGTATTTATGTCACATAAAAACCAATTTATTTATCCGGGAGACACCATGCTAACAACCTTACGTAATAAATTATCTTTGCTCGGGGCGCTTTCTCTGTTTGCTGCTTTACCTTTTACCGCACATGCCGCAGCAGAAAGAGTGACAGAAGGGAAACTTACTTATGGTACTGCGGCAACCTTTAGGCCGTTTGAATTTGTCAAAGAGGGGAAACTGGTTGGTTTTGATATTGATTTGATTACAGCACTCAGTCAAAAGCTAAACCTTCAGCCAGTGCCGCTGGCAATGGAATTCAAAGTGTTAATCCTCGCGTTACAGGGCAAACGCATCGATATCATTAATTCTGCTATGTATGTCAATCCTACCCGGGCTTCACAGGTGGATTTTGTGCCATACATGAAAATCGGCAGCCTGGTGGTGGTGAAAAAAGGAAATCCGGCAGCGATTACGGGACGTGATTTATCACTGTGTGGCAAAAACATCGCAGTGACACTAGGTGGAATAGAGGAGAGTCAGGCCCGGGCTGATAATCAGCGCTGCCTGGCGGAAAAGCACCCGGCGATCAATGTCATGACTTTCCCGGCAGCGACAGATTCGGCTGTTGCTGTTGCCCTGGGACGTGCGGATGCGGAGTTTTTGTCTACTCCCGGTACGGTGGCGCTATTGAGCGAAAAGCCAGGCGTTTTTGAAGCAACAGGCAAATAGTTTGAGACTGATACCCATATCGCCTTTGCGGTAAGAAAAGGCGATGAAGAGACTAAAGCACAACTAGAGCAGGGCTTACAACAGCTGGTCAAAGAAGGAACTTACCAACAGTTAATTAAAAATGGAACTTCCCCGCCTCTGTTGCCATTTTCTAATTCTTGAGCGGAGAGCGCAATGTCGATTGATTTAATGTGGCATTACTTCCTGTCACCGGGTTTCGTACAGGGAGCCGGAATGACACTGCTGATTACCCTGTGTTCGTTGCTATGTGGTGTGGTTCTGGGACTGGTACTGGCGTTGTTACAGGAAGCACCATTTCGCGTAGCGAAAGCAGGAGCCTTTTTTTATCTGTGGCTGTTTCGTGGAACGCCGGTGCTGTTTCAAATCATCTTTGTCTATAACGTGTTGCCCGGCTTTGGTTTGCGCTTCTCCGCGTTTACCTGTGCAGTTCTGGCGCTTTCATTAAATGAAGGTGCGTATATGGCTGAAATTTTACGTTCCGGATTACAGGCGGTGAAAAGTGGTCAGCGCACCGCGGCGATGGCTTTAGGCATGACTCAGGCACAGATTATGCGCAAAGTAGTCTTGCCACAGGCGGCGCGTATCGTGTTGCCGCCGATGGGTAACCAGATGATCAGTATGCTGAAATCGAGTGCTCTGGTATCAGTCATTGCAGTCCAGGAACTGCTGCTGGTGGCAAATCAGGAGGCAAGCGCCAGTTTCCGTTATTTTGAAGCGTTGTGTGCAGCGGGGATTTATTACTTATTACTTACCAGTCTGTTCATGCTGTTTCAGTGGTGGCTGGAACGTGCGTTAGATCCTAAGCAGCGTCGTCGGAAAAAATCATCTTCTGCTTCGTCTGTCAGTGAAGAGGTCAACCCGATGAAAACCACAGGAGGCGCATGATGAACCTGCATACATCCCCCTTACTCGAAATGATCGGCATCGATAAGTCTTTTGGTCGTCAGACGGTGTTGAAAAGTTGTTCTCTTGATGTGCAGCGTGGTGAAACCGTGGTGCTGATTGGACCGTCAGGTTCAGGAAAATCGACGCTTTTACGCTGCGTAAATTTAATGTCTCCGGCTGACAGCGGCGATGTTTTTTTTAAACAGCAAAACATCAGCCGTGGCGAAATACCTGCTCATCAACTTCGCCAGCGCATCGGCATGGTATTTCAAAATTATGAACTTTTTTCCCATTTGACGGCAGCAGAAAACATCATGCTGGCACCGATGACCGTGCTGGGTATTAACCGTAGTGAAGCCCGTAAGCAGGCTGAAACGCTGCTGGCAAAAGTGCGCATTCATGATCGGGCAGACCACTTCCCTGATGAGCTATCAGGTGGACAGCAGCAACGTGTGGCTATTGCTCGTGCGCTGGCGATGAAGCCGGAATTAATGTTGTATGACGAGCCTACTTCCGATCTCGACCCGGAGATGATTCGTGAAGTACTGGATGTGATGGCGGAACTCAGCGCAGAAGGTATGACCAGCATGGTAGTGACCCACGAAATGGCGTTTGCACGTCGGGCAGCCAATAAAATTCTGTTTATGGAAGAGGGTGAAATCCTTGAATGCGCCAGTGCGGAAGATTTTTTTAGCGGGCAAGTTACAGAACGTGCACAGCACTTTCTTGACCAGATCCTTCATTAATCAGGAGTTATCATGACAACATATCAGGTTGATCGGGTAGCTATGCAACGAGATCTTGCCACTCTGGTGGCGATTAATACAGAGAACCCACCGGGACAGGAACGAGAAGCGGCGGAGTGCGTTGCTGGCTGGTTACGTGAGGCGGGTTTTAATCTCTCGTTCAGTGAGTATGCCCCAGGCCGGACTAATGTAATTGCTGTGCTCACCAATGGGGCAGGCCCTGTTTTCGCCTTCAACACACATCTCGACACGGTACCCGCTGGCACCGGCTGGTCGTCAGATCCTTTCACTCTTACTGAGCGCGAAGGGCGTCTGTATGGACGTGGGGCATGTGATGCTAAAGGTCCTCTGGTAGCAATGGTAGAGGCTTTGCGCATCCTGGCAGTGAATCGGTCGCACTGGTCAGGGACATTAATGGGGGTGTTTACCGCCGATGAAGAAGTGGCGAGTGAAGGTGCGAAGTATTATGTCACTGAGGCTCCTCCGGCAATAGACTTTGCCGTTATTGGCGAGCCTACCTCTAATGCGACATTTTCCGCCGATAAAGGCAGTTTACGTCCCCGGGTAAGGATAAAAGGTATTACAGCTCATTCGGGTACTCCCGAGTTAGGTGTTAATGCGATTTATCAGTCAGCTAAACTGCTCGCGCTAATTGAAGAGACTCACCAGCAGGAGGTGTGTTGTCGTTCTCATTCGCTGGTGGGCAACGCCAGTCTGACTGTCACACGTATTCATGGCGGACATGCCGATAATGTTATCCCTGACAGTTGTGAGTTATTACTCGATCGCCGTCTGGTACCGGGTGAAGATGAAGCTCAGGTGAAAGCTAAACTACAACTGTTGCTGGACACTGCCCGAACACGTGATGGTGTAGAGGCTGAAATTGTCTCGTGGCAACCCACTACCGGGGGAGCAACTTAAACAGACAGTAGTGATCCCATCGTGCAGCGCAGTCTCAATGCTTGTCTGCGTCACGGACAGCCTCATCCTGGTCCGTTTGGTTTCCAGGGGGGATGTGATCTGGTGCATTTTCGTGCATTAGGTGCAAGGGGGGTGGTGATTGGGCCGGGAAGCCTGGCCGTGGCGCATAAACCTGATGAGTTTGTTCCTGCTGAAGAGTTCTTCGCTGCCGCAGCGATCTATCTTGATGTGGCACTGGCGATGTTACCCCGGGAGCAAATAGCGTGAGGGCGCGATTGTGGCGTGGAGAGCTGCACTATGCTGGCGTGACATTACACACCGCTACCTCTGGCGCGATAAACGGGCTGGATACACTGTGGATAACGCTTGATGAGGGTGCTGAGCGCGGGGTCGGTGAGGTGCGTCTCAATATTCATTATCTGCATTGCTACTCTGCCGCCCAGGTGCTGGACAACCTGCGCAGTGTTCTGGCGGGGTGGGACTGGTCTGCTGACCCTGCGACGATGCTCGACAGTGTACATGCAGCAGACTCGTTATTGCTCCCGCCGGGGTGCTTGTTACTGGATATGGCGCTGCATGATTTGCTGGCCCGTCGGGCGCAACAAAGTCTGGCTGCCTGGCTCGGAGGTACTCCTGCTTTTGTTGTTTACCCGACCAACCAGACGCTGTTCTGGGGAAGTGAACAGCAAATGGTACAGCAGGCCACCCGTTATGTTGAACGTGGTTTCACGCAACTTAAGTTACGCACTGGTGTAGCGGCAGTAAGTGAGGATGTCAGACGATTACAACGGCTGCGTAAAGAGTTTGGTGACAATCTCTCTTTAGCGATTGACGTCAATGGGCAGTGGTCAGCTCAACAAGCACGAGATGTTTTCCCTCAACTGGCTGAACTGGGTTTGGCTTATATCGAACAACCTTTGTCGCCGGCAGATGATCATCTTTTGCCACAACTCACCGCTTTCGGGGTGCCAATTATGCTGGATGAAAGTCTGTGCAATGGCCTGGCTATTGAGCGATTAATCGCTGCAGAAGGAGCATTGTGGGCGCATCTGAAACTGGTCAAATGTGGCGGTATCCGGCCTGCGCTGGCATTGGCCCGTCGTCTGCAGCAAGCGGATATCCCGTTCATGATTGGTCAGATGAATGAAGGGCATGTCGCTACCGCCGCTGCGCTACAACTTTGTCATGCTGTAAACCCGATTTTTGCCGAATTGTATGGCGCCGATGGTTTGACTGATGATCCTGCCAGTGGACTTTATTACCACCAGGGGGAAGTGCTGGTGCGGGATAGTTTTGGTCTGGGGGTGAATTTTGATGACACTCAGGCCCTTTTTCTTCAGGAGTTCTTTTATGCAACAGACAAATAATGTGATTCAGGGCAGTGAATCTGCGTTCAGTGTTGAAGAGTATCAGGATCGTCAGCGCAGGACGCGAGAAAGGCTGGCGGCGGCAGGCATTGATGTCATGGTCGTCACCGGGCCGGAGAATATTTTCTGGTTAACCGGACAACAGACGCCGGGTTATTACACCTTTCAGGCGCTGGTGCTGCCGGTTGAGGGTGATCCGGTGTTTGTGATTCGTCAACTGGAGTACTTCAACTTTATCTCTAATACCTTCATCTCTGATGCGGCGATTTATCAGGATGGTGTTAATCCGGTTGATTTTCTGGTTGAAGTGTTGCGTCAGCGTGGCTGGTCAGAAAAACGTGTCGGACTCGACAAACGCGGTTGGTTTTTAACGATAGCGGTGTATGAAGCGCTACAGGGACAATTAGGGACAATTGCTGATACCGCAGGAATTATCGAACCGTTGCGGGCGATCAAATCTGCCGCTGAGATAGAAAAAATTGCCGCCGCCGCAGCCTATGTTGATGCGGGTATGCGAGCCGGTATTGCTGCGATCCGCGTTGGTGCTGATGAAAATGCCTTAGTGTCGGCAATGATGGGGGCTGCGATCGCCTCCGGTTCTGAATATGTTGGTATGGAGCCGCTGGTATCAACCGGACCCCGTAGTGGTGTGCCGCATGGCACCTGGCGACGCCGGGTGATGGGTGACAATGATCCGGTATTTCTCGAAATGGCTGCTACGCATGACCGTTACCACGCTGCATTGATGCGTTCCGCATGGATTGGACAACCGCCTGCGCTGGCCCTGGAAATGGAACAAGTCTGCCAGGAGGCATTGCAGGCGGCACTGGATACGCTGCGCCCTGGTGCCACCTGTGCTGAACCCCATATCGCTTGCCAGAGCGTTATCGATCGTGCCGGGTTTAGCGATAATTTCCGTAAGCGTACCGGTTATTCAATCGGTGTCTCTTTTGCCCCGGACTGGGGTGAGGGCAGTATTCTCAGTTTGTACAGTGGAATTAACACTGAATTACAACCTGGCATGACTTTCCATATTCCACCGGCGCTGCGTATTTATGGCAGTTTTACTGTCGGTGTCAGCGAAACGGTGGTTATTACAGAAACAGGTTATCGGCAGTTGGGTACATTACCCCGTCCATTGACTCAGTTGTAAGGAATTGATGATGAAAGACATTAATGAATCCCGTGCGCGTCTGCAGGGTATTTTCAATATCACTGTCACGCCATTTTCTGTTGAGGGTGAGATTGATTTTCAGGCGTTGCGTGAAAATATTGAACGGATGATTGCGCTGGGTTATGACGGTTTACTGATTGGCGGCACTTATGGCGAGTTCCCGGTAATGTCACTGGCTGAGCGCCGTGAACTGTTTCGGGAGGTGATGGACTGCGTTCAGAATCGCGTACCGGTGATGTTATGCAGTACCAGTGCTGACCCGCGTGATGCGCGTGAATTGACACAATTAGCCGGTGACTTAGGTGGTTTACCGATGGTGACTGCGCCTTATGTCAGTGAAATCACTGAATCACAGATTGTGAGTTATTTCGCGCAGATAGCGCCCTTATCGGTGACCGGTATTCTGGTGTACAACGCCCCGGGCATCGGTATCACCTTATCACCTGCCTTGCTGGAAAAACTGGCAGAAATTCCCGGTGTGGTAGGGATAAAACAGGGCGATCTCAACCCTACAGCCATCGATCAGATAGCCAATCGCCTGCGGGGAAAACTACGCCTGTTTTGTGCATCAGATCTCGCTTTTACCGGACCAATGATGGCGGGTTTTGATGGCATCAGTACCACTAATAGTGGCGCATTACCTGAATTAGTGCTGGCAACCTATCGTGCCCTTGAGTCAGGGGATGCACACACTGCCCGTGATTTGCATCAGTTATGGTTCGATTATCGGACGTTGGCTCGACAACATGGACAACCTCAACTGGTCAAAGCAGCAATGGCGCTGCGTGGATTTAATGGTGGGACGGTGCGGCCACCGTTATTGCCTGTGTCTGATGCTGGTATAGCAGCTCTGACCAGTGTGATGCAGAAACTGGCCAGTGATCCACGGAGTGGTGTTAGCCTTGCGCCAGCATCGTCTGAATAAAGGTAACAAACAGGGGATGCGGGGTTTCTGGTCGTGACATCAATTCCGGATGTCCCTGAACGCCCTGCCAGAAGGGATGAGCAGGATGGTTTATCCCTTCAATAATCGCGTTGGTTTGTGCATTGATTCTGATGCCACTGGCGGCAAGCTGAGGAAGATATTGGGGATTAAAGTAATAGCGGTGGTTGTAATGCATCTGATGGAAAGGTGCCGAAGCAGGAAAGGGGAACAGGCCGCAACGGTGTGTGCGATCAGTGAACGGAATAAAACTGTGCACTGTGGCGTCCGGGGCCACTTCCGCCAGCATCGCCTGCTCATATCCACTGTTCAGCTGCAAAGCAGCAGTGCACATGCTTTGCATGCCCAGACAGAGGCCCAGAGTCGGGATTTGGTGTTGTAAAGTGTGATGAGCGACGGCTATCTGTCCGGCAACCGCAGGCATCGAGGCACCACCAGGCAGGAGAATACCGTCAAGCTGATTTAATTCGTGTAAACGATTGGTGACGCTAGCGGGCGGGAAAAAACGTATCTGTAAGGAAATACCGGCGCATCTCGCCGCCGCCATCAAAGCATCAATAGTGGCCGGATAAACCTCGCGTTGATCCTGTTCATCGGCAACCAGGCCGACGGTGAGTGTGGGTTCACTGTTTATGGAAGCAGTAAGGGTATGTTGCCAGATCACGCTGTGATTGGAGTCGAGTAGTGAGAGGGTATTACCATCGTACTGGCTGAATAAGCGTTGTCCCGCAAGGTGCCTGATCTTTTCAGCATCTGCATCAGCAAGGACGATCAACGCGTCTTCTGCTGGCAGGAATGCGATATCGCTGACTTCATGTTGCAGGGTATCACTACGGTACAGACCGCCGGTGACACAATTGCCTGCAGGTACCACATGCTGATACGCATTGGGAAAATTTTCGTTGAAATCAGGGCGCAGACTCCATAACGGTTGCTTCTGCTGATTGGCCCACAGACTGGCAGCGAGTCCAAATTTTCCAGGTGACTGAGCAGCATCAAAAATGAAAGTGGATAACATAGCGAGTTTCCTGTGGTCTTTCCGGGAGCTTAATTGTATTACCTGTGTCATAAAAAACAAAAGAGGATTTATGCATAATCAACTATTGGCAAGGCGCATGCAAAGCTTTCGTCCATCACCGACCGCCGCTATCTCTGACCAGGTTCGTTCTCTGGAGGCTGCCGGGAAAGTGGTGATCAATCTCGGAGAAGGTGAACTGGATTTCGCAACTCCGGATAGTATCAGTATGGCGGGGATTGCCGGGATTCTTGGACAGCAGACGAAATATACCGCAGTGGCCGGTACGCCTGAGTTAAAGGATGCAATCGCGGTGAAATTTTTGCGTGATAACCGCCTGCTCTTCGCTCAGGATCAGATCATAGCCGGTTGTGGTGCTAAGCAGCTCATTTTTAATGCGTTACTGGCAACACTTGATCCCGGCCAGCAAGTGATTATTCCGGCACCTTATTGGGTTTCCTATCCTGATATGGTACGTCTTGCTGAAGGCGAGCCGGTCATCGTGTTGTGTGAGGAACAACAGGGCTGGAAGTTACAACCAGCACAATTACGCGCTGCACTGACACCCGCGACTCGCTGGCTGATTCTCAATTCACCGGGTAATCCCACTGGCGCGGTGTACAGTGCTGAAGAGTGGCGCGCGCTGGCAGAAGTGTTATCTGATTATCCTGATGTGCTTATTCTGGCAGATGATATCTATGAACCGCTGCGCTACGACGGTATTCCATTTGATACTTTTGCCTCGGTAGCACCTGAGCTGGCAGAGCGTATTTTGACGGTGAATGGTGTATCGAAAAGCCATGCCATGACGGGATGGCGGCTGGGATATGCTGGTGGTCCGGCCTGGCTGATTGAGGCAATGCAGGTATTACAGTCACAGAGTACGTCTAACGCGTCCAGTATCTCTCAGGCTGCAGCGGTGGTCGCCTTGCGACAACCGGCGACCAGTTTAGCCGGGTGGATCGATAAATTGGATCGTCGTCGTCAGGTGCTGGCGATGATCAATGATACTGAAGGAGTATCTGTTTGTGTGCCGCAGGGTGCGTTTTATCTGTTTGTAAATTGTCAGAAAATGCTCGGCAGGATCACACCGGAAGGCGTGACAATAGCGACTGACAGTGAGCTTGCGGCCTGGTTATTGGTGGATGCCCGCGTAGCAGTGTTACAGGGAAGTGCATTTGGTATGCCGGGTTATCTGCGCATCGCTTATGCGGTTGATGATGAAAAACTCGCATTAGCCTGCGAACAGTTACGTGCTTCTTTGGCAAAATTACGCCAGTGAGCATCGTGGTGTCTGAATCGCGTCGCTCGTGATACCGTGTAAAAGAAAGGGGCATCATTATCCCTTTCCTCCAACGGTATCGGGGCATTTTATCATGGTTCAAAATCAAGAGGAAAATTCAGTTCTTCGGTCTGTTTTCTGTCCAGTCAAACTCCAGCTGGCGTGCTGTTTTTTCTGCCAGCTGACGGTCTGTCAGTTTTTCAATAAGATGCAGGCTCATGTCGATACCCGCGGAGATACCGGCAGATGACACCAGTGCACCTTCGTCGACCCAGCGAACCTCACTCTCAACCGTTATCGCCGGAAACAGTCTGCGTAAGTCAGCAATATCTTCCCAGTGCGTGGTGAAGCGTTTACCGTCGAAGTTCCCGGTTTTCGCCAGCAAAAAAGCACCGGTACAAACTGAGGCTGTAATGCGACTTCTGGTGCTTTGCGTGGATAACCAGTGAATGATATGTGGCTTAACCAGCTCCTCATTGACTACGCCTCCTGGAACAATCAGGCAGTCAATATCCGGATGGTTATTCAGTGTAAAATCGGGAGTAAGATTTAACCCGGCTCTTGCACGGACAGGTTTTCCGGTTTCACCAACAGTGAAGACATTAAATAGCGCATCGCGTTTTTGTGCAACGCGTGTCGCGCAGGTAAACACTTCGTAAGGCCCGGCAAAATCGAGCACTTCTACATTATCAAACAGGAAAATGGCTACATTGATTGACATAGATCGTTTCTCTCGTTGTCTGGGAGACACTATGATTTCTTATTACCTGTATCAGGCAGGTGCGTCCGTCAGAGTGTATGATCAGTTAACCTACAGAGAAGTGAGAGCCGTGTAAATTCATTGTATCCCATTTACAGAAAGGATAGGCTGACCGGAAACTCTTTTCATTTAGTGCCAGAGCACCGCACTGTCGTGTTTTTTGTCGTCAGTGAGGGGTAACGGTAGCGTGATGGTGTTCATGATATTGCTATCAGCAACAAGACAACAACCGTAGCAGGATTTACTTGTTTGCGTTGCTGAAAGTAGGCTAAGTGTTTTACCGTGCAGAGCCGCCTGGTTGCCAGCAAGACACAGACGTGACGATGCATCAGATAAGAGTAAATAAATTGGATCGGTTATTTTCCATCAATCGCTGTGTCTGGCCGTGATAGGATTGCCTACACAATCCAAAAAATAATTCAGCATGTAGTAGCCTGGAGGCAAGAATGGAGATGTTATCAGGGGCGGAGATGGTCGTCCGGTCATTGATTGACCAGGGCGTAAAGCATATTTTTGGCTATCCCGGTGGTGCCGTTCTCGATATATACGATGCATTGCAAACTGTCGGAGGCGTTGACCATATTCTGGTACGCCATGAACAGGCTGCGGTGCACATGGCTGACGGTTATGCCCGTTCGACCGGCGAAGTGGGTGTGGTACTGGTGACCTCAGGACCGGGTGCGACAAATGCCATTACCGGTATTGCGACAGCTTATATGGACTCAATTCCCTTAGTGGTGCTTTCAGGTCAGGTTGCATCCTCGCTGATCGGTTATGATGCCTTTCAGGAGTGTGACATGGTGGGCATTTCCCGCCCTATAGTGAAACACAGTTTCATGCTGAAAAGTGTTGAAGAGATCCCTGAAGTGATCAAAAAGGCGTTCTGGCTGGCTTCCAGCGGACGCCCGGGTCCGGTGGTGATTGATCTGCCTAAAGACATCATGAATCCGGCCGAAAAACGCCCTTATGTCTGGCCTGACGTGGTTAGCCTGCGATCGTATAATCCAACTACGCAGGGGCATAAAGGGCAGATCAAACGCGCGCTGCAGGTTCTTCTGGCTGCAAAGCAACCGGTTATTTATTGTGGTGGTGGCGTTATCAACGCAGAGTGTCACGATGAATTACGCGATATCGCAGAAAAACTGAATTTACCGGTCGCCTGTTCACTGATGGGGTTAGGCGGGTTTCCTGCCACGCACCGACAGAGCGTAGGTATGCTAGGCATGCACGGGACTTATCAGGCAAATATGACGATGCACTATTCTGACGTCATTTTTGCAGTTGGGGTGCGCTTTGATGATCGCACCACTAATAATTTAGCCAAATATTGTCCTGATGCCACAATCATACATATCGATATTGACCCTGCTTCAATCTCTAAAACCGTTGCTGCCGATGTGCCAATCGTCGGTGACGCGAAGCTGGTCTTGCAGCAGTTTATTGACCTGATAACACAAACTGAGCTGAGTCAGGATTTTGATAGCCTGCGTGACTGGTGGCAACGTATAGATGGCTGGCGTGATCGTCACTGTCTGGCCTACGACGACAGCAGTGACAAAATCAAACCTCAGGCGGTGATTGAAACCCTCTGGACTCTGACACAGGGTCAGGCTTATGTCACTTCGGATGTTGGACAGCATCAGATGTTTGCTGCTCTCTATTATCCTTTTGATAAACCGAGACATTGGATTAACTCTGGCGGATTAGGCACTATGGGCTTTGGTCTGCCTGCGGCCCTGGGGGTGAAGCTGGCGCTGCCTGAAGAAACTGTTATTTGTGTGACAGGTGATGGCAGTATTCAGATGAATATTCAGGAGCTTTCTACCGCACTGCAGTATGATCTGCCGGTGCTGGTCGTCAGTCTGAATAACCGTTTCCTCGGTATGGTGAAACAGTGGCAGGATATGATCTATTCCGGGCGCCACTCACAATCTTATATGCAGTCTTTACCCGATTTTATCCGCCTTGCGGAAGCGTATGGTCATGTGGGAATCGGTATTAATCATCCTGATGAGTTGGAAGCAAAATTAACTGAAGCGCTGGCAGCGTTGCAGAAAGGACGTCTGGTGTTTGTCGATATCAATGTTGATGGTACCGAGCACGTATACCCGATGCATATCCGCGGGGGTGCGATGGACGAGATGTGGCTCAGTAAAACGGAGAGGACTTAATTATGCGTCGTGTTTTATCGGTATTGCTGGAAAACGAATCAGGCGCATTGTCTCGCGTTGTCGGATTATTTTCCCAAAGGGGCTATAACATTGAAAGTCTGACCGTGGCACCAACAGACGATCCCACTCTGTCACGTATGACTATTCAGACAGTAGGTGATGACAAAGCGCTGGAGCAAATTGAAAAACAATTGCATAAACTGGTGGATGTGTTACGTGTCAGCGAACTGGGCCAGGGGCCCTTTGTTGAGCGTGAACTGATGCTGGTGAAAGTGCAGGCTGCTGGCGCTGCGCGCGATGAAGTAAAACGTAATACAGATATTTTTCGCGGGCAGATTGTTGATGTGTCGCCACAGTTTTATACTATCCAGTTAACTGGAACCAGTGGCAAACTTGATGCGTTCATCGCTTCTTTGCAGGATGTGGCCGAGATTGTGGAAGTCGTGCGTTCTGGTGTAGTGGGTATCGCGCGGGGTGATCGGCTGATAGGTTAATCTGTTACTACAGGTTAATCGGCTCTGTTGTTGCCAGGACCCTGCTATTGATTAGCAGGGTCTTTTTGTATCAGCTGTTTTCAATACGATGAAAACAATTTGTTCACTACAAGTTGTTCACTACAAGAAAAATATGCAGATGTGTTAACATTGCCCCTGCCTGATGTGGGGTCACTACGATGTGCCTGGTGAATGTTACGCAGTGAACCGCACAAAGAAAACTGGCGTCCTCCTGTTTGGACATGGACAGCGTAGGGTAAACCCTGTGGGGTATCAGTGAATGATACTGTCCGCACCCAGAATAGCGTGTTAAACAGACCTGATGGGACAGGCTCTAAGGGAGTAATTGTGAAACTGGATGAGATTGCGCGACTGGCGGGAGTCTCCCGCACCACAGCCAGCTATGTAATTAATGGCAAAGCCCGACAATATCGGGTCAGTGAAAAAACAGTTGAAAAAGTGATGGCGGTGGTACGGCAATATAATTACCACCCCAATGCAGTTGCTGCCGGGTTACGTGCCGGGCGCACCCGTTCAATTGGTCTGGTGATTCCGGATCTCGAAAATAGCAGCTATACCCGCATTGCCAATTACCTTGAACGTCAGGCACGTCAGCGTGGCTACCAGTTGTTGATCGCGTGTTCTGAAGATCAACCAGATAATGAGATGCGCTGTATTGAGCATCTGCTGCAGCGTCAGGTGGATGCGATTATCGTTTCCACCTCTTTGCCACCGGAACACCCTTTTTACCAGCGTTGGGTTAACGACCCGTTGCCAATTATTGCTCTGGACAGGGCGCTTGACCGTGAGCATTTCACCAGTGTGGTCGGCGCTGATCGTGATGATGCAGAAATGCTGGGTGGGGAGCTGCGAAAACAGTCAGTCAATCAGGTTCTGTATCTGGGAGCTCTCCCCGAACTATCAGTGAGTTACTTGCGTGAAGCGGGTTTTCGTGATGCCTGGCAAGGTGACCAGCGTGCTATTGATTATATCTATGCTGACAGTTTTGAACGGCAGGCAGCGGCAGGATTATTTGAAAAATGGCTGGAAAAAAACGCGATGCCAGATGCGTTGTTTTCTACCTCTTTTGGCTTGCTGCAGGGAGCAATGGATGTCATTTTAAAACGCCAGGGCCAGCTTCCGGCAGATTTGGTGATTGCCACTTTCGGTGACCATGAGTTGCTCGATTTTTTACAATGCCCGGTACTGGCAGCGGCACAACGTCATCGCGATGTCGCTGAAAGAGTGCTTGAACTGGTACTGGCCAGTCTTGACGAGCCGCGTAAACCTAAACCAGGCCTGACCCGCATTCGTCGTAATCTGCATCGCCGCGGACGCTTAAGTCGCAAACTCAATTAACCTTTGCTGGCAGTATGAAGGTGTCTGGGGAGACACGTAAAACAGAAGCTGAAGCCGTTTTTGCTACTGTTTTATGCTCTGAAAGGCACCTTATGATTGATGTATGCCCTTTTTTTAATCCTCTAAGTTGTAGGATATTACTTAAAAATGTAATCACCCATTTTTTCTTGTACGTATCTTTGCATTAGTTAATGCGTATTTTTTGTGTTTACCTAAGCCGAAGTTAAAAAAAATAGCGATACTATTCATCGCGTTATTTTCATCTTATCCTACCTTCGTTTTTGCCCCCACGTTTTATTCAGTCCCTGTAAGGGTGTAAATAATTGAACTGAACGCAGGCCGCGGCTTGACAACGATTTCACTCGCTCCGTAAACTCTTTAGTGGGAAATTGTGTCATAAAGTGGTGATAATGGGTGTTTGGGTGAGGTTTGCATGTTTCGCGGCGCAACGCTAGTAAATCTCGATAGCAAAGGGCGGCTGGCTATACCGACGCGCTATCGCGAAACGCTGACGGAAAAATCTCAGGGTCAAATGGTCTGTACCATTGATCTCCACCAGCCCTGTCTGCTGCTTTACACATTGCCTGAATGGGAAATTATTGAACAAAAATTAGCGCGTTTATCCAGTATGAATCCTGTGGAGCGAAGGGTGCAGCGCCTCTTACTCGGGCATGCCAGTGAGTGTCAGATGGATAATGCCGGACGTTTGCTGGTAGCAGGAACGCTACGAAACCATGCGCGCCTCAACAAAGAGGTGATGCTGGTGGGGCAGTTTAATAAATTTGAATTATGGGATGAACAAACCTGGTATCAACAGATCCGCGATGACATTGATGCTGAACAGTCATCTCTGGAACCGCTCACCGAAGGCTTGCAGGATTTATCACTCTGATGTCAGCACAATTTAAGCATACTTCAGTACTGCTTGATGAAGCAGTAAATGCACTCAATATACGCCCGGATGGAATCTATATTGACGGCACCTTCGGCAGGGGAGGGCACTCCAGACTGATTCTCTCGCAACTCGGGAGTGAAGGGCAACTGTATGCCATTGACCGCGATCCACAAGCGATAGCGGCAGCGGCACAGATAAATGATCCGCGTTTTACCATTATACACGGCCCTTTTTCTGCACTGGCTGAGTATATGCAGGAGCGTAATTTAAGAGGAAAAGTGGATGGTATCCTGCTGGATCTCGGGGTTTCTTCACCACAACTCGATGACCCGGAACGGGGTTTTTCGTTTATGCGTGATGGTCCGCTGGATATGCGAATGGATCCAGACAGCGGCGTTTCGGCAGCGGAGTGGCTGTTGCAGGCTGAAGAAGATGAAATCGTCACTGTGCTGAAAACCTATGGTGAAGAGCGTTTTGCAAAACGTATTGCGCGCGCGATTGTGACACGCAATCGTGAACAGCCGATGACACGAACCAAAGAGCTGGCAGACGTGATTTATGCGGCTACACCAGTGAAAGATAAGTTCAAGCATCCGGCAACACGCAGTTTTCAGGCAATCCGTATTCGCGTGAACCGCGAGCTGGATGAAATTGAACGCGCATTGAACGGTGCACTGACTGCACTGGCACCCGGCGGGCGTTTGTCGGTGATTAGCTTCCACTCGCTGGAAGACCGTTTGGTAAAATGTTTTATGCGTGAAAGCAGTCGGGGACCAAGTGTACCTGCGGGATTACCTATGACAGAAGCGCAGTTAAACGAATTAGGTGGCAGGTATCTAAAAACATTAGGAAAAATGATGCCGGGTGAACACGAGATAGCCGAAAACCCCCGGGCGCGCAGTTCCGTATTGCGTATCGCACTGAGGACTGAGGCGTGACAGTAGCTGGTGAACGTCCGAGTCTGCCGGCAATCATCGGCGGTGATTTACTGCGACGAGGTAAGCTCCCGTTACTTTTAGCTGCCGCTGTGTTGGTTTCTGCTGTGTTTGTCGTCACCACAGCACATGAGACTCGTTTGCTGACTGCGCAACGGGAGCAACTGATTCTGGAGCGGGATGCTCTGGATATTGAATGGCGCAATTTGATTCTCGAAGAGAATGCATTGGGCGATCACAGTCGGGTAGAGAGAATTGCGACTGAGAAATTACAAATGCAGCATGTTGATCCTTCGCAGGAAAACATCGTGATACAGCCTTAAGGATTGCATGAAAGCCACACGTAAAATCAGGACAGTGAAGCGCAAGGAAGATCTCGCCAGCTTTGTTAGCTGGCGTTTCGCATTACTTTGTGGCTGTATTTTTATTGCACTGGTGGGTTTGATGTCGAGGATGGCTTACCTGCAAGTGTTTAACCCGGATGAATTAGTACGCGAAGGAGATATGCGCTCTCTCCGCGTACAGGAAGTACCGACATCGAGAGGTTTGATCACGGATCGTTCCGGGCGGCCTTTAGCGGTCAGTGTGCCGGTCAATGCAATCTGGGCAGACCCTAAAGAGTTGCATGACAAAGGGGGGATTACCCTCGATAGTCGCTGGAAGGCGTTATCGGATGCGTTGTCTATACCGCTTGACCAGCTTAGCGCGCGTGTTGAGGCAAATCCAGGTGGGCGTTTCGTTTATCTCGCCCGTCAGGTTAACCCGGCGATTGGCGAGTACATCAAAAAGTTAAAATTGCCCGGGATCCACTTACGTGAAGAGTCGCGACGTTACTATCCGGCGGGACAGGTGACATCGCAGTTAATCGGTTTCACCAACATTGATGGCCAGGGTATTGAGGGTGTTGAAAAGAGTTTTGATAAATGGCTGACCGGTCAGCCGGGTGAAAGAACGGTAAGAAAAGACCGTTACGGTCGGGTGATTGAAGATATCTCTTCAGTGGACAGTCGTGCGGCGCACAATCTGACACTGAGCATTGATGAGCGTTTGCAGGCACTGGTGTATCGAGAACTGAATAATGCCGTTGCCTTTAACAAAGCAGAGTCAGGTAGCGCGGTGTTGGTGGATGTTAATACCGGAGAAGTGCTGGCGATGGCTAACAGCCCCGCCTACAACCCCAATAATCTTGCGGGAGCCAGCAAAGATGTGATGCGTAACCGGGCCATTACCGACATTTTTGAACCGGGTTCAACAGTAAAGCCGATGGTGGTGATGACGGCTCTTCAGCGCGGAATAGTAAAAGAGAACAGTGTATTAGTTACTGAACCTTATCGTGTTAATGGACATGAAATTAAAGATGTGGCGCGTTACAACGAGCTGACCCTGACCGGAGTGTTGCAGAAATCAAGTAACGTTGGCGTGTCAAAACTTGCCCTGGCGATGCCACCTTCGGCATTGGTAGATACATATTCCCGTTTTGGTCTGGGAAAACCGACCAATCTCGGGATGGTAGGGGAGAGTAGCGGTTTGTATCCGCAACGACAGCGTTGGTCAGACATAGAAAGAGCTACATTTTCATTTGGTTATGGATTAATGGTAACGCCATTACAGTTAGCCAGAGTGTATGCCACTATCGGCAGTTATGGTATCAACCGGCAACTGTCGATTACCAAAGTTGACCCTCCGGTTGCCGGACAGCGTGTATTCCCTGAGAGCGTTGTACGCTCAGTCATGCACATGATGGAGAGTGTCGCTTTACCCGGTGGTGGCGGGGTGAAAGCTGCCATCAAAGGGTACCGGATAGCGATAAAAACCGGGACAGCGAAAAAAGTTGGGCCGGATGGCAAATACGTCAATAAGTACATCGCTTATACAGCAGGTGTCGCACCAGCGAGCCAGCCACGTTTTGCCTTAGTTGTGGTGATTAATGACCCTCAGGCCGGTAAATATTATGGTGGCGCGGTATCAGCCCCGGTATTTGGGGTCATCATGGGGGGAGTACTCCGCACCATGAACATTGAACCTGATGCACTGGTCCCGCAGGATGAGACATCAAAAAATACCACGGCAAATAACAGAAGTGAGGCAGCTCATGAGTGAATGTAATCTGCATGATGTATTGAGTCCGTGGATTGCCCATGCACCGAGCAGGCAACTCAGCCACATGGTACTTGATAGCCGAAATGTGGCACAGGGTGATCTGTTCATTGCTGTTAAAGGTCATGCGCATGACGGGCGAGGCTTTATTCCACAGGCCATCACTCAAGGCGCAGCTGCAGTACTCCGGCAGGCAGATGCTGATGAGCAGCACGGTGCGTGCGAAGAAATACAAGGTGTGCCGGTTATCGCATTTGCTGACTTACCCCAGCAGCTATCCGCATTGGCGGGGCGTTTTTATCGCTCATCGGGTGACACGATAACCACCATTGGTGTGACCGGAACAAATGGCAAAACCACAGTCACGCAGCTGATAGCGCAATGGAGCCAGCTGTTCGGCGAACGCCCGGCCATCATGGGCACCGTGGGTAATGGTCTCTATGGTCAGTTGCAGGTGAGTGAGAACACCACTGCGTCAGCCGTTGATGTGCAACGGACCGTTTCACAGTTTACTGCGCAGCATGCAACCTTAGTTGCGATGGAAGTCTCTTCTCACGGATTGGATCAAAGCCGGGTGAAAGCTATACCTTTTTCTGCAGCTGTATTCACCAATTTAAGTCGTGATCATCTGGACTACCACGGGGATATGCACAGCTATGAACAGGCTAAGTGGCGTTTGTTCTCAGAACATCAGGTGAGCAAGCGCATTATTAATGCCGATGACGAGGCTGGCCGGCGCTGGTTGTCACGGCTGTCTGATGCGGTAGCGGTGACTTTATCAACTTCTCAGCCTGCCCATGGGCAGTGGGTGAATGTAAAAAGTATCCATTATCACGATGCGGGAGCCACGATCCACTTCAATTCCAGCTGGGGGGCCGGGCAGTTAGAGAGTCATCTGATGGGCGAGTTTAATGTCAGCAACCTTCTAATGGCACTGGCGACACTGCTGGCACTCGATTACCCCCTGATAAGGCTCATCGCCACCAGTCATCTGTTAAGCCCGGTAACCGGACGCATGGAGGTTTTCAAGGCACCCGGCAAACCGGTTGCGGTGGTGGATTATGCACATACCCCCGATGCGCTAGAGAAAGCTTTACAGGCTGTTCGTTTGCACTGCGAAGGAGAGGTCTGGTGTGTATTTGGTTGTGGTGGAAACCGTGATAAAGGCAAGCGACCCTTGATGGGGGCGATTGCGGAACAGTTTGCGGACAGGCTTATCGTGACTGATGACAATCCGCGTAATGAAGCGCCTGACGCGATAGTGAGAGATATTTTGAGTGGAATGCTTGATGCGGGACGTGCTCAGGTGATTGCCGGACGTGCGCAGGCTGTCACAGAGGCACTTTCTCAGGCGAAAGAGGGCGACATGGTGTTAATTGCCGGCAAAGGCCATGAAGACTATCAAATTATCGGACAGCAGTGCATCGATTACTCTGATCGTCTGACGGTCGCACAATTTTTGGGGGCTGTAGCATGATATCACTTTCGTTACTGACGCTTGCTCAGGTGACCAGAGGGCAGTTATTCGGCCGCGATGTGGTGGTTGATGCAGTCACCACGGATACACGTAAGAATCAGCGCGGCTGCTTGTTTGTGGCACTGAAAGGTGCTCACTTTGATGCCCATGATTTTGCTCAGGCGGCACTGGATAGCGGGGCGACCGCCTTGCTGGTTGAGAGAAAGTTGCCCTTGCCTGTGCCACAGGTAGTGGTTGCTGATACCCGTCAGGCATTGGGTGCACTGGCCGGCTGGTTACGTCGGCAGGTTAATCCACGCGTTGTGGCTCTGACCGGTTCATCCGGCAAAACCTCCGTCAAAGAGATGACCGCGGCTATTTTGCGTCAGTGTGGAGAAACATTGTTTACCGCCGGGAATCTGAATAACGATATTGGCGTGCCGCTGACGTTACTTCGCTTAACCCGTGAGCATCAGTATGCCGTGATAGAGCTCGGTGCTAACCACCAGGGCGAAATAGCCTACACCGTGAGTCTGGTCGGTCCTGAAGCCGCGTTGGTGAACAATCTGTCTGCTGCCCATCTTGAAGGCTTTGGTTCGCTGGCTGGGGTTGCTCAGGCGAAAGGGGAAATATTTTCTGGTCTGAAGTCGCAGGGTATCGCTATCGTCAATAACGACAGTCATGATCCAGATTACTGGCAATCTGCACTCGCCGATAAAAAGGTCTGGTATTTCTCTTCCGAGCCACAACAAGGGAGTGACTTTTTTGCTTCAGGTATCAGTGTTGATGTTAGCGGTTCTCGTTTTTTAATGACCACGCCCAAAGGGATGGTGGATATCCATCTGCCTCTACCGGGAAGACATAATATTGCTAATGCTCTGGCGGCTTCGGCCCTGGCGTTGGCAGTTGACGCGCCCTTAAGCGCGATTCAAAAAGGGCTGGCCGGCATCAGTGCAGTCCCCGGACGTCTTTATCCGATTCAGTTATCTGATGGACAGCTGCTGCTGGATGACAGTTACAATGCCAATGTTGGCTCGATGACCGCAGCGATCGAGGTCTTGGCCGAAATGCCGGGTATGCGTGTTTTCGTGGTCGGGGACATGGCGGAACTGGGCGAAGATGTCGATGCCTGTCATCAGCAAATCGGAGAGATTGCCGCTCAGGCAGGTATCGATAAAGTGCTGAGTATCGGCCAGTTCAGTCAACTGATCAGTGCTGCCTGCCAGGGAGGGGAGCACTTTACGGAGAAGTCATCGCTGATTGACCGCTTATTAACTTTGTTATCAGCGTGTCCGGAAATCACCATTTTAGTTAAAGGTTCACGGAGTGCCGCCATGGACGAGGTAGTTCAATACTTACAGGAGAATAAAGCATGTTAGTCTGGCTGGCCGAGCATTTGGTCCATTTTTATTCTGGTTTTAACGTCTTTTCTTATCTGACGTTCCGTGCCATTGTCAGTCTGTTGACTGCATTATGTCTCTCTCTCTGGATCGGGCCGCACATGATCGCCTATTTGCAGAAAATTGCGTTTGGCCAGGTTGTGCGTAATGACGGACCGGAAAGCCATTTCAGCAAGCGTGGTACACCTACGATGGGCGGGATTATGATCCTGTTTTCTATCACCGTCTCGGTACTTATGTGGGCATACCCTTCTAATCCCTATGTTTGGTGCGTGCTGTTTGTACTGCTGAGTTATGGTGTGATTGGATTCATCGATGATTATCGCAAAGTCGTGAGCAAAGACACCAAAGGGTTGGTTGCTCGCTGGAAGTACTTCTGGCAATCAGTGGTTGCTCTCGGCGTGGCGTTCGTGATGTATATTATCGGGAAAGATACCCCGGCCACTCTACTCGTGGTGCCCTTTTTCAAAGATGTGATGCCTCAGCTTGGCTTGCTGTATTTATTACTGACCTATTTTGTGATCGTTGGTACCAGTAACGCGGTGAATTTGACAGATGGTCTTGATGGACTGGCGATCATGCCTACTGTATTCGTTGCTGCAGGTTTCGCTCTGGTGGCCTGGGCTACGGGTAACACTAATTTTGCCAATTATCTACACATTCCTTATCTGCGTCATGCAGGTGAGCTGGTGATCGTTTGTACCGCAATTGTCGGAGCAGGTTTAGGGTTCTTGTGGTTTAACACTTACCCGGCACAGGTTTTCATGGGCGATGTTGGCTCGCTGGCATTGGGGGGAGCCTTAGGCACGATTGCGGTGTTACTGCGCCAGGAATTTTTGTTGCTGATTATGGGGGGGGTTTTTGTCGTGGAAACCCTGTCGGTAATTTTGCAGGTAGGATCGTTCAAACTACGAGGCGAGCGGATTTTCCGTATGGCACCGATTCACCATCACTATGAATTGAAAGGCTGGCCAGAGCCACGCGTTATTGTCCGTTTTTGGATCATTTCACTGATGCTGGTGCTGATCGGTTTAGCAACGCTTAAGGTGCGCTAATTACATGGCAGATTATCAGGGTAAGAATGTCGTTATTGTCGGGCTGGGATTGACCGGACTCTCCTGTGTTGATTTCTTTCTTGCACGCGGGGTGATACCGCGCGTGACAGATACACGCATCTCTCCGCCCGGTGTCGATAAATTACCTCAGAGTGTTGAGCGTTGGCTTGGCAGTTTTAATCACGCCTGGTTGCTTGATGCTGATCTGATAGTCGTCAGCCCGGGTATTGCCATCTCATCACCAGCACTGGCTGAAGCAGCTGAAGCGGGTGTTGAAATCGTCGGAGATATTGAGCTGTTCTGTCGTGAAGTTCAGGCACCCGTTGTCGCGATCACCGGTTCAAATGGAAAAAGCACCGTGACGATACTGGTGGGTGAAATGGCAAAAGCCGCAGGGTGGCAGGTTGCGGTGGGCGGAAATATTGGTCTTCCTGCTCTGATGCTGCTTGATGCTGCGGTACAACTCTATGTCATTGAGTTATCCAGTTTCCAGCTGGAAACTACCCATAGCCTCAAAGCGGTAGCGGCAACAATATTGAACGTCACTGAAGATCATATGGATCGTTATCCGCTGGGTATGCAGCAGTACCGTGCAGCAAAACTGCGTATTTACGAACAGGCCACCAGGTGTGTGGTCAATGCTGATGATGCAATGACCATGCCGGTACGTGGTGCTGATGAGCGCTGTATCAGTTTCGGTATCGATGTCGGTGATTATCATCTGAATCGGCAGCAAGGCAGTATTTGGTTACGGGCTAAAGGTGAAAAGGTCCTCAATGCCGGTGAGATGCCTCTCTCCGGACAACATAACTACACCAATGCTCTCGCAGCACTGGCTCTGGCAGACGCCGCGGGATTACCACGGGCCAGCAGCCTGAAGGCGCTTACCACCTTTACCGGACTTGCGCACCGTTTTCAGGTGGTTTATCAGAATAAAGGAGTGACATGGATAGACGACTCCAAAGCGACAAATGTTGGCAGTACCAAAGCAGCGCTTCAGGGGTTGCATGTCGAAGGGACGCTCTGGTTATTGTTGGGTGGTGACGGTAAATCGGCAGATTTCAGTGAGCTTATTCCTTATCTCACAGAGCATGTCAGAGTGTACTGTTATGGGCGCGATGGTAGGCAGTTAGCAGCGCTTGCTCCTGAGCGTTCAGTCCGCACCGAGACTCTGGCTGAAGCAATGACTCTGATTGCCTCAGAAGTGAGCGAAGGTGATGTTGTGCTGCTTTCTCCAGCATGTGCAAGCCTTGACCAATTCAGGAATTTCGAGCACAGGGGCGATGAGTTTACCCAACTGGCACAGGTACTTGGCTGATGAGATGGTTATCTTTGCAAGCAGAATCAGGCTTGTGTTGGCGCGCAAAACAGTGGTTACTGGGCCAGCGCCGCCAGGAAGAAACGAACGGTCTGCTGTACGACAGGACGCTGTTATGGCTGGCTATCGGTCTGGCTATCATCGGTTTTGTGATGGTGACATCAGCATCAATGCCTGTGGGGCAACGATTGTCAGATGACCCTTTCTTCTTTTCTAAGCGTGATGCTATCTATCTGATTCTCGCTTTTGTGTGTTCTTTGGTGACACTACGTGTCCCTATGGCGTTCTGGCAGCGTTACAGCAATATCATGTTACTGGTGACTTTGCTGATGCTACTGGTGGTATTGGTGGTAGGCAGCTCGGTAAATGGCGCATCACGTTGGATCGCGCTTGGCCCGTTGCGTATTCAGCCTGCAGAATTGTCAAAGCTGGCGTTGTTCTGCTACCTCGCCAGTTATCTGGTACGTAAAGTTGATGAAGTGCGTAACAACTTTTGGGGTTTTTGTAAGCCAATGGGGGTGATGGTACTGCTCGCGGTGTTACTGCTGGCACAGCCCGATTTAGGTACGGTAGTGGTGCTGTTTGTGACAACCCTGGCGATGCTGTTTTTGGCCGGGGCCAAACTTTGGCAGTTTATGGCGATTATCGGTTCGGGAATATTTGCCGTAGGTTTATTGATCGTCGCTGAACCTTACCGTATGCGTCGTGTGACCTCCTTTTGGAATCCCTGGGATGATCCTTTTGGCAGTGGTTACCAGCTAACTCAATCATTGATGGCATTCGGTCGTGGTGAGTTATGGGGGCAGGGATTAGGTAACTCAGTGCAAAAACTGGAATATTTACCTGAGGCGCATACTGACTTCATCTTCTCGATCATCGGTGAAGAGTTGGGTTATGTCGGCGTGATTTTGATTTTAATGATGGTATTCGCTATCGCCTTCAGGGCAATGACAATAGGGCGGCGTGCATTGGAGATCGACCAGCGTTTTTCCGGTTTTCTCGCATGCTCCATCGGCGTCTGGTTTAGTTTTCAAACGCTGGTCAATGTTGGCGCAGCTGCGGGCATGTTACCAACTAAAGGATTGACGCTGCCGCTAATCAGTTATGGTGGTTCCAGTCTGATTATTATGTCAACCGCGATCGTCTTTCTGATGCGCATTGATTATGAAACCCGCCTGACCAAAGCACAGGCGTTTACGCGGAGTGCCCGATGAAAGGAAAACGTTTATTGGTGATGGCCGGAGGGACCGGAGGGCATGTATTCCCTGGACTGGCGGTTGCTCATGAATTACAGGCGCAGGGCTGGCAAGTGCGTTGGTTGGGAACCGCCGATCGTATGGAGGCTCAGCTGGTTCCCGCACACGGCATTGAGATTGATTTCATTCGGATTAGCGGATTGCGCGGCAAAGGGATACTGGCATTGCTGGCTGCACCGTGGCGTATTTTCCAGGCGGTGATTGCTGCCCGCAAGATCATCAAGGCATATCAACCTGATGCAGTACTGGGAATGGGTGGATATGTCTCTGGTCCCGGCGGCCTGGCAGCATGGAGCTGTCGTGTGCCTGTGGTGCTGCACGAACAAAACGGTATTGCGGGATTAACCAATAAATGGCTGGCAAAAATTGCCACAACGGTTTTGCAGGCGTTCCCCGGTGCATTTCGTGATGCGGCTGTTGTTGGCAACCCGGTCAGAGAGGAGGTCCTACAACTTCACCCTCCGCAGGAGAGGCTGGCGGCTCGGAGTGGCCCGTTGCATGTCCTGGTGGTTGGCGGAAGCCAGGGAGCCCGGATCCTGAATCAGACGTTACCCGATGTGGCAGCGATACTGGGTGAGCGCATTACTATCTGGCATCAAACCGGGAAAGGGGCACTAGAAGATGTGCTGGCGGAGTATCAGGAAGTGAATCAGACAACCCACAAGGTGACAGAGTTTATTGATGATATGGCGCAAGCGTATCAGTGGGCTGATGTGGTGATCTGTCGCTCAGGCGCGCTGACTGTCAGTGAAATCGCGGCGGCGGGCTTACCAGCGATTTTTGTGCCTTTTCAACATAAAGATCGTCAGCAGTACTGGAATGCCCTGCCACTTGAAAAGGCGGGAGCAGCCAAAATCGTCGAACAGCCGCAATTCAATGCGCACGGTGTGGCTGAAATTCTGGCCGGCTGGGATCGTTCAGCCTTACAGAACATGGCTGAACGCGCTCGTGCCATAGCGATTCCTGATGCGACGCAACGCGTTGCTGCGGCAGTGGTTGCAGCAGCTAAATAAGAAACTTTTTTGGCCATTAGCAGGCCAGACATCACCTAAGTATGTAGTACTGACAGGCAGAAGAGATGAACACACAACAATTAGCAAAACTTCGTTCTATCGTCCCGGAAATGCGCCGCGTGCGTCATATCCATTTCATTGGTATTGGCGGCGCGGGAATGGGCGGAATTGCTGAAGTACTGGCAAACGAAGGTTATGCGATCAGCGGTTCTGATCTGGCCCCCAATGCGGTGACAGCACATCTTACTAAGTTAGGTGCAACTATCTATTTTCACCACCGACCGGAAAATATTGAAAATTCCAGTGTAGTAGTGGTTTCCAGTGCTATCACACAGGATAACCCGGAAATCGTTGCTGCTCGTGAAGCAAGAATACCGGTGATTCGCCGGGCAGAAATGCTCGCTGAGCTAATGCGTTTTCGTCACGGTATCGCCGTGGCAGGTACGCATGGCAAAACCACTACTACAGCGATGATTTCAGCTATTTATGCTGAAGGTGGGCTTGATCCTACTTTTGTTAATGGCGGATTGGTCAAAGCAGCGGGTACTCATGCCCGGCTTGGGCATAGTCGCTACCTGATAGCTGAAGCAGATGAAAGTGATGCCTCTTTTCTTCATCTGCAACCGATGGTCGCCGTGGTGACCAATATTGAAGCTGACCATATGGATACCTATCAGGGTGATTTTGAAAATCTGAAGCAGACATTTATCAATTTTCTGCACAATTTGCCGTTTTATGGTCGCGCGGTAGTGTGCATTGATGATGTTGTGATCCGCGATTTATTGCCACGCATTGGTCGGCATATTACCACTTACGGTTTTAGTGAAGATGCTGATGTGCGCATAGTGGAGTATCAGCAACGTGGTGCACTCGGGCACTTTACACTCAGTCGCATCGATAAGCCTCTGATGAAGGTGACGCTCAATGCGCCCGGCCGTCACAATGCGCTTAACGCTGCGGCAGCTGTGGCTGTAGCGACAGAAGAGGGCATTGACGACGAGGAGATACTGACTGCGCTGGAAAGTTTTCAGGGCACCGGGCGTCGTTTTGACTTTCTCGGTGAATTCCCTCTGACAGCGGTAAATGGTATAGCAGGTACAGCCATGCTGGTGGATGATTATGGTCACCATCCTACTGAGGTGGATGCAACTATCAAAGCAGCCCGCGCAGGTTGGCCTGAACGACAGTTAGTCATGATTTTTCAGCCACACCGTTACACACGCACACGTGATCTCTACGATGATTTTGCCAGCGTACTGTCTCAGGTTGACGTGCTTTTAATGCTGGATGTCTACGCTGCCGGAGAGACGCCAATTCCAGGTGCTGACAGCCGCGCTCTCTGCCGCACCATACGTGGGCGGGGTAAAGTCGATCCTATTTTGGTCTCTGACCCTGCTATGGTGCTGGAAACACTGGCGCCGTTGCTGACAGGAAATGATTTAATACTGTTCCAGGGGGCTGGAAACGTAGGACGGATTGCTAAATTAATGGCAGATCAAAAATTACAACCCGAAATTCGACAAGGGGAGCAGCATGACTGAAAAAGTTGCTGTACTACTGGGGGGCTCGTCTGCAGAGCGTGAAGTCTCTCTGATGTCGGGAGAAGCTGTACTGGCCGGATTGCAAGAGGCGGGCATTGATGCACATCCGATAGACCCGCGTGAGGTGTCAGTTATGCAGCTCAGTGCGTTGGGTTTTAATAAGGTGTTTATTGCCTTGCATGGACGTGGTGGTGAGGATGGTACCGTACAGGGTGCACTCGAACTGCAGGGAATTCCATATACAGGCAGTGGTGTTATGGCGTCGGCTATCACCATGGACAAGTTACGTACCAAATATTTGTGGCAAGGTTGCGGACTGCCGGTTGCACCTTTTGTGTCGTTGACGTTGGGGCAATACCGGCAAGGACTGAATAAACAAACTCATGAGGCGATTGCCGCATTGGGATTACCGCTGTTTGTCAAACCAAGTAATGAAGGTTCAAGTGTCGGGATCAGTCGTGTCAATGAGCTGAAAAGCCTGGATGCGGCGCTGAAAGAGGCTTTCCATCATGATAATGAAATACTGATCGAAGCATTCCTCAGTGGTCCCGAGTACACGATTGGTGTCCTGGGTGACCAGGTACTGCCTGCGATTCGCATTCAGGTACAGACAGAATTTTATGATTACGATGCAAAATACCTCTCCGATGAGACGCAATATTTCTGTCCCAGTGGACTGGATGAGGTGCGGGAAGCAGAACTTAATCAGCTGGTAATGAAAGCCTGGAAGTCACTGGGATGCAGTGGGTGGGGGCGTGTTGATGTCATGATGGGTAGCGATGGTCATTTCTACCTGCTGGAGGTGAATACTTCCCCTGGTATGACAGGACATAGTCTGGTACCGATGGCTGCAAAACAAGCGGGTATGAGTTTCTCCCGGTTAGTTTCCAGTATTCTGGCGTTGGCAGATTAATTATGTCGCAGGCTGCATTAAATGTTCGTCAGCGTGATGCACGTGAAAAGCTGCCGTCCGGGCAGAGTAATGGTTCGCGCCTTGCTGGAATTATCTTTTTCTTTATTGTTCTCGGCGTAATCATTGGCAGTGGTGCTGTACTTTTAAAATGGATGAACGATGCCTCACGGCTGCCACTATCAAAACTGGTGGTCACCGGACAAATGCACTACACGACAGATGATGACGTTCGTCAGGCTATTTTATCGTTGGGAGCGCCAGGAACATTTATGTCACAGGATGTGAATGTTATTCAGCAGCAAATTGAGCGGCTTCCGTGGGTAAGGCAAGCCAGTGTTCGCAAACAGTGGCCTGATGAACTTAAAATTCATTTGGTTGAGTATGTTCCGGTGGCGCACTGGAATGATATTCATATGGTTGATGCAGAAGGAAGGGCTTTTAGTGTTCCTGCCAGTCGTTTTGGTAAGGAAATATTACCTATGCTATACGGTCCTGAAGGGAGTGAATCAGATGTGCTTGAAGGGTATCATCAGATGAGCGAAATGCTTGCAGCGAGCAGGTTCAGGCTTAAGTCAGTGGCCATGAGTGCACGACGCTCATGGCAATTAGTTTTAGATGACAATATTCGTCTGGAATTAGGCAGAAGTGAGGATATGAAACGATTAACTCGTTTTATTCAATTGTATCCTAAACTTGCACAGCAGGCTGAACTTGGCAGTGAACGCATTGGCTATGTGGATTTACGGTATGATGCTGGTGCTGCAGTAGGCTGGATAGCCGCCGCTGAGACAGCTACCGAAAAGAAATCATAAAAAATCAGGTACAGGTTAAATTATAATGACTAAAGCGACGGATAGAAAACTGGTAGTTGGACTTGAAATCGGTACTGCAAAAGTCGCTGCGTTAGTAGGTGAGGTTTTGCCCGATGGAACGGTCAACATCATTGGTGTAGGTAGTTGCCCTTCAAGGGGTATGGATAAAGGTGGTGTCAACGATCTGGAATCGGTAGTGAAATGTGTACAGCGTGCTATCGATCAAGCCGAGTTAATGGCCGACTGCCAGATATCGTCAGTTTATCTTGCGCTGTCGGGTAAACATATCAGCTGCCAGAATGAGATTGGTATGGTACCGATTTCAGAAGAAGAGGTGACACAGGAAGACGTGGATAATGTTGTCCATACTGCCAAGTCTGTGCGAGTGCGTGATGAGCATCGTATCCTGCATGTTATCCCTCAGGAGTATGCTATTGACTATCAGGAAGGGATAAAAAACCCCGTGGGATTATCCGGGGTGAGAATGCAGGCTAAAGTGCATTTGATCACCTGCCACAACGATATGGCAAAAAATATTGTCAAAGCAGTGGAACGTTGTGGACTAAAAGTGGACCAACTTATCTTCGCCGGGCTTGCATCAAGCTTCGCTGTATTGACTGAAGATGAGCGTGAATTGGGGGTCTGTGTCGTTGATGTCGGCGGTGGGACCATGGATATCGCGGTCTACAGCGGTGGTGCATTGCGCCATACTAAAGTAATCCCTTATGCCGGTAATGTCGTCACCAGCGATATTGCTTATGCGTTTGGTACTCCGCCCAGCGATGCGGAAGCTATCAAAGTACGACATGGTTGTGCATTGGGCGCTTTGGTGGGTAAGGACGAGAATGTTGAGGTGCCCAGTGTCGGCGGCCGTCCACCTCGTAGCTTACAACGACAAACACTGGCAGAAGTGATTGAGCCACGTTACACCGAATTACTCAATCTTGTTAATGATGAGATTTTGCAGTTACAGGAACAATTACGTCAGCAAGGTGTTAAACACCATCTGGCAGCGGGTATTGTGCTAACCGGAGGTGCAGCACAAATTGAAGGACTGGTTGAGTGCGCTCAGCGTGTTTTTCATACCCAGGTCCGCATTGGACAGCCATTAAACATCACAGGGCTGACAGATTATGCGCAGGCCTCTTACTACTCAACGGCTGTTGGTTTGCTACATTATGGTAAAGAATCACACCTAAATGGTGACGCTAATGTTGAAAAACGTGTATCGGTAGGTAACTGGTTCAAACGAATCAACAGTTGGTTAAGAAAAGAGTTTTAATTTTGACAAAAGGAGGTCATGCTAGTCAGATTCGTGATCTCCAGGCAACCAGGCACAAGAACGGAGAGTTGTTATGTTTGAACCAATGGAATTAAGCAACGATGCGGTGATCAAAGTCATCGGCGTCGGTGGCGGCGGCGGGAACGCTGTTGAACACATGGTACGGGAACGTATCGAAGGTGTTGAGTTTTTTGCTGTAAATACCGATGCGCAGGCACTGCGTAAAACAGCCGTAGGCCAGACAATCCAGATTGGTAATGGCATTACCAAAGGGCTCGGCGCCGGGGCGAATCCGGAGGTAGGCCGTACCTCTGCAGAAGAAGATCGCGAAGCGCTGCGTCATGCACTGGATGGTGCGGATATGGTTTTCATCGCTGCAGGTATGGGTGGCGGAACCGGTACAGGAGCGGCACCGGTTGTGGCTGAAGTTGCCAAAGACCTGGGTATCCTGACTGTGGCTGTGGTGACTAAACCCTTCAATTTTGAAGGTAAAAAGCGCATGGCTTTTGCTGAACAGGGCATCGCTGAACTCTCTAAACACGTCGATTCATTGATTACGATCCCTAATGATAAGCTGTTGAAAGTACTCGGTCGTGGCATCTCTTTGCTTGATGCTTTCGGCGCCGCGAATGACGTATTGAAGGGCGCAGTGCAGGGGATTGCTGAGCTGATTACCCGCCCGGGGCTGATGAACGTCGACTTTGCTGATGTGCGCACTGTGATGTCCGAGATGGGTTATGCCATGATGGGGTCAGGGCTTGCTTCTGGTGAAGATCGTGCAGAAGAGGCTGCAGAGATGGCAATATCGAGTCCTCTGCTTGAAGATATTGACCTTTCTGGCGCGCGTGGTGTGCTGGTTAACATCACAGCTGGTTTCGACTTGCGTTTGGACGAGTTCGAAACTGTGGGTAATACCATCCGCGCTTTTGCATCCGACAACGCAACAGTCGTGATTGGTACCTCTCTTGACCCGGACATGAATGACGAATTACGAGTGACCGTGGTTGCTACAGGTATTGGCATGGATAAGCGTCCTGAAATTACCCTGGTGGCTAATAAACAGCACGCACCAGCAATGACAGAGAACCGCTATCAGCAACATGGATTATCGCCATTACCACAGGAACAAAAACCTGCGGCAAAAGCGGTAAATGAAAATGGAGCACAGGGCAATAAAGAGCCTGACTATCTCGATATTCCTGCTTTTTTGCGTAAACAAGCAGATTAAGAATTACCTGATGATGATTAGTTTGTGCTTTTGTGTTAAATTTGTTTCCAGTTAATCGGATATACTGGTTGAAAGCTGGTTTTTTGCGAGAATAAATGATGATCAAACAACGGACATTAAAACGTATTGTTCAGACGACGGGTGTCGGTTTACATACCGGCAAAAAAGTCACGCTGACGTTACGCCCTGCGCCGGCAAATACCGGAGTCATCTATCGCCGCACTGACCTGACTCCACCGGTTGATTTTCCTGCTGACGCGAAATCGGTGCGTGACACCATGCTCTGTACTTGCTTGGTTAATGAGCATGATGTGCGAATCTCCACTGTTGAACACCTGAATGCAGCCCTCGCCGCATTAGGTATTGACAATATTGTGGTAGAAGTTAACGCACCTGAAATTCCGATTATGGATGGTAGTGCAGCCCCATTTATCTATCTGCTGATGGATGGCGGGATTGAAGAACTGAATGCAGCGAAAAAATTTGTCCGTATCAAACAGCCAGTGCGTGTTGAAGACGGTGATAAATGGGCAGAGTTAACCCCGCATAACGGGTTTATGCTTGATTTTACTATTGATTTCAAACATCCGGCAATTGACGGTAGCGCACAGCGTTATCGCATGGATTTTTCTGCTGAAGCTTTTGCGCGTCAATTGAGTCGTGCAAGAACATTCGGTTTTATGCGTGATATTGAAGCACTGCAGTCTCGCGGCCTGTGCCTGGGCGGAAGCTTTGACTGTGCAATCGTTGTCGATGATTATCGGGTGCTCAATGAAGATTGTTTGCGTTTTGAAGATGAATTTGTTCGTCACAAAATGCTTGATGCCATCGGTGACTTATTTATGTGTGGGCACAACATTATCGGTGCATTTACTGCTTATAAGTCTGGTCACGCATTAAATAATAAACTTCTGCAAGCTGTACTTGCCAGACAGGAAGCCTGGGAGTGGGCAACATTTGAGGACGAGGCTGAAATGCCAGTTACCTTCAAAGCGCCAAATCTGGTATTTGCCTGATCCCTGATTTATTCTTCCTCTGCTGCACGGGTACTCTCTCCTGCCCGTGCAGCTAATCGCTCCAGCACCTTCTTTAGTTTTTCCGGACTGCGACTTGCCACGCTTCTTAGTGATGCAGCGCTGCTCTCACTCATTTTCCTGTGTGTCTTTCTGATATCACTTTGTACTGATAATGTGTTTTTTTGCATGTTTTCTTGCCTTTTTACGCTTAGAGAAGGGTTTATCCTGATGTCGATTGACGCCAATGATGGTAATATCTCGGCACGCAAAGCGGATTGCAAACTGGATTGTTCATAACGTAAGCGCATTAACCAGTTAGCATTGGCGGTTTCGATAACCAGAATAGCCTGACGGAAGTTAGCCACCCGACACCAGGGGTGGAGCGGCGCTGGAAGAAGCGCTTTTACCGCCTTGTTCAGTTTGTTCAGGGCAACAGCGCGTTGTTGAATCAATTGAAGTGAGCTCTGACCTTCGAGAGATTCGAATAGATGTTCTATTGAGTGCGGGCGACTTTCGCGCATAAACACAGGCTCCGGCGGAAACAGTGATTGGGATTTTAAATCGTTGGCGACAATTTGGCAGGCGTTATTTTTGGCCGCATCTCCTGTTGGGGATGGTCACGGCCGGATTTGGCTTGCCATATACGCTTGCCTGCGAAAGAGCAACTTTACCAGAAACTGCCTTCAGAAGTTTAACGGTTATCCGCGTATCGCCATATGATAGTCTGGTTTTGTTGCAGCAAAGTGCTAAACGAGCCAGTTTTGTCATGGATTACTGGCACCAGCACGCTATTTGTACAGTCATTCGTCATCTGTCATTTACTCAGAATCTCGTTCACTATCCTGAAGTCTCTTCTGCCGGGGTAGATGAGCTGCATCAGCAGGTTCTGCTGGATACTTTAACTTTTCTGTTGGGCCGTACGGTTCGACCGTCTGTTCAGATTCCGGAACGCCGTTATCAGCATTTCGCGATCACTTCTCATCAGGTGGGATTGTGGCTTGCTGCCCGGCAGGGTATCCGCGCCGGACCACTTAACACCTCTCTGTCTGTTTCCTGATAACCACATTGATAAAAAGTAAGCCGACATTGTGCGGTGATTGAGAGAATTATTATGTTTACCAAATTATTAACCAAAATCTTTGGCAGCAGTAATGAGCGTACTTTACGGCGCATGCGTAAAATAGTTGACACAATTAACAGCATGGAGCCGGAGTTTGAAAAACTGTCAGACGAGGCTCTGCAAGCAAAAACGGCGGAGTATCGTGCACGGCTCGCTAAAGGCGAAACGCTTGAAACGCTTCTGCCTGAAGCATTCGCCACAGTGCGTGAAGCCAGTAAACGTGTTTTTGGTATGCGTCATTTTGATGTCCAGCTACTGGGTGGAATGGTGCTTAATGAACGCTGTATTGCGGAGATGCGTACCGGTGAAGGTAAAACATTAACTGCAACCTTACCCGCCTACCTCAATGCATTAAGTGGTAAAGGTGTACATGTTGTTACCGTCAACGATTATCTGGCACAGCGTGACGCAGAAAATAACCGTGCTTTATTTGAGTTTCTTGGCCTAACCATTGGTATCAATTTGCCTGGCATGCCTGCGCCAGCGAAACGTGAAGCGTATGCGGCAGATATCACTTACGGCACCAATAACGAGTACGGTTTTGATTATCTGCGTGACAACATGGCATTCAGTCCGGAGGACCGCGTACAACGGACACTGAACTATGCATTAGTCGATGAAGTTGACTCCATCCTGATCGATGAGGCACGTACACCGCTGATCATTTCTGGTCCGGCGGAGGACAGCTCTGAGCTCTACATCAAGGTTAACAAGATCATCCCTTATCTGAAACCTCAGGAAAAAGAGGATTCAGATACCTTTAAAGGTGATGGACACTTTTCTGTCGATCAAAAGTCCAGTCAGGTTCACCTTACTGAGCGTGGTTTAGTGGCTGTTGAAGAGCTGATGGTCAGTGAAGGGATCATGGAAGAAGGGGAGTCACTCTATTCACCCGGCAATATCATGATGATGCATCATGTTACTGCGGCTCTGCGTGCACATGCCTTATTTACCCGTGATGTAGACTATATCGTTAAAAACGGCGAGGTGATTATCGTTGATGAGCACACCGGTCGTACGATGCAGGGTCGTCGTTGGTCTGATGGTTTACATCAGGCAGTGGAAGCTAAAGAGGGGGTGGAAATTCAGAATGAAAATCAGACCCTGGCTTCAATTACCTTCCAGAACTACTTCCGTCTTTATAATAAACTCGCCGGGATGACCGGGACAGCAGATACCGAAGCGTTTGAATTTTATTCTATTTACAAGCTTGATACGGTTGTTGTGCCGACCAACCGTCCGATGGTTCGTAAAGATATGCCTGATCTGGTCTACATGACAGAGAGAGAAAAAATCGTTGCGATTATTGAAGATATCCGTGAACGTACCGCAAATGGACAGCCTGTTCTGGTGGGGACGATTTCAATCGAAAAATCAGAAGTCATCTCTGAACAGTTAACGCAGGCTGGCATCAAGCATGAAGTGCTTAATGCGAAATTTCATGCACGCGAAGCAGATATTGTCGCGCAGGCAGGCCAACCAGGAGCAGTCACTATTGCGACTAACATGGCCGGCAGGGGAACCGATATTGTGCTGGGTGGTAGCTGGCAATCGGAAATCGCCGCATTGAATGACCCCTCAGAGGCTGAGGCAGAGAAAATTAAACAGGCATGGCAGGAACGTCATGATGCTGTACTGGCTTCTGGTGGCTTACATATCATTGGCACTGAGCGCCACGAGTCACGGCGTATCGATAACCAGTTACGCGGCCGTTCCGGACGTCAGGGCGACCAGGGGTCATCTCGTTTTTATCTTTCCATGGAAGATGCATTAATGCGTATCTTTGCCTCTGATCGTGTTTCCGGCATGATGCGTAAGCTCGGCATGAAAGAGGGTGAAGCAATTGAACACCCGTGGGTGACCAAGGCGATTGCCAATGCACAGCGCAAGGTTGAGAGTCGTAACTTTGATGTGCGTAAGCAGCTACTGGAATATGATGATGTTGCCAACGATCAGCGTCGCGCTATGTATAGTCAGCGCAATGAGTTGCTGGATGTTGCGGACGTCAGTGACACGATTAACAGCATTCGTCAGGATGTTTTCAGTACTGTGATAGACGGTGCAATTCCTCCTCAGTCTCTGGAGGAAATGTGGGATATTCCGACTCTGGAAGAACGTCTGAAACTCGATTTTGATCTCACTATGCCGATTGCTGAGTGGCTTGAAACGGAGCCAGAGCTGCATGAAGAGACTCTGCGTGAACGTATTATTAAGCATGCTGATGAACAGTATCTGGAAAAAGAGGCTGTTGTCGGTGCCGAGATGATGCGCAGTTTTGAGAAAGGCATTATGTTACAGACGCTTGACTCATTATGGAAAGAGCATCTGGCGGCAATGGATTATTTACGCCAGGGAATCCATTTGCGTGGGTATGCACAAAAAGACCCGAAACAAGAGTATAAACGCGAGTCGTTTGCCATGTTCGCCTCTATGCTGGAAGTGCTGAAATATGAACTGGTCAGTACCTTGAGTAAAGTCCAGGTGCAGATGCCTGAAGAGGTCACAGCGCTCGAAGAGCAGCGGCGTGAAGAGTCTCAGCGCTTGCAGGCACAGCAGCAACTGAGTCACGTTGATAGTGAAACCGAAGCAGCGCGCGCGCTGGCGGGGCAAACCGGTGAGCGTAAGACAGGACGTAATGATCCTTGTCCGTGTGGTTCAGGTAAAAAATATAAACAATGTCACGGACGCCTTGGCTAAGCTTTGCGTTGGTTACACAGTGACAGAGGCTGGAGAAATCCGGCCTTTTTTATATCGGGATGAGGGGTAAATCAACCGATATCAGTAATGAAAAGAACAAGAGGATGAGTCAATGAGACACCTGCAAGTGGCGGTGGGGATTATTCGTAATGCACAAAAGCAGATTTTTCTTGCGCAGCGCTCCGCTGAGTCACATATGGCGCTGATGTGGGAGTTCCCAGGCGGGAAAATCGAGGCTGATGAGAGTGCTGAAGCAGCGCTAAAACGTGAACTTTACGAAGAAACGGGGATTACGGTACTCAAAGCGACTGCTTTTGGTGAAGAGACACACACGTATGCTGACCTTAGTGTCACACTGCATTTTTTTCTGGTAGAAAGCTGGCAGGATGATCCTTACGGACGAGAAGGGCAACCTGTGCGTTGGGTGGAACAAACGCAGCTGGATGCCAGTCAGTTTCCTCCGGCAAACGCTCCAATAGTTGCGCGTTTGCTGAAAGAGACAGACTAGAAACGGTTAACGGCTGAGGTCAGAATCACTCCATGCATCGTGTTCGGACAGTTCACTTCCGGGGATGCATTTTTCCTCAGCTGCCCACTCGCCGAGATCAATGAGCTGACAACGTTTGCTGCAAAAAGGACGCCAGCTGCTTTCCTCGATCCACAGAACAGACTTTCCACAGCCAGGGCAGGAAACAGAGAGTGTTTCACATTGCATAATGTAATCTCCTAACAGCAGGCGAGGTCAAAATCTAAACGCACAGGTACTTCTCCCTGTTCACTGTCCAGTGGCAGAAACCGGATTGCATAACGGTTTTTATGCCCCGAGACTTGCGGATAGAGTGAGGCAGAAAGAGGCAGCTGCAAACGTAATAATTCAGCACCTTCAGCACTGTCCTGAAAAAAACCATTCAGGCTGGTTTGATGACGAAATGCAGCAGACTGGCGCAGTAACTCAAGAATCAGTTTCAAACTGTCATACAAAGGCGCGAGTGACGTTATCCAGCGTTGAACCTGATTGTCGCGCTCTGTCTGTTCGATATGCAACCAGATATGCAATGTTGGCAGGTCAAAGCTACAACATCCTCCCGGAATACTCAGACGCTGTCGTACCAGATTAATTAAACGCTCTTCGCGTAACTGCTGGCCTATTCGCGGAGCAGACATCAACGTAGCCAGACACTGTTTGAGTTCTTCTCTCAGTGCCTCAACCCGTTGCAGATCGACGCCAGGCACTTCACTCCATGTTTGTAATTTTTGCTTATGTTTATCAAGTTCTTTCGCAAGTTCACCGCGCAGATCGCCTCGTTCCAGGACATCTATCAATTCGGCCGTTTGACGGAAAAAAGCTAATGCCTCATGTGGAAGCGTGATCCGTTGGCTCTCTTTCATCTGATTGATCAGAAACTCAATGCGTAACCAGGTACGCATCTTCTCATTCAGTGGATATTCAAATAATACAGTTGTGCTCATGATATTAGTCCTGGGGTGCTGCTGCAGCAAGTTGATGATAATGTTGATTGAGTTGTGCAATACGCGCTCTGACAGCCGAAGGAGGGCCACTGTTATCAATTATATCGTCAGCAATGGCAAGCCGACTTTCCCGGCTTGCTTGTGCAGCAAATATGGCCTCAGCCTGATAATGGGAGATCCCATCTCTGTTTATCGTGCGCGATAATTGAGTATCGCGATCCACATCTACTACCAGCACCCGGTCTGCAAGATGCTGCAAATTATTTTCGACCAGTAACGGCACCACCCATAATGACCAGGGGGACAAACATTCTGCGAGCTGACGCTGTGTTTCCGTCTGGATAAGGGGATGTAACAAAGTGTTCAACCAGGTTTTATCTTCCGGATGAGAAAAAATATGTTCACGCAGCGCTGCTCTGTCCAGTTTTCCGTCTGCGGAAAACAAGCTGGGGCCAAATTTAGCTTTCAGCGCCCGCCACGCTGGCATACCTGGTTCGACGATTTCGCGAGCGATAATATCGGCATCTACAATATCAACACCATATTCTGCAAACAAATTTGCAACGGTTGTTTTGCCACTCCCAATCCCTCCGGTCAAAGCCACAACATAGGCCATAAGGGCTTTGTTCCCCCAATATCAATCTGTGTTATGTTGCATCAGTTGTTGTTCCTCACTATCAGTGTGAGGTCTACTCACACAGTATTTATGCATTTGACAGCAGAGACAAATTTAATCAGGCTCATCAATATGAATTTGCCACACCCTGTGAGCGAACCGGGCGATTCACTGCACAGGCGTTTTCTGATAAACCCTGTCGCAGATACCGCGTTAACCAGACAAACGGGCAGCGCAGATGCGCAACGATTGTAGCCTAACTTCATTGGGTTTCGCACGTAAATCGGGAGAATTTTGCACATTATGCCAGGAGACTAAATATCATCTATAGTGTGCAATCAGGCCTATTGTTCTGGAGGTTGAAATGCGTATTGAAGAAGACATAAAACTGGGTTTCAAAGATGTTCTTATTCGACCGAAGCGCTCGACACTGAAAAGTCGATCGCAAGTTGAACTGGCAAGGTCGTTTACTTTCAGACACTCAGGAGCGCACTGGTCCGGTGTACCGATTATTGCAGCAAACATGGATACAGTGGGAACATTCAGTATGGCAGCGGTGCTGGCAGAGTTCGATCTGCTGACGGCGGTGCATAATCATTATACTGTTGCACAATGGCAACATTTTGTCAGTGGTGCATCGGAAAACGTATTGCGTCATCTGATGGTTTCAGCGGGAACATCAGATGATGACTTTTACCGACTTGAGCAGATACTTTCACTGTCGGCTGCATTGAATTTTATTTGTCTTGATGTAGCAAACGGTTATTCAGAACATTTTGTTGCTTTCCTGCAGCGTGTGCGCCAGCGATTTCCCGATAAAACCATTTGTGCGGGCAATGTGGTGACAGGTGAGATGGTGGAAGAGCTCATCCTTTCCGGAGCGGATATTGTTAAAGTGGGGATAGGTCCCGGCTCAGTGTGCACCACGCGGGTAAAAACCGGGGTGGGTTATCCTCAATTGTCAGCTGTGATTGAGTGTGCCGATGCTGCACATGGTTTGGGTGGACAGATTGTGAGTGATGGCGGGTGTTCAGTTCCCGGTGACGTGGCAAAAGCGTTCGGCGGTGGTGCCGACTTTGTCATGCTGGGCGGAATGTTTGCGGCTCATGATGAGTGTGAAGGCAGTGTAGTGGAAAGTAATGGCGAAAAAATGATGCTATTTTATGGAATGAGTTCTGCTTCAGCCATGCAACGGCATGCCGGTGGGGTAGCTGATTACCGGGCAGCAGAAGGTAAAACAGTGAAACTGCCTTTGCGTGGTCCGGTGGAGAATACAGTAAAAGATATTGTTGGTGGATTACGCTCAGCCTGTACCTATGTGGGGGCTGAGCGACTGAAAGAACTGACCAAAAGAACCACCTTTATTCGTGTTGCTGAGCAGGAAAATCCGGTTTATAACCGGGGCTGATGAGGTGTGAGGTATCAGCCCATTATCTCGCCCAGATTAAACAGTGGCAGGTACATTGCGATAACCAGGGAACCGACAATCGTCGCTACCAGCAACATCATTGCCGGTTCCAGCAGGCTTAGAGCCTGTTCAGCCCGTTGCTGCGCTTCATCATAATAGATATCCGCCAGTTTTTTCATCACGGTGTCGAGTGAACCTGAAGCTTCGCCTGCTTTGATCATTTGATGGCACAGCGGAGGAAATAGAGGATGTTGCAGTAGTATTGTGTTGAGCAGGTTGCCATTAATAATGTGCGTGCAGAGTGCTGTGAGCGTTTCCTGCCAGAGCCGCCCTCCGATAACCTTTTCTGTGGCCTGAAGGCTATCAGGTAGCGTCAGTCCGGCTTGTTGCGTCAGAGTCAGTGTAGAAAAGATCACATTCAACTGACTGAAATGGACAACTTTTCCCAGCAAGGGAATTTTCAATAACTGGCGTTGTATGTAGCGCTGAAATATCAGACTACGCTGATGAGTGATTCTGCATCCATATCCTATGCCACTAACAGCCATCAGAAAAATCAAGCCATGCTGTGTGAGGAAATGGGACATCTGCATAATCCATCGTGTAAACAAGGGCAGTGGGGCATTGAAACTCGTATAGATAGTTTCAAACTCCGGCAGTACCCAGGTCAGCATACCGAGACTGACTATCAGAGCAATCACCAGCGTGAACACGGGATAGCGTAATGCCCGACGTATATTGTGCTGTAGTCGTTGATGACGTTCTTGTTGTTGTGCCAGCCGCTGACAACAGTCCTCAAGATAGCCTGTCAATTCTCCGACGCTGACTACGGCAGGATACAGCGGAGGAAAAATACCCGGCCATTGGGCGAGCGCCTGTGAGAACGAAGATCCTTGTTGGATCTGTCGCTGCAGGTGATACAGCAGGGCTTGCCATTCAGGGTGTGGCGTTGCCTCGGCGATCAATTGCAGACTTTCTGATGTAGTGGTCAACTAATTTTGGCCACACGACCTGACTGTCCGTGGAACAGCCGCTCTGATTCATTTGGCGTTAAGCCACCGTTATACCAGTGGGGCCGGATGGCACTGTAATAGCCCGTGATGTAGCTGATTATCGCGCTCTGAGCCTCGTTGAAGCTGTTATAGCCCTTCGTCGGCACCCATTCGGTCTTCAGGCTCCGGAAGAACCGCTCCATCGGGGCATTATCCCAGCAGTTACCCCGGCGACTCATGCTCTGCTTTATCCGACAGCGCCACAGAGCCTGCCGGTACTGACGGCTGGTATAGTGGCTGCCCTGATCGCTGTGGAACATCACGCCTGTTGGCTTACCCCGAAGCTCCCAGGCCATCTGCAATGCTTTGACCGTGAGGGCCGAGTCCGGCGACGTCGATATCGCCCAGCCCACAGGATTGCGGGCGAACAGATCCAGCACTGCTGCCAGATAAGCCCAGCATTTTCCCGTCCAGATATACGTCACATCGCCGCACCAGACCTGATCCGGCGCGGTAACCGCGAACTGCCGGTCGAGATGGTTCGGTATTTCAATGTGTTCGTTCCCGCCGCGTTTGTATTTATGCGCCGGGACCTGGCAACTGGCGATATCCAGCTCTTTCATCAGCTTACCGGCCAGCCATCGCCCGAGTCTGACGCCCTTAGCGCTGACCATCGTGGCGATACTTCTCGCGCCAGCAGAGCCACCACTGGCGTTCCAGACTTCACTGACGAGACTCCGTTTAACGGCACGCTCAGCGTCAGAATCCCTGCCATTTTTACGAATGTAGCGATAACTGCTTCGGTGAACACCGAACAGCCGGCACAATGGCGCTACCGGGTAGTGCGCCCTCAGACTGTCTATTATCGTGAACTGTTCAGGGAGTCCGACATCAAGAGCGCGGTAGCCTTTTTTAGGATTTCATTCTCCATATCAAGGCGTTGTATCCGTTTTCTCATTTCCCTGAGTTCAGTCTGCTCAGGCGTCAGAGGCAGCCCCGGGGGCGTTTTCCCTGGCGCTCGATACGTAACGATTTTACCCGGCGGTTGATGGCGGAGAGGCTGACGTTCATCGCCTTAGCCGCCTCGCCGTGAGTGTAGTTCTGATCCAGGACCAGTTTTGCCGCTTCGACTTTAAATTCAGCAGTAAATGCTTTGCTCATTGGTTCACCTATAAGATGTTGAGGTGAGCATATCACCTCTGCTCAGGTGGCCAAATTCAGTGTGCCACTACATGACAAAGTCAGCCCGGCATGCAACAAGGTGGACAGCTGTCGAAAAAGATGAAGATTCCGTGCTGTAGTCTGGCGTGTTAGTTTTCCTGTCTGGCGTTTTACAGTGATGGGAATCAGGTTTTCCTGTATCAATGCCATGACGACCAGTGAACGTGAGTGACCGCGTAAAAAAACCGCACAACTCGTTGCCTTGTTGATCGATGCCTCTCCAGTAAAAGTTATATTCAGACATGCGGCAGGCCGATTACCCGATAAAGTTCTGCAAGTGTTGTCTCGCCTCGATTCACCAAACGTAATCCTTCGGCGAAAAGTGTTGGTGCTCCTTGTTTGCTGGCCAGCTGACCAATTGTTTCCGCATCCTGTTCCATCATGATGGCATTCTGTATCGCCGGGGTAATATAGAGGAGTTCGAACAGTGCCAGACGGCCATGATAGCCAGCGTGGCAATGTTCGCATCCAGCAGCCTGCCAGTTCTGTACGGTGCCAGGCCAGAGCGATGGCGGGAAATGTGCTATTGCTTCAGCCTGTTGCCGACAATGCTCGCAAAGACGTCTTACCAGGCGCTGAGAAATTACCAGTTTTAGCGCTGAGGCCAGAAGATAGCTGGCTACTCCCATCTGACGCAGCCTGGTGATCGTTTCTGTCGTGGAGTTAGTATGCAAGGTAGAGAGCACCAGGTGCCCTGTCTGGGCCGCCTGGATGGTGATTTCGGCGGTCTCAGTATCGCGTATTTCTCCCAGCATGATGACATCGGGATCCTGTCTGAGCAGAGCACGTAGTACCCGACTGAATCCCAGTCCTGTTTTCGCGTGCGTCTGTGTCTGATTGATACCGTTCAGAGGTATTTCGATAGGATCCTCGACACTGCAAATATTGCGTTCAGGGGAATTAAGCCAGTTGAGTCGACTGTACAGAGTAAATGTTTTACCGCTACCGGTCGGGCCCGTTACCAGTATCAGTCCCTGAGGCAAAGCAAGTGCCTGACGGAATCGCGTCAGTGCGCGTGTGGACATCCCCAGTTTATCCAGTGAAACGGCCTGGTGGTGACTTTCCAGCAGCCGGATTACCGCTTTTTCTCCAAACAAGGTAGGTAATGTAGACAAACGAAACGAGGTACTTTCGCCTTGTATTGGGATGGTAAACTGACCATCCTGGGGTAAACGGCGTTCAGCGATATCCAGGCCTGCCAGGATTTTTAATCGCGATATCAGCGCAGCGGGTGAATGCTGGCTATTTAAGGTGATCACTTGTAATACGCCATCAATACGTAAACGCAGCCGCAGTGCGTCAGTTTGTGGTTCGAGGTGAATATCGGAAGCATGGCGTTGCAGAGCCAGTTGTAATAGGGCGTCCACCTGCGCAGTTGCCCCAGCTTCATTAACATCAGCCAGTTCAGCCAGCCAGGGTATTTTGTGTTGTCTGGCGTATTGCTGCAATCTTGCCGACGACCAGCGTTCAATATCAATCCTCGCAGGGGTAACAAAACGCAGCGCAGCCATCATTTCTGTATTGGGTGGATTCTCCGTCGCTATCTGCAACCGTTGGGGTGAAAAAGAGAGCACAATGGCACGATATTGCAGACAAAGGTCAGTCAGCGTTTCCAGGGTTGCACCATTCATCAAGCTCCCTCCCCCTGATCGCCACCAAAGCGAAAGAGTGTTTCACAGGCAGTTTTTTGGCTGACATTGCTGCTTTCGCAATAGCGCTGCCAGCGGAGTTGGCCCTCATCATTTTGCCACTCGGGGCGCAGGGTTACCTTTAAGCCGGCAAGTGTTGATTGTCCTGAGAGTATGATGGTGCCTGCATTCACCACAACTGCAGAAACGTAACGTGTGCTTTTCCCCTCAGGAATGCCATTGCTCCCCGCCGAACAGGATTC